>NZ_JBIRSJ010000024.1:0-35124 GCF_044334165.1 Streptomyces sp. NPDC020845 | reverse complement strand
GGCCGGGGCGCCCCCGGCGGCGGCCCGGGCGCGGCTCGGGGGGGTGCCCCCCCCTTAACACGCCACGCGCCCCCCCCCCCCCCCCGCGGGGGGGGGGGGGGCGCCCCCCCCCCCCCCCCTCGGCTGGAGGTGGGGGTGGCCGTAGTGGCCCTTGGCGGCTGGCAGGGAGGAACGGTGAATCAGGTCCGCCAGTAGTTGTTGGCGGCTGCGATGGTCTGGAATTCGACTGCAACCACGTACGCGGCATCGATGAGGCTGTCCGGGGTGGTGGCGTAGTTCGGGCGGCCCCCTTTCAATACGTCCAGGTCCGGCTGGATGTTGTGAATCGTGTGCCGGGCCGGCGTCCAAGGGCCGGGTTCTCGGTGACACGCAGCACTGGGCCGGGCCGGCCATGAGGCCGCGGGCTCGAAGCATGGAGAGAGAATGAGACTGCACGCCGTGAACTGGGATCTGCTGTCGGAGTCGGCTCTGCGCGACCTGGTCGACAACTTGTCTCGTCTGGTCGAGTTCGCAGGTGCCCTGGTCATTTTCGGGGGCGCGGTCGGAGCGTTCGTCCGGTTCGTCGCCGCGGGTTTCACCTGGCGCCGCGGGGAGGGAAGCGGAGGCCAGGCCCCCGTCGCGGGGTTCGACCGCATTCGGCTCGGGCTGGGCAGGTTTCTCGCGCTCGGCCTGGAATTCCAGCTCGCCGGGGACATTCTGCGCACGGCGGTGGCCCCGACCTTCCCTCAGATCGGGCAGCTCGCCGCCATCGCCGCGATCCGGACCGCGCTGAACTACTTCCTCGGCAGGGAGATCAAAGAGGAACGCCGTGCGGTGGAGAGTGCCGCGAGTGACGCAACCGCCAAGGCGAGCGGTTCGGGCGGCATGCCATGAAGGTCGTGCTGAGCCAAGCCGCTCTCGTCGTCACCGCACTGGGGCTGGTGGCCGCGGTGCTGGTGGCCGTACGGCGGCATCGGGTGCAGCCGGCGGTGGCCGTGCTGTCGGACTTCCTGCTGGCCGCAGGGCTGATCCGGCTCGCCGGCCAGCCGACTTGGGGCTCCCTGGCGGTGGCGGCGGCCACCGCCGGTGTACGTGTGCTCCTCAACGTGAACCTGCGAAACCTGAGCGTCAGGCTCGACGGAGACAGGCGATGACGATCGCGTCCGCACGGTCGATGCGGCACCAGCCGTAGTCCCACATCAGCGACACCTCGACCTCGCGGTTCTCCAGCATCGACCACAAGCCCGCGATCCGGGGGCGGCGCACCGTGAGCCGTACGTCGGCATCGACCGTCTCATGTCCGAGGAGACCCCGCTGGCGCGCCATATGCGCGATGCGCTCGCCTTCCCCCTCATCAGCGGAAGCAACGACGGCGTCCGGCGGCGCCAGCTCATGGCTCTGCTCACCGCCTCGAAGCCCGTGTAGCCGCCGACTACGAGGCATCGGCTCTTGGCCGTGGGCCTTCTGGCGTGGGCCGGGCCCCACTGAGCCGTGGGACCCGGCCGATGTTCTTCTCGGAAACCGAGGTGGACCGGTTGCTGCTTCAGTGGGGCTCCAGGCTGTGCACGTCGTGGAGGTCGCGCAGCCAGACGCCGAGGATCAGGTTGTACGGTCCCGTGGTGACGGTGCACAGCAGCAACTCGGGCAGTGTTCGCAGCGACGCCCTCGGGGCCGACATCGGTCTCGTCCCCTGAGGAACATCGCCTCGCATATATAGGCGACACCTATGCGGGGCATCGATTTTTGGTCGTGGACCTCCCCGAACGTGACCGGCTTCACTGAGCCGTGAATTGGTGCGGTGCCGGTCGGGCCCGGTGTCGCACGGTCTTGGAGGCCGGCAGCGGAGCGCGCAGCGCCTGAAGTCGCCGGGCGCGCACCGCGTGCGCGCTGCGCGCCGAAGGAGCTCGCCCGTTGCCTGGACGGAGGTTGCAATGACGCACACCCCAGACGAAGCCGCGGACGGCGGTGTAGTGAGGGCCGAGCCCTGGTACCGGCAACTGTATGTACAGGTGCTGGTGGCGATCGTCGTCGGGATCGGGCTCGGGTGGCGATGGCCGGATGTGGCCACGTCGATGGAGCCGATCGGGACGACGTTCGTCACGGCGATGAAGATGCTGATCGGACCGATCGTGTTCCTCACGATCGTCAGCGGCGTCGCCGGGGTGGCGGACCTGAAGAAGGTGGGACGCACCGGCGTCAAGGCCCTCACCTACTTCCAGCTCGGCACGATCGTGGCCATGGCCACGGGGCTCGTGGCGATCAACATCTTCCGGCTCGGCGACGGTGTGCACGCGGATGTCTCCGGACTGGATGTCTCCGGCGACGCCGGCCAGTACATCGAGAAGGGTGAGCACCAGCACTGGTGGGAGTTCCTGACCAATCTCGTCCCCAACAGCTTCTTCGGCGCCTTTGTCGACGGCGACATCCTCCAGGTCATCTTCCTGGCCGTGATCTTCGGAATCGCGATCAAGTCGGTGGGCAGGACGGGTGAGCCGATCATCGCCAGTGTCAACCGCCTGACCGCGGTGGTGTTCAAGGTCCTGTCGTTTGTGATGAAGGCCGCCCCGCTCGGGGCCTTCGGCGCGATGTCCTTCGCCATCGGGAAGTTCGGCCTGTCGACGCTGACCAGCTTGGGCTCACTGATCCTGCTCTTCTACGTCACCTCGGCCCTGTTCGTGATCCTCGTGCTCGGCGCGGTGCTGGCCGTGTACGTCAGGCTGAACATCTTCCAGTTGCTGCGCTACTTCAAGGAGGAGTTCTTCCTCATCCTCGGTACCTCGACCGCTGAGCCCGCCCTGCCGGGCCTCATGCGCAAACTGCAGTCCATGGGCGTCGAGAAGCCCACCGTCGGCCTGGTGGTTCCCACCGGCTACAGCTTCAACCTCGACGGCGCCGCCATCTATCTCTCCCTGGCCACCCTGTACATAGCGCAGGCCACCGACACATCACTGTCCGTCGGGCAGCAACTCGGGCTGCTCGCGGTGATGCTGCTGACCTCCAAGGGAGCGGCCGGGGTCGCCGGGGGCGGCTTCATCGCCCTGACCGCGACGTTGACCACCGTCGGTCATGTCCCGGCCGCCGGTATCATGCTGGTCTTCGGAATTGACAAATTCATGTCCGAGTGTCGTGCTCTTGTCAACTTTTACGGCAACGCCGTCGCCACCTTGTTCGTCGCGCGCTGGGAGAACGGTCTGGACCTGGCCCGGGCCCGTCGCGTGCTCTCCGGCCAGATCCCGGAAGCGGACACCGACGGAGGCGAGGGGAAGGTGGCGGCCGCCGCCACGGCGAAGGCAGGTGCTCCGCTCGCCAAGGACGAGGACGCGCGCCCCTCGGTCGCGATCTCCAAGCCCTCCTGAGCCTTCCGCGGCACATTCCCCGCCCCGGTGCGGCAGCCTGCCGCACCGGGGCGGGGAATGTCCCGCGCCGGGCGATAAGCTGCTGCTTCGACCTGTCAGACGGTGGCCGGGGAGGCACGATGGACGCCCGGCAACTCGAGTACTTCCTCGCCATCGTCGAGCACGGCGGCTTCAGCAAGGCGGCCGCCGCGCTCCACGTGGCGCAGCCCTCGCTGTCCCAGGCGATGGCGAACCTGGAAGCCGACCTCGGGGTCCCGCTGTTCCACCGCAAGGGTCGGGGCGTGGTCCTCAGCGAGGCCGGAGCGGAGCTGCTGGAACCGAGCCGCCGGGTGTTGCGGGACCTGGCGGCCGTACGTGACAAGGCCACCGCCCTCTCGGGCCTGCAGGGCGGGACGGTGGAGTTGGCCGCCATGCCCTCGCCGGGCATCGAGCCGCTGACCACGCTCATCCACCGGTTCGCCGAACTGCATCCGTCGGTGACGGTCAGCGCCCGGGCAGCTTTCACCCCCGATGAGGTGCTCGAACTCGTCCGCACCGGTATCTGCGAGCTGGGACTGCTCGGGGCCGCCACGCCGGTGACCGCGTCCCACGTCGATGTCCTGCCCGTGGAGGAGCAGCCCTTCGTGGTCGTGGCGGCCGCGGGCGACGGAGTGGAGGACGGGGCGGTCATGCGCCCCCGGGATCTGGCCGGGCGCAGGCTGATCGCCACCCGGAGCGGCAGCCTGATGCGTGCCATCGTCGACGACATCACCGCCCACGCTCCCGGCACCGAGATCGCCGCGGTCGTTGATCACCGCACATCCATCCTCCCCCTCGCGCTGGCCGGTGTGGGGCTCGCCGTGCTGCCCGCTTCCTGGACCACGCTGGCGCGACGGTGTGGCGCCGTCGTCGCTTCCATCGAGCCCACCGCTCACCTCCACGTCGCCATGATCAGTCTGCCCGCGCACCTCACCCCGGGCGCCCGCGCCTTCCTCGAACTGACCCGCTCCCTCGCCCAGCGACGGGAAGCCGCGGCCCACAACCCCCGGTCGACCGCGCGGGAACCCGGGCCGAAGCTCTGAAGACAGCTCTTCCGCGCCGGGCCATACCCCGACCGCGCCCATCGGTCCTGCCTATGGGGCGTATCGGAAGCACGTCTTGGACGCGACCCGAGAGGGCTGTGTTGACTCGGAGCAGCCAAACATCCACCACGCGCCGGAGGCTGTCCGTGACCGAAACCCGCACTTTCCGCATCGCCGCCATCCCCGCCGACGGGGTCGGCGTCGAGGTCGTCACCGCTGGCCGTACCGTCCTCGACGCGCTGGCGGACGACTCCCGAGGGGCCTTTGCTTTCGACTGGCAGGAGTTTCCCTGGGGCTGCGACTACTACCAGCGCACCGGGAAGATGATGGAGGACGACGGCCTGGACCAGCTGAAGGACTTCGACGCCCTCTACTTCGGCGCGGTCGGCTGGCCCACCGTCCCCGACCACATCAGCCTCTGGGGCCTGCGCCTGAAGATCTGCCAGAGCTTCGACCAGTGGGCCAACGTCCGCCCTGTGCATTTCCTGCCCGGCATCACCAGCCCCCTGCGCAAGGCCGACGACACCGACCTCGACTGGGTCGTGGTCCGCGAGAACAGCGAGGGCGAGTACGCCGGTCTCGGCGGGCGCAACCTCTCCGGACGCGGCCCCGGGGGCGAAGTCGCCGTCCAGTCCGCCCTGTTCACCGAGGTCGGCTGCGAACGCATCATCCGCTTCGCCTTCGACCTCGCCCGCACCCGAACCCGGCGCAAGGTCTCGTCCGTCACCAAGAGCAATGCCCAGCAGTACGGCATGGTCCTGTGGGACGACGTCTTCAAGCGCGTCGCCGCCGACTACCCGGACGTGGAGACCGAGAGCGTCCTGGTCGACGCCATGTCCGCCAAGTTCGTCCTCCACCCCGAGGACCTCTCGGTCGTCGTCGCCTCCAACCTCAACGCCGACATCCTCTCCGACCTCGGCAGCGCCTTGGCCGGCAGCCTCGGCCTGGCGGCCAGCGCCAACCTCAACCCCGAGCGACGCTTCCCGAGCATGTTCGAGCCGGTCCACGGCTCGGCCCCGGACATCGCCGGCCAGGGCCTGGCCAACCCCCTCGGCGCGGTCGGCAGCGCTGCTCTGATGCTGGACCACTTCGGCCTCCACGACCAGGCGGCCCGCCTGAACAAGGCGATCGATGCCACGACCGCCGCGGGCATCCTCACCCGCGACGTCGGCGGCACAGCCTCCACCAAGGACGTCACCATGGCGCTCATCGACGCACTGAACGCCTGACCAGCTCCACGCCGACGCTTCTCTGGGAGCTCCTGACCAACCCCCGGGTGCTCGACGAGGGCGCGGCCCGCCAAGGTGGTCGTAGCCGGCCTGTGCCACTCGCTCGGGGCGAGCGTCACCCTGCGGGAACGATCCCGGCTTGTGGCATGGTGCACGACCGCTTGTACCAGCGGGCACGGATGGCCTGTGAAGGCCGGCGCGCGCGGACGGAGGCACGGGAACGCGCTCATGATGGGTCCGACACATTTGCCCAGCGGGCCCGACCGGTCCGCCACAGCCCGCACCACGGAGTCGTCCCATGGCACTGGTTCCCGACAACACGCTGATCACCGGCACTCCCGAGGAAGGCCGCGAGTTGGCGCTGAAGATGGCCCGACTGGTGGTCAAGGCGACCCAGCCGGAGGAGGCCACGCGTGCCCGGCTACGCCCCGGATACGCGGAGAGCGCCGACTCCCTCATCGCGGTCGCGCACGTCGTCGCGGTCGAGTTCGCCACCATCGCAGCGGCGAACGACTACTGGCGCAATTCTTGAGCGGCCGCGCGTGCCCGGCTGGGGCTCATCCGTACGCGACCTTGCAGGCATGACTGAAGTGGGCCGGCTCAAGGCAAGCCCAGCGACCGCCGACAGCACCGACCGGGATCACAACTCAGACCCTGGCGCCCGGTGTCCCGCCTGCCGTTGATGTGGACCGGTCCTCCGCCGACGCCGCGAGCAGGGCTGACTCGCCGTCTTCGGGTAGGGCTTGCTCGCACCAGATGGTCTTGCCGGTCCGGGCGTGGCGGGTTCCCCAGCGCTCGGTCACCTGGGCGACGAGGAACAGACCGCGTCCTCCCTCGTCGAAGGCCTGGGCGCGGCGGAGGTGCGGGGCCGTGCTCCCTGCGTCGTCCACCTCGCATATCAGGGACCTGCCTTTGATCAGACGGAGCCGAATGGGCTGAGCGCCGTACCGGATGGCGTTGGTCACCAGCTCGCTCACCGCGAGTTCCGTCGTGAACGCGGCTGTTTCGCAGCCCCATGCGGCGAGTTGGCCGGTGGACCAGGACCGGGCACGGGCGACGAATTCCGGGTCCGTCGGTATGTCGAGCACGGCCACGCGATCCGCGCGGAAGGTGTGCGTGCGGGCGACCAGGAAAGCGACGTCGTCCGGCGGGTGGCCGGTGATCAGGTCGGCGAGCACGTCGTCGCAGCGTTGCTCCAGGGACTGCGCGGGCCTGCCGAGGGAACG
Organism: Streptomyces sp. NPDC020845; assembly: GCF_044334165.1. NCBI lineage: Bacteria > Bacillati > Actinomycetota > Actinomycetes > Kitasatosporales > Streptomycetaceae > Streptomyces > Streptomyces sp. NPDC020845. The sequence continues at coordinate 28,273 of NZ_JBIRSJ010000024.1, read as the reverse complement.
GCGCAGTCGTTCGATTCCGACATCGATGGGCAGGCCACGGTGGCTGATCAGCCCATCGGTGTAGAGGACGATCTCGCTGCCTTCGGGCAGTTGGTAATCCCGGACCTCGAACTGCAGGCCGCCCAGGCCCAGCGGCGGACCCGGTGCGATGTCCAGGAACCGGACCTCGCCTTCCGGAGTCACGGCCGCTGGTGGCGGATGCCCGGCACTGGCGAACGAGGCCTTGCCCGAAACCGGGTCGTAGACGGCGTAGAGCGCCGTGGCCCATATGGCCGTCTCCCTTCCGGGTTCGAAGGCTTCTTCGCTGCCCAGTCGGGTGACGAGGTCGTCCAGATGCATGAGGAGTTCGTCCGGAGCAAGATCTGCATCGGCCAGGGTGCGGACCGCGGTGCGCAGCCGGCCCATGGTGGCGGAGGCCTGGGTGCCGTGGCCGACCACGTCGCCGACCACCAGGGCCACTCGCGCGCCGGACAGGGGTATGACGTCGAACCAGTCGCCCCCGATCCCGTACTGGGACGTGGCCGGCAGGTAACGACTGGCGGCCTCGAGCGCGGGCTGCCGCTGCAGACGCCCGGGCAGCAGGCTGCGTTGCAGCGCCAGGGCCGCGCTGCGCTCGCGTGTGTAACGGCGGGCGTTGTCCAGTGCGACCGCGGCGCTCGTGACCAGTTCCTCGGCCAGCTCCACGTCCTCCTGCTCGAACGGTTCGGCCGGACGGGAGCGGCAGAAGACCGCGACACCCAGGCAGGTGCCACGGGCCTGGATGGGAATGAGCATCCAGGAGTGGAAGCCGTACTGGGCCGTCTTCCGGGCGCGGCGCTGATCGTCCGCGAACCATCGGCGGGTGCTGGTGTCCATGCGCCGCAGCAGGACCGGACGGCCAGTGGCCAGGCAGCGGGCGGGGGCGAATGCCAGGGGTAGTAGTCGACCGCTCCCGGCTCGACGACCGCCTCCGGAGTGCCCTCGCGCACGGAGAGGTGGGCCACTCGGCGGAGTTCGGCCCCACGGGTCACCGGGACGGGTTCCTCGCCGCGCAGCAACGGCTCGAGGAGGTCCACACTGACGAAGTCGGCGAGCCGGGGAATGACGACTTCCGTCAGTTCCCGCGCTGTTCCCGACACATCCAGGGTGCTGCCGATGCGAGCACTGGCTTCGTTCAGGATCGCCAACCGCTGCCGGTGGTGGAACTCGTCGGTGATGTCCTGAGCCGTGGCGCACACGCCCACGATCGTGCCGTCGCCGTCGTGCAAGGGAGAAGCGGTCGCCGAGAACACATGATCGTGATCCGGATCGGCCGGTGTTCGCCCGCGGACGATGAACGGGGAGACCGGAACACCGGTCCGAAGGACCTGCCGCAGGTGCTTCTCCCAGCCGCCGGTGTCCGGTCCGGTCAGGACGTCTTGTACCTCGCATCCCCGTCCGTCGTACTCGGCCATCCCGGTCATCCGGCTCATCGCCGTGTTGTGCCGCACGCGGTGCAGGTGCGTGTCGTAGACCGACAGCGCAATGGGCGAGTCGGTGAATATCCAGTGGAGCAGAGGCTGCTCGGTGGCGGATGGCGGAGGCCGGTGTGAATCCGGGTGGACCGTGAGCAGCCACTCATGGTCTGCTCGTCGATGGAGCCCGTGCGCCTCGGCCGACAATGTGACCGGACGTCCGTCCGAGCACCGTATTTCCACCACACTGGCGCAGCCGTCCCGCAGCGCGGCAAGGAACCCGTTGCCCGACGTCATGAAATCGGCCAGCCGTCGGCCCAGCATCTCCTGCGGACGGTGCCCCAGGAGCAGTCGAGCGCCTGGACTCCACCCCGTGACGACACCGGCTTCGTCGATCGTGATCGCAGCGGGCGGCAGGGCGTCGACGGGGATGTCGGGGGATCGTCCAGTCTCGGTGTGTCGGGATGAGTCCATCGTTCTTGCTTCACTCTGGCGTAACCCCGTCGCTTCCGCGGCCAGGGGAGCTACCGCCTCAGCATGCGCCTGGGCGCTTGGATAGGCAAGGTCCGGACGCACCGGTGATCAACGGTGGGTATGGGGTCGCCCCTCTCACGCTTCCCCATGCCCTCGCGACCTGTTTAGCTTGTTGTATGAGCGGCCGGTACATCATCGTGCTGGAGGCCGGAGCTGAGAATGCGGCAACGAACCTGGTCGGCGGTAAGTGCGCCGGCCTCCTGGCGCTCGTCCGCGCCGGATGTTCGGTGCCGCGGGGGTTCGTGGTGACGTCGGACGCCTTCAAGGCACTGTTCTCGGACTCTGCGCTGCGCCGGGAGATCGGCGTGGCCCTGGACGGGATGGATCCGGAAGACCCCGCCGGGACCGAGACGACCAGCGCCGCGATCCGCCGCCTGGTGTCCGGGCACCCGATGCCCCCCAAGGTCGCTCGAGCTGTCACCGATGCCTATGAGGCGCTCTGCTCGGCGCTCGGGCAGCCGGACGTGCCCGTGGCTGCACGCTCCAGTGCCACCGCGGAGGACCTGTCGGAGGCCAGCTTCGCCGGGCAGCACGACACCTGCCTGTGGATCCGGGGCGCCGAGGCCGTCCTGGATGCCGTACGGCACTGCTGGTCGAGCCTGTGGACCGCCCGCGCGCTCACCTACCGGACCGCCCACGGCGTGCCCGACGAGGGGCTCGGCATGGCCGTGGGCGTGCAGGAAATGGTGAATGCGCGCACCGCGGGCGTCGCCCTGACGCTGAACCCCGCCAACGGTGACCGGTCGAAGATCGTCGTGGAGGCCGGCTGGGGCCTGGGTGAACTGGTGGCCTCCGGCGAGGTGACTCCGGACCTCTATCTCGTGGACAAGGTGCTGCTCGTCCCGGTGCGGACCGTCGTGGGCGCCAAGTTCCACGAGTTGGTTCCGGCGCCGGACGGTCGGGGGCTCCTTCGGCGCCCCGTCGACGATGAACGCCGCGCGGTTCCGTGTCTGGCCGCCGACGAGGTCATCGAGATCGCCCGGCTGGCGAAGGAGACCGAGAAGCGCGCCGGGGCACCACTGGAGATCGAGTGGGCGTTCGCCCGCGACCTGCCCGCGCAGGGTGGGTTCCGGCTGCTCCAATGCCGCGCCGAGACGGTCTGGAGCCGCAGACCGAGACCGGCCACCGGCGTCGCCGCGACTTCGGGCGCTGCCGGGATAGCCCACACCCTGACGGGTTTGTGAGCCGCACCCGAGAACGGACCGCACCATGTCAACCAACTCCCGCACGGTCTTCCCCAGCCCCTATGAGGTGCCGGACCCGCCCGGCGCCGCGGGGTGGGAGCGCCTGTACCCGTACCACCTGGTGTTCCAGCCGGGCAGGCGGGAGACGGACGAGTCCGCGTTCTGGTTCTGCGACCGCCAGCACTGGCCCACTGTCATCAGACCTTTCGAGGCGATCTGTGTGGAATTCGGTGTCAAATGTCTCGGCCAGTACAACACCAGGTACTTCCTGGTGCCCACTGCGTACGGACTGGAGCGACGCATCCACCACGGCTATTGCTACATGAGTCCGGTCCCGGTGCCCGCCGACCGTGTCGAGGAGCGCGTACCGGAGTTCCAAAGGCGTGCCGGCCACTACTTCGGGCACTGGGAACACCTGTTGGCCAACTGGAAGCGCAAGGTCCTGGACACGGTGCGGGAGCTGGAGACGATCACGTTCGCCCCACTGCCGGAAACCCAGCCCTTCGAGGAGGTCGAGACAGGGGTCGGGCTGGACGCCAGCGACGCCCTGCTCACCCAGTACGACCGACTGATCGCGCTGTGCCACCGCGGCTGGCAGTACCATTTCGAGTTTCTCAACCTCGGCTACGCCGCCTACCTGGACTTCTTCCGGGCGTGCAAGCGCTGGTTCCCCGATATCCCGGACCTGGGAATCGCCAAGATGATCCAGGGCGCCGAGATGGAACTGTTCCGTCCCGACGAGGAGCTCAAACGGCTGGCGAAGCTCGCCCTGGCGCTGAACGTCGACGGCCCCCTCACCACTGCCGACCCCGGGCAGCGCACGCTTGAAACCCTGGCCGCCGGTGGCCGGCCGGGCAGGGACTGGCTCGATGCCTGGGACGCCGCCCGCGACCCGTGGTTCAACTTCACCTCCGGGAACGGTTTTTACGCCGGGGACGTCTACTGGCGGGACGACCCCGCGCTTCCCTTGGGTTACGTCCGTGACTACGTGCTGCGGCTGCGACGTGGCGAGACGATCGACCGGGACCTGCCCGGGCTGGTCGCCGAGCGCAGGCGGATCACCGGAGAGTACAGAGCCCTCCTCGACCCCGCGGAGCAGATGGCCTTCGACGCCAAGCTCAATGTGGCCCGACAGGCGTACCCGTATGTGGAGAACCACAACTTCTACATCGAGCACTGGACCATGGGTGTCTTCTGGCGCAAGGCCAGGGAACTGTCCCGGCTGCTGCGGAAGGCCGGCTTCTGGCCCGCCGATGAGGACATGTTCCACCTCACCCGCGACGAGGTCCGTGAGGCGCTGTTCGACCACGTCACGGGCTGGGCCTCAGGCAGCCGGCCGGTCGGCTGCGACTACTGGCCGCCGGAGGTCGCGCGGCGCCGCCGGATCATGGCAGCTCTCGCCCGACGGCCTCCCGAACCCGCGCTCGGCAGGCCCCCGCGCGCCGTCACCGAGCCGTTCAGCATCATGTTGTGGGGCATCGACGAGGAGCGGATCCGCTCCTGGCTCGGCGGATGCTCCGGCGACGGCGACCTGATCGGCGTGCCGGCCTCACCGGGGACCGCCGACGGCCCGGCGCGGGTCGTCCACAGTCCGGAAGACCTGCCCCTCGTGCGGGAGGGGGAGATCATCGTCGCTCCGGTCACCGCCCCGAGCTGGGTCCCCGTGTTCGGCAAGGTGCGGGCGGCGGTCACCGATATCGGAGGGATGATGTCCCACGCCGCCATTGTGTGCCGCGAGTACTCATTGCCCGCCGTCACCGGCACCGGATCCGCGTCCGCGCGCATTGTGACCGGTCGGCGGATCCACGTGGACGGCACCGTCGGCACTGTCACCATCCTCGACTGACTGTGGCGGCTCACACCGCATGGGCTACGGACCATCACCCGGGCAGTACGCGCCATGGCCGCTGCGCTGGGCGCCGTGGCCGTGATCGACAGCAACACCCAGCGGCCGGCCGTGGACCCACGGGCGCAGGTTGATTATGTGCCTGATCGGCGCGACGCTGGGAGCCATGGTGGCGTACGGCCGGTCTCCGCGGGAGGGCGGTGGCACCGGTCCGGTGGACCGGCCGATCGGGCTGGTCGTCACCGATGCTCAGGGTGTGGTCCTGGCCTGGAGCCGAAGGGCGGAACACCTGCTGGGGCACACCGTCACCCAGGCCGTCGGCCGGCCGGTGAAGGAACTGGTGGGCCTGCCGCTTCCGGCCACCGCCGGCCCGGGCACCGGGGAGGAGAGCCATCGGGTGCTCCCAGCCCGCTGTCGGGACGGCCGGTTGCTGACCCTGCCCGTCTCCTGTTATCCCCTTCTGTCCGGACACCGTCCTCAGGGTTGGGCGCTGCTGCTCGGGCCGCCCGCCGGCCTCATCGACGGCGACGAACGGGAGGCGCTGGTCGAGTGGTTGCTGAACCGCTCCCGGATGGCCCTCACGATCTACGACGCCGAGCTGCACTGCGTATGCCAGAGTGCCGCGATGCGCCGGATCACCGGCATACCGGACGAGCTGCGCCGAGGGCAACGCCTGTCCGAGGCCGTCCGCGGCCCCATGATCGCCGAGTGGGAGCGGCGGATGAAGCGTGTGCTGGAGACGGGTGAGGAGCAGATCGCCTTCGACTTCCGGGCCAAGCCGCCCACGGTGTCCCACACACATGTGTACAGCGTGGCCACGGCCCCGCTCGTGGACGGCCTGGGGCGGACATTCGGCGTGTGCACCACCGTCAGCGATGTCACCGACGCCCGGCTCGCCCAGGAACGGCTCGCTCTGCTGAACGAGGCGGGCGCCCGCATAGGCAGCACCCTGGATCTCAACCGCACCGCCCAGGAGCTGACCGAGGTCGCGGTCCCCCGGTTCGCCGACTTCGCCCGAGTGGACCTGCTGGAGGGATTGCTCAGAGGCGACGAGCCCGCTCCCGGCCCCATCCCCGGCGCCGTGCGGCTGCGCCGGATCGCCGAGAGGGTGTGGTTCGAGGGTGCCTTCGAGGAGGTTTCCGTCGCAAGCGACGCCGACGTCTACCTGGCCAGCTCACCAGCCGCGTTGTGCCTGGCCACCGGCCACTCGGCGCTGTACCGCACCTCGGACCCGACGGTCAGCGACTGGATCGCGGCGAGCTCCGCCCGCCAGGCCAAAGTCCGCAAGTACGGCACCCATTCCTGGATCCTCGTTCCGGTCAGAGCTCGCGGGACGACCCTGGGAGTGGTGATGTTCACGCGTACCCGGGACACTCCGGACCCGTTCGAACCGGACGATCTCGCGCTGGCCGAGGAACTCGTGTCCCAAGCCGCCGTGTGTCTGGACAACGCCAGGCGCTTCACTCGCGAGCGCACGGCCGCGCTGGCCCTGCAGCGCAGCCTGCTGCCGCAGCGGCTGCCCCAGCCGTCGGCGGCGGTGGTTGCCTCCCGCTACCTCCCGGCGAGCAGCCGTACGGGGGTGGGCGGCGACTGGTTCGACGTGATCGAGCTCTCCGGGGCCCGGGTGGGTCTCGTGGTCGGTGACGTGGTGGGTCACGGCATCCATGCAGCCGCGGCCATGGGGCGGCTGCGCACGGCCGTGTGGTCCCTCGCCGATGTCGACCCGACTCCCGAAGAACTGCTCACGCGCCTGGACGACCTGGTCATTCGGCTGTCGGCCGAATCCGGCGGCGCGGTCTCCCGCGACCAGGGCGATAACAGTGACGCCGGAACCGGGGCCGACATCGGAGCCACCTGCCTCTACGCGGTCTACGACCCGGTGTCCGGGCGCTGCTCCATGGCCCGCGCAGGTCATCCAGCGCCCGCCCTTGTCGCCCCCGACGGGACGACGTCATTCCTGGACCTCCCCGCCGGGCCGCCGCTCGGCCTCGGGAGCCTGCCGTTCGAGTCGGCGGAACTGGAGCTGCCGCGGGGAAGTGTGCTCGCCCTCTACACCGACGGCCTGGTGGAGTCGAGACAGCGCGACATCGACCAGGGACTGGAGACACTGCGCCAGGCCCTGGCCGCACCCTCCGGCTCACTGGAGGCGCTGTGCGATCACGTGGTGGGGACGCTGCTGCCCGAGCATCCCTCCGATGACGCCGCCCTGCTCCTGGTGCGGCCCCAACCGCTGGGTCCCGAGCGGGTTGCCGTGTGGGACATCTCCCCGGACCCGGCCGCGGTGGCCCGAGCGCGGGGCGAAGCCATCCGCAAGCTTGGCTCCTGGGGCCTGGAGCAGGCTGCCTTCGTTACCGAGCTGGTGGTGAGCGAGCTGGTCACGAACGCCATTCGCTACGGGGGCACGCCCATCCAGCTCCGGTTGATCATCCCGCAGCCCGTCGGTGTGCCGGAAAGTGCCTCCGCCCGCGCGCTGATCTGTGAGGTCTCCGACAGCAGCAGCACGGCGCCCCACCTGAGGCGGGCGCGGGTCCTCGACGAGGGAGGCCGGGGACTTCTGCTGGTCGCCCGGCTCACCGACCGTTGGGGTACCCGCCAGACGACGACCGGGAAGACCATTTGGTGCGAGCAGGACCTGTCGGCCGGCACACACCTCCCGTGCTGACACGTCCTGCTGCCGCGCGGGTGCGTCAGGCGAGCGAGGTCCACACACTCTTGACCTCTGTGTAGAGGTCGATGGCACCCCGGCCCATTTCGCGGCCGGAGCCGCTCGCCTTGAAACCACCCCATGGGGCCGACGCGTCCACGGGGTTGGGCATGTTGATGAACACTGTCCCCGCGCGGATGGCGCCGGCCACACGGTGCGCCGACCCGACGTCACGCGTCCACACCGCGGCCGCCAGACCGTACTCGGTGTCGTTCGCGCGAGCCACCGCCTCGTCCTCCTCGTCGTAGGGCAGCACGGACAGCACGGGCCCGAAGACCTCCTCGCGGGCTATGCGCATGTCGTCCCGTACACCGGTGAAGACGGTCGGGCGGTAGAAGAAGCCGGGAAGCTCCTCGGCGGGCCCGCCCCCGGCCAGCAGGTGGGCCCCCTCCCGCACACCGCTGCGCACCAACGCGTCGACGTGGTCGCGGTGCTCCGCCGTCACCAGAGGGCCCAGTTCGGTGTCAGGGGCCCTTCCGGCACCGAGCCGCATGGCGGAGACTGCCTTGGCGCAGCGCTCGGCGAACTCGTCGGCGAGGGAGCGATGGACCAGGAAGCGGGTGTACGCGGCGCACACCTGGCCGCTGTTGAGGAGCGAGCCCCGCAGGCAGCCCGCCACCGCGGCATCCAGGTCGGCGTCCGGCAGCACGATGCTCGGGGCCTTGCCGCCGAGTTCGAGGGAGACCCGCTTGAGATTGCCGGCCGAGGCCCGCACGATCGCCCGGCCGGTCTCGGTGGAGCCGGTGAAGGAGACCTTGTCCACGCCCGGGTGCTCGACCAGTGCGCGCCCCGCCTCCGGCCCGCCGGTCAGCAGGTTGATCACGCCCGTGGGCACGTCGGCCTGCCGGCACAGTTCCATCAGGCGGACCGTCGTCATCGGGGTCTGTTCGGCGGGCTTGACGACGATCGTGTTGCCACAGGCCAAGGCGGGAGCGATCTTCCAGCCGGCGATCATCAGGGGGAAGTTCCACGGCGTGATCAACGCGCACACCCCTACTGGCTCCCGCTTGGTGTACTGCAGGACACCGGGGAAGGACAGCGGCGCGGTCTCACCGTAGATCTTGGTGACATACCCCGCGTAGTAGCGGAAGTGCTCGGCGGCCCCCGCGACACTCACGGCTCGCGAAATGCCGAGCGGCTGGCCCTGGTCGAGGGTCTCCAGTGCGGCCAGTTCCTCGGCGTGCTCGTCGATGAGGTCGCCGACGCGCCACAGGATGCGGGCCCGCTGGGCCGGCGTGATCCCCGCCCACGCGGGGCTTTCGAGGGCTGCGCGCGCGGCCCGCACGGCCGCGTCGGCGTCGGAGGCGCCCGCGTCCGAGACGGTGGCGTGCGGCCGTCCGGTCGCCGGGTCCAGGGTCTCGAACTCGGCTCCGGAGGAGGCCGCCTGCCACTCGCCGTCGATGAAGAGTGTGGTGCTCACTGCTGTTCTCCCAAGATGAAGTCGGCGCACCGCTCACCGATCATGACGGCGGGCGCGTGGGTGTTTCCGGAGGTGACGGAGGGCATGACGGACGCGTCCGCGACGCGCAGACCCGCGACGCCGTGTACGCGCAGCCGCGGATCGACCACCGCCATGCGATCGATGCCCATGCGGCAGGTGCCGACCTGGTGGTGGTAGCTGAGGAGGGTGCGCTTGATGTACGCGGCGACCTCGGCGTCCGTACGGACATGCGGCCCCGGGGCCACCTCGCGGGCCCGCCAGTCGCCGAGCGCCTTCTCCTCCCCGATCTCCCGCACCTGCTGTACGGCGGCCACCATGGCCGCGAGGTCGGACGGCTCCGCGAGGTAGCACGGGTCCAGGGCCGGGGCCAGGGTGGGGTCGGTGGAGCGCAGCCACATCCGGCCGCGGCTGAGCGGCCGGATCGTGCCGGCCAGCACGCTGTACCCGCGGCCCTCTTCCGGGACGGTCACCTCCGGCACCGGCACCGGCACATGCGACATCAGCGGTTGCAGGTCGGGCACCGGCAGCGCCGGGTCGGTCTTGGCGAAGTAGTGGGCCTCGAGCTTGTTCGCCGTGCCCGCCGGCACCGGGCGCCGCGCTTCCCACACCACCGGGGCCAGGGTGTGATCGTGCAGGTTGGCGCCGACGCCGGGCAGGTCGAGGTGCACCTCCACGCCGAGCGACCGCAGCTCGTCCGCCGGCCCGATGCCGCCGAGCAGGAGCAACTGGGCGGAGCCGATGGTGCCACCGGACAAGATGACGTCGCCCGAGCACCGGACCGTGGTGCCACGGCCCTCCCGCAGCAGTTCGACACCGCGCGCCCGTCCGCCCTCGACCACGATCCGCGCCACCGGCGACCCGGCCATCACCGTCAGGAGGGGGCTGTCGAGCACCGGCTGTACGAAGGCGGTCCAGGCGCTGACTCGTCTGCCGTCGCGGATCGTACGGTGCAGCAGGTTGACGCCGAGGATGTCCGCGCCGTTGCAGTCGTCGTTGCGGGGGATCCCGTAGTCCTGGCAGGCTTCGACGAAAGCGCTGGTGACCGGGTTGGGGGAGTGGTTGCGAGTGACCGGTAGCGGCCCGCCGGCACCGTGGTAGCGCGACGGGCCGTCCTCGAAGTCCTCCGAGCGCCGGAAGTATGGCAACACCTCGTCGTACGACCACCCGGGCGCCCCCTGGTAGGCCCAGCTGTCGTAGTCGGCGGCGTGGCCGCGCACGTAGATCATCCCGTTGAGGGCGCTGGATCCGCCGAGCACCTTCCCGCGAGGCCAGAAGACCCGGGTTCCGGAGGCGTGCTGCTGGGGTTCGGTGGTGTACGCGTGGTCCTGGGGTGAGTTCCACAGTTCCCACAGGCGCCCGGGGTCGTGGATGGCGGGGTTGTCGTCCCGCCCGCCCGCCTCGATCAGCAGGACGCTCCGGCCCGCGTCCACCAGCCTGCGGGTGACCACGCAGCCGGCGGACCCGGCGCCCACCACGATGTGGTCGTAGTCGGTAAGTACGGCTCGCATGGGCAGAGCGTCGCCCCGCGTGCGGCGCCCCGGCTTGTGGCGGTGTGCACGGGCTCTTGCCACAGCGGGCACGGTGCAGGGGCAACGGGCAGGCCTGCCCGGTCGCGCGGAGCGCGATGTTGGACAACCGCCGGTGCTTCGCCTACGCGTTTTCCGCCCCGCGGGTGCGGGCCTCACGGGGGCTGATCCCGTAGGCCGCCTTGAAGGCGTGGCTGAAGTGTGCCGGATCGGGCAGGCCCCAGCGCCCTCCGATGGCGGCGATCGGCAGATGGGCGAGGGCGGGGTCCGCGAGGTCGCGACGGCATCGTGCGAGCCGCTGCTCGCGGAGCCAGCCCGAGACGGTGTGGCCCTGCTCGGTGAGCAGCTTGTACAGGTAGCGGCGGGAAATGTGGAGCGCGTCGGCGATCTGGTCCGGCCCGAGCCGTGGATCGGCGAGCCTCTGCTCCATGTAAGTGAGGATCCGGCGGGTCAGCAGCTCCCGCCCGTCGTTCCGCGGCTCCGCCGTCTGCGAGGCGTACGGCGCGAGGAGCGCCCGGACCAGGTCGATGGCGGTGTCCGCGAACTGCGGGTCGGCGGTGGACTCCAGTGCGTCCACCTGGGCGGCCAGTCCGTGCAGGAACGGAAGAACCACCGGGCCGAGCCCGCCGGAGCCGTCCACGGCGGTCGCCGTCACCCGGTCCAGGCCGCTGTCGGAAAGGCGCAGCATGGGGCGCGGGAACATCACCACCAGCATGCGGTAGGACTGATCGAAGTCCAGTGTGTAGGGGAAGCGGGTGTCGTACAGGGCCAGTGTCCCGGGCTGCAGCAGTACCTGCCGGTCGCGCTGGGCGAGCGTGCACCGGCCTGTCAGTTGCAGACTGACCTTCACGAAGTCGGGCAGGTCGGCGGCGATGTGCCGCCGGGTGTGGGCGACCCCGTGGGCATCGGCCTCGACGACGGAGACCTGCACCGGGCCGAGCTGGGCGGTGCGGAGGGTGGCCCGGAAGTCGGGAGTCTCACGGGGCAGGGCCTCCAGCGGTACGAAGCTGCGGCTGATCAGGGCGCGCCAGAACTCGAACCGCTCCGGGGAGGTCCCGGCGTCCGGGGTGGTCAGCACGGTCATGACGGTCTCCCTGGCACCGATGTGTGCACGGTACGGCAAGGGCCTGTGCTGTGGGGAACAACCGCGGAGCACGTTTCGAGGACGAGAGCGTCCCCGTACGGTCGCCACCCCCCGAACCACGGAAGGCAGCGCCGATGGCCATCGACTTCACCCTCAGCCCCGAGCAGCGGGAGCGGCAACTCCACGCCCGGAAGATCGCTGAAGAGGTGCTCGGCGACGTCCGTGGCACGCTGGCTGATCTCTCCACCCCCGAGAAGCGGTTCGCCGCGACCCGGCCCTTCTACCGGGGTCTGGTACGCGCCGGGCTGCTGCGGCAACAGGTCCCGCCGCCCCTGGGCGGGACGATGACCGGCCTGCTCGACCTGGCGCTCGTCGCCGAGGAGCTGTGGGCGGTCGACGCCGACGTGCCACTGTCGTCGTTCTCCACCGGTCTGGGTCTCATGCCCCTGCTGATGTTCGGAACGCCCGAGCAGCAGGAGCGGCTGCCGTCCCCGTTCGTCGCCGACGACGGGGCGGCCCTGGCAGCCCTCGCCTTCAGCGAACCGGGCGGCTCCGCGAACTTCCATTCCGCATCCCTGGGAGCGGGCATACGGACGCTGGCGCGCCGCGACGGCGACGCGTGGGTGATCAGCGGCACGAAACAGTTCATCCCCCACGCCTGCGGATGGGACGGCGAGGGCGCCGACCTGTTCGCGGTGGCCGCCCGGACGGACCCGGACGCACCGCCGCAGGAGTCGCTGGCCGTCTTCCTGGTGCCGCGCCCCGAGCGGGGGCTGACCGTGCTGGGCTCGATGGAGACCATCGGGCATCGCGGGGCGCTGGTCTCGCGGGTGCGCTTCGACGAGGTGCGCGTCCCGGCCGGAAACATCCTCGGTGCGCCCGGTGCCGGCATCCGCATCCTGGAGACGGCGTTCAGCGCGACCGCCGGACTGGTCGGCGCGTTCTTGCCCGGTTATGACCAGATGGCCGCCGCGGAGGGGCGGGTTCCGGGGGAGTGACATGGTGACTCCGTGGCGGGCGGGCCCGGCGCACGGGCGGGCCCGCCCGCCGTCGCTCAGCCGAGGCCGTCGGCGCCGACCTTGACGGCCGACTCGTCCAGCAGGGCGTCGGAGACGGGCTGGGGGTTCCCGTCGAGGTCGAGGACTTCGGTGGCCTCCTTGTACCAGGAATCGATCACGGCGTTGCCCCAGAAGTCGCGGCGGCGGTCGTCGTGGACGTTCCAGCGATATGTCTCGTGGTCGGGGTCGCCGGTGTAGTAGTCGGAGGTGTAGATCTCCACCCGGTGTCCGTCGGGATCCCGCAGATACAGGTAGAAGGCGTTGGACACGCCGTGCCGTCCCGGGCCGCGCTCGATGTGGTGTTCCTTGCGCAGCGAGCCGAACAGGTCGGCGCAGCGCAGGACCTGGTGGGACTCGTGGGTGGCGACGCCGAGGTGGTGCAGCCGGGGACCGGCGCCGCCGGTGAAGGCCACGTCGTGGACGGTCTGCTTGCGGTACATCCAGGCGGCGTACAGCTCGTGCTCGTCGCCCTCGATGGTCTCCGAGCAGCCGAAGCCGAGGGACTTGTAGTGGGCGTAGGCGGCCGGGACGTCGGGGGTGCAGATGTTGAAGTGGTCCAGACGGGCGATTTCGGCGCCGCGGCGCAGGTCGTAGCGCTGGATGAGGCGCTCGGCGTGCTCGATCTCGTGGAAGAACTCCACCGGAAAGCCCAAGGGGTCGATCACCCGCACGGCGTCCCCCACGCCGTGTGCGCCGTCGCCCTTCTTCACCCGCCGCACGGGGCGGCCGAGTGCGGTGAAGAACCTCTCGGCCCTGTCCACGTCGTCGGGGGTGCGCACGCGGTAGGCGATATGGTCCAGCGCGGCGCGGCCGCCGCGGCGCAGCACCAGGGAGTGGTGGGTGAGCTCGTCGGTGCCGCGCAGGTACAGGGAGTCGGCGTCCTCGTACTGGACGTGGAAGCCGAGCATGTCGGCCCAGAACCAACGGGCGGCGCCCAGGTCGGTGACGGAGAGCTGGGCGTAGGCGGACCGGATGACGTCAGGTGCCGGAGTGTTCATGAAGCGGCTCCGAAACGGGGGGTGTGGACATCGCCGAGGGCGACGTGGACGATCTTCGATTCGGTGTAGAAGTCGATGGAGTGGGCGCCGCCCTCGCGGCCGACACCGGAGGCCTTGACGCCGCCGAAGGGGGTGCGCAGGTCGCGGACGTTGTGGGAGTTGATCCAGACCATGCCGGACTCGACGGCATGGGCGATGCGGTGGCCGCGCTTGAGGTCAGAGGTCCAGATGTAGGCGGCCAGCCCGTACTGGGTGGCGTTGGCCAGCTCCATCGCCTCGGTCTCGTCGTCGAAGGGGGCGACGGCCACGACGGGGCCGAAGATCTCCTCCTGGAAGATCCGGGCGTCGCGCTCGACGTCGGCGAAGACGGTGGGCTGGAGGTAGTTGCCGTCGGACAGGTGCGCCGGCCGCTGGCCACCGGCGACCAGCCGGGCCTCCTTCTTGCCGATCTCGACGTAGTTCAGGACGCGTGCGTAGTGTTCGGGATGGACCAGCGCGCCGACCTCGGTGGCCGGGTCGGAGGGCAGGCCGACACGTACGTTCGCGGCCCGCTCGGCCAGGCGTCGGGTGAACTCCTCGTACAGCGGGCGCTCCACCAGCACCCGCGAGCCGGCGGTGCAGCGCTCACCGTTGAGGGAGAACACCCCGAACACGACGGAGTCCACGGCGGCTTCGAGGTCGGCGTCGGCGAAGACGACGACGGGGGACTTGCCGCCCAGCTCCATGGAGGTGGTCTTCAGATGCTGGGCGGAAGAGCGGATGATATGGCGCCCGGTGTCGGTGGAGCCGGTGAAGGAGATCAGCGGCACGTCCGGGTGGTCGACGAGTGCCTGGCCGGCCTCCTCGCCGATGCCGTGCACGATGTTCACCGCGCCTGCCGGTACCCCCGCCTCGGCGAAGATCTCCGGCCACAGGGACGCGGACAGCGGGGTCCACTCGGCGGGCTTGAGGATCAGCGCGCAGCCGGAGGCCAGCGCGGGCGCCAGCTTCCAGCTCTCGAGCATGAAGGGGGTGTTCCAGGGGGTGATCAGCCCCGCCAGCCCGACCGGCTGCCGGACCACGTAAGAGAACTGTTCCTCGCCCTGGCGGAACGCCTCCTCGCCGAGCGCGACGACGACGTCGGCGAAGTAGCGGAAGTTCTCCGCCGCACGCCGGGCCTGCCCCTTCGCCTGGGTGATCGGCAGTCCGGAGTCGTACGACTCGAACGCGGCGAGCCGGTCGTGGCGGGCCTCCACGGCATCGGCGACGCGGTACAGGACGTTCGCGCGCGCCCGGTTGGACAGGCCGGCCCAGGCGGGGAACGCGGCGCGGGCCGCGGCCACCGCCCGGGCGACGTCGGCCGCCGAGCCGCGCGCGGCCTGGGTGTAGGCCGTGTTGGAGACCGGGTCGGAGACATCGAACGTACGCCCGTCGGCGGCGTCGACGAGTGCACCGCCGATCCAGTGCCGGATGACCGAGGGCAGGTTCTCGGGGATCACTTGGCGGCTCCGATCTGTGCGGTGAGGTCGCCGCCCTCGACGAGCAGCGCGCGGATCTTCGTCAGACCCGCCTCGGTGGGCGAGGTCAGCGGAGGCCGGACGTGGGGTGAGGCGATCCTGCCCTGCTGGTGCAGCACCCACTTCGCGGGCGCCGGATTGGTCTCGACGAACAGCAGGTCGACCAGCGGGTGCAGGCGGTAGTGCAGGTCGCGGGCGGCGTCCATGCCGGCGGGGTCTCCCGTCTCCCACAGCTCGTACATCCGGGCCACCGCGCCGGGCGCGAGGTTGGCGACGGCCGAGACGAATCCCGCCCCGCCGAGCGCCAGCAGCGGCAGGCACAGCAACTCGATGCCGGACCACACGAGCAGCGAACGTCCGCAGGCGTGGAGCACGCGGGAGAAGTGCTCGAAGTCCTTGGTCGTCTCCTTCACACCGACGAAGTTGTCGAAGTCGGTGAACAGCCGCTTGACGGTCTCCGGCGCGATGTCGACCGCCGTGCGGGAGGGCACGTTGTAGGCGACGATCGGCAGGTCTGGAAACTCCCGGGCCACCCTCGCGTACCACTGGTAGAGGGCCTCCTGGGTGGGCCGTGCGTAGTACGGCGTGATGACGAGAGCCGCGTCCGCGCCCAACTGCATTGCCGCATCGGTGAGTTCGAGGGTTTCTTCGAGCTTGTGGGAGCCGGTGCCGGGGAGGAAGGGCACCCGGTCGCCGATCTCCTCCACCGCGGTGCGCATCGCGGCGATCCGCTCGGCGACGCTCTGCGCGCTGGGCTCGCCGGTCGAGCCGCCGAGCGAGATGCCGTGCGAACCGGCATCCATCTGGAAGCGGATCAGGGTGCGCAGGCTGTCGTGGTCGAGCGCGCCGTCCGCGGTGAACGGCGTGACGACCGGGGCGATGGACCCCCGGACGGTCGAGGGGTCGCTGCGGAACTTCACTGTGTTTCTCCCTTGCACCAGTTCTCGTAGGCGTCCCGCCAGGCCGGCCCCAGCGGATAAAGGCCGTCGACGCTCTCGCCCGCGGCGACCTGCTCGGTGATGAAGCGCTCCTGCCGCTCCTGTTCACGGCAGTCGTCGATCAGTTCGTGGGCGAGGTCGGGCGGTACGACGATCACCCCGTCCGCGTCGCCGACGATCAGGTCCCCGGGCTGTACCAGGGCCCCGCCGCAGGCGATCGGCACACCGGTGTCCCAGGGGACGTGCCTGCGGCCGAGGACGGAAGGATGGGCGCCCGCGGCGTAGACGGAAAGGCCGAGGCCGGCGATGGCGGCACTGTCGCGTACGGCGCCGTCGGTGACCACTCCGGCTGCCCCTCGCTGCCGCGCCCGCAGCGCGAGGATGTCGCCGAGGGTGCCTGCGGTCGGGTCGCGGCGGGCGTCCATGACCAGGACGTGTCCGGGGCGCAGTTCCTCGATCGCCCGCTTCTGGGCGTTCATGCCGGTGCCGTACCGCCTGAACAGGTCCTCGCGCAGCGGCAGGTACCGCAACGTATGGGCGACGCCCACCATCGCCTCGCTGCCGGGGCCCACCGGGCGTACGCCGTCGATGGACATGTGCGGCAGCCCGCGCGAGCGCATCCGGGCGCTGAGCGTCGCCACGGCGACCGACCGCAGCCCATCGGCCAACTGCGGGTCGAGCAGCGGTTCCGGCTGGTACGCCGAGCCGTACGCCGCCTCGCGCTCCGCCGGGTCGGTCCTGGGCATCGCCCCGTAGGCTTTGAGCCCGGGCCCGTCGGCGATCGGGTTGCGCAGCCGTCCGGTCGACAGCTCACCCGAGGTGACCTCGACCTCGACCAGATCGCCGGGGCGGACGACCGACGCGCCCGCTGGAGTGCCGGTGAGGATCACGTCCCCGGGCTCCAGCGTGACCAGTCGGGAGAGGTCGGCGACGAGCTGCCCGAAGGGAAACAGGAGGGTATCGGTGGTGTCGTCCTGGACCAGCTCGCCGTTCACCCAGGTCCGCAGCCGCAGCCCGGCCGGGTCGATCCGGCGGGCGTCCAGCAGGCGGGGCCCGACCGGGGTGAACCCGTCGGCGCCCTTGGAGCGGAGGTTGGAGCCACGGTCGGCGTACCGCAGGTCGTAGACGCCCGCGTCGTTGGCGGCCGTGACCCAGCGGACGTACGACCAGCCGTCCTCCGGCGCCACGCGCTGCGCGCGCGAGCCGATGACGAGCGCGATCTCGCCCTCGAAACCGAGGAGTTCGCAGCCCGCCGGCCGCACGATGGCCTCCTTGGTGCCCGCCAGCGATGACGGGGGCTTCAGGAAGTACGACGGCTGGGACGGGACGCGGCCGCGTTCCCTGGCCCGGCTGGGATAGTTGAGGTGGACCGCGACGATCTTCGTCGGCGGGTTCCCGAGCGGATGCGTCATCAGGAACGCTCCAGAAATGCCTGCACCCTGGTCTTGTACGGCTCACGGTCGTACGACTTGACGTACGCGCCCGCCATCCGGACCGGGTCGCCGAAGAAGTAGTACTCGTACAGCGCCTGGCGGCTGGAGAAGGCGGAGATGCAGGTGTCCCACACGAGCCGGAAGAGCTTGACCCGCTCGGGGCCGGTCAGCGTGGCGGACTGCAGGTATGCCTCGATGTCCTCGGCCGCCGGGCCGGTGATATCGAGCTCGGTGGGGGTTGCCATCAGGCCGGAGGCACCGAGCTTGCGCAGGATCTGCGGGAAGCGTTGATAGAGCTTGGGGTAGAGGTTGCGGGCGGCGTTGAGCGGGGCGAACGCCGGGGTGAGTACGCCGTACTCGTTGATCTCGGCGTCGGCCTCGGCGGCGCGCAGGAAGGCGCGGAGCATCTCCAGCGTCGCGATGATCTCGGCGATGTCCTCCTGGACGTGCTGGAACTGCTCGATGCCGATGGCCTCGGTCAGCAGGGACACCAGGCCGAGGATGTACTCGGTCTTGGCGGTCGTGCGCGTGACGACCTGGTGGGTCATGTGGGCCACGGACGACGTCTGGGAGTAGAAGCCGTTGCACAGCTCGGCGTCACCGAGGACGAAACAGCGCTCGTACGGCACATGCACGTCGTCGAAGACGACCACGCAGTCGGATTCCTCGAAGCGGGCCGCGAGGGGGTGGTCGTGGCGCGGACGGTCGTAGTCCAGGGGCTCGCGGGCGATGTAGCGCAGTCCCGGGGCGTCGTTCGGGACGGCGAACGCGTACGAGTACGGCTTGTCCTCGGGTGTGCCGCGCAGCACCGTCGACGGGAACACCAGCATCTCGTCGGCGAAGGGCGCGATGGTGGCCAGCATGCGCGCGCCGCGGATGACGACGCCGTTGTCGTCCTCCTTCACGATCCGCGCGGCCAGTTTCCCGCCGGCCTGCTGGGTGCCGGCGACCGAGCGGTTGACCTGTGGCGGGATCAGCGTGTGGGTGCACAGGAGGTCCTCTTCGCGGACCTTCTCGTAGTAGCGGCGGATGTTCTCGCCGAACGCCGGGTTGGCCTGCGCGAACCAGTCGGCGGCCGAGGCGAGGGCCATCAGCGAGCTGTTCATGTAGTCGCCGGTGCGGCCGAGCATGCCGTTGCTGTGGTCGGCCCACACCTTGAACGCCTTGCGCCGCTTGATCAGGTCCTCCGGGGTTTTCGGGGTGAGGAAGGAGGTGCCGACCGGATCACCGGAGGTGGGGGAGGTGTAGGTGAGGGTGTCCTTGTGCCCGGCGGAGTGCTGGAGGTCGTACAGCTCCGCGTAGGTGCGCACCACGTTGCGGAAGGCCGGGTGGTCCTGGATCCCGCCGGTGAGGGTCTCTCCCTGGATGTGGACGGTGGGGCGGGAGGCGGAGAGTCGCTCGAGGTATTCCTTGCCGGTGCGTGCGGCCATGTTCGTGCTCCTGAGAGATGGTGCGGGCCAGGGGTACTGGTCAGATGAGGTGTTCGATGCCGTCGGTGGCCTCGACCGCCGTGCCGAAACGGCTCCAGGCGTAGGTGAGGGCGTCGCCGTCGCGATGACCCAGGTCGGTGACCCGGCCCAGGACAAGGGTGTGGTCGCCGCCGTCGTACGAGCGCCACGGGTCGCACTCGACCCAGGCGAGGGGGTGCGCGAGGCGGGCGACGCGTGCGCCCTCCACCCAGCGAGGCTCGGCCGCGTCCTGCACTCCGGCGAACTGCCGGGCCACGGACTCCTGTTCGGCGCCGAGGATGTTGACGCAGAACGGCCGGTCGAGGAGCTGGTCGTGGCAGCGGGCGCGCCGGGCGACGCTGATGAGCACGAGTGGGGGGTCGGCCGAGACGGACGTGAAGGAATTCATCGTGGCCCCGCGCGGGCCGTCGGCGCCGTCGAACGTCACGACGGTGACGCCGGTGGCGAAGCGGGACATGCAGGCGCGCAGGGCACCCGGGCTCGGGGGAGCGACGGCTTCGGGCATGGGATGACTCCCTTGGCGGGGCCCGGCCGGGCATCGGGCGGGATGCCCGGCCGGGAGTCAGACGGATACCCCGTGTCCGGGGCGAAGTGGGTACAGTCGGACCAAAGCATGTAATCAAAGCTTTGATTAGTTTGGGACCGTACCCCCGAGGACGGCTCTTGGGAACCCCGGAGCCGAAATTTCTGCTACTCGCCGGAAACCTTGCGGGGGTGGCGGTTGACACATACCTTGTGCCGGACACGGCGCCGTGCGACCGATTCCCGGTCCGGCCCGTGGCCTCCGGACCGTGGGCGGACGGGCCGGCTTCCCCTCCCCGCGCGCTGAAGCGCACCTCCCCAGGAGGAGCCCCCTTGTCCCCCAATTCCCCCCGCCCTGACAGCCGGCGTGCCCTGCGCCGTGTGGCCACCGCCAGCTTCGTCGGCACGGCCGTCGAGTGGTACGACTACTTCATCTACGGCACAGCGGCGGCCCTGGTCTTCGGCCCCCAGTTCTTCCCGCAGTTCTCGTCGACAGCCGGCACGCTCGCCTCCTTCGCGACCTACTCGGTCGGGTTCGCGGCCCGCCCCCTCGGCGGCGTGATCATGGGCCACTTCGGTGACAGGACCGGCCGCAAGACGATGCTGGTGCTCTCCCTCACCCTGATGGGCCTCGCCACCGCGGGCATCGGCCTGCTGCCCACCTATGCCACGGTCGGCATCTGGGCACCCGTCCTGCTCGTCCTGTTGCGCTTCGTCCAGGGACTGGGCGTCGGCGGCGAATGGAGCGGCGCGGTCCTCATGGCGGTCGAGCACGCACCGGAAGGCAAACGCGGCTTCTACGGCTGCTTTCCGCAGATGGGCGTGCCCGGTGGGCTGATCCTCGCCAATCTCGTCTTCCTCGCCACCTCCCACGGGCTCGGCGCCTCCGCGTTCAGCGACTGGGGCTGGCGCATCCCGTTCCTCGCCAGCGGTGTCCTGGTCGCCGTCGGCCTGGTGATCCGGGCCAAGGTCGAGGAGAGCCCCGAATTCGAGACCGTACAAAAAGGCGGCGACAACGAGCGGCCCGCTCGGCTGCCGGTCCTCGAGGTCCTGCGCCATCGGTGGCGCGAGGTGGTCCTCGCCGGTGGCACCTTCGTCGGCAACAACGCCCTCGGTTACATCTTCATGGCGTACACCCTTGCCTACGGCACCCAGACGCTCGGCTTCAGCCGCGACACCATGCTGGTGCTCGTCCTGATCGCCGCCACCGTCTGGCTGGCCACCACCGCCTGGTCCGCGGCACTGTCCGACCGGCTCGGACGCCGCCGGGTCTTCGTCGCCGGCGCGGTGGGGCTGGTGATCTGGTCCTCCGTCTTCTTCCCGTTGATCGACACCTCCGACACCCTGGCCATTCTGCTCGCGCTCGTCGTCATGGCGATCGTCCTCGGCTTCACCTACGGACCGCAGGCCGCCTTCTTCTCCGAGCTGTTCCCCGCCCGCCTCCGCTACAGCGGCAGTTCCCTCGGCTACCAGCTCGGTGCCATCCTCGGTGGCGGCATCGCTCCCACCGTGGCCACCGCGCTGTACGACATCGACCACCAGACGTGGCCGATCACCCTCTACCTCGTCGCCATCACGGGCTTCAGCTTCGGCTGCCTGCTGCTGCTCACCCGGCGCCCCGCCGCGGAGAGCATCCCGCAGCGGATCGGCAGTGAGCGGGTGACCGAGAGCAGTACGACGGGATGACCGCGATGCGACGCGTCGATGCGCTCCCACGGTCCGCTGCCGCACCGGCAGCGGGATTCGGCAAGGAGCCCGGGCGCGTACGGACCCCGAGGCGTGTGCCGCCTACACTCCGAATGTGCCCCAGGACCAGCCGGACAACGAACAACTGCACTTCTGGTCGTTCATCGACCACGCCGTCGCGCGCACCATCCGGGAACTTCCGGACGTGGATCCGCTCGCCATGCGTCTGGTGCTCAGCCTGCACCGCGCCGCGAACATGCTGGTCTACGACCTGGAATCCACCGTCCACCGGCCGCGCGGCTGGTCCTGGCCCGGATTTCGGGTGCTCTTCGTCGCCTGGCTCACCGGTCCGGTCGAGGCCAAGAAGATCGCCGAGTTGTCCGGCATGAGCCGTGCGGCGGTCTCCGCGCTGGTCGCCACCTTGGAGAAGGACGGCCTGATCAGCAAGGAACGAGCTCCGCACGACAAGCGTGCGGTCCACCTGAGTCTGACGGAGCAAGGCCTGGCCGCCATCACCGAGGCCTTTCGAGAGCACAATGCCCGCGAACAGGAATGGGCGGGCTCGCTCAGCGAGGACGAGCAGACCACGCTGATCACCTTGTTGGAGAAGCTCACCTCGCATTCCGTTCAGTTCGACGCACGGCATCGAGCCTGAGCCTCGGTCACCGCCCCGCCTCGGCCTCCGCGGCCTTGCGGATCTGCTGAATTTCCTGGATAGCCGCCGTCGGGTCCTGTTCGGCCATATCGACAATCCGCTCGGGTTCCCGGAGGTGGGCGGCGCGTTCCGGATGCCGCTCGATGGCGACGAGTACGGCCCATGAGTGGACGAAGGCCCGCAGGGGTGCGAGGCTCTGTGTCTGCTGTGCGTTTGTGGTCGCCTCGAACAGGGGGGCGCGGCAGCCGTGAGTGACTCCGGTCTGCTCCGCACGCCGGCACATGGCCTATCTGGCGCGATCGGGGAGTAACTGATTGCCGAGTTCTCCGTAACGCGCAAGCGCTCGGTTCGGAGCCCACCGGTTTCACCAGGTCGACCGAATCGGGCGACAGAGTCCCACACGCATCCTCAACGAAGTAGCCGAAAGCGCCGACCCGCTCAGGCTGATGCGCCTGTTCGGCATCACCGAGCAGACCGCCATGCGCTACGTCACTGCCGCCCACCCGGAACGCACCGCCAAACTGCCCCGTTGAAGACCGTTCCCTGGCGCTGAGCAATCGCGGTTCTGAGGCCGCACGTTGCGCGTCAGCCGGCCTCGTCGCCTGCCAGGGTGGTCCTCACAAGGGTCGTCCTCACAAGGGTGAGCAGCGCGTCCAGGTCTGCCAGCTGCCGCGGTGCCAGCGAGCCGAAGAGCTGACGAAGCACGCGCGTTCCTGCCTCTTCTGCGGCTGCCAAGGTCGTGCGACCCGTATTCGTCAGCGCGACGGTCTTGCGGCGGCGGTCTTCAGGGTGGCCGGTGCGGCTGACCAGGCCGAGGCGTTCCAGGCCTTCCACGATCTGGGTGACGGAGCGCGGGGCCTGTCCGAGGGCGGTGGCGAGTTCGGCCTGGTGCAGCGCGCCGCGGCCGGCCAGCGCCTGGAGGACCTTGGTGCGGGACAGAGACAGTCCCGCGGTCGCCATCATGTGCTGGTCGACCTGTTCGCGCAGGCTGTGGGCGAGGGTGAGGAAGGACAGTCCCACCCGCTCCGGCGTGCTGGCCGTGGTTGGTGCTTCGTGCTGCTCCATGGTTCAGGTATCCTCCCACAACATAATCATGAGGTACCTCACGAATGGGGTTGTGGGATGGACCGTCCCGTCGCCGTGATCACCGGAGCCACCTCCGGACTGGGCCGCATCGCCGCCTTCGAGCTGGCCCGGCAGGGCTACCGCATCGGCACCGTGGCTCGCTCCCGCAGCAGGGCCGAAGCCCTCGTCGACGAGCTCAGGGCGGTGACCGACGGGCCCGTCGACGTCTTCCACGCCGACCTCGGCCTGATCTCCGACGCGCGCCGCGTGGGTGAGGAGATCGCCGCGCACTACCCGCGCCTGGACGTCCTGGTCAACAACGCCGGCCTCCACGCCTTCGCGCAGCGCATCACCGCCGAAGGCTTTGCGGAGATGACGGCCGTGAACTACCTGGGCCCGTTCGTCCTGACGGAGGCGCTGAAGGAGAAGCTCGGCGCCTCAGCGCCGGCCCGGATCGTCAACGTCGCCTCCGAGGCCTCCCGGCAGGCGAAGACCATCGCGCCGGCCGAGGACCTGCGCCGTACCGACGCCTACACCCGCCGGGAGTCGATGCCTCTGTACGGGCGCACCAAGCTGATGACGATCATGTGGACGCAGGACCTTGCCCGGCGCCTGGATCCGGACAAGATCACGGTGAACTGCTGCGATCCCGGCTTCAACGCCACCGGCCTGGGCCGGGACCTGCCCGGCTCCGCTGTCCTGCAGCGGGTGCTGAACACCCTGAAGATCGGCGATCCCCGCAAGGGCGCCGGCATCATCGTGCGACTCGCCACCGACCCGGCGCTCGCGGGCACCAGCGGCGGCTACTTCTCCGTACGCGACGCCCGCCGCCTGCAATGCCCCGAGCCCGGCCGGTCCCCGCTTGCGCAGAAGGAGCTGTGGGAGGAGACCGTGGCGCTCCTCGCCGCCCGCGCGGCCGACTGAGACCTGGGTCGTCCGTCGAAAGGAGGACGGCGACCGGTACCGGGGTGCTGCCCCGGGCGCGGACCAGTCCTCGCGTAGCTCATTTCGGCCGCAAGGTGCCAATCACCCGCTCGCAGTGCGCGTTCATCCGGGGAGCCCGCGGCGCGGTCTTCACAACCTCGATGTCGTCGGCCGTGAAGACCGCGTCGAAGGATTCGGTGTACCTCGCGTCCCGGTCGCGAAGCAGGAAACGTAGCGAGTCCACCCGCACGCCGAACTCGACAGCGAGGTTTCTCGCCTGCTGGACCGTCCAGGACCCGGTGGGATGCGAAGTCACTCCCGCGACGTGCAGCCGACGTGCGCCGTGCTCAAGGAACACCAGCGCGTACACTCGGCGCGGGTCGACCAGGTCGATGTGGACGAAGTCGCAGGCGATGACGCCGTCGGCCTGCGCGGTCAGGAACTCACGCCACGTCGGGCCGCCGCGGCGCGGGGCCGGATCAATGCCAGCAGACGTCAGGATCTCCCAGACCGTCGTCGAGCCCACCGGATGCCCGAGCCGAATCGGTTCGCCCTGGACCCGACGGCAGCCCCAACCCGGATTTTCCCTGGCCAGCCGCACCACCAGCGCTTTCACCGCACCCGCCGTCGACGGTCTCCCGGGCCTGGCCCGGCACTTGCTGTAGTCCCACTTCCTGGAGATCAACCTGCGATGCCACGCGAGCAACGTCCCAGGCGTCACCGGGAACACCTGCGCCCACCGGCGACGGGGAATCAGCGAGGACAGCGCCGCGAACCACAGCCGATCTGCTGGCTCGTACCGCACCGGTCCCGACAGTTGCCTGCGCAGCACCGCGTTCTCGTGCCGCCGCACCAACAGTTCCGCTTCCTTGGATGCGTCCCGCCGCAGCAGCAACGCCGGGACCGCGAGCAGTTTCCGAGCCACCTGGTGCACCAGAGAAACGATCACCGGACAGGGTTCCAGCAGACCGTGATGGCGCGCCAGACCACCTCCGAGCAGCAGCGATGAGTTTCCGAACGGCACAGGATAGGGCACTCCCAGAGCGTGAGCGCTGTATGAGGCTCTATAGGGCCGTAGTGAGACATTCCGCAGGGGCCATGCCGGAAGAAAAAGTGTGCCAAGCGGGTGAGGGGGCGGCGGTGATGGTGCATGGGCCAGGTGTGGTGATCGGGGGCCGGGGCGTGCGTCACGGGGCATGGTGTCGCTGAAGCGGACGACGTGACGGTGTCGATGTCTGGGTGGCTACTACTCCAGCTGTAGTTCGTGGTGATCCGTGGGGCAAAGTGAGGGCATGACTGCGTACGAGACGATGCCGTTCCACCTTGAGACCGAGCGGCTGATACTGCGGCCGTGGGCCGATTCGGACGCTGCTGAGTTGTGCGCTCTCCTTTGCGAACGCGGCAAGGGAACCCCGACGGTTGAGCACATCCGGGCGTCCATCGCGGAGATGCTCACCGCGACGGCGACTACGGGGATCGCCCTGTTGCCCATCCAGCGTCGTGAGGAAGGCGACTTCATCGGCTACTGCGGGCTGATCATCGGCCGTTCCACCTTGGAGGAGCCTGAAATCGCGTATGAGCTGTTCCAGCGCGCGCATGGGCGTGGCTACGCCACTGAGGCGGCCGGCGCGGTGCTCGATGCCGCTATCGCGACCGGGCGGAAACGGCTCTGGTCGACCGTCGGCACGTGGAACACACCGTCGCTCCGTGTCCTTGAGAAGCTCGGGTTCGAACGGGACCACGTTTCCACGGAAGACAACGGTGAAGTGGTCTGGCTGACACGCTCGTTGCCGTGACGCGGGAGCACGCTCCCGGGGCTTCATGCTCACATGCTCGAGTGCGCTCCGGCGGAGCGCCGGGCATGCCGAGATCGGTCAGTACTCCAGGTGTAGATCGTGATCTTCATGTCTGGGCTGCGGCTTGTCGACGGTAATGGCTGGCTTGTGATCGTGCCTGATGGCGGCGTCGCCAGTCGGACCAGCCGATCCGGTGAGCGAGGTCGTTCAGTGGCCGGACGGCGATGGTGAGGAACAGGTGCTGGATCTCGTCGCAGGTCAGCGGGCCAGGTCGTCCGGACCAGTGCGCCGTGCGTGTTCGTCTGCGCGGACGACGGCAAGGAAGGCGTGAGCGAGCATGGTGAGGGTGACTCAGCGGCTCCAGGACGGGTAGCGGCGGACCTGGTGTTCATCGAGTCCCGTCAGCCCCTTCCCGGTCTGGAAGGTCTCCTCCACCCGCCACCTGGATCCCGTCGTCCTGACAGGGTGCGCAATGGAGCCGGCAAGGTGGAATGGCGCCGATAGTAGGCGAGTTCGCCGGCGGTGCGGTTGCGTCGGATCAGCAGCTGACGGTGGCCCGGCGTCGGGTCGGTGAGGTCGATGACGGCCCAGTCGTAGTAACGGTGCCCCTTCGAGCCGGGCCCGGCGGACAGCTTCTGCCAGGCCCGCTTCGGGAGCTTGCCGGCCAGCACCTCGGCGCGGAACTTTCCCGCACCGGTGGCCACTTCGGCCGGACAGGCAACCGCGATGACAAAGCCCAAGCCGCGTTCCTCCAGGGCCGCCCGCGGTTTCGGATTGCCGCCGTAGACCTCATCGCCCGTTCCCCAGTCGATGCGGTGCCCGGCGTCCAGGAACCGTTCGATCATCGTGCGGGCCAGCTCCGGCTTGGTCGCGAAGACGGCGTCCTCGGCCAGTCCGGCCTGAAGGGTGCCTGCGGCTGATCTACCTGATCTTCTGCCAGCTACTGGGTTGCCTTCTTTTGCTGGGCCGGTCGACCGCCGCGAACAACGCTGAGATCCTCGCGCTTCGCCATGAGGTCGCTGTGGGTCGCCGGCAAGTAGTGCGGCCGCGGCTCTCATGGGCTGATCGTGCGGTGCTCTCCGCTCTCGCACGGCACCTGCCATGCGCCACGCGCCGCCATCGGCGCCGTGTCGATCGCAGCCGCCTCGACGCCGAGCGGCGGCATGGGCCGACGCCGGCTACCGAACGAGGGCCATCGACCACGGCGCCCGCCATGGCGGCGCTGGCGGACAGCGTGGGGGCGGTGAAACGATCCAGCGGGCGCGTATCTGAGTACGAGCACTCATGCGGTATCCGACCTGGTGAAGTGGGATGATGGCATGACCACTTCCCCAGCATCTCCGGGGGATCAAGCCTCCGCCGCGGCGGGATCCCCGTTCCACGAGGCCGGCCCCGCCGCGCGGAAGTTCGCCGTCGTTGGCCTGGGTCTGCTGCCCCTCGCCCTGCTGATCGCGCACCTCGCGCAGGGCGTCCGGCAGATGGAACGCGACACATGCGCCGGCGCGGGGTGCCACTACGGGCTGATCGACTACGAGCAATGGGCCATGCCGCTCTTCGGCGCATCCGCCGCTCTGGGACTGATCGCCCTGATCCTGCCCGCGGGGAAGGCCCGCTACTGGCCCGTCCGCTTTGCTGCCCTGATGCTCCAGTGGGTCCTGCTCGCGTGTCCCACAGTGATCTGCGGGTACCCATAGCCGACCGAGCCCTGCGGCACCGATTCGAAGCCGTCGCGGTACTCCTCGCAGGTCGTACCGGAGCGACGCGGCGCCGGGTCGATGCCAGCTGCGTGCAGGATCTGCCACACCGTCCAGGCTGCGACTCGGTGCCCGAGTCTGGTCAACTCGCCCTGGATCCGCCGGTGGCCCCAGCGTGAATGTCGCTGGCCAGTCGCAGGACGAGGTTCTTGACCGCCGTGGTGGTGGGCGGTCGACCGGTGCGTCTGCGCGCACTGTAGTCCACTTCGCGGCGACGAACCGGTGGTGCCAGCCGAGCAGGGGCCCGGGGGTGACAGGGAAGACCGCACGCCAGCACAGGCGGGGTGTAAGTCCGGACAGGGTTGCGAACCAGAATACGTCCGGTGGCTCGTAGCCTGGCTGGGTCAGCTGTCGGCGGAGGGCCGCATTCTCGTGGCGGAGCACGAGCAGCTCCGCGTCCTTCGCGGCATCGCTGCGGAGTAGGAGTGGCGGCAGGGAGATCAACTTCCGGGTCACCTTGTACAGCAGGTTTACGTACACACTGGTCATGGTCTCAGCCGACGACCCGTCACCGCCGCCACCTGCAGCGGCAGACTATTCGGGCGGCACACCCTTGCCTGCGCTGCCCGCATCCTGGCAGGGCTCCCGCCACGGCCGCCGCGGTCCCGTGCGGGATCCGCGGCGGCCCCGGTGGTCGGTCAGCAGGTGGAGTTGGTCTGGGTGAGCAGGCCGAGCCGCCATGGCAGGGTGTTGTAGTCGCCGCTGGCGTTGGGGTTCATGCCTTGGT
>NZ_JBIRSJ010000023.1:0-182913 GCF_044334165.1 Streptomyces sp. NPDC020845 | reverse complement strand
TCCTTCGAAACCGTTTCACCGGTTTCTCCGGGCGCTTCCCTTCGGTGTTTCCAACCTTACCAGATCCGTTTTCCGGTCCGTTCCCGGTCCGAATTTCATTTCTGGTGGCCGTTGGAGTGGCCTTTGCCTTTCGGCTGTTTCGACTTTAGCAGACCCGCATCGGCCGACCTAATCGGCTTCGCGATTCCCTACAGGATCGAAGTGCCTCGCTCGAATCGGAATTCAGAGCCGAAGCGATCTTGGTGCTAACGGTTGCCCACGAGCAAACCCTGCTCGCCGCAACCGTTAAAACCTACCTCCCCCAACAGCCCCCGTCAAGGGGTTTGGGTGAGATGAGCACAGTAGCAGGTCAGAAGGGGGCGATGCACAGTGCGCCACGCGTGGTGGGCGGTGTGTCGACCCGGTGGCTCGACGTCCGAGCGACGTCTCGACCGTCCATGTGAAACAACCAACGACTGCCTTTGTAACTCCGCAGGAGGCGGAGGTCAAGCATCCGGATCAGGGAGGGGTGCGGAGAAGGACGACGGTGGGCTCTCGAGCTCCTCGAGCTCGATGCCAGGCGCCGCCAGCACCACGTCACCCGCGATATGGACCGAGTGCTGCTCCCCCGTATCGAGCGCGGTGACCTGGTATTCGTCCACCGTCAGAGGGCCGGTGTCGGTCGGGTGTGCCGACCTGTCCAGCAGGGCCCAGGACTGGTCGAGGGTGCGAGGCGCGAGGACGGGGGCGGTGAAGGCGACGAGGCGCACGCGGGTGGCGGGGGCGCCCAGGGTGAGGCGTAGCAGGCGGGCCGTGGCGATCAGGAAGGCCGGCGAGGAGCCGGTGAAGGCATGGGCGGCGACATTGCCCTCGGTCGCGTGTTCTCCGGACGGGTCGGTACGGACCCAGGTGACGCCGTCCAGCGCCGCGCCGCGGACGCGCCAGCTCGCGGCGTTCAGTTCCAGGCGGAGGGGGCGGCCGAGTTCGTCGAGGGTGAGGTCCACGGAGCCGCTGTGATCGCCGGAGGGGGAGGTGAGCTGGGCGACGTAGCGCCAGCCGGTGGGGCCGGGCGCGCAGTGGAAGTGTTCCTCGCCGAGCGGGGTGTGATCGTGCGGGTCGTGGAGGGAGTAGCGGCCGCGGGGCATGGGCTTGGTCCTTGACGTGCGAAGGCCCGCCCGGCCTGACCGGCCTGGGCGGGCCCTGGGCCCCCGCCGAGGCGGGGGCCGGCTACCGGCTGCTGGTGCGATCAGTGGCTGATCGGCAGGCGATCAGCGGGTGATCAGTAGCGGTAGTGGTCGGGCTTGTACGGGCCCTCGACCGGGACGCCGATGTAGGCGGCCTGCTCCGGGCGGAGCGTGGTCAGCTTGACGCCGAGGGCGTCGAGGTGGAGCCGGGCGACCTTCTCGTCCAGGTGCTTGGGCAGCACATAGACGTCGGTCGGGTAGGACTCCGGCTTGGTGAAGAGCTCGATCTGGGCGATGGTCTGGTTCGCGAAGGAGTTGGACATCACGAACGACGGGTGACCGGTCGCGTTGCCCAGGTTCAGCAGGCGGCCCTCGGACAGCACGATGATCGCCTTGCCGTCGGCGAACGTCCAGGTGTGAACCTGCGGCTTGACCTCGTCCTTGACGATGCCGGGGAGCGCCGCGAGACCGGCCATGTCGATCTCGTTGTCGAAGTGGCCGATGTTCCCGACGATCGCCTGGTGCTTCATCTTGGCCATGTCGGAGGCCATGATGATGTCCTTGTTGCCGGTCGTGGTGATGAAGATGTCCGCGGTCTCGACCACGTCGTCCAGGGTGGCGACCTGGTAGCCGTCCATCGCCGCCTGAAGCGCGCAGATGGGGTCGATCTCGGTGATGATGACCCGGGCGCCCTGGCCGCGCAGCGACTCCGCGCAGCCCTTGCCCACGTCACCGTAGCCGCAGACGACCGCGACCTTGCCGCCGATCAGCACGTCGGTGGCGCGGTTGATGCCGTCGACCAGGGAGTGGCGGCAGCCGTACTTGTTGTCGAACTTCGACTTGGTGACGGCGTCGTTCACGTTGATCGCCGGGAAGAGCAGCGTCCCGTCCCGGTGCATCTCGTACAGGCGGTGGACGCCGGTGGTGGTCTCCTCGGTCACGCCGCGGATCTCCGAGGCGAGCTGCGTCCACTTCTGCGGGCTCTCCGCGAGGGTGCGGTTCAGCAGCTCCAGGATGACGCGGTGCTCCTCGTTCTCCGCGGTGGAGACGTCCGGGGCGGCGCCGGCCTTCTCGTACTCGACGCCCTTGTGGACCAGGAGGGTGGCGTCGCCGCCGTCGTCCAGGATCATGTTCGGACCGCCGGTGGCGGTGCCCGGCCAGGTCAGCGCCTGCTCCGTGCACCACCAGTACTCCTCCAGGGTCTCGCCCTTCCAGGCGAAGACCGGGATGCCCTGCGGGTCCTCGGGGGTGCCGTTCGGGCCGACGGCGATCGCGGCCGCCGCGTGGTCCTGGGTGGAGAAGATGTTGCAGGAGGCCCAGCGGACCTGCGCGCCGAGCGCGGCCAGGGTCTCGATCAGGACCGCGGTCTGCACCGTCATGTGCAGCGAGCCGGTGATCCGGGCGCCCGCGAGCGGCTGGCTGGCCGCGTACTCCTCGCGGATCGCCATCAGGCCGGGCATCTCGTGCTCGGCGAGGGTGATCTCCTTGCGGCCGAAGGCGGCCAGGGACAGGTCGGCGACCTTGAAGTCCTGACCGGAGACGGCATTCGTCATGTGCTGCTCCTCATGGATCGGTATCGAGCGAGAGTGGTTCGGCTGGGCATGCGACAGCGGCACCTCGGCGCCGTGGTCATACGGACACACGGGTCCCCTGTTCGCAGTGCGCAGTCCGTCGGAGGCCCTCTCTCCCTCGGCCGGTCCGCGGGGCGGACCGCCCGACCGCCATCAGCAGCGACGTCTGGCTCGGTCACGAATCTACACCGATCGGCGCAGCGAACCCCAGCCGATGACCGCTTTCTTCAGCCTGTGGACGCTTTCTTCGGCCGGTTCGCCGTCTCTGCCCTGCCGACCTGGGTTTTGTTCCGGTCCGGACCTCTTGCGGGATGCGTTCGGCGCGGGGACCCTTGCACCTTCCCGCGCTCGCTCAACCCGTCGCAGAAGGAGAACCACGTGACCAGTCCAGCCGATCCCCCCAACGGCGCGGGGGCCAGCGGACCAGGGCTCAAGCTGCTCGCCGTGACCGCCTGCCCGACCGGCATCGCGCATACCTATATGGCTGCGGAAAAGCTGGCCCAAGCGGCGGAATCGCTCGGGCACGCCATGAAGGTGGAGACACAAGGCTCGATCGGGGCCGAGAACGTACTGTCTGACAACGATGTCAGAGACGCGGACGGCATCATCATCGCCGCCGACAAGGACGTCGACCGCAGCCGGTTCGTCGGCAAGAGGGTGCTGGTCGTCGGCGTCGCGGAGGGCATCCACCACCCCGAGCGGCTGATCGAGCAGGTCCGCAGCGCTCCGGTGTACGACGGGGACGGCGGCTCCGCCGCGGGCCGTCCGGGTGCGGGGGGCGGTGGCGCGGCGGGCTCCGGCGGCGGCGGCAAGGGGCGCAGCGTCACCTACAAGGCCCTGATGAACGGCGTGTCGTACATGATCCCGTTCGTCGTGGTCGGCGGGCTGCTGATCGCGGTCTCGCTCGCGCTGGGCGGAGATACGACGCCCAAGGGGATCGTCATCCCCGACGACTCCTTCTGGAAGTCCGTCAACGACATCGGCGTGATCGGCTTCCAGCTGATGATCCCGATCCTCTCCGGCTATATCGCCTATGCGATCGCCGACCGGCCCGCGCTGGTGCCCGGCATGGTCGGCGGCTGGATCGCGGCGCACGGCGAGCTGTACGACAGCGAGGCGGGCGCCGGGTTCATCGGCGCGATCGTCACCGGCTTCCTGGCCGGCTATCTGGTGCGCTGGATCAAGATGGTCAAGGTGCCCAAGTTCGTCCAGCCGATCATGCCGATCATCGTGATCCCGATCGTGGCGACCTCGGCGCTCGGGCTGTTCTTCATCTATGTGCTCGGCGAGCCGATCGCGTGGGTCTTCGAGCACCTCACCGACTGGCTCGGCGGGCTGACCGGCACCAGCGCGGCGCTGCTCGGCACGATCCTCGGCCTGATGATCGCGTTCGACATGGGCGGTCCGGTCAACAAGACCGCCTTCCTCTTCGGCGCCGGTTTGGTCTCCAAGAACCCCGAGGTCATGGGCATGTGCGCGGCGGCCATTCCGGTGCCGCCGCTGGGCCAGGGGCTGGCCACCCTCATCCGCCGCCGGATGTTCGACGACCAGGAGCAGGAGACCGGCCTGGCCGCGCTGTTCATGGGCTTCTTCGGGATCACCGAGGGCGCCATCCCGTTCGCCGCGGCACGCCCGGCGCGGGTCATCCCGGCGAACATGCTCGGCGGCGCAGTCGCCGGTGCGGTGGCGGGGCTCGCGTCGGTCGAGGACAACGTGCCGCACGGCGGTCCGATCGTGGCGCTGCTCGGTGCGGTCGACGGGGTGCCGATGTTCTTCGTCGCCGTTGTGATCGGTACGGCGGCTACGGCGCTCACGACCATCGCGCTGATGTCGCTCGGCGGGGGTGCGGCTCAGGGTGGCGGTGAGGCTTCTGGGCCGGGCACGGCGGCCGGCGGCGTCGGGGGGACCGGGCTGGTGCGTGAGCCGGCGCTGGTGGGGGTTGCGGCGGAGGGGGCGGGTGCGGCTGCTTCTGTGGCTGGGTCTGTGTCTGCTTCTGCGGCTGTGTCTGCCTCCGCTCCGGCTCCTGCGGCTGTGTCCGAGGGGGCTTCGGCAGAGCGGGCGGATCAGGTGCTGTCCGGGTATCTGACCGAGCAGACCGTACGGGAGCGGCTGGCCGCGGACGGCAAAGAGGCCGCCATACGCGAGATGGCCGAACTGCTGGCCACCTCCGGCAAGGTCGCCGATGCGGCGGAGCTGGTCCGGGCGGCACTGGCCCGCGAGGAGCAGGGCACGACCGGCCTCGGCGAGGAGATCGCGATCCCGCACGCCAAGACGGACGCGGTGACCGAGCCCGTCGTCGGCTTCGCCCGGTCGCCGGAGGGCATCGAGTGGGGTGCGCTGGACGGTACGAAGGCCAAGCTGGTGTTCATGATCGCCGTGCCGGAGGCGGCGGCGGGCGATGAGCACTTGCGGATCCTGGCGCTGCTCTCGCGGAAGCTGATGAGTGCGGAGTTCCGGGAGCGGCTGCTGGAGGCCGCGGACGAGGCGGCGATCCTGCGGGTGCTCGGCGAGATCGAGTAGCGGGGTGGGGCGGGGGCGGGTTCTCCCCTACCGTCCCCTGACCCGCCCCTGCCGCAGGTTTCCCGGTTTCCGATCTGCGGCTGCCCTGCGGGGCCTGGGCCCCGCAGGGCATTGCGCCGGGCCCCGCAGGCCCCGCGCTGCGCCGGGGCCGACCGCTGGCCCCGGCCGGAGCCGCGCCCCGAAGGCCGAGGTGGCCTCGGCGCGCCGGGCCGGCGGACGCGAGGGCCCGTACCGGGCCGGCGGATGCGAGGACGCGTACCCGAGCGAGGGCCCACGGCCGGGCGGCGACCGGGCGGGGCCGTGGCGTGCCGGGCGGGCTTGTGCCTGTTACGCCGAGGTCGTGGTGCGCAGGATGTCCGGTTCCAGGTAGATCACGCGGGCGATGGGGACCGCCTCGCGGACGCGGGCCTCCGCCGCGTCGATCGCGCGGGCGACCTCTGCCGCCGTGTCGTCGTGCTGGACCGCGACCTTGGCGGCGACCAGAAGCTCCTCGGGGCCCAGGTGGA
This sequence comes from Streptomyces sp. NPDC020845, assembly GCF_044334165.1. Classification (NCBI taxonomy): domain Bacteria; kingdom Bacillati; phylum Actinomycetota; class Actinomycetes; order Kitasatosporales; family Streptomycetaceae; genus Streptomyces; species Streptomyces sp. NPDC020845. The sequence goes on along the minus strand of NZ_JBIRSJ010000023.1, from coordinate 177,153 downwards.
GCGTGCGCATGTGGATCAGGCCGGTGACCGTCTCGCCGTCCACCAGGGCCTCGCGGATCTTGGCGACCTGGTCCGCGTCCGCGGCCTCGCCGAGCAGCAGGGACTTCGTCTCGGCCGCCAGCACGAGGGCGATCAGGACCAGCAGCACGCCGATGCAGATCGTGCCGATGCCGTCCCATACGCCGTCGCCGGTGAGCAGCGCCAGGCCGACGCCGCCGAGCGCGAGCACCAGGCCGACCAGGGCGCCGAAGTCCTCCAGCAGGACGACGGGCAGCTCAGGGGCCTTGGCCCGGCGTACGAACTGCGACCAGGTCAGCTTGCCGCGGATCTCGTTCGACTCCTTGATGGCCGTACGGAACGAGAAGCCCTCAGCGATGATCGCGAACACGAGCACTCCGACCGGCCAGTACCAGTGCTCCACCTCGTGCGGGTGCTTGATCTTCTCGTAGCCCTCGTAGAGGGCGAAGACGCCGCCGATGGTGAACAGGACGATGGAGACCAGGAAGCCGTAGATGTAGCGCTCGCGGCCGTAGCCGAAGGGGTGCTCCGGGGTCGCCTCGCGCTTGGCCTTCTTACCGCCGAGCAGCAGCAGGCCCTGGTTGCCGGAGTCGGCGATCGAGTGCACGCCCTCGGCGAGCATCGACGACGAGCCGCTGAACGCGAACGCCACGAACTTGGCTACGGCGATGGCCAGGTTGGCGCCCAGCGCGGCAACAATCGCCTTGGTTCCGCCTGATGCACTCATTTTGTGCCGAATGTCCCTTCCGTCGCACGGCAGCTTTGCCGTTGCTTTACTGCGTACGGCGGGCCATTGTTGCAGCCCCGCCAAACGGCGGTGCGTCAGGCGGCGACTGTGGCCCGGAACACAGTGCCGGGGCCGGACAGCGCCACGGCCTCGCCCGCCGGGACGAAGGCCGACTCCCCCTGTGCCAGCCGCAGTTCGGCCCCATCGCCGCCGTCGCCGCCCGTGCCGCGCAGCACCGCCGTGCCCGAGGCGCACAGCAGGATCTGGGGCGTGCGGGAGGGCAGCGGGCGCGGGCCGGTGCCCTCGGCCAGGACGTAGCGCGAGAGCCGGAACTCGTCGATCGGAGTGGTGTACACCTCCTCGCCGGAGGAATCCGCCTCGGGGCGGAGCACACCGGGCGCCTCGCTCTCGAAGCGGACGATGCGCAGCAGTTCCGGGACGTCGATGTGCTTGGGGGTCAGTCCGCACCGCAGCACATTGTCGGAGTTGGCCATGATCTCGACGCCGAGGCCGTCGAGATAGGCGTGCGGCACCCCCGCGCCCAGGTAAAGCGCCTCGCCCGGCTGCAGTTGTACGTAGTTGAGGAGTATCGCGGCGATCACGCCGGGGTCGCCCGGGTAGTGCCGGGCGATGGAGGCGTACGCGCGGTACGCGGGGGCGTGCGGGCCGTCCTGCGCGCCGAGCCGTTCGGCGGCGGCAGCGGCCTGGTGGACGGTGTCCGCGATCGCCTCGCGGTCGGCGGTCAGTACGGCGGTGAGCACTTCGCGCAGCGCGTGGGACTCGGGGTGGGCGTGCAGGACGTCCACGTACGGCTTGAGCGAGTCCACCTCAAGGGCGGCCAGCAGCCCGGCGGCCTCGTCGGCGTCACGGAAGCCGCACAGCCCGTCGAAGGGCGTGAGCGCGCATATGAGTTCGGGCTTGTGGTTGGCGTCCTTGTAGTTGCGGTGGGCGGCGTCGACGGGGACGCCGCGCGCCTCCTCGTCCGCGAAGCCCGCCTCGGCCTGGGCCAGGTCGGGGTGCACCTGCAGTGAGAGCGGCGAGGCGGCGGCGAGCACCTTGAGCAGGAACGGCAGCCGCGGCCCGAAGTGGCCTACGGCATCCGGGCCGAGTTCGCCCTCCGGGTCGGCGGCGATCACGTCGGAGAGGGCCACCGGGCCCTCGCCGCGGTCGACGCGGGACGGCGCCCCGGGGTGCGCCCCCATCCACAGCTCGGCCTGCGGCTCACCCGTCGGCTCCGTGCCCAGCAGCTCGGGGATGGCGGTGGCGGAGCCCCAGGCGTAGGGGCGGACGGTGTTGACGAGGCGGTCCATGGGGTGCGGTTCCTGACTGTACGTGCGGAAGGACGGGATTACTCCGTCATGATCTCTCCGTCGAGGCGAGCGCCAGGTAAACGGCGGCGAAATCCGTGATGGCGAGGAGTTCCGCCGCGTTCTCCAGCACACCGCCCCCGCCCGGTTCGAGCTCGCTGAGCGCGGTGTCGTGGGCGAGCGCGAGCTCCCGGGCGGTCGGCACGGCCGAGAGCGCGCTGACCTGTTCGTCATACAAGAGCACAACCCTGGCCCGCAGCGCCTCCGCCTCCTCCACCCGGTCGCGGAAGAAGTCGTCCGGGTCGGCGCCGCCGGCCAGCGAACCGGCCAGCAGCGCGCCATGGGCGGCGAGCGCCCCGGGCAGCTCAGCGACGAGCGCGGGGCGCCCGGCGAGCAGTGCGAGCAGGCTCGCGAAGCGCCGCCCGGCGGCCGCCGCGACCGGCCCTTCGGTCCACAGCAGCGGCAGCGAACCGGCGAGCTCGGCGGCCAGGGCCTTGGCGGGGTTGGTGTAGGTGGCGATGGCCGGGCCGCAGCGCTCGGCGACCTGGTCCAGCCGGTCGGCCACCTGCTGCAGCACGCTGGGCGGGGCGGCCACCAGGCCGATGCGGTCGACGAGGACCAGCAGCGGCGTGAGCAGCCCCCACAGGGTGCCCGGCAGCGCGGGCCCCGTCACCTCGTCCGGCGCCGTGCCCGTCGGCTCGGTGTGCTGCCCTTCGGCCTGCGGGGTTCCGGCGGGCGCGGGCGGCGCCGTGTCGTACGGCGCCGAGTTGTTGTTGTACGGGCCGGCGGCCAGCGGGACCATCAGCCCGCGCGCCTGCTCGACGGCGCCGGCCAGCGGGGAGTGCGCGGGCGCGACCGCCACGATCGAGCAGCCCCGCCGGTACGCCTGCTCGACCAGCGGCGGAAGCCCCGGCTCCGCGCCGTCCGGCGTGACGAGCAGCAGCAGGTCCAGCGGGCCCGCCCAGCCGGGCAGCGTCCAGCGCAGCGCGCCCGGGGCGGGCGCCACGCCCGTCGGCGCGATCAGGCTGACCGGGCAGTTGTTGCCGCTGAGGGCGCCGAGGAGGTCGGCGGTGCAGCTCCCCGCCGCGCCCGGGCCGGCGACCAGCACGGAGCGCGGCCTGCCGTCCGGCTTGAGGTCGGCGACCCCCGCCTCGGCGGCGTACCGGGCCGCGGTGCGCACCCGGGCGCCGGATTCCGCGGCCCCCCGCAGCAGCCCGCGAACGTCCGCGCGGGCGAGGGCTTCGGGGGCGTCGAGGAGGGATTCGTCGAGCATGGTGCTTCGGCCTCCGATCGCCGTGGGCGGTGCGGTCCGGGGCGGGGCGGGAACTGCGCGGGACGGCGTCAGGCCGGGCGGCGCGCCTCGTCGACGAGCAGCACGGGGATGTCGTCCCGGACCGGGTAGGCGAGGCCGCACCCCTCGCCCGTGCACACCAGCTCGGGCGTCTGCGGACCCTCTTCCTCGCGCAGCGGTGCGTGACACGCCGGGCAGGCGAGGATGTCCAGCAGACCGGCTTCGAGCGGCATGGGGCGTCGTCCCTTCGGTTTGAGTCCAGCGCAGTCAGCGTACCGCCGGGGAGGGAGCGCGGCGCCCCCTCCCCATCAGGCGCCCCCTCGGACGCCCCTTGAGGGGCTTCTCAGGCGCGGACCACGGCCAGGACCTCGTCGCGGACGCGGGCGACGGTTTCCGAATCGCGCGCCTCCACGTTGAGGCGCAGCAGCGGCTCGGTGTTGGAGGGGCGGAGGTTGAACCACCAGTCGGCGGCCGTCACCGTCAGCCCGTCCAGCTCGTCCAGCTCGGCGTCGTCGCGCCCCTGGTACGCGGCCCTGACCGCGGTCATGCGCCCGGCCTGGTCGTCCACGACGCTGTTGATCTCGCCGGAGGCGGCGTACCGGTCGTACGCGGCGACCAGCTGCGACAGCGGGCGGTCCTGCTCGCCGAGCGCGGCCAGGACGTGGAGGGCGGCCAGCATGCCGGTGTCGGCGTTCCAGAAGTCGCGGAAGTAGTAGTGCGCGGAGTGCTCGCCGCCGAAGATCGCGCCGGTGCGGGCCATCTCGGCCTTGATGAACGAGTGCCCGACGCGGGTGCGGACCGGGGTGCCGCCCTGCTCCTTGACGACCTCGGGCACCGACCACGAGGTGATGCAGTTGTGGATGACCGTTCCGCCCGGGTGCTTGGCCAGCTCGCGGGCGGCCACCAGGGCGGTGATCGCGGATGGGGAGACCGGCTCGCCGCGCTCGTCGACGACGAAGCAGCGGTCGGCGTCGCCGTCGAAGGCGAGGCCGAGGTCGGCGCCGGTCTCGCGGACGCGCGCCTGAAGGTCGACGATGTTCTTGGGGTCGAGCGGGTTGGCCTCGTGGTTGGGGAAGGTGCCGTCCAGCTCGAAGTACATCGGGTCCAGCTCGACGGGGAGCCCGGTGAAGACGGTGGGGACGGTGTGGCCGCCCATGCCGTTGCCGGCGTCGACGACGACCTTGAGACGGCGGATGCCGGTGAGGTCGACGAGCGAGCGCAGATGGGCGGCATAGTCGTCGAGTACGTCCCGCTGGGTGATCGTGCCGCGGTCGGCGACCGGGTCGGGCGCGCTGCCCGCGATCCACTCCTCGACCAGGGCGCGGATCTCGGCGAGCCCGCTGTCCTGGCCGATGGGGGCGGCGCCCGCGCGGCACAGCTTGATGCCGTTGTACTGGGCGGGGTTGTGGCTGGCCGTGAACATCGCGCCGGGCAGGTCGAGGTGGCCGCTGGCGAAGTAGAGCTGGTCGGTGGAGCACAGTCCGATCTCGGTCACATCCGCGCCGAGCGCGGCGGCCCCGGTCGCGAAGGCCCGCGACAGACCAGGCGACGAGGGGCGCATGTCATGGCCGACGACGATCGCACGCGCGCCGGTCACCCGGGCGAAGGCGGCGCCGAACAGCTCGGCGAGCGGCTCGTTCAACTGGTCCGGGACCACACCGCGCACGTCGTACGCCTTCACGATCTGCGACAAGTCGGTCACAGCAGTCCCTTCTGGAGGTCTCTACTTCTGCAGGTCTCTACGTTCTGCGGATTCAGGGCCTCTTGGCGGCCTCTGGGGTTCAAAACCTACCCGCAGGACCTGGGGAGCAACTGTGAGGTCCGTCGTGCGGCGCGCTCGGGGCGGCGTACGGCAGAACGCCGGGAGGGACGGGAAGGGGAAGGCTCAGGAGTCGGGTGAGCGCAGGACCCTCAGGTGGCCACGGCGGGAGACCTCACGCGGATCGCCCTCCCGGCCGCTCTGCCCCGGGCCCGACGGTCCGCCGGGCGCGCGCTCATGGGGGCGGGCCGCCTCGCGTACGGCGTTGGCGAGTGCTTCCAGGTCGTCACCGCTGGGGCGGGGCGGGCCGGTGTCGACGGCGAGCCTGACGACCTCCCAGCCGCGCGGGGCGGTCAGCCGCTCCGAGTGTTCGGAGCACAGGTCGTAGCAGTGCGGCTCGGCATAGGTGGCAAGAGGCCCGAGGACCGCGGTCGAGTCCGCGTAGACGTACGTCAGCGTCGCGACGGCGGGGCGGCCGCACGCGGTGCGCGAACAGCGACGTACAGGGCTCACGACGTTGGACGGTACCGCACTCTTGAGCGGGCCGCGACGACTCTCCACCAGCTCACTCCGCCGTGTCGTCACGGTTCGCCCAGTGCGTCCCGATCCGTGAACATCGACGCTGACCAGCGCGGACTCAGACGGGCACGATGACCGGCGCGGACGAATCCGGTCACCGCTCGATCCGATATAGATCATCTTGCGCGAGAAAGTCGACCCAAGAGGCGACTGTTTTCGGGCGGAAGGATGGCCGGAATGTTCATCCGGCGACATGAGTGGCGCCTACACGTAGCGGCGCAAAAGGCGGTACGGAAGGAGCGTCGACGCGGGTAGCGGACGCACTGTCTGGTAAGCGCGTGCCCAGGTGCCGGTGACAGCTACCCTCATGAGTGATGACCAGGCCCGTACCACCCCACCAGTCCGAGCCGTGCCCGCGCCGCCGCGATCGGCACGGGCGTGGGATGCGCGGTCCGATCGCGCCGCCGCAGGTGCCGCTCTCGGTCAGCCGCGCGGAGTCCTTCCTCGACCTCGTCCAGGAGTCCGCGGAGCGGCTGGAGAGACGCTGGCCCCAGCTGTCCGGCGTCGACTTCGCCGTGCTCGAGGTGCCCACCATGAGCGGGCCCGGCGGCCCGGACGGCTGGGACGGCTGGGACGGCGAATCCGTGCCGCTCGGCCGATTCATCGCCGCGCGCGGCGACAGCCCGGACCGCATCGTGATCTACCGCCGCCCGGTCGAGATCCGCGCCAAGACCCGGGACGAGCGCGCGCTGCTCGTCCACGAGGTCGTCGTCGAACAGGTCGCCGAGCTGCTGGGGCTCGCCCCGGAGCTGGTGGACCCGCGCTACGGGCAGGACTAGCCGGCGCCCGAGATCACTGCTTCCCGTCGTTGAGCAGCGACAGGTCCCGGCGCGCCGTCGGGACCGCGACCGTGCTCCGGTCGTCGGGCAGCGCCTGGATCGTGAACATCGGAACGCCGCCCTGGGGCAGCGCCAGCATCCGGGACGCGTACACCGGCCCGCCCGAGACCCGCTCGACCGTCACGGCGTATCCGCCCTTGCCCGAGGCCGGGCGCGGCGGCTGCACGGCCATCGTCGTGCCGCCCTTGACGTCGTACGTCTTGCTGACGGGGGTGCCGCCGCCGCTCCCGGCCGACGCGGTGACCCGCACCTTCGCCGACGCGTTCGGCGCCACCAGGGACAGCGTCGAGCCCTTGGAGCGGTTGTCGGCGGCGGTGGCGTTCCGTTCGATGCTCGTGGTGGCGGGGATGAAGGCCGTCTCCTGGTCGGCCCCCTTGCCGCGGGTCACCCGCAGCGCGGCCACGACCGGAGCGGCCCGGCCCTCCCCGCCCTCAGGGGTGAGCACGAGGGAGCCCGGCTCGCCCTCGGTGAGGTTCCCGAAGTCGGCCCACGCCGTCATCCCGCTCTTGACGTGCAGCGACTCATGTCCGGCGGGGGTGATCGAACTGCTCCGCCCGGCCAGCCGCACCTTCAGGTCCGCGTCGTCCGAGCCGGGCGCGTAGACGACCAGGCGCACGTCGGTCGCGTCCGCCGGGATGCCGGGCAGCACCACGCTGCCCGACGGCTCGGCCGAGGCCGGGAGCCAGTCGCTGCCGAACGACTGGTCCACCGCCTGTACGGTCGCCCCGACCCGGCCGGAGCGCGCCGACACCCTGAGGGTCGCGTCGGTCGCGTCCACGTCCGTCAGGGTGGAGAGCAGCACCGGGACGGTGGACCGGCCCGGGACCGTGATCGCCTCGTCGGTCGAGGGCTTGAGCCGGCCGTTCTCGCCGTAGAGCTTGAGGTCCACCTCGGCCGCGCTGTCGTCCGGGTTGGTCAGGTGCACATAGTCCTGCCGGTCCTTGGCGGTGCTGGCGCCGGGGAACCAGAAGTCCGTGTCGGGCGCGGTGCAGGTGGTGCCCAGCACACCGCGCCCGCTGCCCGCGGCCACGGTGGTGGTCTGCTGCACGGTCCAGCCGGGGGCCAGGAGGCCGTCGGCGGTGCCGATCAGCGCGGGGGCGTCCGAGCGGTCGGTCTCGGCGGTGACCGGCTTCCCCGGCTCCTTCAGAGGCACGACGGGCTCGTTCACCTTGTCCTTCTGGGTGCCTTTCTGGCCTTTCTGGTCGTTCTGAGTGTCCTTCTGGCCGTTTTCGGCGCCCTCGCTGTCCGAACTGTCTGAGTCGTCCTGCGGGCCCTGGGCGGGCAGCAGTCCGGCGGTCCCCTTCTTCGTGCCCTGCGCGCCCGTCCCCTTGGGGGTGAACGCGGTGTAGGTGGTGGTGCCCACGTCCGAGGAGGTGGGCGTCGGGCACAGGAGCGTGGAGCGCTCGACGGGAAGCCTGGTGGCCGCCTTGGCCGCCGGTGCCGTGTCGTCGGAGGACCCCGCGGTCAGCGAGGCGACGCCGGTGATGGCCGCGAGCGCCGTGGCGGCGCCGATCAGGGACAGGATGGTGCGGTTCATCGCTGCTGCTCGCTCCCGTCGCGGCGGGCCTCGGGGTCGGCGCCGCCGTACGTCGTGTCGCCCTGCGGGGGGTACGTGCCGCCGTCGGCGTAGGGCTGCTGCTGGTCGTAGGCGTACGGATCGGCGTACTGGCCGCCCGCGTACGGGTCCGCCGGGTACTGGCCCTGGTCCTGGCCCTGGGCGTACTGCCCTTGCGCGTACTGGTCCTGGCCCTGGCCGTACTGGTCCTGGGCGCCCTGGTAGCCGGTGCCCGCGCCCTGGTACTCGCCGCCCTGATAGCCGGTGTCCTGATACCCGGTGTCCTGGTAACCGGCGCCGGAGTAGTCACCGGCCGGGTACTGGTCGCCTTGATACTGGTCGCCCGCGTACTGGCCGTAGCCCGCGCCCGCGTACGACTGGGCGTCCCACTCGCCGTACTGCTGCTGCGGCACCGCTGCGTACGGGGCCGTGGCGGGCTCCTGGTCCGCGGGCGCGGTCCGGTCGGCTTGATCCGCCTGGCCCGCGGGGCCCGCCTGGCCCGCGGGGCCCGCCTGGCCCGCGTACGGCTGCTCCTCCACACCAGCGCTCTGCTCGTCGGCCACCTGCTGCGCGGCCTGCGCCTCCGCCTCCGCGGCGGCCCGCAGCCGCCGCGCCCGGCGCCCGTCGCCCGCCAGGTCCTCGGCCGAGACCGCCGCGGCGGCGGCCTCCGCCTCCGGCAGGTCGTCGTCGACCGTACGGCGGCGGCCCGGCAGCGCCAGCACCACCAGGACCAGCGCGAGCAGCCCCTGGGCCCACACCCAGGCGGTGTGCGTGACGGGGGTTTCGTAGCTCAGGTCCAGCCGTCCGCCGTTCGCCGGGAGTTCGAAGCCCTGCGCCCAGCCGTCCACGGTCGTCGCCTTCAGCGGCTTGCCGTCGAGTGTGGCCTGCCAGCCGGGCGTCGCCTTGTCGGCGATCCGCAGCACCCGCCCGGCCGGACCGGCGGGGACGGTGGTGTGGGCCTCGACAGGCCCGGAGGGGACGTTCACCGGGGCCGTCCGGGACCCGGCCGCCGAGCCGCCCTGACCCCCCGTCTCGGCCGTCTCGCCCGCCTGGGCGCCGGGGACGATGGCGACCCGCGAGATCCGCTGGTCGACCCGCCACAGGGCGCTGCCGTCCTCCTGGCTGAGCCGGGTGAGCCCCGGCGTGGCGTCCAGCACCCGGCCCATCTGGCGCGGCGCACTGTCGCGCACCAAGACGTAGCGGATGGCGTAGCCGCCGAGCTGGCTGGTCTGGTCCGCGCCGGAGCCGGCGATCAGGTTGGCCACGACGCGGTCGAGCCGGCTGTCGCCGCCGGCCGCGCCGGTGAGCTCGGCGTCGCCGAGCCGGGCGCCGGAGCCGCGCACCAGGACGTAGTCGGCGCGGCCGGCGTCGCCGTCGAGGACGAGGGTGCGGGCCTGGTCGCGGGTGCTGCTCTCGGCCGCGACGAAGGCCGGGACCTGGTCGGGGTCGCGCCGCCCGACCGGGCCGTCCGCGCCGCTCAGCATCCAGCTCGCGGCGGCCCACAGGGGGGCGGCGGCCGCGGCCACCGCGATCAGCAGCGCGAGCGGCTGGCGCCAGCCGAAGCTCTGCGCCGCGACGCGCTCCCGTGCGCCCTCTGCGCCCACCACGCCGGCGCTCAGCAGCGCCAGCCCGTAGACGAGGGTCGCGGGTCCGGCCCAGCCGGAGCCGCCCACGAGCGCCGCGAAGAGGAAGCCGGTGAGGGCCACGGCCCATGCCGTACGGACCGCCAGCTGCCGCTCGGCGCGCATCAGGGCGGCGAGCGCCGCCAGCACGAAGCCGAGCAGCAGAAGCGTTCCGCCGGCCTTGGGGCCGCCGGGGCTCAGCGCGAGCAGGTGCAGGGCGGACGCGGAGCCGGTGGTGTAGTCGAGACCCGCCTCGTCGAAGAACCGGCCCGGGTCGGTCAGCAGATCGGCCGACCAGGGCGCGAGCACGGCCGGCGGGGTGAGGACGACGGCGAGGAAGCGCAGCCCGTACGCCACCAGCTGATCGGTACGGCTCTCCGCGAACCGCACCGCCAGCACCCCGAGGCCCAGGAGCACCGCGATCGGCCAGACGATCGGCGTGAACGCCATGGTGAAGGTCAGCAGCAGCGCGTACGCCCAGGTGGCGCGCCAGCTGGGCCGCTCGCCGCGGCGCGCCCGCTCGCCCAGCCCGAACCCGCTCGCCGCGACCGCGGCGCGGGCCATCAGCGGCAGCAGGACGGCCAGCACGGCGGTACCCAGCCGCCCGCTCGCCAGCGCCCCGGTCGCGGCCGGCAGGAAGGCGTACGCGACGCTGCCCCAGGCGCGCAGCAGCCGGGACTCGACGAGCGGCCGGGAGGCGAAGTACGCGGTGAAGCCGGCCAGCGGCACCGAACAGACCAGCAGCAGTGTGAGCGTGAAGCCGGTGCTGCCCAGGAAGAGCGTGGCGACCGACGCGAGCACGGCCAGATACGGCGGCGCGCTCTGCGTCCCGCCGGTCCCCACCGGATGCCAGCCGTCCATGTAGCGCGCCCACAGTTCGGAGACGCCGTCGGGCGCGGGCAGCAGCGCGCCGCCGGTCAGCGACCCGCCGCCGAGCAGATCGCGGCAGGCGACGAGCGAGACGAGCAGCAGGACGACGAAGAGCATCGGCCCGGGTTTGCGGCCGATCCGCTTCAGCCGGGCGAACTGCTCGACCTCCAGGAAGTCGGCGTCGTCGCCGCCAGGACCGGACTCCACGGCCCCGTGCCGCCCGCCGGAGGACAGCTCGGGCTCCGACCGTCCGCCGAAGTTGCTCGCGATCTGCTCGGCGGTGGCCCGCACCGTGGCACCGGGCGGCGGGAACAGCGGCCGCAGCTCGTCCTTCTCGGCCACGGGCCGGCCGCGCCGTCTGCGCGCGGCGAGGATCTTCTCGGGGCGCAGCAGCGTGCCGAAGAGCCCGGCGACCTCGTCCAGCGCCTGCCCGGGCACCTTGCCGACCAGATAGGCGAGGGTGCGCACCAGGGTGCCGAGCACCAGCCGCAGCATGACGTACGGAAGCGCCGCCCCGCGGCTGTTGACCAGCAGGGTGTAGACCGCTCCGGCCTTGTCGACGCGGTGCGGTCCGGCGACGGAGCGGCCCACGCAGTCGATGGGGCGCCGCTCGCGGGCGGCGGCCTCGGCGTGGCGCAGCGCGGCGTCCGGCGCGATCAGCACTTGGTGGCCGGCGGCCTGGGCGCGCCAGCACAGGTCCACGTCGTCGCGCATGAGGGGCAGCCGGGGGTCGAAGCCGCCCAGCTCTTCCCATACGTCGCGGCGCACCAGCATGCCGGCGCTGGAGACCGACAGCACCGGCCGCACCTGGTCGTGCTGGCCCTGGTCCTGCTCGCGCCGCTCCAGACCGGTCCAGCGGCGGCCGCTGCGGGCGATGCTGACGCCGACTTCGAGCAGCTGCCTGCTGTCGTACCAGCTGCGCAGCTTGGGTCCGACGATCGCGGCGCGCGGGTGGTCGTCGGCGACCCGCAGCAGCTCGGCGAGGGCGTCCGGGGCGGGGGCGCAGTCGTCGTGCAGCAGCCACAGCCACTGGACCGGTTCGCCGTGGGGCAGCTCCGGCATGTCGTACGCGTCGTCGCGCCAGGTGCGGTTGACGGGGTCCCAGCCGCTGGGGCGCTTGAGGTACGTCAGCTCCTCGGGACCCAGCACCTCGACGCTGCGCACCGCCTCGGCGACGGCGGTGCCGAAGCCGCTGCGGCGGGCGAGGTGGAGCACCCGGTCGGGGCCGAGCGCGTCGGCCAGCAGCTGCGCGGAGTTGTCGGCGCTGCCGGTGTCGGCGGCGACGGCGCTCTGGACGGGCCGCTCCTGGCCGAGCAGCCCGGCCAGCGCCTCGGGCAGCCAGCGGGCGCCGTCGTGGGCGACGAGCACGGCGGTGACGACATGGCGGGGGAACGCCGGTGTCTGCGTGGGAGCAGGCACGGCTGACTGCGTGGGCGCAAACGCGGCGTTGGCGGCCGGGTATTGGGCCGCCTGGTGGCTGTGCACGGACATCGAGGTACGGGCCCCGGTTCGCTGGACTGCAGTGGACGCGCGCGCCCTTGGCGGCGCCCGCGCGTCTCGGACGGGGCCCCACACTAACGGCTGAGCACACAGCGGTCCGCCTCCCGGCGCCAAGGGGGCGGGAGGCGGACCGTTGGTTCCAGGTCTGGTATGGCGTGGGGTCAGACACCGGCCATCAGACACCGGCCATCAGACACCGGCCATCAGACACCGGCCATCAGGCAGCAGCCATCAGACTGCGGCCGTCAGACTGCGGCCTTTTTCAGGCGGCGGCGCTCCCGCTCGGACAGACCTCCCCAGATGCCGAAGCGCTCGTCGTTGGCGAGGGCGTACTCGAGGCATTCGGAACGGACCTCACAGGCGAGGCAGACCTTCTTCGCCTCACGGGTGGATCCGCCCTTTTCCGGGAAGAACGACTCGGGATCGGTCTGGGCGCACAGTGCGCGCTCCTGCCAACCGAGCTCCTCGTCCGCCTCTTCGACCAGCAGTTGCTGGAACAACTCGGTCATGTGCGCCCCTCGTCTGTCATTGCGTCCCCGTGCCTGCTGCCGTTGGTCCTTCGGCAAAACGACACGAGTGAAATTACAAGTGCGCCGATCCGGGCCAGTCAAGCCGAGATCTGCTATTGAGCCCCTTATTCACTCTGCGGAACCAAGGCGACGCAGAAAGTGTTCAAATCGGCCTAAAGCTGACACCTTCCCCGGCCGTCACCCTCGCCCCTCCTCTTACTCACAGAAGAGGACGCCAACACGGCCGATCCCGTTGCACCCCAGGGGATTCCGGGTGTTGCGCCATCTGACCGGTTCCCGGTCGGCACAAACCTTTCTGCCGCCCCGGCAACCGGATGGGGTGAAAGTCGCCCACCATCCGGACGGTCAAGTTGACACGAGGGTCGACGACCCGGTCTCCTTGTCCGCATGTCAGCGACCCCCGCGCCCCAGGCGACCCGTGACCACGGGTTCCGCTGCGCTGTGCAGGCTCGCTGTCGCTGTTCCAGCTGTTGTTGATGCCTGTCGATAGCCCCTGAGCTCCAGCCATCCCGACAGCCGCCCCCGGGCCGCCGCCCCTCGTGGCCGCCTGACGCAGCCGTCTTACGCGCCGCCTCGTGCGGCCGCCCCCGCGACCGCCACGCCACCTTCCGCCGAGGAACCCCCTATGAACAGCGACATCCAGATCGCCGGTGACCCGCTCGCCATTCCGCATCTGCTGCCGCCCGCACCCGCGCACCCCTCCACCGTCGCCGCCTTCGCCGGACTGGCCCGCTCCCTCGCGGCCGACCGCGCCCGCTGGGCGCCCCTGGTCCAGTACGACGCCACCAGCCGCTGGTACCACCGGCTGCGCACCGGCCCCGGCTATGAGGTGTGGCTGCTCAGCTGGGTCCCCGGCCAGGGCAGCGGGGCCCATGACCACGGCGCGTCCTCGGGCGTGCTGACCGTCCTCGAAGGCGAGCTGACCGAGCGAGTGGGGCACGGGGGGCGGCACAGCTTGCGGGCAGGCGCGCAGCGCGTCTTCGCGCCGGGCTATGTCCACGACGTCGTCAACGACGCGCTCGAACCGGCCGTCAGCCTGCACATCTACTTCCCCGGGTTGACCGACATGCCGATGCACCCGTCGCAGGACGCGGTACGAGAGCTGACGGAAGGCCGCGTTCCGGACGCCCCGGACACATCGGGTGCCCTAGGCGGCTGACAGGCCCACCCGTCGCCCGACCGCCCACCCGTCGCCCACCACCACCCTCAACGGCTGCGGCTGGCAGTATGTCTCGCATGCGCATTGTGGTTCTGGCAGGCGGCATCGGCGGCGCCCGTTTTCTCCGCGGTCTGAAGTCGGCGGCGCCGGACGCCGACATCACCGTCATCGGGAACACCGGCGACGACATCCACCTCTTCGGGCTGAAGGTCTGCCCCGACCTCGACACGGTGATGTACACCCTCGGCGGCGGCATCCACGAGGACCAGGGCTGGGGCCGGGCGGACGAGACCTTCGCCGTCAAGGAGGAGTTGGCGGCGTACGGCGTCGGGCCCGAGTGGTTCGGCCTGGGCGACCGGGATTTCGCCACGCACATCGTCCGGACGCAGATGATCGGTGCGGGCTATCCGCTGAGCGCCGTCACCGAGGCCCTGTGCGCGCGCTGGCAGCCCGGCGTGCGGCTGCTGCCGATGACCGACGACCGGATCGAGACACACGTCCTGATCGACGACCCCGACGTCCAGGACGCCGAGGGCCGCCCCGCGCGCAAGGCCGTGCACTTCCAGGAGTACTGGGTGCGGCTGCGCGCCTCCGTGCCCGCCCACGCCGTCATCCCCGTCGGCGCCGAGCAGGCCAAGCCCGCACCCGGGGTGCTGGAGGCCATCGCCGGGGCCGACGTCATCGTCTTCCCGCCCTCCAACCCCGTCGTCAGCGTCGGCACCATCCTGGCCGTGCCCGGTGTCCGGGAGGCCATCGCGGACGCCGGGGTGCCCGTGGTGGGCCTGTCCCCCATCGTCGGCGACGCGCCCGTGCGCGGCATGGCCGACAAGGTGCTGGCCGCCGTGGGCGTCGAGTCCACCGCCGCGGCCGTCGCCCGCCACTACGGCTCCGGGCTGCTCGACGGATGGCTCGTGGACACCGTGGACGCCGCCACCGTGGACGAGGTCGAGGCGGCCGGGATCCGCTGCCGCGCCGTCCCGCTGATGATGACCGACATCGAGGCGACGGCCCGGATGGCCGCGGAGGCCCTGAAGCTGGCCGAGGAGGTACGGGCATGACGCAGGCGCCGACGTACCGGGTGTGGGCGCTTCCCGGCATCCCCGAGGTCCGCCCCGGCGACGACCTCGCCAAGCTCATCGCCGACGCCGCGACCGCCGAGGGCCTGCCGGGGCTCGCCGACGGCGATGTCCTGCTCGTCACCTCCAAGATCGTCAGCAAGGCGGAGGGGCGCATCGTCCAGGCCGAGGACCGCGAGGCCGCCATAGACGCCGAGGCCGTCCGGGTCGTCGCCCGGCGCGGGCGCACCCGCATCGTGGAGACCCGGCACGGCCTGGTGATGGCCGCGGCCGGGGTCGACGCCTCCAACACCCCTGCCGGGACCGTGCTGTTGCTCCCCGAGGACTCCGACGCCTCCGCGCGGCGCATCCATGCCGGGCTGCGGGACGCGCTCGGGGTCGAGGTGGGGGTGGTGGTCACCGACACCTTCGGGCGGCCGTGGCGCAGCGGGGTGACCGACGTCGCCATCGGCGCGGCCGGGGTGCGGGTGCTGGAGGACCTGCGCGGCGGCACCGACGCCCATGGCAACCCGCTGAGCGCCACCGTGGTCGCCACGGCCGACGAGCTGGCCTCGGCAGGAGACCTGGTCAAGGGGAAGTCGGGCGGGCTGCCGGTGGCGGTGGTGCGGGGTTTGCCGCATGTCGTACGTACGGCGGGCCCTGACGGCACGGACCACTCCAGCAGTCTCGAAAGCCCTGTCAGCCCCAGCGCCGCTGCCGACCCCGCCGACTCCGCCGACTCCGCCGACCCCGCCGACCCCGACCTGGGTGCCCGGCCCCTGATCCGCGGGGCCGCCGACGACATGTTCCGGCTCGGGACCTCCGAGGCCGTCCGGGAAGCCGTCACGCTGCGCCGCACGGTGCGGGAGTTCACCGACGAGCCGGTGGACGGCGCCGCGGTGCGCCGGGCCGTGGCCGCCGCGATCACGGCCCCGGCCCCGCACCACACCACGCCCTGGCGGTTCGTCCTCCTGGAGTCGGAGGAGTCGCGGCTGCGGCTGCTCGACGCGATGCGCGAGGCATGGATCGCGGATCTGCGCGGCGACGGCTTCTCCGAGGAGAGCATCGCCAAGCGGGTGCGGCGCGGGGATGTGCTGCGCAAGGCGCCCTACCTCGTCGTGCCCTGCCTGGTCGCGGACGGCGCCCATGACTACCCCGACGCGCGGCGGAGCACCGCCGAGCGCGAGATGTTCGTGGTGGCGGCCGGCGCCGGAGTGCAGAATCTGCTGGTCGCGCTGGCGGGTGAGGGCCTGGGGTCGGCGTGGGTGTCGTCGACGATGTTCTGCCGTCCGGTGGTGCGTCAGATGCTGGGGCTGCCCGAGGAGTGGGACCCGATGGGGGCGGTCGCGGTGGGCCGCGCGGCGGCGCCGCCCCCGGCCCGGCCGCCGCGGGACGCCGACGCGTTTCTGGTGGTGCGTTAGCCCTCGCGTCGGCCCTTAAGGGCCGTCCCCCCACGGTCGTACGGGGCCCGGGAACTTCCGTCCGCGGGGGGACGGGCCCGCCCAGCTCGCTGCCTAGGTTCAAGAGCCGTAGGAGAAACCCAGCGGCGAGAGGCGGCAGACGTGATCGAGGCACGAGGGCTCACCAAGCGGTACGGGGACAGAACGGCGGTCGAGGACCTGACCTTCACGGTCCAGCCCGGCAAGGTCACCGGCTTCCTGGGGCCCAACGGCGCGGGCAAGTCCACGACCATGCGCATGGTCCTCGGCCTGGACGCCCCCACCCGCGGCCGGGTCACCGTGGCCGGCCGCCCGTATGCCGAGCACCCCGCCCCGCTCACCGTGGCCGGCGCCCTTCTGGAGGCGAAGTCCATCCACAAGGGGCGGTCGGCGCTCGGCCATCTGATGGCCCTCGCGCACACCCACGGCATCCCCCGCCGCCGCGTCGAGCAGATCCTCGACCAGGTCGGGCTGCGCGAGGCGGCGGGCAGGCGAGTGGGGGGCTTCTCACTCGGGATGGGCCAACGGCTGGGCATCGCGGCCGCGCTCCTCGGCGACCCCGGCACGGTCATCCTGGACGAGCCGGTCAACGGCCTCGACCCGGAGGGCGTGCGGTGGATCCGTACGCTCCTCAAGGAGCTGGCGGCCGAAGGCCGTACCGTCTTCGTCTCCTCCCATCTGATGAGCGAAATGGCGGTCACCGCCGAGCACTTGATCATCATCGGGCGCGGCAGGCTGCTGGCCGACACCACCGTGGAGCAGTTCGTGCGGAGCGCGGGGGTGGGCGAGGTCAAGGTCGTCAGCCCCGAGGCGGCGCGGCTGCGCGACCTGCTGGCCGCGCCCGGCGTCGAGATCACCTCGGACGCGCCCGGCACGCTCCGCGTCACCGGCGCGGACGGCGAGCGCATCGGGAGCGCCGCCGCGCGCTACGGCATCCCCGTCTACGAACTCACCCCGCACACGGCCTCCCTGGAAGAAGCCTTCATGGAACTCACCCGCGACGCCGTCGAGTACCGCGAGAGGACCGCCGCATGACCGCCACGGCCGCATACCGAGTCACCCGCGTGCGCGTGCTGCGCTCGGAGTGGTCCAAGCTGTGGTCGGTGCGCTCCACGGGGCTCGCGCTCGGTGCCACCGCACTGCTGACGATCGCCATCGGCGCGGTCATCGGGGCGAACTACACCTCGGGAAACGGGGACGGGACCACCGGGCCGGTGCAATTCACCCTCCTCGGCATCCAGTTCAGCCAGCTGATCGTCGCCGTCCTCGGGGTCATGGTGACGGCCGGTGAGTACTCGACCGGCATGGTCCGCGCCACCATGGCGGCCGTTCCCCGCCGGCTCCCGGTGCTGTGGGCCAAGGCAGCCGTCTTCGGCGCCACCGCCTTCGCCACGCTGCTGATGACCACCTTCGCCACCTTCCTGCTCGCCCAGACCTTCCTGAACGGCACCGACCAGGAGGCCGCGCTGACCGACCCGGGGATCGCCCGCGCCCTGGTCGGCGCGGCGGCCGGAATCGCCCTGATCGGAGTGATCTCGCTCGCGCTGGGCGCCGCGCTGCGCGGCGTCCCGGCCGGGATCGGCGCGTACATCGGCGGGGTGCTGATCCTCCCGGAGGTGGCGGGCATGCTGCCGTTCGGGGCGGTTGAGGACGCCGTCGCGTACTTCCCCTCGCGGACCCTGGAGGCCCTGATGGCGACGGGCTCGGAGGCGGATCTGCTCTCGCCGGGGGTGGCGTTCGTGGCGCTGTGCGCCTGGGTGGCGGTCGCGCTGGGCGCGGCGGGGCTGCTGCTGCGCCGCCGCGACGTGTAACGGAACGCCCGGGAGATGGAGAGCCCGATGACCCCCGAGTGGTCCCCCGGCACCCTGTCGCTGACCCGCCGCTTCCACCTCGCCGTCCGGCGCGTACGGGACTTCGACGCCCGCCGGCCGCTGGTGTGGGACCTGCTGCTGACGGGCGTACTGGCCCTGGCCGCGCTGGCCGACCTCATCGGTGGGCGATGGAAGCTGACGGCACACGGGACGGATGTGCCGGGCTGGCTGCCGTGGCTGGTGAGCGTCGGATTCGTGCTCCCCGCGGCCTGGCGGCGGCGCAGGCCCCTCGCGGTCATGTGCGTACTGGCGGTGCCGGGGTTCGTCGACTCCTGGACCGGGATCGCCCTGGAGGCCGGGGCGATCCGGATGGCGGTCCTGTACGGGATCGCGGTGCGGCGGCCCTGGCCCGAGCTGGTCTGGGCGAGCGCGCTCGCCACCGCCCAGATCACCGTCTCCGCCGTGCGATGGCCCGAGGGCGACTTCGACCGGCAGCTCGTGCCGTACCTGATGACGTGCGCGGTCATGGTGCTCGCCGGCATCGCGGTCCGCACCCGCCGCGACTACACGGCCTCGCTGCTGGAGCGGGCCAGGCAGCTGGAGGTGGAGCGGGACCAGCAGGCGCGGCTCGCCGCCGCGGCCGAACGGGCCCGGATCGCCGGGGAGATGCACGACATCATCGGCCACCACCTGTCCGTCATCACCGGCCTGGCCGACGGCGGCTCGTACGCGGCCCGCAAGAACCCCGAGCGCGCGACACAGGCCCTGGAGGCCATCGGCGACACCAGCCGCGAGGCCCTGGGCGAACTGCGCAAGCTGCTGGGCATGTTGCGGGACGCGACCGCCGATCTGGCCCCGCAGCCCGCGCTCGCGGACCTCGACCAACTGCTGGGCCGGGTCCGCGAGGCGGGGCTGCCGGTACGGGTGACCACCTCGGGCCGGAGCGGCGAGCTCTCCCCCGGTCTGCAACTCGCCGTCTACCGCATCGTCCAGGAAGCCCTCACCAACACCCTCAAGCGCGCCGGGCCCGGCGCGCGCGCCGAGGTGGCCATCGGATACGCGCCGCACGGCGTCGACCTCGGCATCACGGACACGGGCGCCGGCACCGGCCCCGGCCCCGGCACCGCCTCGGGCGGCCCGGACGGCCCCGGCAGCCCGGACGGCGGCCAGGGCATCCCCGGTATGCGGCAGCGCGCCGCGCTGTACGGCGGCACACTCGACGCGGGTCCGCTGCCCTCGGGCGGCTGGCGCGTACACGTACATCTACCGGCCGAGCGGAGCGGGCAGCATTGAATCCTCCCCTCCCTGAAGGGAGGGGATTCCTGGCTCAGGCCGCCTGCGGGAGCAGCGTTCCCGCAGGTCTTACGCCCTCAGCACCAGCCGGGTTGAGACCAGCCCGGACCAGCATCACGCGGGCGGAGTTCTTATCTCTGGGGGATACGGCTCCGCACGCTGTGCAGGCATAGGTTCGTTCGGAAAGAGGTAGTGCGTGCTTGGTTCTCGCTCCGCACTGCGCGCAGTCCATCGTGGTGTGCGCGGGATGCACGAGGCGGACGTCCCGCCCGTGCTTGCGGCCCATCTCGGTCAGAGCGCGTTTGGTGGCGCTGATCGCGGCGTCGGCCGCTTTGCGCGCCATCGACGTTTTGGCGAGGAACTTCGGCCGGAAGTCCTCAACGGCGATGGCGTCGTGGTCGTGCACAACGCGTTTGGCCCACTTGCGTCCGGTATCCTGCCGCTGCCGGGCGACCTTCTTGTACGCCTTGGCGCGCAGGTGCTTCGCTTCGCGGTAGCCCTTCGAGGCTGCCTGCCCCTTTTGCCTGCCCCTTGGCGGGCTTGCGGCGGGCCATCATCCGGTCGTACCGCGACAGCTTCGCCTGGGCCTTCCTGCCGTGTTCCGGGTGAGGAAGGTCGTGGTTGTCGGATGTGGTGGTAGCGGTCTCCTTCACACCCCAGTCGATCCCGAGCACGCGACCGGTGGAGGGAAGCGACTGGACTTCAGCGGAGACGACGAACGAGGCGTACCAGTGCCCGACGCTGTCGCGGAACACGCGCACCGAGGACGGCTCGGCGGGCAGATCTCTCGACCACACCACGGTTACCACGATGTTCCCGGCCAGGTGCAGGCGGCCGTCTTTGAGGCGGAAGCCACGCCGGGTGTAGTTCAGGCTCGGGTCGGCCTCGCGCTTCTTCTTGTACTTGGGCATCCCGGCCCGCCGCCTGACCGGCAACCGGTCCTTGATGTCTTTGTGCGCCTTCGCACGGGACTTGCCGAAATCGCGTACGAGCTGCTGCTGCGGCACGGACGAGCCCTCACGCAGCCACGGTGTCTTCTTGCGGGCTTCGGTCAGCATCCTGTCGAGCTGCGCCGGACCGCACGTCCGCTTGTCCTCCGGGTGAGCCTTGTTGTGCAAGTTCACCGCCTTGGACTTGGCCACACACTCGTTCCAGACCCACCGGCACCGGTCCCACTCGGCTTCCAGAGCGCGCCGGGCCGTAGACGACAGACGCACACGGAAGGTGTGCCGGGCATGCCCGGCATCCTCCGTGATCGCTCCTGTCGTCATGCACACCAACCTATCCGGGAGGACTGACAGTTGAGAGTTCTTGATCAATGCGGCCTCCCTCGCCCCGTCACGGGGTGGACCGTCTTTCGCCCTGCGGGCGAAACCCCGCTCACTGCCCTGCTCCGCAGGAGTCCGATTCCTCACCGGCCTGAACGGGGCATCCTCGGAGGCGCCAGGTGACCACGGTGGCGATCGCGGACGACCAGGCCATGCAGCGCTTCGGCTTCCGGATGCTGTTGGAGAGCCAGGACGACATGGCGCTCGTCGGCGAGGCCGAAACCGGCTCCGCGGCCGTACGGCTGTGCGCCGAGCTGCAGCCGGACGTGGTGCTGATGGACGTACGGATGCCCGGCCTCGACGGCATCGAGGCCACCCGCCGTATCGTCGCGTCCGGCGGCCGCACCCGCGTACTGATCCTCACCACCTTCGACCTCGACGAGTACGCCCACGCCGGTCTGCGGGCCGGTGCGAGCGGCTTCCTCGTCAAGGACGCCCGCCCCGAGGAACTGCTCGCGGGCATCCGGGCCGTGGCGAGCGGCGACGCGGTCGTCGCCCCGGCCCTGACCCGCCGCCTCCTCGACCGCTACGCCCACCACCTCCCCGCGACGGACACAGGCGCGGCCGACGGCACCGACCCCCGCCTGGCGGCCCTCACCGGCCGCGAGCGCGAGGTCCTGACGGCGATCGGCCTGGGCTGGACGAACGGCGAGATCGCGGAGCGGCTGGTCGTCGCGGAGTCCACCGTCAAGACGCACGTGGGCCGCATCCTGGCGAAGATCGGCGCCCGGGACCGCGTCCAGGCGGTGATCTTCGCGTACGACACCCGGCTGGTGCGCCCGGAGTAGCCGATCCATTGCCATGAGTGTCATGCACACATACAGTGAGTAGCCATTGTCCTCCGTGGTGCGGGATGGGAGAACTCATGGAGCGAGCCTGGGAGGCCGACCCCGCGGCCTCGTTCGAGCGACGCCTGGGGAAGTCCGCCAAGGAGCTGAACGCCACCGGTGGCCGCGACGGCTGCCCCGACATCTGGCAGTTGACCAACGGAGACATCGCGGTGATCGGCCGGGACCTGACGGAGACGTACGCGGCCCGGCTGCCCGACGACGTCAAGATCGCCGCGGACGAGCGCCTGGTGATCCTGCCGGGTGCGATGCTGAGCTCGGCGAAGCCTGATATTCCCGACGCTCAGCCCTGACGGTCTCCGTCTCCAGACGTCGCGCGCCGAGCGGCTCGATCTGGACAGCTACGCGTCACCCACACGACACCGGCGAATGGGGCCCCGGCAACGGCTTGCCGGGGCCCAGCGTCTGATCTGCTTAACGGTCGAACTCCCGCAACTTGACGCCCAGGAGGAACGCTTGCCATGCGTCACCCGTGAACGTCAGGTGCGGGCCGCTCCTGTCCTTGCTGTCCCGTACGGAACGGCCACCGATGACCGTTGGGGCGATTTCTACGCAATTGCCCTCTTGCATGGAGTAAGACGACTTACGATACGGTCCAATAACCTCTGGGGTCATTTCCCTTCCTCGCTGCTCCGCAGTGCGCCCCGAATGAGTCGTGCACTCACATCCGGGGCCAGTGCCGCCGATCGTAGTTGGTCAAAAGCGTTGGCGTAAGCACCGAGGTCGTCGGGGTCCTCAAGGACAGACGTACCACGCAGGTTTTCCATGGTCACCGCTTCAACCGCAGCGTCGGAGTCGAAGCTGAACGAAGAAAACACAGAAATCCCCGCGAGCAAGCCGGCCGTAAATGGCAGGACTTGAACGGTGACATTCCACCTCCCGCTCACCTCAAGCACGGCGGACAGCTGTTCACGGTGGACCGCAGCGCTGACCAGCGGGTGAATGATGACAGGTTCCCAAAGGATGGCCGTATAAATGGCCCCTCCGGGCTCGATTTTCGCCTGCCGCATCTTGCGCGCCTTCACCAGATGCGCCGCCCGTTCGAAATCAACACAATTTGGGCCCGACGCAATAGTTGCCTCTGCGTAAGCGGCGGTTTGCAACAGCCCCGGGAAGGCAACGGATTGCCATTCTCGGATGAAAGTGGCGTCATCCTCAATCGCGATGTGATCGAGATAGTCCTCGCGCAAGTGCGCCGCATGCTCGAGCCACCAACCGCGATGGTTGGCGTTCCTGGCCAAGCCCTCAAGCCGTGCCCGCACATCGCCGTCTTTGATGCCGTAGGCGTCCAGCAGCAGGCGAAGGTCGACAACGCGAGCGGCCACATGGCCGGACTCAATACGGCTGATCTTAGGCGCCGATGATTCGATCACCGCCGCGGCTTGTTGCTGATCCAGCTTTGCGGCGAGTCGGTATCGCTTGAGCGCTGCACCGAGTCGCCTGCTGCGCACGGTCGGCTTTCCCCCTGCGGGCATGGGTTCCCCACCTCTCTGCTGACTACCCAGCGCGACACCGGGCCCACTGTACGGCTCGACAACACGACGGCGATCGCAATGCAAGCATGCATAACTAAGAGTTGCACTTCACATGCATGCAGCCCTAACCTCTTGAACACGCGCCACTACAGAGTGCGAACTTGGCGATGAGTCAGGGGGCAGCAGGCATGTCCACCGCCACGGCGGACCGCCGGGACACCTTTCGTGTCTCCAAGCACAAGCGCAGCGTCCCGGGTGTACGGACCCGCATACGGAAGACCCTCGCGAACTGGGGGATCAGCGGCGCTCTCGCCGACGACGTGACCCTGTCGGTTGACGAACTGGTGTCCAACGCCATCCGTCACTGTCGTGTGACGTTCGCTCTGATCGAGATCACCGTCTCCGTCCAGGATCGGGCCTTGCTCCTTGAGGTTTCCGACCCCGACAGAGACAAGATCCCCCAACTTCGGACCCCCGATCCCGATGAAGAGAGCGGACGCGGGCTGTACCTGGTTTCACAGCTGGCGGAAACGTGGGGCCACAGGCACGAGAAACACAGCAAATGCGTCTGGGCGCGCTTTGTGATCACAGAAGAGTTCACGTGCACCGACTGACGGACGCCGAACGCCGGGCGTTCAAGTTCTGGTACACGCACCACACTTACCGCTCCGTGACGCTCGCGCTGTACAGGGGACACAGATACGAACTGCGGGTGTCCGTCGTCGGCAAACGGCATATTCGCCATCGGTCCGACCTCACCGCACCCGACCCGCCACACCCCACAGATGCCCGTTACGTGGCAGGGCCTCACCGCGTAACGGGTCGCAAGAGGACTCCCAGCACGCGCCCCCGTGGCGGCTCGGTCGAGTCCCGCGCAGGGGTCCCGTAACTCCGCAGGCGGGGCCCCTGCGTCCCCTCACAGAAACGCCCCAGGACAGCGAGCAGGCCGTCCCCGGGGCAACCAGCCAACTGATCGGAGGTACGCCCATGACCGAAAACGCTCGGGCGGACGACGACGCTTCCGCAGCCGCGCGGTCCTACCGGGCGCTGACCGCCGAGGCCGCGACGCTGTTCCGGCTGCTCGGTCTCCATCCGGGACCGGCCTTCGGGGTGCCGGCCGCCGCCGCGATCGCCGGCCTCAGCACGGCCCAGGCCCATCGCCTGCTGGACTCTCTCGCCGGGGCCCATCTGCTGGAACAGACCGCGCCCGACCGCTACGAGTTCCATGACCTGCTGCGCGCCTACGCGACCGACCAGGCCCAGTACGAGGAGACGCCCGAGACCCGCGCGGTCGCGGTGCGCCGGATCCTCACCTGGTACGTACACGCCGCCGACGCGGCCCAGGGGTGGATCAATCCGGGAGAGGCGCATATCCCGCTCACCCCTCTGGACGCCGGTGTCACCGCCCCCACCTTCGACAGCTACGAGCAGGCCATGTCCTGGTACGAGCTGGAGTCGGCGAATCTGATGGCCGTCGCCCGCCAGGCGAAGGCGGCGGAACTGGACGAGATCGCCTGGCAGTTGGCGGTCGTGCTGCGCAGCGTGCACATGCTGCTCAACCCGTTCGAGGACTGGCTGGCCATGGGACACATCGGGCTGCGGGCCGCGCGGCGGCTCGGTGACCGCGGCGCCGAGGCCGAGATCCTGGAAAGCCTGGGCATGGCCTGCACCCAGTCCCACCGGCTGGGCGAAGCGGCGGATTTCCATGAGGGCGCCCTCGCGATCCGCAGCGAGCGAGGAGACCGGCTGGGCGAGTCGCTTTCACTCAACGACATCGGCCTGATCCGCCTCAGGGAGCGGCGGTTGAGCGATGCGAAGGGCCGTTTCGACGAGGCGCTGACCATCTTCCGGGAGATCGGCGCCCCCCAGTGGGAGGCCGTCGCCCTGGCGAACGCCGCCGAGGTGGCGTATGAACTCGGAGCGGCGGAGCGAGCCCGTGACCTCGCACAAAGCGCCCTGGAGATGTTCCGCGCGCTGGACAACAAGGGCGGACAGGGCAACGTCCTTCGGCTGCTCAGCGCCGCCTGTCTGGAACAGGGCGAACCCCAGGAGGCTCTTGGCTATGCGCGGCAGGCGGTGGACATCGCGGTGAGCCATCGCAACACCATGTGGGAGGGGTACTGGCTGCTCACGCTGGGTCGGGCCCAGCAGGCGACCGGCCACGCCGATGACGCCCTGGCCTCGTACCAGCGGGCCGCCGTCATCCAGCGACGGCTCGGTGACCGCTCGCGCGAGGCGCGAGCCTGGCAAGGCGCGGGAGGGGCGTACCGGCAACTCGAACGGTTCGACGAAGCGGCCGACTTCCACCGCGGCGCGGCGGCGACGCATCGCGACCTGAGCGACGACTGGCAACTGGCCCTGGCGCTCGACGGGCTCGCCGCGGCGCTGGACGCGGCGGGCCGCACCGACGAGGCGCGCACACACTGGTTGGAGGCGCTGACCCTGACGGCCAGGTACGAGGATCCGCGAGCCGCTGACCTCCATACCCGGATCAGCCGCGCCCTGGAGCAGGCGTGACGGGCTATTCCGATCGTTCCACGGCCTGCGACTCGACGATCCACAGCGGACCGTCCGCGCAGTCGATCCGTAAGCCCCCTCCGCCCGGATCGGTACGCGTCCGCAGCACCGACACCCAGCGGCCGTTCACCTGAACGACGGGGCCAGGCGGGTCGTACACGCCGAACCGGGAGGCTCGGACCTGGTTGTGGATCTCCCGCACGGTCCGAGTCCGGTCCACGCGGCGAAAGTCCTCCCCCATCCAGCCCGCGTAGGTCGCCTTCGCCTCGTCCTGCGGCTCGCCGGCGTCACCGGCGTCGACGCGCCGCAGGGCGAGCGGAAGCAGTCCGCTGGTCAGGGCGTCCATACGGGCCAACAGCTCATCCGGCACCACCTCGTCCTCCAGCGGCACACCGCCGCGCTGGACGATCACCCGCCCGGTGTCGAATTCCTCGTCCATCCAGTGGACGGTGACCCCGGTCTCGCGATCCCCGGCCCGGATCGCCCAATGGATGGGGATGGGGCCGCGGTGGCGCGGCAGCAGGGACGGATGGACTTGATTCCTCCGAGCCGTGCCGCATCCAGCACCCGGCGGGGGATCCGCCTGGGGAAGCCATTGCAGAGCAGCAGATCGGGCCGGTAGCCCGGCAACGACCGTGCCAGACTCGCGGCGCTGCGGGGTAACAGCAGGTCGACCCCCGCGGGAAGGGACTCCACGATGCCGGCGACCGCGGCCGACGCTCCCGGACCACTGCCGCGTCCAGGGCGCGACGCACGCGCGTACACATACGCGATCGGTTCGTGACCGGCCGCCTCGCATGCGCTCTGCGCGATGGCGAAGCCATCGGCGGAGTGCGAGAACAGCACGATCCTGATGCGCCCGGTCAATGACACCTCCTTGACAGTCGGTCACGGGTCAGGGCGATGCCGCACCTGGCGGGGGGTGCGGCTCGCTGCGCTGCGCCTATGCGGCGTCTCGCGGCATTCGGCTCGCGCGGGTGCTGCTTTCGTCTCGGACCCTCCGGGTCCAAAGCGCCAGCGAGAAAGGGGAAGGGGGCGGCCGACCCGTTGTCGCGGTTCCTTGGCCCGGCAGGTGGCTGGGCTCACGGCAGGCTCCGCTGCGCTCCGCCGCAGCTGCTGCCGCGCAGTGGCCGGCCGGTCAGCCCAGCGGTGCGCTGGACCGGGGCGCGGGAGCGCGACGGACAGACGAGCACCGACGGACAGGACCCCCCCTCCACCCACCCCCTCTCAGAAATTCACTTGATGCAGTACTTGATATAAAGCAAGCATTTTTTTAAGAGCAGGTGAGGGGAGGCCCCAACCGGACCGGAGCCCACCGCTCCAGGCGACCATCCACTGCTCCGCCATCCGCCAGCCGGCGAGGGCCCGTTGGGCAAGACGGCGACGAAGCCTCCGGCCCCCTCCCCTCCCCGCTGCTGGCCGCTTTGCGCCAAAGGCGCGAGACGATACGCGCACGCGGCGTCCGGACCATGCCGCCCAGCGATCGCTGACCCGTTCGTCGCGCTCCCGCACCCAGTCGAGCGCACCGCTGGACTGACCGACTCGCCACCGTGCGGCAGCAGCTGCGGCGAAGCGCGGCGGAGCCAGACTTGAGCTCAACTACCCGCCGGGCCAAGGAAACGGGGCACCGGGTCGGCGCCGCACCCACACCATCCCGCCTCCTCATTCGCCTCCTGGAGACGCGTGTGCCGGCCCGGGCGGGGCGGGTTACCGGCCGGGGCAGAGCACCGCTTCGGCGGCCTTGTTCATGGCCTTGCCGACGGTCATGACCTGCTCGTTCCGGATCTTCAGCGTGGCGGACACGGCGAACTGACGGCGGCCGTCGTCCGAGGTGAAGGTCACGGCCAGGAAGCCGGGGCCGTTGCCCGCGGTGGCCGCGACCGTGCCGCCGCACAGATTGGGGAGCGGCCGTGGCATCACTTGCCGCAGGTCCGGGGGCAGCAGCCGGCCTTGGTCGGATGCGCGGTAGAAGGCGCTGAGGTCATGGGATGTGGAGATGATCCCTCCGGCCGCGCCACCGAAGCTTGCGTTCTGCCGGTCCACGTCGCGCGGCGTGCCCTGGTCGTCGGGGTAGTAGCCGTGCGCGTGCGGGCCCTTGATGCCCTGAGGGGGCCTGGTGGGCAGATAGGTGTGGGTCATGCCGAGAGGCGCGAAAAGGCGCCGGGTCAGCTCGGCGGCCAGGCTGCGGCCGGTCGCTCTCTCGATGATCAGGCCGAGGAGAAGGTAGTTGGTATTGGAGTAGGTGAACTTTTCGCCCGGCTCCCCCGTGCGGGGCACCTGGCGCGACGCCTTCACCAGATCGATCGGGGGGTAGTAGGTCGTGAAGTCGTACGGGTTGTTGAACTGCCCGGAGGCGAAGAAGTCGGGGATGCCGGAAGTGTGCCGGATCAACTGCCGCACGGTGATCTCATCGGCCCGCTCCACCAGATCCCGCTGCGCCACCTCCGGCAGTACGTCGGCCAGCTTGTCGTCCAGGCCGACCTTGCCCTCCTGGACGAGTTGCAGCAGCACCGTGGCCGTCATCAGCTTGGTCTGGGACCCGATCCGGTAGCGGGAATCCGGGGAGACGCGCCCGCCCTTGCCGTCGAGCAGGCGTGAACCCGCCGTGCCCCGACCCGCCCGCTTGCCGTCGACGTACGACTCTCCGGTGGCCCCCACCACCCCGTCGGTCTTCGCCAGGCTCTCCATCGCCTGCCCGACGTCTCCGGGCTCGGACTGGTCGGCAGCGGTCGCGGGGGCCGGGACGCCCAGCGCCAGCACCGCGCAGACCACCCCGGCGGCCGTGGCCACGGCCCTTCCACGCCCACGCCTCATCGTTGCGGTCCGCTCTCTGCGGTACGCGCTTCTTCGGTGCGGGGTCTTCATGGTCGATCACCCTTCCTGACGGGATTTCCAGGACTTCGAGGGCGACCAGATCTACCGGTCGGCACCGATCGGCGGCCGATCGGCGGCCGATCGGCGGACCATATGCCTTCCATATACGGGCGTTGCGATACTCCCCGGATGCGTGTGCTCCTGGTCGAAGACGAACAGCCCCTCGTCGGGTACATCGAAGCCGGGCTGCGCAAGCACGGCTTCACCGTCGACGTCGCCCTCGACGGCCGCAGCGCTCTGGACAAGTGCGAGATCACGCCGTACGACGTGGTGGTCCTGGACCGGGACCTGCCGCTGGTGCACGGCGACGCGCCTGGTGCGGCGCAGCGCGCCGGCCCGTCCGCCGGTGCTGTGTGCCGCCGGGGTGGCCCTGGATCCGGCCCGGCGCAGCGCCGAGCGGGACGGGCGGCTGCTGCGGCTGACGCCCAAGGAGTTCGGTGTGCTGGAGCAGTTGCTCGCCGCCGGGGGTGATGTGGTCAGCGCGGAAACCCTGCCGGACAAGGTCTGGGACGAGCATGCGGACCCGCGTCCGTACCGACGGCCCGGGGCTGGGACTAGGGCTGTCGATCGTGCGCGCGGTCGCCCTCGCCCACGGGGGCCGGATCTCGGTCACCACCCGGCCCGGCGGCGGCCTCGACGTCACCGTCGACCTCCCGCAGAGCCCGGCGGAGGCGGATCAGCCGGATCGATGACGGCGTCGAGGACTTCAGGCGTCGAAGAGTTCAGGCGTCGTCCAGGAGGTCGTTCGCAGCGCGGTGGATCTTTGTCAGCGCGCTGAGCAAGTGCCGCCGCTCGTCGTCGGTGAGGTCCGCGGTCACGGCTTCCTCCATGCGTCGGCGTTCCTGCTCGACCGGTTGTTGCAGGGCGCGTCCGGCGTCGGTGAGCCACAGCCTGACCAGGCGGCTGTCCCGGTCGTCGGGGCGCCGGGTGAGCAGGTCGGCGGCGGCCATGCGGGTGGCCATCTTGGTGACGGTGGGCGTGGTGACGTGGAGCGCCGCGGCGATCTCGCCCGGGGTGCGGCCGTCGTGTTCCCAGAGGGCCGCGAGGAGGTGGTTCTGGCCGAGGTGGAGGCCGTGCTCCCGCATGCCGCGCTCGGCGAGGGCCCGCAGGGTCTTCGATGTCTTGCTGTGCAAGTCCAGGAACTCGGGCATCGCGGCCTTTCGGTGAGGCGACGTACGGGACGGGACGAGGCACCCGACGCCGCCAGTCGATCGTTTGACGGCTAATCATTTCCCGGCTAACGTCCGACCCGATGAACTCGTTAACCGGCAAATGACCGAAGGAGTGTCATGCTACTGCTCACCGGAGCCACCGGAAACGTCGGCCGCGAACTCGTCCGCCAACTCGACGCACAAGGCACCGAATTCCGTATCCTCGTGCGCGACCCGGCCCGCGCCGCCGACCTGCCCCAGCGGGCCGAACGCGTCGTGGCCGACCTGGACGAACCGACGACACTCACCTCCGCCTTCCACGGCGCAGACCGCCTGTTCCTGCTCACCCCGGGCATCGGCACCGCCCACACCGCACACGCCGTCGCCGCCGCCCAGGCCGCCGGAGTACGGCACATCGTGCACCTGTCCTCCTTCAACGTCCTGGGCGACCCCATGCCCGCCATGGGCCGCTGGCACCACGAACGCGAAAATCTCGTCCGCGCCTCCGGCATCCCGGCCACCTTTCTGCGCCCCGGCGGCTTCATGACCAACGCCCTGGACTGGCTGCCCACCCTCCGCGAAGCCCGCTACGTCCTCGACCCCATCGGCCCCGGCCGCTACGCACCCATCGACCCCGCGGACATCGCCGCGGTGGCCGCCATCGCCCTGACCGAGGACGGCCACCAGGGCAAGGAGTACGTCCTGACCGGCGCGGAAACGCTCACCGTCACCGACCAGGTCCGCATCCTCGCGGAAACGACCGGGACCGCCATCGAGATCCGCGACGTGGCCACAGCCGACGAGGCGGTACGGTCCCGATTCCCCCACGGAGCACCACCGGCCCTCGCCGAAGCCCTCGTAGAAGGGTTCACCCTCATGCGCGCCGACACCGCCGGACTCCGGACGGACACCGTCGAGCAGCTCCTCGCCCGCAAGCCACGCACCTTCGCCGCCTGGTGCGCCGCACACACGGACGTGTTCCGGCGGGCACTCGGCGCCTGAGCACCCATCAGCTGGGCGTCAGGTGGCACCTTCCGCCGGCACCGAGAACAGGGGGCGGAAGTAGGAAGGGTCCGCCTTCTCCTCGACCATGCGCCCCTCAGCCTCCACCCACGCATGGGCGCCGAACGGCAGGCGGGCCCGTACTCCCACCGTCCAGGTGGGCCAGGTGCCACGGGCCCGGCACAGCAGGACGATCGCCAGTGAACGAGGCAGGCACCCTTCGTCCCCGGCGCAGCGGAGGCTTACGGCTACCACGGCCTCCCGGGCGGCGCGGGCCTCCTCGTACGTGGCCGGGCGAGCGCCCCTGCGCAGGCGGGTCAGTATGGCGCGGGTCCGGGCCGGCGGCTTGGCGGCCAAGCGCCGGGCGACGGCCACGGCGAGCAGCACCAGCAGGCGGCGGCCCGGGGAGAGCCGGACCTCCGTCCGGTGCGGTACGACCGAACTCAACGCTGCTGCACCACCTTCGCCTGCTGGAGACTGGCCATCAGCCCCTCCACGTCCGCACGGGCGCGTGGCTCGTCGACGTCGTAGACGGCCATCAGCCGCTCGGTGGTCTCCTGCACCGTGCTGCCGTCGACCAGGGCGCGGAAGGCGAGGGACGCGGTCCCGTTGAGCTGCCAGTAGCGGCCGTCCCTGCCGTCCAGCAGAACCGTTCCGTAGTCGGTGTCCACGGTTGAGACGTCGGGGTGCAGTCTCCATGTCATGGTTGTCTCCTGCCTCGGGCCTGTGGCTCAGGGGTGGGTGGCGGCTGTCGGCTGGGTGGCCGTGGCCCGGGCCCACAGTTCACAGCTGAGCGCGGACTGCATCGCGCCTCGGTGGAGGCTGTCGGTGTAGGACAGGTCGAACAGCTCGCGCAGCGGCCCGGGGTCGATCAGGCCCAGGGCGGCCAGGCGGGAGCCGTCCCACAGTTCCGCCAGTTCCCGCCGGTGCGCTTCGAAGCCCTCGGCGACGAGCGTGGTGCCGTCGCCCTTGGTCCGCCGGGTCAGCACCCCTGGCGGCATGATGTCCGCCATCGCCGCCTTGATGAGGGGTTTGAACTCCCAGGGGGTGACTCGCTCTTCGGGCCGGACGGCCAGGCACACCTGGATGACCTGGTCGTCGAGGAAGGGGGAGGTATGACTGAAGTCCTGGGTTTCGGTCAGCTGGTGGCACTGGCGGACGAGCCGCCCGGCGTCCTGGATGGCCAGGAGGTCGTTGTGCCGCCCCCGCGTCGGCGCCAGCGGCTCGGCCGTCGCGGCCGCCTCGTGCAGGGTGCGGTTCACCAGGTCCCTGGCGTCCGGGGTGAGCCATACGGGCAGGCTGGGGAAGTGGCCCCAGTCGGACAGGGGGTTCGGGGTACGGCGGACGCGGCCGTGGACCCGATCCGCGAACCAGCGGCGGTAGGAGCGGCCGTCCAGCAGACCTCGGGCCTCCACGCCCCAGCTGCTTCGACGCAGTTGGCTCAGGACCCTCAGCCGCTGGGCGGCCATCAGCGGCCGGTGGCGCAACAGGTCGTGCTGATAGGCCGGGTGGCCGCGCAGCAGTTGGTCGCCGCCGAGCCCGTCGAGGTGCAGCCGCGAGCGGTGCGCGAGGGCCCGCTGTCGTATGGCGCGCAGTCGGGGCGCGCTCAGTACGGCGGTGGACGGCTCGTCGGGAACGCCGTCCACCTCCATGAGGCCGCCGAAGAACCGCGGCAGTTCGCGGTTGGAGTAGACGATGTGGTTGAGGTCCGGCAGACCGGCGGCGGCCTGCCTGGCCCACTGGACGTCCTCGTCGGCCTGGTCGTCGTTCTCCATGGTGAACGTGGTGAACGTGGTGGGCGAGGGCCTGTGCCGGGCGGCCAGCAGGGCGATGCTGGTGGAGTCCATGCCACCGGAGAGGTCCGCGCTGACGGTCTGGGTGCCGCGGGTGCGTACGCGCACGGCGTCGTCCAGCGCCTGGCGCAACAGTTGGCCGCCCTCGGTCAGTGAAACCACCGGTTCGGGGGCTTGCCACCAGCGTTTGACCAGGGGCCGCCGACCGTCCGGATCCAGCGCCAGGTACGAGCCCGGGGGCACCGCGGAGACGTTGCGCCACGGAGGTAGGTCGCCTAGTGGGTGCGGCAGCGCGTCCAGGGTGCGCAGGGCGAGCAGGGCCGGGTCGAGCGGGGCGTCCAGTACGGCCGCCAGAACGTCCGCGCGGTCCGCGGCGATGGTGAGTGCGCGCAGCTCACCATGCGCGCCCAGCTCACCATGCGCGCCCAGCTCACCGTGGAAGACCCGGCGCAGTCCGGAGGCGGTGCCCTGTACGCGCAGCCGGCCACGCACGGAGGCGACGAGGTGGTAGCTGCCGGCCCAGGCCAGGCCCAGTCGGTCGAGGTCGGCCAGATCGTCGATTCGGGCGGCCGCCGCGGCGAGCTCGTCCTGGGTCGCCGAGCAGTGGCCGATCACGGCGAGCCGGGTGTCGCCCCGCTCCGCCACCAGGGCCCGGCCTTCGGCCGGCCGGCCGGCCACACAGGGCCGGCCGGACCGGTGCCTCAGCAGGATGCGCACGCCGCCCGTGGGGAGCCGGCCGATAGCGGCTGCCGCGCCCTCAACATCCGGCAGCGCGACGAAGTAATGCCAACCGGCATCGGCCATGTCAATGTCCTTAGGGGGTGTGCCGCATCAGCGTCGGCCTCAGAGGCTCAGAGCCTTGGATCCTCAGAGCCTTGGATCCTCAGAGCCTGTCGTAGAAATGAATCACGTTCTCGTAGCCGGTCAGGCCGAAATAGCCGGTGTCCTCCTGGAAGGAGCCACACTCGACCATCTTGGGAGTTTCATAGGCCTGGAGCTCGTTGGTCTCCTGGAGTTCGTCGCCCTGCATCACAGTTCACCTCCCCGTTGACTGGTGTGACCGCTCAGGGCGGAACGCGTTCCGAAGCGGAAGGTTTCGCGGACGCCGGAATGACTCCCAACTGACCGCTGGCCAAAGGGACTTGATTCCCAATCGCCGCCCTGGGCGTGATCGACAGGGAATCACGCGGCTCACCGCGATTCAAGATTCACGATCAACCGCCCTGCCATGAATATTCCGGAATGCCCCCTCCTACTTTTGCCCCGACCCCACCGGGCACAGCTCCGGCCCGATCCCCGCCCAGGCGCGCTCGCCGGTTTGACGCCCCTTTAGATAACCGCTATCTATTGAGGGGTCGCAGAGGAGGGTGGTCCGTGCAGGACGTGGTGCTGGCGCTGCTGGCCAAGGAGCCATCGCACGGGTACGACCTGCGCGGGCGGTTGGTGGCGGCGCTCGGGCCGCTGGGGGAGACGCTGAACGCGGGGCAGATCTATGTGACGCTCACCCGGCTCGAAAAGGCGGGCCTGGTCGTCCAGGAGCGTGAGGACGAGCCGGTGCGCGGCCCGCGCCGCAAGGTGTACGCGCTGACCGCGGCCGGGCAGGAGCGGGTGGCCGCGTGGATGGCCGAGGACCCCGGGCCCAGAGCGGACGTGGCGGAGTTCCACCTGAAGCTGGTGGCCGCCGGCGAGTCCGGCCTGGCTGATCCGCTCGCGCTCGTGGACGCGCGGCGGCGGGAGCTGATGCGCAACCTCGCCGAAACCCAGCGCGCCGCCCTCGCTCTCGACACGGGCTCGGAGGCCGGGCTGCTTCTGGAGGGCATCGCGCTCCGATTGCAGGCCGATCTGCGCTGGTTGGAGGCGTGCGAGCGGACCTGGTCCGCCCACATACGGCGTGGGAAAGGCAGAGGAAACGGATGACGAGTGACGGTCAGCGGGCCAGGGGCCGGTCCCGGCGGCGGGGTACGGACGACAGCCCGGGCGCGGGATGGACGGGCCGCGGGCACGGTGCGGCGGCCGGGCCGGTGCTGCGCACGGTCGGTCTGGCCCGGGTGTACGGGGAGGACGAGAGCGCGGTGTGGGCCGTCGACGGGGTCGACCTCGATGTTCCCACCGGGCAGACGCTCGCCGTGACCGGGCCCAGCGGCTGCGGTAAGTCCACGCTGCTCCAGCTTCTCGGCGGTCTCGACCGGCCCACCGAGGGCGAGGTGTGGCTCGGTGGGCGGCGCGTCGACGACCTCGGCGAGCGGGCGCTGGCCCGGCTGCGGCGCCGCGCCGTCGGGTTCGTCTTCCAGGCGTACCACCTGATGGACGAGCTGACCGCGGCGGAGAACGTCGAGCTGCCCGCGCTGCTCGCCGGCGCCTCGCCGCGCACCGCCCGCCGCCGTGCCGCCGAACTCCTCGATCAGGTCGGACTCGCCGACCGGGCGCGGCATCTGCCCTCGGAGCTGTCCGGCGGACAGCGGCAGCGGGTCGCCATCGCCCGCGCCCTGGTCAACAAGCCGCTGGTGGTCCTCGCCGACGAGCCCACCGGAAACCTCGACAGCGCCGCGACCCACGACATCCTCCGGCTCTTCGACGAGCTGCGCGCCGCCGGCCAGACCCTGGTCATGGTCACCCACGACGAACGCGTCGCCGCCACCGCCGACCGCATCGTCTCCCTGCGCGACGGCACGCTGGCCCACGACACCCCCCTGGGCACCTCCCTGAACACCGACAGCGGCAGCGGCAGCAGCAGCAGCAGCACCGACAGCGGCACCACACGGCTCGGCACGCTCTTGAGCTGGGAGGACTGACCATGGGTCATCTGCTGCTGATATGGCGCCTGGTCCTGCGCGATATGCGCCGCCGTCCCGCCGAGGCCGTCATGTTCCTGCTCGCCGTCACCATCGCCGGCGCCAGCCTGACCCTCGGACTGGCGACCAACGACGCGGTGGTCAGCGGGTACGAGAAGACCCGCGCGGCCACCGCGGGGCCCGACATCATCGCCACCACGACGGCCACGGACCCGTCCCGCGTGGCCGAACTCCTCGCGGACGCGCCCGGTGTGGCCGCGCAGGCCGACCCGGTCTTCGCGTTCGACACCTACATCAAGGCGCACGGCCGGACCGCGCACTCCTCGGTCGAGGGGCGCGAGACCGCACCGTCCGCCGTGGACCGGCCGCTGGTGACCTCCGGCACCTGGGTGCGTCCCGGCGGCGCGGTGGTCGAGCGCGGGTTCGCGCAAGCACTCGGCGTGCGCGTCGGCGACCGCGTCACCATCAGCGGACGCGGCTATCCCGTCGTCGGGACCGCGATCAGCGCGGCCACCGGGGTGTATCCGGCAAGCGACGCCGCGCAGGGGGCCGGGCCGTCCGACTACGGCGGCAGGATCTGGCTCACCTCAGCCGACACCCGCGCGGCGGCGGGGGACGAGCCCAGTGTCCACCTGATCCATCTGAAGCTGACCGATCCCACGGCGACGAAACGATGGCAGGACACCGTGTTCGGCCGCGACCGCGAGGTCGACTCCTCGGTCAACGTCCACTACTGGCAGGACGTCCTCCAGTCGGACCTGTCCATGATCCGGGCCATCCAGCCTGCCCTGGTGGTCGGCGGCTGGCTGCTCGCCGTCGCCGCGATGGTCACCCTCGCCGCGCTCGCCACCACCCGCGCCGCCCGCGACAACCGGCGTGCCGCACTGCTCAAGGCCGTCGGCGCCGGACCCGCCACCGTCACCTCCGCCCTGCTGGCGCAGTACCTGCTGCTGACCCTCCTGGCCTCCGCGCTCGGGCTGACCGCCGGAACGCTGGCCGCACCCCACCTGGTCGATCCCAGCGCCGGGCTGCTCAACACCGTCAGCCCTCCGGACTCCGACACCGTCACCGCCGCGATCTTCCTCGCCGTCGTGGTCGCCCTGACCGGTGCGCTCGGCCCCGCCCTGCGCGCCGCCCGCACCAGCACCGTCCACGCCCTGGCCGACCCGGCGCACCTGCTCACGCGCCACCCGCGCCTGAACGCCATGACGGCGCATCTGCCCACCTCGCTCCTGCTCGGCATCCGGCTGCTCGCCCGCCGGCCCGGCCGCGCCGTCCTGGCCTCCGCCGGTACGGCCACCACCACCCTCATGGTCACCGCCCTGCTCACCTGGCACACCGAACTCGGCGGGAGGCCCGACTTCAAGCGGTTCGGCCCCGTCGAAGTGCGGGTCGACCTGACCGGCGAGGTGCTGCTCGCCGTCACGCTCACGCTGGTGGCGCTGTCCACGCTCAACACCGTGCTCCTCGGCTGGAGCACCGCCGTGCAGGCCCGGCGCGCCCTGTCCATCGCCCGTACCCTCGGCGCCACACCCGGCCAGGTCGTCGCGGCGCTCTGCGCCGCGCAACTCCTGCCCGCCGTGCCCGGAGTGGCGGTGGGTATTCCGACCGGGCTCGGCCTGTACTGGTTGTTCGGCACGCAGGTCACACCCCCGGGATCGTGGCTGCTCAGCGCCGCGCTCACCATCCTGCTGGCCATCGCGGCGCTGACCGCGCTGCCCGCATGGGTCCACACCCGCAGCCCCGCCGGGCGCGTCCTCAACGCCGAACCCGCCTGACGGACTCCCCCCACCTGACGGACTCCTCCCGCCTGCTCAGAGTCTGCACACGATGATGCGGCCGGTGTCGCCGCCGGAGGCGACGAGCGAGCCGTCCGCGGAGAACCTGACCGTATAGGTGCGCCCAGTGCCGCGCCCTCCTGGGTGGCGTACGAAAGCGGGGTCGCTGTGGCGAGTGGCGGCATCGACGACGTCGGTGTCGCCCCGCCGGCCGATGGCCAAGGTGGCGCCGTCGGGCGAGTAGGCCCAGCCGTAGCAGGTGGCCCAGCGGTCGGTGAGGTGCGGGTTCGGGTGCGGGAAGTGCCAGACGAGTTCGCCGGCCTCCAGGGAGTACGCGCAGGGCCCCCCGGCGGACTCGGGGTTGGCGACCAGCAGCGTGTCGGCCGGGTCGAAGCCGATCGCATGGGGCTTGCGGTCCATCGGGATACGGCACAGGACCGCATCCCGGTCGATGTCCCAGATCTCGACCTCGGTGACCTCGGGGTCGTCCTCCTTGTACCGGGACCCCTTGGTGAAGCACAGCGCCATGAGCTTCCCGGACGGCGAAAGCGCGCCCGCCCAGCAGCGCATGGAGGGCCTTTCCGCGGACGTCGCGAACACCTCGTTCCATTCCTGGTCGAGTGCGTCGAGGATGCGTACGCGGTCGCCCGTGTCGAAGAGCAGCAGTCGTCGCCGGGCCGCGTCCCACGAAGGGCGGACGCGGAAGGGGTTGAAGTCGGCGTCCTGGAACTCCCGGTACTGGCCGAGAATCCGGGTCTGCCCGCTTGCCGGATCAAAGAGCCGCGTTTCCTCATTGAGCGCGTAGACGATGCGCTCACCGCCGGCGTCGAAGTGCACGGCGTGCACGAATGTCTGCCTCTTGCCCACTGGTTCGGCGTGGATCAGCCGGCGGTGTCCGGTAGCCACGTCGATCAGGTGGATCTCGGCGCCGTACGCGTCCTTGAGCATGGTGCCGACGACGATGGTCCGGCCGTCCGGAGACAGGTCGAACGCCTCCGCCCAGGACCGGTTGGGGACCTTGACGTCGAGCACGACGGCGCCGCGCGCCGCCTGGGTGGCGTCGGCGACGCAGGCGAAGCCCTCCCGCAGCTTCTTCCAGCGCAGCTCCTCGAACTCCCGCGCCGCCTCATGCTCGTTCGCGCACTCCGTCACGGTCTCCCGGGGCCGCCTTCCCTCAGTCCACGCCGAGCGGATCAGCCGGGGGCCCTCGACGGCGATCCGGTAGAACTTCACCTTCGCCGGGTCGGCCGACGACCTCATCGTTGCATCCAGGCTGGTCATGGCAGGTGAAGCTATACGGAAGGGCTGACACGGGCCCCGCCCGGGTTCGACCCGGGGTGAGCGCACTCGGCATGTCGGACGCGAGCCGGCAATGGGCGATCACCGCGCACGCTCTGGCCTTCGGCGGGCTGCTGCTGATCGGCGGCAGGGTCAGCGGTGCGCTCGGCCACCGGCGTACGTTCATCAAAGGCCCGCCGCCGGTACTTGGCGACAGGGACCAAATGGACATGCAGGTTGTAGACGACGTGACGTCCGGTGCGTACGTCAGGATTCGGCTTCCAGCGCCGCGGCGCGAGTCAAGCGGTATCGTAGTCGCGTGATCACGGAACGTGCATGTGAGAAGCGGCAGTTCGGGCATCGCGCCCGGCTGGCACTGCCGCCTCCACAGGTCCAGCTGATGGATGGTCAGGCGCACGCGGCCCGCACCCTGTGGAACCTGCTGCACGACTGGTGGACCATGTTGCCCAGGGACAAGCGTTCCCTCGCGGCGGCGGACGCGGCGATCCGCCAGGCCCGCAAGGAGATCGACTGGCTCGCAGGGCTGCCTGCCCAGGCCGCCCAGGCCGTGCTCAAGGCGTACGTGCAGGCGTGGAAGAACTGTTGGGAAGGCCGCGCCGGTGCCCCCGGGTTCAAAGCCCGCTTCCACACGGTGTTGTCCGTGGACATCCCTCAGGGCCGGGACCTGTGCATCACCCGGGTGCACCGCCGCTGGGGCATGGTCAACATCCCCAGAATCGGTCGGATCCGGTTCCGCTGGACCAAAGACCTGTCCGTGGGAAAGCGCGCCAACGCCGAGAACCGGATCACCGGTCCGAGGCGTCCGTGCACGGCTACACCACCGCCCTGGCGGTCGGCTTCGGCATCCTCCTCGCCGCCGTATGCGTCACGGCACCGCTGGTCCGGAAACCACGACGGTCATAAGTTCAGCCCACGGTCCAGAACACGAGCGTGTCCATGGTGTGGCCGTACTCCAGGGAGCTCTGCCACTCCTCGTGCTCCACATTGAGTTTGTCGATGAGGAGTTCGGCGTGGCGGGTGAAGTCGTCGTCCATGCGGTCGAGTACGGCCGTGTACGCGTCGGCGACGGGCTTGGCCTTGGAGAGCGGGAGGTAGCCGATGGCCGGGTAGCCGTCCATGGGGCTCGGGATGTGGAACGGGAGCAGGTCGGCGAAGTCCGCGAACAGGAAACTGCACGGCAGCAGGTCGGCGGGGACCCCCAGCGCACGGAGCTCCTTGTCCATGAGGCCGAAGAAGGTGGACGGTTTGGAATACACGCCCACGTCGATGGGGTCGGATCCGGTGCACCCGATGACGGCCAGCAGCGCGGAGTAGTACGCGTTGCCGACGCACTCGCCCTCCGCGTCGGCCCGGCCCCTGATGAGGTGTTCCAGGGCCTCGGGGACGGTGAGGCCCCAGTCGGGGCCGTGGCGGTCGAGCACGTTCTGGTCGGCCCGCGCCCGCTCTCGCATCTTGCCGAGGATCTCCTCCTGCAGAGCGGTGAGCTCGCCGCCCCGCAGATAGGCGAGAGCCTTGCTCAGGGTGACCGTCTTCATCGTGATCACTTTGCTCATGCGGACATGTTCGCAAGCCCTGCCGACACAGCCGTCGCCGGGCGGCGAACGGTTCGAGCGGCGCCGAAGTGTTCCGCCCCTAGCGTCGGGCCATGACGCACAGGACGCACACGACGCATGAGTTCAACCGCATCGCGGACGTACGGGCGGCGCTCGCCGACCCGGCGCTCGTCCCGGAACTGCCCACATCGGAGGGGGCTTCGGACGGGGGTCCGGTCGGGGCGAGCGTCGCCTGGCTGCGTGCCGCCGTGGCCCGGTTCAGCTCCGGTGAGGCGCATCGGCGGCGGCGGGCTCTGGTGGAGGCCGAACTGGCCCGGCTGGAGCCCGCCGCACTGTGGCGGGCGGCGGCGACCGGGCCCAAGGAGGAGCTCCGGGTGCGGGTGGTGCGTGCCCTCGCCGAAGCCCTGGGGATGCCGGAGCCCGGGGCGGTCGCGGAGGCGGTGACCGTGGTGGCCGGGGCCTACTTCGGGGGTACGGACCCGGCCGCGGACGAGGCGGTGGCCCGGCTGGTGGCACGGCTGGCGCCGGCCGGTGCCGATGAGGCCGCTCTGGAGGCCGTCGCCAACCGCATCGGGCTGCTGGTGCAGGCATGCGATGCGACGGCCACGCTGGTGGAGTCCTGCGCGGGGGCTGCGCTGGTGGAGTCCTGCGCGGGGGCTGCGCTGGTGGAGTCCGCGGCGGGCAGCGACGTACCGCCAGCTGCGGGGGCCGCGCCGGTGAAGGCCGCGGCGGGCAGCGACGTACCACCTGCCGCAGGCGACACACCGACGGACGCCGCGACCAGCCCCGACGTACCGCCGGCCCGGGTGCTCCGGGAGGATCCGCCGGTACGGACCATGCGCCGGATCGCCGCCCGCGCCACCCGGGTCGGCGGCCGGGAGATCGCCGAGGGCGATGTGGTGCTGCTTGACCTCGCGACCGCCCAGCGCGCGCACCCCGTACCCCTGGCCTTCGGCGCACCGCCGCGAGTCTGCCCGGGCCGGGCCCACGCCCTCGCCCTGGCCGACGGACTGCTCCAGCGCCCGCTGACGGCCTTCGCCCGGCTGCACCACCAGGCCGCCACCCCGCTGCTGCTGCCCAACGCCTGGGACTACGCCTCCGCCGCCGCCCTGGCGGCACAGGGCTTCCCGGCGATCGGCACCACGAGCCTGGGCGTGGCCGCGGCCGCCGGTCTGCCGGACGGGGCGGCCGCGACCGCGGACGCGACCTTGGCCCTGGCCCGCAGCCTCGGCCGGGGGTCCTTCCTGTTCACCGTCGACGCCGAAGGGGGCTTCAGCGACGACGTGGAGGAAGTGGCCGCGCTGGCCCGCCAGCTGTACGAGGCGGGCGCCGCGGGGATCAACCTGGAAGACGGCCGGCCGGACGGCACCCTCGCCCCCGTGGAGTTGCACGCCGCGAAGATCGCCGCGGTCAAGGCCGCCGTACCCGCGCTGTTCGTGAACGCCCGCACCGACACCCACTGGCTCGGACGCCAGAGGGAGGAGACCGCGGCGCGCCTCGCACGCTACGAACAGTCGGGGGCGGACGGGGTGTTCGTACCGGGGCTGTCGGATCCGGACGGGATCGCCGCGCTGACGGCGGCTCTCCTCGTCCCGCTGAACATCCTGTACACGCCGACCGGGCCCACGCTCGCCGAACTGGCCGCGCTGGGCGTACGCAGGGTCAGCCTCGGCTCGCTGCTCTACCGCAGGGCCCTGGCCGCGGCCGTGACCGCCGCGACCGCCGTCCGCGACGGCCGGCCGACGGACCTCACGGCGCCCTCCTACGCGGAGGTACAGGCACTGGCGGAGCCCTGATGTCGCCGTGAATCCGCCGTCCCCGGCGGATGGTTACTGTGCTGGCATGTCCGAGACCTCTGGCCAACTCTCGTTCGACACCGACACCGACACCGACACCGACACCCAGCAGCCGCCTTCAGTGCCGTCCGCCGCCGCGGTGCCCGGGCTGCGCTACATCGCCGACTGGCTCGCCCCCGATGCCGGTGCGGCCCTGCTCGCGGGGATCGATGCGGCGTCGTGGTCGGCGCAGCTGAAGCGGCGCGTACAGCACTACGGCCATCGGTACGACTACGGCCGCCGCGCCGTGGCCACCGTGGCCGCCGATGCGTCGCAGCCGACCGCGCCGCCGCTTCCGGTGTGGGCGCGGGAGCTGGCCGCCCGGCTGGTGGACGAGGGGTTGCTGGACCGGGAGGCGGACCAGGTGATCGTCAACGAGTACCGGCCGGGGCAGGGGATCAGCGCCCATGTCGACTGCGTGCCGTGCTTCGGGCCGGTCGTCGCCGCGATATCTCTGGGCTCCAGCTGTCTGATGGACTTCACCGACCCCGACGACGGCACCGAGCTGGCGGTGCCGCTGGCGCCGGGCAGC
This sequence comes from Streptomyces sp. NPDC020845, assembly GCF_044334165.1. Classification (NCBI taxonomy): domain Bacteria; kingdom Bacillati; phylum Actinomycetota; class Actinomycetes; order Kitasatosporales; family Streptomycetaceae; genus Streptomyces; species Streptomyces sp. NPDC020845. Next base: position 135,022 of record NZ_JBIRSJ010000023.1, on the reverse strand, counting down.
CTGCTGGTCATGGCCGGCCCGGCCCGATACGCCTGGCGGCATGCCATCGCCGCGCGCAAGAGCGACCCTGGGGCGGCCGGACGGATCCCCCGTGGACGCCGGGTATCGGTGACGTTCCGCACGGTCCTGCACACAAGTCGATAACCCGGCAGCAACTCCGGCGGCGGCCACCGATGTAACGGTTGGCCGCCGCCGCGCCAAGTAGCGGGTGAAGGGACCACCGACCACGTTGGAGGAACGGGTGCCCTTGATACCCGAACGGGCCGCCGTGCCCGAACGACATGCGAGCCGGGCCGCGCCGCCCCGGTCGGACGCCGCCGGATTCGCGGTGTTCTACGAAGAGAACTTCGACGCCGTCCTCGGCTTTGTGACCCGGCGCACGACCTGCCCGCAGCTGGCCGCTGACCTCACCGCCGACATCTTCGTCGCCGCGCTGGAGGCCGCGGGCCAGTACGACCCGAAACGCGGGGCGCCCGCCGCCTGGCTGTACGGCATCGCGCGCAACGTCCTGGCCGCCCACTACCGGGGCAGCGCCCGCGAGCAGCAGGTGATGGCCCGGCTGAACGGGCGTCGGCTGCTGGACGACGAGGACATCGCCGCGTTGGAGGAGCGGATCGACGCGGAGCGGGAGGCGCGCGAACTGGTCGAGCGGCACCGCGCGCTGAGCGAGCCGCTGCGCGAAGTCCTCGATCTGGTGGCCGTCGACGGCCTCACCCCGCGCGAGGCCGCGCAGGCGCTCGGGCTCAACCAGGCGACCGTGCGGGTCCGCCTGCACCGCGCGAAGCGCGCGCTGCGCGCCGGACGGCCGCCCATCACCGAGAACACCGAACACACCGAACGTGCGGAACACACCCTGGAGGTTGTCTCATGAGCGCGCCCACCCAGTTCAAGCAGCGCCTGGCGGCGGAGCTGTCGGCCATGGCCACCGCCCCGGCTCCCGCCCCGGCTCCCGCTCCGGCCACCCGGGCCCCGGCCCGCCGTCTTCGCCTCCCGCTCGCGGTCGCGACGGTGGCGACGGCCGCCGCGGCGGCGGTGGTCGTGCCGACGCTGACCGGCTCGGGCGGCTCGCCCGCGTACGCCGTGACCAAGAAGGACGACGGCTCCCTGATCCTGCACCTGAACCGCCCCGAGGGCCTGCCCGGCCTCCAGCAGCAACTGAAGAAGATGGGCGTACGGGCGGCTGCCCTGGAGGGGGACGAGAACTGCCCCACGGGCGCGCCGCCCCATGCTCCCTGGGCCACCGCGGGCTACGCGCTGACGTTCCCGTCCGACCCCGGGAAGGCCGTCATCCACCCGGACCTGATCCCGGACGACACCGTCCGGTCGGACGGCCGGCGGGTCGCCGGGGCGACGCTGCTCATCGTGGCGGAGTTCGGCAAGGACAACGCGACCAAGTCGGTGTCGTTCCGGCTGGTGTCGCAGGTCCCGAAGTGCAGCGTGCCGGGGATCGGCGGCGGTCCCGACGCGCACGCCTGACCCGTAGGCGCGAGCTCAGATCGCCCGGAAGTCCCGGACCGAGAAGCGCGGGGCGCGGCGGGGCGGGACGCGGCCGGAGAGGAGGATCAGACGGGCAGCGCGGTGGCGCTGGCCGGCGTAGGGGGCCAGCAGCCGCAGCATCGCCGCGTCGTCGGTGCCGCGCTCGCCGGTGAGGGCATAGCCGATGATCTTCGGCAGGTGCAGATCGCCGACCGTGATCGCGTCCGGGGTGCCGTTGCTGCGCTGCAGCGTCTCGGCCGCCGTCCACGGGCCGATGCCCGGGATGGCCTGGAGCCGGGCCGAGGCCGCGGCGAGATCCATGGCCGCGGCCTCCTCCAGCCGCCGGGCGGCCCGTACGGCCCGCAGGATGGTCGACGAGCGCTTGGCGTCGACCCCGGCCCGGTGCCACTCCCACGACGGGATCAGCGCCCAGGCGCGCGGCTCCGGCATGACCCGCAGCCGCTCGGCGGGGCCGGGCGCGGGCTCGCCGTGGCGCTGCAGCAGCAGCCGCCAGCCCCGGTACGCCTCATCGCTGGTGACCTTCTGCTCCAGGATCGAGGGGATCAGCGACTCCAGGACGAGCCCGGTGCGGATCAGTCTGAGGCCCGGGTGGCGGCGGTGTGCCTGGTGCACCAGGCGGTGGCGTGGGGTGAAGGCGGCGGGGTCGTCCTCGGCGCCGAGCAGGGCGGGCAGATGTTCCAGCAGCCAGTCCGCGCCCGGCCCCCACGCCTGCGCCTCGACCGCCTCGCCCCGGCGTACGAGGCGTATCGTCCCCGCGCCCTGAGGGGTGCGGCTGGCCCGCCAGACGGCGCCGTCGGCGGACACCTGGAACGCCGGGTCCCCCGGCCCCCGCCGCAGCACGCTCAGGTTGCGCGCGAGGTCGTACGGACCGGAGGGGGTCCAACTGCGGTGGGCGGGCACACCGCCAGCCTACGGCGCGCCCCCGACACACCCGCACAAGCCCTCACCGGACCTCGCTGGACCTCGCTGGACCTCACTGGACCTCACTGGACCTCACTGGACCTCACTGGTCCGACGAGAAGCGCACCGCCCCCGCCGGGATGTCCGCCCCGCACCACACCCGCACCCCGTCCCGCAGCTCGTTGTCCGACCCCACCAGCGCACCGTCCCCGACCACCGCGCCCTGGAGCACCGTACGGGCCCCGATCCGGGCCCGTGCGCCGATGAGGGAGTCGCGGACCTGCGCGCCCTCCTCCACCACCGCGCCGGCCAGCACGGTGGAGCCGTCGATGCTGGCGCCCGCGCCCACCCGGGCCGCGGGGCCGATGACGGTGCCGCCGGTGAGCTTGGCGTCGCGCGCCACCTGCGCGCCGTCCAGGATCAGCCGGTCGCCGCAGCGGCCGGGCACCGCCGGGGAGGGCGCGCGGCCCAGCACCAGGTCGGCGGAGCCGCGGACGAAGGCCTGCGGGGTGCCGAGGTCGAGCCAGTACGTGGAGTCGACCATGCCCTGGAGGTGGGCGCCCGCGGCCAGCAGTCCGGGGAAGGTCTCGCGTTCGACGGAGACGGGGCGGCCGGTCGGGATGGCGTCGATCACCGAGCGGTTGAAGACGTAGGCGCCCGCGTTTATCTGGTCGGTGACGATCTCCTCGGCGGTCTGCGGCTTTTCGAGGAAGGCGGTGACGCGCCCGGTGGCGTCGGTCGGCACCAGCCCGTACGCGCGCGGGTCGGTGACGCGGGTGAGGTGCAGGGAGACATCGGCGCCGGTGGTGCGGTGGATGTCGATGAGGGCGCGTATGTCGAGCCCGGTGAGGATGTCGCCGTTGAAGACGAGCACCGGGTCGTCCGGGCCCGAGCGCAGCCGGGAGGCGACGTTGCGGATGGCGCCGCCGGTGCCCAGCGGCTCCTGCTCCGTCACGTATTCCAGGTGCAGGCCGAGTGACGAGCCGTCACCGAAGTACGGCTCGAACACCTCGGCCAGGTACGACGTGGCGAGCACGATGTGCTCGACCCCGGCCGCGCGGGCGCGCGCCAGCTGGTGGGTGAGGAACGGGACGCCGGCCGCCGGGACCATCGGCTTGGGGGTGTTCACCGTCATCGGCCGCAGCCGGGTGCCCTTGCCGCCGACCAGGAGGATCGCTTCTGGCGTCGCTGGCGCTGTGGTCACGTATCGTCTCTGCTTCCTGCTGGGGCCCGCCGGGTCGGCGGCCAGTGTATGCAGACCCCGAGTACCCGGCCCGCGCCTGGTCAGCGGCCCTGCGGTCGGCGACCCCGAGGTCGCTGACCCCGCGGTCGCCGACCACGCGGTCAGCGGCCCTGCAGCCGGGCGGCCGTGCTGCGCACGGTGCCGAGCTTGGCGTACAGGGCGTTGCCCGGGCACTCGGTGTTGTAGCCGTCGCGGTGTCCGGAGATGACGCGCAGCTTGGCCTTGGTGCCCTTCTTGAATCTGTTGCCGCCGGCGGACTTCAGATGGGTGGTGCCGCTCGGGTTCCGGCCGAACAGGCCGAGCTTCCAGGCGGTGAGCTTGGCCACGGCCTTGACGGCCTTGCTGGAGGGCTTCTTGGAGGAGTAGGTGCCGAGCACCGCGATGCCCATGCTGTTCGTGTTGAATCCGCGCGTGTGCGCGCCCTGAACCGCCTTGGCCACGCCCCCGGATCTGCCCTCGTAGATGTTTCCGCACTTGTCGACGGCGAAGTTGTAGCCGAAGTCACGCCACCCCAGGCTGCTGACGTGGTAGCGGTAGATGCTCCGCATCATGGACGGCGCCTGCGAGCAGCTGTACGCGTTGCCCGTCACGGTGTGGTGGACGAAGGCGGCCTTGACGGTCTTGGTGTAGCGGTGGCCCTTCTCACGCAGCTTCTCGTCGGCGCCCCAGCCGGCGCGGGTGACGATACGGGGCCGCGGCGCGGTGTACGGATGGGCCGAGCTGGTGTTCGGCGGCTCCTCGGGGAGCTCCAGCGGGGGCGCGGTGGAGGGTTCGGGGGTGAGCTCGGAGGGCTCCGGCTCCGGGGGCGCCGACGCGTCGTCCGGGTCGGCCTGCGGGGCCTCGGGCGACGCGGAGAGGTCCGCCGGGGGCTCCTCCATCCCGGTCTCGGAACTGGCCTCGGAGCTGGGGGCTGAGCCGGTCTCGGAGCCGGTCTCGGAGCTCGGCTCGGGACTCGGCTCGGCGCTGGGGTCGGTGGTCAGCGGCCGGGCGACCGTCGCGGGGCCACGGCCCGGGTCGACGAGCTCCAGGCGGAGCCCGGAGGGCAGGCCGGCCGGCTGGGCGGAGAGCACACCGGAGCCGCCACGGGGGCTGACCCGGGCCTGCACGCCGTTGGAGTCGCCGACCCACAGGGGCGTGGTGCCACCGCGCTGCCGGCTCTGGGCGCCCTCGGGCGAATCGGGGTCGGGGGCGTCGTCGTCGAGCGCTTCCAGGTCGCGCCAGGCCGACCACGCGCCGGTGGCCGCCTCGCGGGTGCGGACCTGCACCTGGCCGCCCAGCCGCGCGGAGGCGTCGTCCCAGACCACGCCGACGAGGGAGAAGGGCCGCACGCTCCGTGGCGCGACCCCCAGCGCGGCGCCGGAGGACATCGCCGCGCCCCGGTCGAGGCCGCCGCCGCCCAGCGGGAGCAGCGGCAGCGACTGGGTGCTGCCGTCGGCGGAGCCGACGCGGTCCGCGCGGGCGGGGGCCGGGTTGAGGGTGAGGGGGAGAGCGAGGGCGGCGGTGCACGCGACGCCGATCGAAGATGCCAGAAATGCACGCATGGAAAAAAGCTTGGACATAAAGCAACAAATCTGTCCATTCGAGAAGGCGTTGACCGGACCCGGAATCCGGCGTCCGCAGCCCCCCGCACCGCCCGTGGCGCGCCCCGGCGCCGCGTACCCTGGCGCCGATGAACGCTACCGATCACACCCCCGCCGACCTGCTGCGATCCGCGCTCGCCGCGGATCCGGCGCGTCCGCTTGTCACCTTCTACGACGACGCGACCGGCGAGCGCGTCGAACTGTCCGTGGCCACCTTCGCCAATTGGGTGGCGAAAACCGCGAATCTCCTCCAGGGCGACCTCGCCGCGGCGCCCGGCGACCGGCTGGCGCTGCTGCTGCCCGCCCACTGGCAGACCGCGGTGTGGCTGCTGGCCTGCTCCTCCGTGGGCGTGGTGGCCGAGGTGGGCGGCGATCCGGCCGCCGCGGACCTCGTGGTCAGCGGCCCCGACACGCTGGAGGCGGCGCGCGCCTGTTCCGGGGAACGGGTGGCGCTGGCGCTGCGCCCCCTGGGCGGGCGGTTCCCGCAGGCGCCGGAGGGCTTCACCGACTACGCCGTGGAGGTGCCCGGCCAGGGCGACCGCTTCGCGCCGTACGCACCGGTGGACCCGCACGCCCCCGCGCTCACCGTGGCCGGCCTCGAGCTGACGGCCGCGGAGCTGGTGGAGCGGGCGCGCGCCGACGCGGCCGAGCGGGAGCTCGGCCCCGGCTCCCGGATGCTGTCCGGGCTGCCGTACGACACCTGGGAGGGGCTGTCGTACGGGCTGTACGCGCCGCTGGCCACGGGCGGCTCTGTGGTGCTGTGCCGCCATCTGGACCGGCTGGACGAGGGCCGCCTCGCCGAGCGCCGGACCAGCGAGCGGGTCACCGCGACCGCGCCGTAGCGGCCCCGCGGAAGCGCCGTAGCGGCCACTTCCCGGAAAACCCCGCCGGCCCCTGACCCGTCCGGCGGACCCGTGGGCCGAGCCCACGGGCTCCGCCGCCCGCCCCGCGCGATGATCGACGCTACGTACAACCATGTGCGGGGTTCGCATGTCTGTTCCGGTAATCACGGCCCCGGCACGGGCCGATGCCGCTCCTCCCGGCCGAGGAGGTGGACGGGTGGGAGGACGCAGACGTGACGGCGGAGAGCACCGAAGACAGCGCCGAAGACAGCACCGAAGAGGCGCCGAAACGAAGACGCCGGGGCCGCTGGCTGCGTCTGTTCGCGCTGGCGGTGGCCCTGCTCGTGCTGTCCGGGGCCGGGGTGGGCTGGTGGCTCTACGAACGGCTCGACGGCAACATCAAGACGGACACCCGCACCGAGAACGAGCTGCGGAAGTTCGCGGCCGAGCGGCCGGTGGCGCTGGTCAGGGACGCACAGAACATCCTGCTCATCGGCTCCGACAACCGCGGCGGCAAGGGCAACGGCAAGTACGGCAAGGACACCGGTACCCAGCGCTCGGACACCACGATCCTGCTGCATCTGCAGGCCGGCGGGAAGAGCGCCACCGCCATCTCCATCCCGCGCGACCTGATGGTGGACATCCCCAGCTGCACCCAGGCGAACGGGAAGCGAGGCAAGGCGAAGTTCGCCCAATTCAACTGGGCGTTCGAATTCGGCGGGCCGGCCTGCACGATCCGCACCGTCGAAAAGCTCACCGGCATCCGGGTCGATCACCACATGATCGTGGATTTCAGCGGCTTCAAGAAGATGGTCAACGCCGTCGGCGGCGTCGAGGTGTGCCTGAAGGAGCCCATCGAGGACGACGAGGCGCATCTGCGGCTGCCCGAGGGCCGCCAGGTGCTCCACGGTGAGCAGGCCCTCGGCTATGTCCGGGCGCGTTACAGCATCGGTGACGGCAGCGACACCGAGCGTATCGGGCGGCAGCAGGAATTCCTCGGCGCGCTTGTGAAGAAGTTGCAGAGCAATGGTGTACTGCTCAATCCGACCCGGCTGTATCCGGTGCTCGACGCCGCGACGTCCTCACTGACCACGGATCCGGGCCTGAGCTCACTCAAGGACCTGTACGACCTGGTGCGCGGTATGCGGAACATCCCTCGGGAGAAGATCCGGTTCCTCACGATTCCGCGACAGCCCTACACCTACAACCGAAACCGCGATGAGCTGGTCCAGCCCGATGCCGACCGGCTGTTTCGGCAACTCCGCCTGGATCACCCGGTGCCGGTGGCCAAGACGGTCACCCACGCCTCCGGCGACGACCCCAAGAGCGGGACGTCCACACCGTACGAAGGAACCACCGCGGCACATGACATGTGCCAATAAAAGCTCCAAAAGGTACGCTCAACAGTTCCTCAAAGATCTCGAAAGGATTGGGCAGATTGCCCAGTTGTAGGGAAGTGGAATTTGTCACCGGCGTCGCTTGACGCTGAACTGGGCGGATAGTGTGAGCGATCCAGTGCGCTTACCAGGTGGCCGCGCACTACCTTTTAACGATCGACCGGTGCGCCTTGAGGGGGAGGCGCCGCGTGGCACCAACGGAGGACTCAGGGGACCGTGGACGCGCAAGGCCATGGGCAGGCGGACGATTTTGATCCCGCCGATCAGTGGGTGTTCGACCCGAACACCGGCAGCTATGAGCTGCGGCTGAATCCTGCCGGGGATTCAGCGGACATCACCCCCGAGGAACGGCCGGCCCCCAGACCCAGGAGCCGTCGCCGCGCCGAGCCCGAGCCGCCGTCGGCGACGCCGTCGCGCGGGCGGCGGAGGGCGGCGGGCAAGCCGGAGAAGCCGACGGGACCCACCAGCCGGCGTAAGCCGAAGCCGAAGAAGTCCAAGGCGAAGAAGGTGCTGTACTGGACCAGCGGCACCCTCGCCTTCATCCTGGTCGGCGGGTCCGTCGCGGCGTACCTCGTCTACCAGCACCTCAACAACAACATCAAGAAGTACGACGTCGGCGAGAACAACGCCGCGGTCAGCGACGGCCCGATGAACATCCTGGTCATCGGCACCGACAAACGCGACGGCAAGGGCAACGAGGGATACGGCGACGCGGGGAGCGTCGGCCACGCCGACACCACCCTCCTCTTCCATGTCTCCGCGGACCGGACGAACGCGACCGCGCTGTCCATTCCGCGCGACATGATCACCGACATCCCGCAGTGCACCACCAGGAAAGACGGCACCAAAGAGACCATCCGGGGCGAGGAGGGTGTGCGCTTCAACACCAGCCTCGGGCAGGAGGGGCGCGACCCCAGCTGCACCTGGGACACGGTCGAGAAGATCACCGGGCTGGAGATCAACCACTTCCTGATGGCGGACTTCAACGCCGTCAAGACGCTCTCCAGCGCCGTCGGCGGGGTCGAGGTCTGCCTGGGCAAGGACATCGACGACCCGAAGTCGCATCTCAAGCTGAGCAAGGGCCGGCACACCATCGAGGGCGAGCAGGCCCTGGCGTTCGTACGGACCCGGCACAGCGTCGGCTTCGAGAGCGACCTGGACCGGATCAAGCTCCAGCAGCAGTTCCTCAGCTCGATGATGCGCAAGATGAAGTCGAGCGGCACCCTGACCAGCCCCTCGAAGATGTGGAAGCTGGCCAACTCCGCCACCAAGGCACTCGCGGTGGACACCGGTATCGGCACCGTGAACAAGCTCAAGGACCTGGCGCTGAACCTCAGCAAGGTCGATCTGAAGAACGTCACCTTCGTCACCGTCCCGGTGGTCGACAACACCGACGGCGCGACGGTGAAACTCGACGAGGCCAAGGCGGAGCCGCTGTTCGCCATGGTCAGGCAGGATGTTTCGCTGACCGAGGTGAAGAAGAAGGAAAAGGCCGACAAGGCCAAGCAGGCCGCCAAGCTCAAGGGCCCCAAGGCCGACCCGGCGAACGTCCGGGTGAAGGTCCTCAACGGCAGCGGAAAGATGGGGGCGGCCCAGGAGACCGTCGACTGGATGCAGAACACCGAGGGGATGCTCCGCTCCAGCAACGGCGGAAACGCTTCGGCGAATCTGAAGAAGACGACGCTGGAGTACGCCCCGAACCAGGCCGACCAGGCGCGCCGGCTGGCCGACAGCATGGGGCTGCCCGGCTCCGCCCTCAAGGAGGGCACCAAGGACGCCGCCCCCATGGCGGAGATGACCCTCACACTCGGCGCCGACTTCAAGGGCGCCGGCACACCGATCACCGCTCCGGCAAAGGCGCCGAAGGACATTCAGAGAGTCGAGGCGGACGACAAGAGCGTCTGCGCGAAGTAATCACCGCCGGCCATCGGAGCACTCTCACCCATCGGGCCGGAACCATTGATGAACAGGGGAGGCCGGGTGCGGCAGAGCAGTGTGCGGGGGGAGGGCTCCCGTCGGCGGGTGCCCGAACCCCGTGACGGAGGCGGGGACCGCGCCCCGCGCGAGGAGGGCGGTGTCGGCGCGCCGCATGACGCCGAGCGCAGGGGCGGCGAGGCCAGAAGCCGCGAGGGTGCCGGAGCCGGGGACACCGCGAGTGCCGCCGGGGCGGGGGCCGGCGGCCGTGCGGAGTCCCGGCGCGCCGCCCGTGCCGATGGTGCGGGCGGCGGGCGCCGCCGCAAGGGCAAGGGGCCGCGCCGCAAGAGGAGCAGAGGTGTGCGAATACTTCGCTGGACCGCGCTGACCCTGGCCGTGCTGATAGTCGGCGCGGCCGGCGCGGGCTATCTCTACTACGAGCACCTGAACAACAACATCAGGAAGGCGGAGCTCGACCTCGGCGACAGCAAGCTCAGCAAACCCGAGCCGAACGCCGCGGGCCAGACCCCCCTGAACATCCTCCTGATCGGCCAGGACAGCCGTAACGACAAGGAGAACCTGAAGCTCGGCGGCGCCAAGCAGGACGTCGGCCGCAAGGGGCTCGCCGATGTGGAGATGCTGGTGCACGTCTCGGCCGACCGCAGCAACATGTCGGTGATCAGCATTCCGCGCGACACCCGGGTCACCATCCCCAAGTGCACCGACCCGGAGACCGACGAGGTCTACGAGAAGACGTTCGCGCCGATCAACGAGTCGCTCACGCACGGCGGACCCGGCTGCACGGTGGCCACCTGGAAGGAGCTCACCGGCATCTACATCGACCACTTCATGATGGTCGACTTCAAGGGCGTGGTGTCCATGGCGGACGCCATCGGCGGCGTCCCGGTGTGCGTGGACAAGAACATCTACTCCCACGACAGCCGCGGCCACGGCTCCGGTCTGCGGCTGACCAAGGGCACCCACCCGGTCAAGGGCGTCCAGGCCCTCCAGTGGCTGCGTACGCGGTACGGCTTCGAGGACAACACCGACATCGGCCGGGCCAAGGCCCAGCACATGTACATGACCTCCATGATCCGGCAGCTCAAGTCCGGCACCAAGCTCTCCGACCCGGGCAAGCTGATGGACCTGGCGGAGGCCGCGACCAGCGCGCTGACCGTCGACCACGGCCTTGGCACCGTCAAGAAGCTCTACGACCTGGGCAACGACCTCAAGCGGGTGCCGACCAAGCGGACCACGATGGTCACCATGCCGTGGGAGTACCGCAACGACGGCGAGTACGTGGTGCCCAAGCCCGGCGACGCCGAGAAGACCTTCTCGCTGATCCGCAACGACATCTCGCTGGACGGCAAGGACAAGAAGAAGAAGAAGGACAAGGTCCCGGCCCCCAGCGAGCCCAAGGGCGAGCTCGCGGTGGTCGTGCAGAACGGCACCGGCTCCACCGTCCTGGGGCCGGCCTCCGGCCGGGCCAACGCCATCACCGGCGAGCTGGTCCGGCTCGGCTACGCCAAGGCCACCGCCAACACCCAGCTGACCTCGCAGGCCGACACCACCATCAGCTACCCGGGCGAGGCCAAGCAGGGCGACGCGCTGGCCGTGGCCAAGGCGCTGGGGCTGCCGAAGAGCGCGGTCAAGGAGTCCCAGTCGGTCACCGATGTGACGCTGGTGGTCGGCAACGACTGGCGCGAGGGCGCGGCCTACCCGAAGACCGGGGACTCCGCCGACGACGACAAGGCGCCGAAGATCGACGACAAGATCAACGGCGAGGAGAAGAAGTGCATGAGCGTCAACGACGGCTACACGTTCTGAGCACGCGCCGCTGAGCAGGCCGAAGGGGCCGGATCCAGGTTCGCCTGGATCCGGCCCCTTCGGCGTACGCGTAACCGGGTGGGCTACTGGCTCGCCGTGACCGCCGGGCGGCGGCTGGCGATGACCTTCCTGGCCAGCGAGCGCGGGCTGGTGAGAAAGCCCCAGCCCCACGACATGTGCATGGTCGCCAGCGCCACCGGGATCCGCAGCCGGGCCTTCAGCGGCAGCCCCTTGCCGGCCGGGACGGAGCCCGCCGCGATGGCCGCCAGATAGCCGCCCGGCACCAGCAGCCCCCACGGGGTCAGCGCGGCACCGACCACGACGCCCGCCGCGATGGCGACGACGGCGGTCGGCGGCGCCAGATAGCGCAGATTGATCGAGCCCTGGTGGAAGCGGGCCACCACATGCCGCCAGCGGCCGTAGTTCTTGTACTGCTTGGCCAGCTCCCGTACGTTCGGGCGCGGCCGGTAGGAGACCTTGAGCTCGGGCGAGAACCAGATCAGCCCGCCCGCCTCGCGGATCCGGAAGTTCAGCTCCCAGTCCTGGGCCCGGATGAACTCCTCGTTGTAGCCGCCCTGCTGTTCCAGCACCTCACGGCGGAACACCCCGAGGTACACGGTCTCGGCCGGGGCCGCCTCGCCGCCGGTGTGGAAGGCGGCGTTGCCCACGCCGATCTTCGAGGTCATGGCGGCGGCGACGGCGCGCTCCCAGTCGTTCTCGCCCTCGGCGTGCATGATGCCGCCGACGTTCTGCGCGCCGGTCTCCTCCATGAGCCGCACCGCGGTCGCGATGTAGTTCGGCGACAGCATGCCGTGGCCGTCGACCCGCACCACCACCGGATGGCGGGACGCCTTGATCGCGGCGTTCAGGGCGGCGGGGGTACGGCCCGTGGGGTTGGGAACCGTATGCACCCGCGGATCCTCGCGCACCAGCTCGGCGGCGATCTCGTCGGTACGGTCCGTGGACGGGCCGAGGGCGATCACCACCTCCAGTTCCCCGGCGTACTCCTGCTCCAGGATGTGCCGGACGGAGTTGCGCAGATGACGTTCCTCATTGAGCACCGGCATGATCACGGAGACGGCCGGGAGCTGATGCGGGGGCATGGCACCTCGGGGGTCGGGGGGAGGTCCCCCAAAAGCTGTGGTTGTCGAATTTCGAGAGGCCACGTTACCGCGAATGGGGGACACCGGAGCGCGCCGCCCGGGTGGCAGCGGGCGGGGCGGGCGGCGTGGGGCCGCCGCTCCGCTCATCGTATGGCCCTACGGTGTCCGCGGTTGTGCCCCGCAGTCCCGCCAGGTCCGTCGCCTGCCCCGCAGACCCACCAGGCCCCTCGCCGTCACGGAGGTCCCCCGCAGTGAGTGCACCGGCCCGCCCGCCGCGCCCCCGGCAGCCCTCCCGGCCCCGCTGGGGCCTGCGGATCGCCTCGGGCGCCGCCGCCCTGGTGCTGCTCGCCGGCGGCGTGGGACATCTGCTGGTCACCGAGCTGGAGTCCGGTATCCACCGGGTCGACGCGTTCGGTGGCCTCGACGACCGGCCCATGGACAGCGACCGGGGCGTCAATATCCTGGTCGTCGGCACCGACGGCCGGGACAAGATCACCCGCGCGCAGAAGCGGCGCTACCGGCTGGGCGGCGCCCCCTGCCACTGCACCGACACCATCATGCTGGTGCATCTGTCCGCCGACCGGGACCGTGCCAGCGTGGTCAGCCTCCCCCGCGACTCGTACGCCCGGATCCCCGCGTACACCACACCGTCGGGGCGGGTGCGCCCGGCGCACCACCAGAAGCTCAACGCCGCCTATGCCGAGGGCGGCCCCAGCCTGACCGTACGCACCGTGGAGCATATGACCCGGGTGCACATCGACCACTACCTGGAAGTGGACTTCACCAGCTTCATGAAGACCGTGGACGTGGTGGGCGGGGTCACGGTCTGTACGACGCGGCCGCTCAAGGACCCCTACACCGGTCTGAACCTGCCGGCCGGCACCCATGCCCTGGACGGTGGCCAGGCGCTGCAGTACGTACGCTCCCGGCATCTCGACGGCGCCGCGGACCTGGGCCGGATCCGCCGCCAGCAGCGGTTCCTGGCCGCCGTCATCCACCAGGTGACCGGCAGCGGCACCCTGCTGAACCCGGTGAAGTTCGGCCGGGTCGCGGCCACCCTGTTCGGCTCGGTCCGCGCCGACCGCGGCTTCGGCGCGGCCGACATGGTCGCGCTGGGCCAGGCCATGCGCGGCTTCACCGTCGAGTCCTCGGAGTTCGTCTCGGTCCCGGTCCAGCTGCCCGGCACCCCGGTCAAGGGCCTCGGCTCGACGCTCCGCTGGGACCGGGTACGGGCCGCGCGCCTGTTCCAGGCCCTCCGCGAGGACCGCCCGCTCGCCGTCCACCGCCGCAAGCGGCTGCGGGCCACGCCGGTCGACGTGCCGCCCGCCCAGGTCCGCGTCCGGGTGTTCAACGGCACCAGCACCACGGGCCTGGCCCGGCGCACCCTCCGCACGCTGCGCACCCAGGGCTTCGCCACCACCGGGGCCCCGGCGGACGCCGCGTCCCCGGCGGTGCGGCGCACGCTGATCGAGTACGACCCGATCTGGAACCGCTCGGTGCGCACCCTGGCCGCCGCCCTGCCCGGCGCCCGGCTGAAGCCGGTGGCGCGGCAGGGGTCGGTGATGCGGGTCACGCTGGGCTCGGACTTCCGCGCGGTGCACCCGGTGCGGGCCGAGGACCCCTCGGCGGAGAAGGGCGCGGGCAAGGCGGTCAGCGGCGCCGAGGTCGCCTGCCTTTAGGGGTGCGCACGGTGCCGGTGTTGCGGACGGGGCGGGTGTCGCGGGGCCCCGCGGGCTGCGGCTCCCCCCGGGCGGCCGCACCGGCCCGCCGCCCGCCCACGTACAGCCCGATCAGGGCGGTCAGCAGGGCCAGGACCTGGGTGCACAGGCCCACCAGGGCCGTCGCGATCGCCGGCATATTGGCCTGGAGCGTCGTCCCGCCCTGCCCGCTGTCCTGTCGCGCCGCGGGCAGGGCCGCCGCACTGTGCAGCGCGGCGGGGCCGTGCAGGGCGGCGGGGCGCCACAGCGCCCTCGGCTGCCCGCCCTGCGGCTGCTGCTGGGGTTGCTGCTGGGGTTGCTGCTGGGGCTGGTCCGGTTTGGGTGGTTGCTGGGGCTGCGGCTGCTCGGGCTGGTTCGGTGACTCCTGGGGCCCCGGTGAGTTCGTGTCGGGCCCGCCGGTCGGAGGTGACGTCGGCGGTGAGGTCGGGCTGACGTCAGTGTCCGTCGGGGTCGGCGTGACCGGCGCCTGGCCCGGCGTGGTGGACCAGGTGGGGTTGGGTTCGGGGGTGACGGTGCGCACGGGCCTGACCGTCAGCGTGACGAGTCCGCCCGCGTTGATGACCGTTCCGCCGACCATCAGCCCGACGGCGACGAACAGCAGGGTGGCCGGGATGTGGATGACGGCCAGCGAACCGGCGCGGGGAAGGCGTGGCATGCGCCCACTGTACGAACCATGAGTAAACACACGATCACGCATCGTTGCGCCTGTCGGGGGCAACCCCGGGGCGGCCCCGCGGCGCCTCAGGCGTCCTCGATGCCCTCCGCGGCCCGCTGGGCGCGCAGCTCCTTGATCGCGCGGCGCCGGGCGAGCCGGTGCGTACGCCGGATCTGGGCCTCCTCGTAGCGCCGCTTGTCCCGCTCGGTCTCCGGTATGACCGGCGGTACGAGGCGCGGCTTGCCGTCGGCGTCGACGGCCGCGAAGACCAGATAGGCGCTGCCGACCTGGGTCGCGGGCGTGGACTCGTTCCACCGCTCGGCCATCACCCGCACCCCGATCTCCATCGAGGACCGCCCGGTCCAGTTCACCTGGGCCTTCACATGGACGAGGTCCCCGACCCTGACCGGCTCCAGAAAGGCCATCTCGTCCATCGAGGCCGTGACGGCGGGGCCCTCGGAGTGACGCCCGGCGACCGCTCCCGCCGCGTCATCGACCAATTTCATGATGACGCCGCCGTGCACGGTGCCGAGAAGATTGGTGTCACTGCCGGTCATGATGTGCGAGAGGGTGATGCGTGCGGCGGACGTGGGCTTACCCGGAATGTCTGACTCCGGATTCGAGGCCTGAATGGTCATGGCCTCAACCATATGCCGGGGGGATTCTTATCAGGTCTGCAACAGCCGTGCCCCGATCCGGCACCCGCCCTGTAAGGCGACCGACCCGGGAAGGCACACTTCCCTTCATGAATGATTGGCCCGACGGGTGGACGAGCGACCGCAGGGACCGGTACGGCAGCGGCAGCGGCAGCGCCGAACCGGAAGGCGCCCGCGCCATGCCGCAAGTGCGGCGCGCGGGCCAGGGCGTCGGAGGCCCGCCGCGGCACGCCGAGCCGCCACTCCCCCCTGATCTGTCGCCGCGCCGCACCGTCCCGCACCAGCAGCAAGCGTCCCAGGACGACTACGACGACTACGGCGGCCACGCCGACGACGGCTACAACACCGGCCAGGTCTACGGCCGCGGCGGCCCCGGCGACCCGGGCGGGCCCGGCGGACCGGGTGGACCGGGCGGCCACGGCGGCGCCCCGCGCGCGGCCCGGCCCAAGAACTGGAAGCGCCGGATAACCATCGGCCTGATCACCTTCCTCGTACTGCTGCTCGCGGTCGGCGTCGGCACGTACTTCTGGGCCGACTCCAAGCTCCGGCGCGAGGTGGACCTCAGCAAGGTCGAGGACCGGCCGGACGGCGGCAAGGGCACCAACTATCTGATCGTCGGCTCGGACAGCCGCGAGGGCCTGTCCGACGAGGAGAAGAAGAAGCTGCACACCGGCTCCGCCGACGGCCGCCGCACCGACTCGATCATCATCCTGCACGTCGGTGACAACGGAAACACCATGGTCAGCCTGCCCCGTGACTCCTGGGTCACCATCCCGGCCTTCACCGGCCCGGACACCGGCAAGCGGTACCAGAACTCGCAGAACAAGCTGAACGCCTCCTTCTCGATGGCCGGCCCCGAGCTGTTGGTCCGCACGGTCGAGTACAACACCGGCCTGCACATCGACCACTACGCGGAGATCGGCTTCGACGGCTTCGCCAAGATCGTCGACTCGGTCGGCGGCGTGGAGATCGACGTCCCGCAGGACATGAAGGAGAAGCACGCCGGCACCAACCTGAAGAAGGGCAAGCAGACGCTGAACGGCACGGAGGCGCTGGCCTTCGTCCGCCAGCGCTACGGCCTGGCCGGCGGCGACCTGGACCGCACCAGGAACCAGCAGAAGTTCCTGTCCGCGCTGGCCAACAAGGCCGCCACGCCGAGCACCATCCTCAACCCCTTCAAGCTCTACCCGACCATGGGCGCGGGCCTGGACTCGCTGATCGTGGACAAGGACATGAGCCTGTGGGACGTGAAGGACATGTTCTTCGCGATGAAGAGCGTCTCCGGCGGTGACGGCAAGCAGATGAACATGCCCGTCTCCAACCCCGGCCTGGCCACCTCCAAGGGCAGCGCGGTGCAGTGGGACATGCCGAAGGTCAAGCAGCTGGTGGAGGAGCTGAAGAACGACGAGAAGGTGACCGTCTCCACTAAGTGAGGCCACCGCGAGACCTCCGCGAAACGTAAACGGCTGCCGCACCTGATCCGGTGCGGCAGCCGTTCCGCATTTCTGGTACGCGGTACGGGGGTGCGCGGTACGGGGGTGCGTCGGCTAAGACTCCGCCGTCCCGCCGAATCCGGCTATCCGCTTACTGCTCAGCACCCACATCAGCAGCAGATAGCCGAGCAGCACACCGAAGTAGACGGCCGTCCTGCCGCCGACCGGGCCGAAGAACACCTGCCGGAGCAGCGAAGAGGCGTAGAAGGCGGGATTCGCCCAGCCGATCCAGACCATGAAGTCCGGCAGCAGATGGGCCGGGACGGCCACGGGCCCGAGCGAGACCATGGCCAGGACGGACAGCAGGCTCAGCGAACCGGCCTCCTCCGGGCCGTTCGCCCGGCTCCCGAGCCATGCGCCGTAGCCGACGAACGGCAGGACGACCGCGAGCAGCACCGGAACGGCCAGCGGCGACAGGCTGACGTTCAGCCCGAGGATCAGCACGCCGAACAGCGTGGTGCACACCAGCGCGGGCAGCGCCAGCAGGGTGAACGCGGCCGCCGTGGCGACGATGAGCGCCTGCGGGCGCACCGGCAGCGCGGCGTAGAAGGCGAATGCGTCATTGAACTTCATGAAGGCGAAGTTCGCGGCGACCTTGTTCTGCGTCTCGAAAAGCAGCGCCAGGGTCAGACTGCCGACGAATACCTGATGCACCGACTGGTCGCCCGATTCCTTGGCGAAAACCCCCATCGCGGCCAGGGTGAGGATGGGCGCCACCATACCGGTGATCACCATCCCCCGCCAGGACCATCGCCAGTTGGAGAGCTGCACCAGAAACAGGGTCCACACCGCGTGATGAAACGGCAGCGGCTTGCGCCCGATTCCCTCGCTTCTCTCAGTTTCCTCAATTTCCGTACTCAAAATACACCTCCTCCAGCGTCTTGGACTGCAGGCGGAATTCCAGGACTTCATCGAGATCGAGGTCGGCGGTCAGCCGCGCGACATCCGTACGGGAGACCTGCGCGACCACCTTGCCCCGGTGCCGGCTCTGCACCTGGAGGTAGTCGGGCAGTTCGGCGGCCATCCCCTCGCGCAGGGTCAGATACACGCTCAGCGTTTTGGCCAGCCCGCTCTTGAGTTCGGCCGGCCGCCCCACGGCCACCAGCCTGCCCTCGCGGAGGATGCCCACCCGCTCGATCACCTGCTCGGCCTCGAGCGCGTTGTGGGTGATCAGGACGATGGTCTGCCCTTGTTCATGGTTGAGTTCGCGCAGCAGGTCCCAGACCATGCGCCGGTGCGCCGGGTCCAGCTCGTTCGTCGGCTCGTCGAGGATCAGCACGGGCAGATCGGCCACCAGCGCCACCGCCAGCTGAAGCAGCCGCCGCTCCCCGCCGGACATCCGCCGGGCGGCCTTGTTCCGCATCGCCCCGATGTCCAGCCGCTCGATGAGCGCGTCCCGACGGCGCCTGGCCTCCCGCCGCCCGAGCCCCCTGAGATGCGCCGTGACATAGATCGCCTCGGCGACCGTCAGGCTGTTGAGGGCGAACGCGGTCTGGGGCATGTACGAGACCCGCATACTGGTGAAGACGGGGTCGGCGAGCACGTCCTCGCCATAGAGCCGGATGGCGCCCGAATTACTCTTGAGCAGTCCCACCATCTGTTTGATCAGGGTGGTTTTCCCGGCGCCATTGCTGCCGAGCATGCCGAAGAACTCGCCCTGTTCAATGGTGAACGAAATATCGTCGTTGGCCGCCCGGTCGGCACCGGCGAATCTCTTCGTAACGCCGCTGATTTGATAAACGATCTGACCGTTCCCCATCCCCGCTCCTCACCCCCATGGTGAAATCAGTCGGGATGCTAGCAGCCGTCGGACGGCCTGACCGGCTATCGCCGGGCGCCGGCTACCCGGTTGTCGGTGTCTCATGGCAACATCGTTTCGGATTCGGCCACTTGGCCTTCGCAGGGAGAGGGCGACGATGTCGACCGATATGTATGGCGTGCGGGTGCTTTCCGTCGACCGGGAGCGGCTGCGCGCCCGGTTCCAGGTGTTCGTGGTCTACTACGACACCCAAGGCCGTACGCACGCCGCCATACCGGACGACCCCACGTTCTTCTTCTTTCTGCTGTGGGAAGGGGCGTCCGGCCGTTCGGGGACTCCCGGCACGGGACCCCTGCGGCAGCTGGTGGACACCGAGACCGCGCTGGACTTCGCCTGGGTCGACGCCCATGCGCGCCGGTTCGTATCCGGAGTCGAGCGCGTCGCCACCCGCAATCATCCGCTCGCCGCGCAGCAGTGGGATCGGCTGCACGACTTCTATTACGAGCGCGACGGGGCCTGGAAGGACGAAGACTTGCTCGTCCAGTGCGAGTACGAGGTCACGGTCACCGACCGGCGCTGGCTGGAGCCGCTGCGCGAGGGTGCCGCCTGGGGGACGGCGGCCCTTCCGCTCATCGCGGACACCTGGACGGCGGTGGACGCGCCGCATATCCCGGACCTGGCCGGCCCCGCGGTCACCCTGCGCCCGTTCGACAGCGCCACCGGCGACCTGGCCTACGACTATCTCCTGCAGGTGGAGTTCTCCGACGACGGCAAGTATCTGGCCGTATGCAGCGACCAGAACCGGGTGTGGGTGTACGACCCCGCCGACTGGAGCGAGGTGCTGCACACCTCGGCGGGTGACGAGTGGATCGTGCCGGTGCTGATGTGGGTGCCGGGGGAGCACATCCTCACGATCAAGACATACCCTCAGCCGGAGGATGCCGAGGTCGAGCCGCAGTGGGCCTTCGACGTCGACGCTCGTGCGGAGGTCGAGGTCCCGTTCCAGGGCGGGAAGACCCGCTCGCGGGACGGCGCCTACCGGCTCCACCCCAACGACGCGCGCGACGGCGGCTACGACCTGCTCGCCACGGAGCGATCGCCGCGCCGGCGCGTGTCCCACGCCGACAGCTGGGACCCCATCCAGTGCGAAAGCTTCTCCGGGGACGGCTCCCGGCTGTTCCTGGGCGCGCAGGAGAACCTGTACGTCGTCGATCCGGCGACGGGCGAGGTCGTCGACAAGGTCATGGACGCCTCGGAACGGCTGTTCCAGCTCGAGTCGAGCCCCGACGGCAGCTACCTCGTGGTCAACTGCTCCAGCCCCAAGCTGTCCTATCTGCACGAGGGCCAGGAGGGCCTTCAGGAGCTCTGTGTGTGGCGGATGGCCGATAAGGAGATCGTCATGGGTCGGCAGCTGACGACCTGGGTCGAAGGGCTCTCCTGGTCACCGGACGGACGGTGGCTGGCCGCTCTCCTGGAGCCCCGCGGCGAAGACGATTTCCACAACGGCCGGACCGAGCTCGCCCTCTTCGCCATGGGCCCGTCCGACGACTAGCGCAAGGAGATACCGGATTGACCCCCGAACAGCTTCGCTCCTTCTGCCTCTCCTTCAATGCGGCGGTGGAGGAGTTCCCCTTCCCCAGAGTCCCGGAAGTCTCGGTCTACAAGGTAGGCGGCAAGATGTTCGCCCTGACGACCCTGGAAGCCCGCCCCCTCACGGTGAACCTGAAGTGCGACCCGGAGCAGGCGATCAGGTTCCGTGCCGAGCATCCGGAGCTGATCGTTCCGGGATGGCATATGAACAAGCGCCACTGGAACACGGTGACGGTCGACGCCGAGCTCCCGGACCGGCTGGTCCGGGAGCTCATCGAGGACTCGTACGACCTGGTGGTCGCGGGTCTGCCACGAGCCGAGCGGCTGCGGCTGGACCGCCCCTGAAAGGACCGGCCTTCAGGGGTCAGTCGTAGTGGAGGCTGCCGTCCTCGCTCATCGTCGGATGCATCTTGGAAGGACCGTATTCGTCAACGTCTGTGCGGCGCGGTGGCTCCGGCCCGTCTGGACCGCAGCGGACCAGCCGTTCGATACGGCAGATGCGGTACAGGCGGTCGCCCACGCGCGCTTCATTGGCGTGGCCGGCGGCTTTGAACTCCTCGGCCGCCTTGATGTACTCGGCTTTCTCACGCTCGTCGAGTTTGTAGAGCACAGGCCAGGTATCCGTCATCGCGCCGTACAGCAGGTCCCGTGCCTCGTGTGGGGTGGCCATCATGGCGCCACGTGGCCGCCACCCTTTCTCATTGCGCTCCGCCACGCCGAAGCCGACAGGGAGCAGGACGATGTCCGGATAGGCGGCGGCTGCTCCTTTTGAGTCCGCGCGTACTTCGGCCGGGAATCGGGAGTCGGCGTAGGCGAAATCGCGCAGTCCCAGCTTCAAGGCGCCTGCGATCAGGCCGCCGTCCTGGTCAGGGTCGAGGACGAAGCCCGTGTCCGGCGAGGGCCTCCGGCTGAGTACGCCCCAGGTTCTGTCGACCGGTTCCCTGTCGGTGGGACGGGGTGGCTCCAGCCCGTCCTCCCCGCTGCGCGCGAACTCGTCTCCCCGTACAACCCGGTAGCGCACGCCGAGGGCCTCCACCTCGTTGACCGGCTCGCGTTCCAGCACGGCCACGGCCGCCAATAGTTCGCGTCGTACGGCGGGGTCGTCGGTGTCGTCTTTGGCCTTGAACCACAGGTGCGAGTGCAGCTCGTCCCGGGCCTGCTGGGGCATCCCGTTCACGACCGGCAGCAGCAGACGCCAGTCCGGACCGACGGTGGGTTCCTGCACGGCAATACCGAAGACAGGCCCACGCAGCGCCATGTACGGGTACCGCCGCGAAGCGTTCACCGCGTCGGCCTCAGTCACCCAAGCGACGGGGTCGTCGCGGCGGACCAACTCTGCGTGAAGCGCATCAAGGCGTCGCTTCCAGTCGTCAACCATGCACACATTGTCATGACTCCGGGCGCAGGCGCAGGCCGAATCCACTCAAGTGCCGAAGGCATTCCCGCGTAGTTCCCGCCACTGCTCGTCCACCAGTTCAGTCGATCGGGTTGGAGTGCTCGTTGCACAGGCGGTCGGAGACCGGCCTGGATCCGGCCTTCGCCCGAGCGGACGCTCCGCCTCCGCGCCGAGCACCCGGGGCTGATCGTTCCGGGCCGGCCACGAGCCGAACGCCTGCGCCTCGACCGCCCCTGATACCCCTCAGTCGCACCTGGGCGCGGTCTCCTTCGTCGCAGTGAAGTACACCGGCGGGAAAACCCGCCGCCTCGAACACCGCATCGTTCTTCGCCATCAGCGTCATTTGACGATCCTCCCCTCCCCTCACAAGCTCAGGAAGGGGATTCCCTCGGCTACCCGTGGGCGGCCTGAAGGGCTTCACGCGTCCGCCTCCGGCGCGGGGCCGGGACTCGCGCCAGGGCGGCGCTGCGCGTGCGGTTGATGACCGAGCCACCCGTCCGGCGGGCTCGGGCCTCGATCTCTACCGAGGCGTTGTGATCGGCGTCGTCCTCGTGCCCGCAGTGCACGCAGGAGAACAACCGGCCGCAGCCTTCGCGGCTGCTGGGGTCGACCTTGCCGCAGTTGGCGCAGGTCTGGGAGGTGTGGAACGGCGGCACGGCGATGAGCTGGGAGCCGTACATGCGGCACTTGTACTCAAGCTGCCATCGACGTTCTCCTGGGGCGTTGTCCAGGATGCCGCAGTTCAGGCCCGTCTTTTGACGGACTCGGCTGCCGGGATACTCGACGGTGCCCTTGGCGGCCCTGGTCATGTTCTTCACACGCAGGTCCTCGATTCCGATCATGCCGTGGTTTTGGGCGAGATCGGTGGTGAGCTTGTGCGTGAAGTCCTGGCGACGGTTGACCTGCCGGGTACGGAGTCTGGCGATCTGCGCGATCGTGCGCCGCAGACGTCTGGAGTACTTGCCCCCCTGGTGCTTCTTGGCGTAGGTGACCTGGCGCGCCTTGCGCTGCTCCAGCGCCCTTAGCCGCTTGCGCTCCATCGGCTTGAGCGTGGGCGGCATCTTGCGGGGCTCGGTCTCGGTGGAGACGAACGCCGAGGAGGCGACACCGAAGTCCACCCCGCACGTGGGCCCGCCGTTCGGGGCGTCCGGTTTGCGGCCGGTGTACACACCGAAGGAGATGTGCCAGCCGCTCCCGTCCCGCGAGACGCCGGCATTGCGGATGGTGCCGCCCAACACTCGGGAAAGGCGGAATTCGACCCAGCCCAGTTTGGGGAGCCGGACCTCGGCCCAGTGCCGGTTGAGCTTGCGCACCTCAACGGCTTGGCCAGGGAAAGAGACCGCAAGGCGGTGTCCGCGCTTCTTCCACGCCGGAAAGCCGGCCGGGTGGTCCGGATTCCAGAAGTTCGCATAGGCCGCATCCAGATGCCGAAGCACCTGCTGCGCGCACTGCGCGGGCAGGTCGGCAACCCAGTCCATCTCCCGCCGGGCTTCGGTCAGAAACCTTCCCTGCCCGGCGAGGTTCAGCGTCCTACCGCGCTGCTCGTATACGTAGATGCGCTGGTACAGCGCCATACTCCACAAGGCCCGGGCGGTGTGCCCCCATGACTCCAGCCGAGCTGCCGTCCCGGGCTCCGGGTAGAGCCGGTACCTACAGCCCCTATCGGCCTTGGACATATCGAGCGCACCTCCCCCTCGCACCGAGCAAAACACTAGCCGCCCAGTACGACAGTCACCTCCAACATACGAAGTCGCCTGGCACATCACTATGGTTGGAGACGACGAACCGCCCTGACGGCGGTTCGTCTTTTCCTGCCCCACTACGCGGGAAAGGCGGCTGCACCTCCACCCTGAAGGGCGGGCTACTGCCACCGCTCCCGGTAGCCCGCTCCCGGCCATCCCGAGGGCGTACGGCCCCCAGGGCATGTACAAGGGCGGTTTCGCGGGAAAGGCCATGTTCACCTACCGCTACAGCTATACGCCTCGCAAGTGGACCGCACTTCTCACCAGGAGTGGCTTCCGGGACATTGATACGACCGTCCTGGAGGCTCCGACAGAGGGACACATCGGAACCCTGATCGTGCGCGGCGTAAAACACTGATCTTCCAGCACGGACCTGAACACCCCTGCCATCTATGACGATCGGCAGAGGTGTTCTCTCGGCTGCTGTCGAGCAGTTACGGCAGGTTCCTGGCCATCACGATCCGCTGGACCTGGTTCGTACCCTCGTAAATCTGCGTGATCTTGGCATCGCGCATCATGCGCTCGACCGGGTAGTCGCGGGTGTAGCCGTAGCCGCCGAGGAGCTGGACCGCGTCGGTGGTGATCTCCATGGCGGCGTCGGAGGCGTAGCACTTGGCGGCGGCGCCGAAGAAGGTGAGATCTTCCTTCCCGGCTCCGGCGGCGACGCGCTCGGACCTGGCGGCGGCCGCGTAGGTGAGCTGGCGGGCGGCCTCGAGCTTCATGGCCATGTCGGCGAGCATGAACTGGATGCCCTGGAAGTCGGCGATCGGCTTGCCGAACTGCTTGCGCTCCTGGACGTAGCCCTTGGCGTAGTCCAGGGCGCCCTGGGCGATGCCGAGGGCCTGGGCTGCGATGGTGATACGGGTGTGGTCGAGGGTCTTCATGGCGGTGGCGAAGCCGGTGCCCTCGGCGCCGATCATGCGGTCGGCGGGGATCCGGACGTTGTCGAGGTAGACCTCGCGGGTCGGGGAGCCCTTGATACCGAGCTTCTTCTCGGGGGCGCCGAAGGACACGCCCTCATCGGACTTCTCGACGACGAAGGCGGATATGCCCTTGGAGCGCTTGTCGGGGTCGGTCACGGCCATGACGGTGTAGTACTCGGAGACCCCGGCGTTGGTGATCCAGCGCTTGACGCCGTTGAGGACGTAGTGGTCGCCGTCGCGCACGGCCTTGGTCTTCATACCGGCCGCGTCGGAGCCCGCGTCCGGCTCGCTCAGACAGTACGAGAACATCGCGTCGCCCTTGGCCAGCGGCGCCAGGTACTTCTTCTTCAGCTCCTCGGAGCCGGAGAGGATCACCGGGAGGGAGCCCAGCTTGTTGACGGCGGGGATCAGGGAGGACGACGCGCAGACGCGGGCGACCTCCTCGATGACGATCACGGTCGCCAGGGCGTCCGCGCCCGCGCCGCCGTACGACTCGGGTACGTGCACCGCGTGCAGGTCGTTGGCGACGAGGGCCTCCAGCGCCTCCTGAGGGAAGCGTGCCTCCTCGTCGACCTCTGCGGCGTGGGGGGCGATCTTCGCCTCGGCGAGCGAGCGCACCGATTCGCGGAGCATGTCGTGCTCCTCCAACGGCCGGTACAGGTCGAAGTCCACGGAACTCGCCAAGATCTTCTCACTCCCCTGAGTGCTAACTACCGTTAAGTAACTGAATTCTAGAGCGCCGTCCTGATCAGGTACAGGTGACTTTGCCGACAGCGGACGGCAGGGAGCGGCGCGGGAAGGGGACAGCGGATCGGAGCTCGCGCGCGGGCGCGACTATGCTCAGGCAGCGCATCCCGCCCGCACGCCTACAGGAGCACGCATGGCCCTCAAGATCACCGTGATCGGCACCGGCTACCTGGGCGCCACACACGCCGCGGCCATGGCTGAGCTCGGCTTCGAGGTGCTTGGCCTGGACGTGGTCCCGGAGAAGATCGAGACGCTCGCGGCCGGCAAGGCCCCGATGTACGAACCGGGCCTGGAGGAACTGCTGCGGCGGCATGTCCCGGGGTTCGAGGGATCGACCGGGCGGCTGCGCTTCACCACCTCCTACGATGAGGTCGGCGAGTTCGGCGATATCCACTTCGTCTGTGTGAACACTCCGCAGAAGCACGGCGAGTACGCCTGTGACATGAGTTACGTCGACGCCGCCATCGACTCGCTCGCCCCGCATCTGCGCCGCCCGGCCCTGGTCGTGGGCAAGTCCACCGTCCCGGTCGGCAGCGCGGTCCGGCTCGCGGCCCGGCTGGCGGAGCTGGCCCCGGCGGGGGCGGACGCCGAGCTGGCCTGGAACCCGGAGTTTCTGCGCGAGGGCTTCGCCGTACAGGACACCCTGCACCCGGACCGCATCGTGGTCGGCGTGACGAGTGACCGTGCGGAAAAGCTGCTGCGTGAGGTTTACGAGACGCCGCTCGCTGAAGGCTCGCCGTTCGTCGTCACCGACTACCCGACCGCCGAGCTGGTGAAGACCGCGGCGAACTCCTTCCTCGCCACCAAGATCTCGTTCATCAACGCCATGGCCGAGGTCTGCGAGGCGTCGGACGGCGATGTGGTCAAGCTGGCCGAGGCCATCGGCCATGACGAGCGGATCGGAAAGAAGTTCCTGCGGGCCGGGATCGGCTTCGGCGGCGGCTGTCTGCCCAAGGACATCCGGGCCTTCATGGCGCGCGCCGGCGAGCTCGGCGCCGACCAGGCGCTGACCTTTCTGCGCGAGGTCGACTCGATCAACATGCGGCGGCGCGGCCACATGGTCGAGCTGGCCCGCGAGGCCGTCGGCGGCAGCTTCCTCGGCAAGCGCGTCGCGGTGCTGGGGGCGACCTTCAAGCCGGACTCGGACGACGTACGGGACTCCCCCGCGCTCAATGTCGCGGGCCAGATCTACCTCCAGGGCGCCCAGGTCACGGTCTTCGACCCCAAGGGCATGGACAACGCGCGCGCCCTCTTCCCGACCCTCGCCTACGCGCCCAGCGCGCTGGAGGCCGCGCAGGGCGCGCACGCGGTGCTGCATCTGACCGAGTGGGCCGAGTTCCGCGAGCTGGACCCGGCGGCGCTGGGCGGGGCGGTCGCGGAGCGCCGGATCCTGGACGGGCGCAACGCGCTCGACCCGGAGCGGTGGCGCGAGGCCGGCTGGACCTACCGGGCGCTGGGCCGCCCCACCGTATAGCCGTCCCCGCCGCGCGGCCCTCGCCTGCCTCCCCTGCGTAGCCCCCGCCGCGCACCCGCTCAACCGCGCGGGCGCCCTCGGGCGCCCGCCGCCGTCACGCGCCCGCCGCGTCAGGCACCCGCCGCGTCAGGCACCCGCCGCGTCCAGCTCCTCGATGGTCGCGAGGGAAGGCCCCCGGTGGGTGCCGAGGTCGCGCGCCACCGCCTCCGCGTCGCGCACCACCCGTACCGCGTTCTGCCAAGTCAGCTTGGCCAGGTCGGCCTCGGACCAGCGGCGCTCCAGCAGTTCGGCGATCAGGTTCGGATAGCCCGCGACATCGGCGAGGTCCACGGGAACGAAGGGCGTGCCGTCGTAGTCGCCGCCGATGCCGAGGTGGTCGATGCCCGCCACGTCCCGCATATGGTCGAGGTGGTCGGCGACGGTGGCGGCCGTGGCCACCGGGCGGGGGTTGGCCTCCTCGTACGCCTGGTGGACCTTGATCGCCTCGGGCGTGGTGGCCAGCGGGTCCAGGCCGTGGGCGCGCAGGTTCTCCTCCGCCGCCCGCGTCCACGCCACGGCCTGTGGCAGGACGAACTTCGGGACGAACGTGACCATCGCCACACCGCCGTTGGCGGGCAGCTGGGCCAGCACATCGTCGGGGATGTTGCGCGGGTGGTCGCATACGGCGCGCGCCGAGGAGTGCGAGAAGACGACGGGGGCGTCGGACACCCGCAGCGCGTCCCGCATGGTGTCCGCCGAGACATGCGAGAGGTCGACGAGCATGCCGAGCCGGTTCATCTCCCGGACGACCTCCTCGCCGAAGCGGGTGAGGCCGCCCGCGCGCGGCTCGTCGGTCGCCGAGTCCGCCCAGGGGATGTTGTCGTTGTGCGTGAGCGTCATATAGCGCACGCCGAGTTCGTACAGCGCGCGCAGGGTGGCGAGCGAGCAGTTGATGCTGTGGCCGCCCTCCGCCCCCATGAGGGAGGCGATCCGGCCCTCGGCCCGCGCCGCCTCCATGTCGTCGGCAGTGCGGGCGAGCCGCAGATCGGAGCCGTAGCGGTCGGCCAGCTGCCGCACCACGTCGATCTGTTCGAGGGTGGCGCTGACCGCGGCGTCGCCGCTGAGGCGCGAGGGTACGTAGACGGACCAGAACTGCGCGCCCACGCCGCCCGCCCGCAGCCGCGGGATGTCGGTGTGGAGGTGGGCGCCCTGGTCGAGGGCGATATCGCGCTGGTTCAGGTCGTAGCGGACCTGCTCGCGCAGGGCCCACGGGAGGTCGTTATGGCCGTCGACGACGGGGTGGGCGGCCAGCAGGGCACGGGCTTGCGCGAGTCGGTCGGTCATTGCCCCATCCTCTTACGAGGCCCGCGCCAAGTCACGGGGCCACGGGCAGCCGCGCCCCGTGTGCCCCTCTCGTTACTTCGCGAAGTCCGTCACTTCCTGAAGTCCGCTACTTCCTGAAGTCCGCTACTTCCCGAAGCCGAACGACCCCGCGCTCTCCACCTTGGCCCGCAGCCGCTTGCCCTTCTGCGTGGCCTGCTCGTTCAGCTCCTCCTGGAAGTCGCGCATCCGGGCGAGCAGTTCGGGGTCGTGGGCGGCCAGCATGCGGGCAGCCAGCAGCCCGGCGTTACGGGCACCGCCGACGGAGACGGTGGCCACGGGCACGCCCGCGGGCATCTGGACGATCGACAGCAGCGAGTCCATCCCGTCCAGGTACTTGAGCGGGACCGGCACGCCGATCACCGGCAGCGGGGTGACGGAGGCCAGCATGCCCGGGAGGTGGGCGGCGCCGCCGGCGCCCGCGATGATCGCCTTGAGGCCGCGGGGCGCCGCGTTCTCGCCGTACGCGACCATCTCGCGCGGCATGCGGTGGGCGGAGACGACATCCACCTCGTACGGGATCTCGAACTCGTCGAGGGCCTTCGCCGCCTCCTCCATCACGGGCCAGTCGGAGTCGGAGCCCATGACGATGCCGACGACGGGGGCGCTGGGGCTGCTCATTCGGTGATGGTCCCTCGGAGGTAGTCGGCGGCATGGCGGCCGCGCTCACGCACGTCGGCCAGGTCGTCGCCGTAAGTGTTGACGTGGCCGACCTTGCGGCCGGGCTTCACGTCCTTGCCGTACATATGGATCTTCAGGGCCGGGTCACGGGCCATGCAGTGCAGATAGGCGGTGTACATATCGGGGAAGTCGCCGCCGAGCACATTGGTCATCACGGTCCAGGTGGCGCGCGGGCGCGGGTCGCCGAGCGGCAGGTCGAGCACGGCGCGCACATGGTTGGCGAACTGGGAGGTGACGGCGCCGTCCTGGGTCCAGTGGCCGGAATTGTGCGGGCGCATCGCCAGCTCGTTGACCAGCAGCCGCCCGTCCCGGGTCTCGAAGAGCTCGACCGCGAGGTGGCCGACGACCCCGAGCTCCGCCGCGATCTTGATTGCCATCTCCTGGGCCTGGCCGGACAGCTCCTCGCTGAGCCCGGGGGCCGGGGCGATGACCGTGTCGCAGACCCCGTTCACCTGGATCGACTCGACGACCGGGTAGGCGACGGCCTGGCCGTGCGGGGACCGTACGACATTGGCGGCGAGCTCGCGGGCGAAGTCGACCTTCTCCTCGGCGAGCACCGGCACCCCGGCGCGGAAGGGCTCGGCCGCCTCCTCGGCGTCGCCGACGACCCACACCCCCTTGCCGTCGTAGCCGCCGCGGACCGTCTTCAGTACGACCGGGAAGCCTGTGCCTTCTCCCGCCGCCCCGCCCAGCCCTTCCGCGGCGAACCGCTCCACGTCCGCGGGGTCCGCCACGATGCGGTGGCGGGGGCAGGACACCCCGGCCGTGCGCAGCCGCTCCCGCATCACGCCCTTGTCCTGAGCGTGCAGCAGCGCCTCGACGCCGGGGCGGATGACGACGCCGTCCGCCTCCAGGACGCGCAGATGCTCAGCCGGGACATGTTCGTGATCGAAGGTGACCACATCACAGCCTTGTGCGAAAGCACGAAGGGTCTCCAGGTCGCGGTAGTCGCCCACCACGACGTCGCTGACCACCTGGGCCGCCGAGTCCTGGCGGGTGTCACTGAGCAGTTTGAATCTGATGCCGAGCGGGATGCCCGCTTCGTGGGTCATACGGGCGAGCTGGCCGCCGCCGACCATGCCGACTACCGGGAATGTCACGCCCCCAAGGGTAGCTTCCCGGCCAGACGGGCCCCGGGGCGCATGGCGATGGCCCTGACCTCGGCAGACCTATTCGATGTTCCTCCACGACGTTATGATCTCCGTGCATTCGACATGGACCTGCCGGGCATGGTTTGACGTGGACCTGCCGCGCGCGTCCTACAGGGGGAAGCCGAATGACGACGGGCAGGCTGAGAGAGAAGTTCACCGACAACCAGGACGGGCTGAACAAGCTGCACAAGCGCGTCCAGGCGATCCAGGTGGACCCCGATTCATTCGACGATCAGATGAAGGTCCGCAACGACCTGGCCGGCGCGATCGCCGAGGCGCGGGAGTTCTCCGCCCCGCACGGCAGCCCGGACCACATCGACGGCGTCGCGGCGGGCTACGGAAAAGCGGCCGCGATCGTGGACAGAGCCCAGGGCGATCTGCGGAAGGTCGCCAAGGACGGGCTGCCCGCCGTGTGGGTGGGCACCGCCGGGGCGAAAGCGAGCGAGGTCATCAACGCCGCCTCGTACTCCGCCGATCAGATGGCCCAGAAGCTCCAGGAGGCCGTACCCGTACTGAAGGCCCTCTCCATGGGCATCGGCAAGGCCCAGGCGAGGCACGACTACGGGCTCACCGCGCTCGAAGTCGCGGGGTCGATCCTGAACAACGGCGACCTCATCATGCCGCCTGACGAGCTGCGCGAGGCCAAGACCGCCATCCTCGACGGCGTCTCCTACATGAGCGAGGCCGCCGGCCAGGCCAAGGCGGCCGGCGTCGAGGCGCAGAAGGCGCTCACCAAGCTGGCGTCCGAGGCCCGGGCCCGGAAGGTCACCGCCGACGGGCTCACCGACGCCGACCAGCTCGTTCTCGCCGACGCCGCCGCCCCCGGCGGCCCCGCCGAACTCAACGAAATCCTCACCGCCAACGAGCTCAAGCGCTCCTCCGAGTTCATGGACAAGATGAGCGCGCACGACAGGGCGGAGTTCAACCGGCTGGTCTCCTCCGCCAAGTCCCCGCAGGAGCGGGCGTATCTGATGAAGGCCCTGGCCGCGGGGCACGATCTGAAACAGATCGACCGCTTCGCCCAGCAGATCCACGGCCGGTCCCCGCAGTGGCTGAGCGACCGCCTCACCCCTGTCGTCATCCAGAGCACCGACGCCGGTACCAACGAGGTGACCTACCAGGGCGCCAAGTGGACCCAGGGCGGGGACGGGACCTGCGTCGCCTCGTCCACCCTCAACGCCCGGGCGATGATCGACCCCTTGTACGCCCTCCAGCTCACGACCGGCGGCCATCCCGGCGACCCCGAATACGACAACCCCACCGCGTTCAGCGAGCGCCTGCGGGATGAGCAGCACCGCGCCCACTACGCCGCCGGCGGCGATCCGCTCCCTTATGGCGGCGGCATATCCTGGGCCGAACGGGAAAAATATCTCGACAACCCCGAGTTGGGCGACCGCACCGGCACGGAGTACTCCACGCGGCAGCTGCACAACGCCGACGACCGTCGCGCGTCCCTGGTCGACGTCGAGAGGCAGCTCGACAACGGCGTGCCTGTCCAGGTCGCTGTCAGGGGCTCCACCGGCTCCCACGCGATGATGATCGTCGGACACGAGGGCGACAGACTGCAGGTCTACAACCCGTGGGGCACCACCACCTGGGTCAGCGAGGACGACTTCGTCAACAACAGGATGGGCTACTCGAACAACGGCTACTTCCCAGAGGCCTACTCCCTCACCCTACCGAAATGATCATGAATACAGTCACTCGCCGCCTCTCCACTCTGCTCCTGACCGGCCTCGCGCTCTGCGCCGCGGGCTGCCAGGACACGGCCACCCCCAGCGGGCACGCCAAACCGGCCTCGTCCTCATCCTCGACCTCGCCTTCGTCCTCCCCCTCGCCGTCCTCCGACCCGAAACCCACCGGCCTCGGCACGGTCCACCAGGACCGGGCCGACTCCAAGGACCTGGACCGCACCGAGGGCCCGATCACCGTCAAGCGCGGCGAGCGGTTCTCGATCGCCATGCGGCAGAACATCTCCGCGCGCGCCGACTGGAGCGTGGCCAAGCCCGGCCCGTCGGCGGCGGTGCTGCGCAAGGTCGGCGAGAGCTCGTACCAGACCGCCCGGGAGAAGGAACTCATCGGCGGGGGCCACACCAAGTACTTCACCTTCGAGGCGCTGAAGGCCGGAGAGACCCGGATCGTCCTCGCCAACTCCTTCGGCACGGACAAGTCCGCCGGCGGCTACTCCCCCGACCTTCCCCGCACCGTCACCTACCGGGTGACCGTGCGCTGATCCGGCGTTTCGGGACGACGCCCATGGCCCGCCGGTCCGGCCCGCCCGTCCCGGTCTCAGTCACGATGGTTAGGATTCGGCCGTATTTGGCGCGGGCCCACCGCGTCCACTTCCTCGGGGGAGGCATTCATGGGACAGGACAAGGCCCTCGGCATCCAGCACGGCGGCGCGCTCAGCCAAGGGGAGCGCCTGGGGCTCGCCGCCGACGACATCAAGGCGGCCAAGGGGCTGCTGGAGAAGGGTGACGAGGGCGGCGGGTTCCCCGGATTCGGTGGACTCCTCGAACTGCCCTCCTCCCTGATGCACTTCGGCGAGTACGGGGCCGCGCCCGCCTTCAACGATTTCTCCGACGCCTGGATCGCCGAGTGCAAGACCCTTGAGGGCGCGGTGCGCGAGCTGCAGAAGAAGATCGGGGTCAGTTCGAAGGCGTATCGCGGAACCGACCACGCCAGAGAGAGCGACTTCAGCGCTATCCACCGCTACTCGCAGAACTCCTGAGGGGCAAGGCGTACATGGCCGGGCACGATAAAACACAGCAGAAGCCGCAGGATCAGACCAAGCGGCAGAAGCTGGAGGCGCTGCACAAGCACGTACAGTCCCTGAAGGTCGAGGACACGGGCTTCGCGGCGATCGGGTTCTGCTCGGATCTGTCCGACGCGATCGGCAAGGCACGGGACACTCCGAAGCCCGTCGGTGACTCGGACCATATCGACGGCGTCGCGGCGAGCTGCACGCGGGCCGCGGACCTCTTGGAGTCCGCGCAGGGCGACCTGGGCAAGGTGGCGAAGGCCGGACTGCCCGCGGTGTGGGTGGGCACGGCCGGGGAGAAGGCGAGCGAGGTCGTGGGCGCCGCCTCGCGCACCACCGACGAGACGGCCGAAAAGCTCCGGGAGGCCGTACCGGTGCTGAAGCAGCTGGCCATCGATATCGGGGCGGCGCAGGCGACGGACGAATACGCGCGCGTCGCGCTGGACTACGGGAAGTCGCTGTGCGGCATGTTCAGCGATCGCGAACAGCTCCGGGAAGCCAAGAAGGCCGCCCTCGACGGCATCACGTTCCTGATCGAGGCGGACGACCGGGCCAAGGAGGGCGGGAAGAAGGCGGCGGACAAGCTCAACAAGCTGGCCGCACAGGCCCGGACCCGGAGGGTCACCGCGGAGGGCCTCACCGACGCGGACCGGCTGGTCATCGCCGACGCGGCCGATCCGGGCGGCCCCGCGAACCTCAACGAAATCCTCAGCGCCAACGAACTCAAGCGCTCCGCGCAGTTCAGGGACAAGATGAGCGCGCAGGACCAGGCCGAGTTCGACCGGCTGATCTCCCGCGCCAAGTCCCCGCAGGAGAGCGCGTATCTGATGAAGGCCCTGGCCGCCGGGTACGACATCAAGACGCTGCGGTCCTTCGGCGAGGACATCCACGGCCGGGACACGACCTGGCTGCGCGAACACCTCGCGCCGTTCCACACCAGCGGGAACACCAAGGTCGGCCTCGAGTTGGCGTCCGAGTTCGACGTCCCCGGCGCCAAGGGGGCGCAGTGGACGCAGGGTGACAACGGGACCTGTGTGTCCTCGTCCACCGTCGCCGCCCGCGCCCTGGTCGACCCCGTCTACACGCTGCGGCTGACCACCGGCGGACACCCCGGCGACCCGGCGTACGACAACCCTGCCGCGTTCAAGAAGCGGCTGCTCGACGAGCAGATCCGGGTCCACAAGGAGGGCGACGGCGGTCCCCTCCCGGACGGCGGCATGGACCTGATCGGCAAGGACGAGGTCATCAACGACGAGATCGCACCGCACACCGGCTCCGCCTATGAGCAGCGCGAAGTACGCACCCCGGACTCCCGGCGCGAGGCCCTGCCGCTGATCGAGGAGGCGGTGGACGAGGGCAAACCCGTCCCGATCGGCGTTGAGGGGTTCGACACCGTCGACGGAGAGCGGGTCCGGGTGGGGCACGCGATGATGATCGTGGGCCACGAGGGCGACAAACTGGAGGTCTACAACCCCTGGGGGTTCACCACCTGGGTCAGCGAGGACGACTTCATCAACAACCACATGGACAAGGCCTCGGACAAGCGCCTGCCGGGGGCCTACCAATACAACCTGCCGAAGTGACCAGCACCACCCTGAGCGAGACCTCATGACACACCAGAACATGACCGACGAGGAGCTGATCGCCCTCGACGTCCCCCTGATGATCCGCTACGGGATGATGTTCGGCGGCGCACACCGCGCCGCGCTCTTCGGGGACGGGACGATCGCCGCGGCGCTCGGGGCCGAGCGGCTGGAGGTGCAGCCGCGCTCGGTGGCGTACCTCGCTGAGGTGGTACGGCGCGGGGGCACCCGGATGGCCTCGGAGCTGCCGGAACCGCTGCCCGGGCCCGAGGCGGGCGCGCTGGCGCGCGAGTGGCTGGGGACGGCCGCGCCCATGGTGAAGGGCGTGGCGGAGGACGAGGTCGTGGCGCGGTGGCTGGAGGCGGTGGCCGCGGTGCTGGAGCTGCGGCTGCGCACCCGTGGCGGCCTGTGACAGTGCGCAGCCTGTGACAGTGCGCGGCCTGTGACAGTTCGGTGATAAAAGGCCGGTTCTGCAACACCGACGGGCGGGCGCTCCGGCCGCTGGTTAGCATGGTCGGAGTTGTTGACGCCGATCGGACGGGGCTGAGTAGTTGCCATGAGTGAACAGCGCACGATCGGCAGGCTGCGCGCACGAGTGGATCAACTCGCCCATGAGATCCTCAAGTTCGGCGCCGTCGGCGGTGCCGGTGTCCTGGTCAACCTGGGCGTTTTCAACCTGATCAGCCATTTCACCGAGCTGCCCACGGTGCGGGCCAGTATCGCGGCGACCATCGTCGCCATCGCCTTCAACTACGTGGGGTTCCGGTATTTCACCTACCGGGACCGCGACAAGCAGGGGCGTACGAAGGAGCTCACGCTCTTTCTGCTGTTCAGCGCGGTCGGCCTGATCATCGAGAACGGCGTGCTCTACACGGCGACGTACGGTTTCGGCTGGGACAGCCAGCTGCAGAACAACGTGTTCAAGTTCGTCGGCATCGGGATCGCCACGCTCTTCCGGTTCTGGTCCTACCGCACCTGGGTGTTCCGTGCGCTGCCCGCCCGTGAGGCGGTGGAGACCGCCGAGTCCTTCCTGTCCGAGGCGCACGACCAGCCGACGGCCCGGAAGTAGCCCCGGCCCGTAAGGGCTTCAGGCAGTGTCGGAGCCGGTGTCGGAGCCGACTCCCGGGTCGGTCTCGCGGCCCCGACCGGCCTCGCGGCCCGGGTCGCCCTCCCGGCTCAGGAAGAGCGCGAAGACCGGCGGATGCTGCTGCAGCAGCTCCAGACGGCCGCCGTCCGCCTCCGCGAGATCGCGGGCGACGGCGAGCCCGAGGCCCGTGGAGTTGCGCCCGCTGACCGTGCGCTCGAAGACCCGCGCGCCGAGGTCGGGCGGCACCCCGGGCCCCTCGTCGGACACCTCGACCACCGCCTGGTTGCCGGTGACGCGGGTGCGCAGCGCGACCGTGCCGTCACCGTGCATCAGCGAGTTCTCGATCAGCGTGGCGAGCACCTGGGCGACGGCCCCCGGGGTGCCGACCGCCCGCAGCCCCTTCTTCCCCGACCGCACGATGGCGCGGCCCTCGCTGCGCGAGGCCGGGCGCCACTCCTCGATCTGCTGCTTGACCACCTCGTCCAGGTCGAAGGCCACGGCGGAGCCGGTCCGCGGGTCCCGCGAGTTGGTCAGCAGCCGCTGGACCACGTCGGTCAGCCGCTCCACCTGGGCCAGCGCGATCGTGGCCTCCTCCTTGACCGTCTCCGGGTCGTCGGTGAGCGTGATCTCCTCCAGCCGCATGGACAGCGCGGTCAGCGGCGTACGGAGCTGATGGGAGGCGTCGGCCGCCAGTCGGCGCTCCGCGGTGAGCATCCGGGCGATCCGCTCCGCGCTCGAGTCGAGCACATCGGCGACCCGGTCCAGCTCCGGCACCCCGTAGCGCCGGTGGCGGGGGCGCGGGTCCCCCGAACCCAGCCGCTCGGCGGTCTCGGCGAGGTCGGTGAGCGGGGCGGAGAGCCGGTGTGCCTGCCGTACGGCGAGGAAGACGGCCGCGAGCACGGCGAGCAGCGCCACCGCCAGGATGATCAGCATGGTGCGGCCGATCTCCCGGCTGACCGTCGAGCGCGACGCCTCGACCCGTACCGTCTCGCCCTGCTCGCCCCGCTCCTGCGAGGAGATCACGCTGCCGGTCGGACGCTTGCCGATCTCCAGAACATCCCGGTTCGGGATCTTGATCACGGCGTAGCGACCGGGCTCGATCTGCTCGCGCAGCACCGCGGGGGTCACCCCCTCGCCACCCAGCAGCCGGCTGTCGACGATGCTGACCAGGCGCACCGCGTCCGAGTCGACGCTCTCCTGGGCGCTGTCCTCGATGGTCCGGGTCTCCACGATGACCAGTGAGAGGCCGAAGACGGCGATGACGACGAGCACCACGGCGAGCGTGGAATTGATCAAGCGACGGCGCATGGTCCTACCGTGTCACGCTGAGATGTCTCTCAGCTTCTCTCAGCTTTTCTCGAACCGGAACCCGACCCCGCGCACGGTGGCGATGTACCGGGGGTTGGCCGCATCATCGCCGAGCTTCTTGCGGAGCCAGGAGATATGCATGTCGAGCGTCTTGGTCGACGACCACCACGTGGTGTCCCACACCTCGCGCATCAGCTGGTCACGGGTGACGACCCGCCCCGCGTCCCGGACCAGGACCCGCAGCAGATCGAATTCCTTGGCGGTCAGCTGAAGCTCCTCGTCCCCCATCCAGGCGCGGTGCGACTCGACGTCGATACGCACCCCATGGGTGGCCGGCTGCTGCGCCTGGGTCTCGACGGCGCCGCGCCGCAGCAGGGCCCGCACCCGGGCCAGCAGCTCGGCGAGGCGGAACGGCTTGGTGACATAGTCGTCGGCGCCGGCGTCCAGGCCGACCACCGTGTCCACCTCGTCCGCGCGCGCGGTGAGCACGAGTACGGGGAAGCCATGGCCCTCCGTACGCAGCCGGCGGCAGACCTCCAGGCCGTCCATGCCCGGCAGGCCCAGGTCGAGGACGAGCAGATCGACGCCTCCCTGCAGACCGGCGTCGAGCGCGGTCGGTCCGTCTTCCCGCACCTCCACCTCGTACCCCTCGCGGCGCAGGGCGCGGGCGAGCGGCTCCGAGATGGATGCGTCATCCTCTGCGAGCAGTACTCGGGTCATGGGGTGATGGTAGTCCGACCAGGTTCGCGCACGGGGCGCGCACAGGACTACGGACGGAGCGCAAAAGGTTGCACACGCCATGCGTGAGCTATCTCTCAATCCGGTCATTGTCGAGCATGGCGTGTCGTATGGTGACATCGAGTCCGTAGCAACTTTCCGGGACCTTTGGCCGCAAACCAGCGCCGAAGGTCCTCGTCGTGTGCCCCGCGGCAGCAGCCACCAGCTCTGCCGGCCCGGCACGCGGCCGCCACCCCCACCGGGCGTGCCTTCGGGCGGTCATGCCCGGGCATGAGCACATACAAGGAACCACCATGGCGTCCAGCCTGACGAAGGACGCGGCCGGGCAGGGAACCCCTGCCGACGGCGGCAAGACCTTCTTCGGCCACCCCCGCGGTCTGGCCACCCTCTTCATGACCGAGATGTGGGAGCGCTTCAGCTTCTACGGCATGCGCGCCCTGCTCGTGCTGTATCTGATCGCCGGGGGCCCGGACGCCAAGCACGGCAGCCAGGGCGGCGGCCTCGGGCTGTCCGAGGGCAACGCGGTGGCCATCTACTCGGTGTACCTGGCCATGGTCTATCTGCTCGCCATGCCGGGCGGCTGGTTCGGCGACCGCGTCTGGGGCCCGCGCAAGACGGTCGCCATCGCGGCCGGCATCATCATGGCCGGCCACCTGGCGCTCGCCGTGCCCGGTCAGGCGACGTTCTTCGCCGGTCTGGCGCTGGTCGCCCTCGGCTCTGGCCTGCTGAAGGCCAACATCTCCACGATGGTCGGCCACCTCTACGACGGACCCTCCGACCCGCGCCGGGACGGCGGCTTCACGATCTTCTACATGGGCATCAACCTCGGTGCCTTCGCCGCGCCCCTGGTCATCGGCACCATCGGCCAGAGCTACAGCTGGCACCTGGGCTTCGCGCTCGCCGCGCTCGGCATGGCGCTTGGCCTGGTCCAGTTCCTGGTCGGCACCCGCCACCTGAGCCCGCGCAGCAGCGTGGTGCCGACCCCGCTGGCGGTCGCGGAGCGCACCGCCTGGCTGCGCAAGGGCCTGATCTGGCTGGTCGTCGCCGCGGTCTTCTACTCTGTGGTGGTGGCCACCGGCCACTGGACGCTCAACTGGGCGCTGGTGCCGATCACCATCCTCGGCCTGATCATCCCGACCGGTGTGCTGGTCCGCATCAAGCGCGACAAGGAGCTCACCCCGGTCGAGCAGACCAAGGTCAGCGGCTACATCTGGTTCTTCGTGGCCGCGGCCGTCTTCTGGATGATCTACGACCAGGGCGGCTCGACGATGTCCGCCTTCGGCGAGACCAAGACCGCCGACACCATCTTCGGCCTGCACTTCCCGTCCTCCTGGTTCCAGTCCGTGAACCCGCTGATGGTGATGGCGCTGGCACCGGTCTTCGCCTGGGCCTGGCTGGCCCTGGCCCGGCGCAGCCGGGAGCCGGGCACGATGGCGAAGTTCTCCCTGGCCCTGATGCTGATCGGCGCGTCGTTCTTCGTCTTCGTGATCCCGATGGGGATGGCCTCGGACGGTACGACGGTCAGCCCGATGTGGCTGGTGTCGATCTATCTGATCCAGACCATGGGCGAGCTGTGCCTGTCGCCGGTGGGGCTCTCGGTGACCACCAAGATGGCGCCCGCGAAGTACGCGAGCCAGATGATGGGCGTGTGGTTCCTGGCCGTCACCGCGGGTGACTGCACCACGGGTCTGCTGTCCATCGCGGGGGTCGATCTGAGCGGTGTGGGGATCATCGCGCTGGAGGCGGCGGTGGCCGCGGTGGCCGGTGTCGCGATCTACGTGTACCGCAAGAAGGTCGTACGGCTGATGGCCGACGTCCGCTGAGGCGGCGCATTGAGGGGCCCGGCGCGGGTGATCGCGCCGGGCCCCTCGCGTACGCGCCTCGCTTATGCGCCTCGCGTACGCGCCTCGCTTATGCGCCTCGCGTACGCGCCTCGCTTATGCGCCGAGTGTCAGCGTGTGCCGCGCAGTTTGCGCCAGGGGGTCAGGGTGAAGACGGCGGCACCGAGCAGGATGGCCGTACCGGCCACCAGCCCGAGGGCCTTGAGGCCGCCGTGGTCACTGGCGCCGGTCTCGGCCAGCCCGCCGCTGGTGGAGGCGCCACTGGACGTGGTGCCTCCACCGCTGGAACCGCTGCCGCTGGAACCGTTGCCGCCGCTGCTGTTGCCGCCCGAGGTGCCGTTGGACTGGGCCGTGGTGTCCAGCTCCAGCGAGACCTGGGTGTCCTTGGCAGGGGTGCAGGTGGTCGTCGTACCGAGCGCCTTGACCGTGAGCACCCCGGGAGTGAGCGTCGACTTGCCGCTCGCGCCGGGCTTGTAGGTGCCGGTGAGGTCGGGGATCTCGATCGGGTCGCCGGACTTGATCGGCCCCTTGTTGGTCGGGCCCGTCACCGCGACCATGCCCTTGTCCGCGCCGCCGACCTTGACGTCCATCGACGGCTTGACCGAGTCCGCGGGGATGTCGGCCGGGCTGTCCATGACGGACTTGCCGAACTTGACGGTCAGGTCGAAGCTCCCACCGTTCTTGACGGCGTTGATCTGGACCGGGGAGGTGGCGTTCTTGTCGCCGATGGGGGTCTTGCAGGCGTAGGCGACCTGGACCTCCTTGCCGGTGTACGAGTCGCCACCGCCACCGCCGCCGGTCGTGTTCCCTCCGGTCGTGTTCCCCCCGGTCGTCGTACCGCCCGTGGTGGTGCCGGTGGTGGTGCCGCCCGTCGTGTTCCCTCCGGTGGTGTTACCGCCGGTGGTGTTGCCACCCGTGGTGTTACCGCCTGTGGTGTTGCCGCCGGTCGTCGAGCCGCCCGTCGTGGTGCCGCCGCTGCCCGTCACCTTGATGGTGGCCGCGGCCTTGACCGCCTCCTTCGCCGAACACTTGGTGTCCGTGGACAGCGGCTTGCTGACGTTGATGTTGTACGCGCCCGGAGTCAGCGTCACCTCCCCCGCCTGTGTCAGCTTGAGCTTGCCCTTCATATCGGACAGCTTCATCGGGCTGTCCTTGGGGATCGAGGGGTTCTCCCGCGGCCCCTCCATGGCCAGTTCGCCCGTCTGCGCTCCACCCACCGTGATGGTGCCGGTCGGCTTGACGGTGTTCTCCTCGAGGTCGAGGATCGGCGGGTTCTTGGAGGCGGCCTGCACGGTCTTCCAGACCACTTCGACCTCGTCGCCGACCTTCGCCGTCGCCGGGGCCTGTACATCCACCGTGGTGGTGCCCTCCACCGGAGGCAGGCCGGAGATCGGCGGCGGCAGACACTCGGTCGCGTACGAGACCTCGGCCGCCCGTGCGGTGCCCGCGCCCATCAGCACGCCCGCACCGCCGAGCAGCAGCGCGGCCGCTGCCGCGCCCACTCTTCGTTGCGTACTCACGTCGATCCTTTCGGGGTCGGTCGGTTCTCCTGGGACGGTGCGGAAAGGTGTTGCGTCTGTGTGCCCTGTGCGCTCTGCGCGCTCTGCGTCAGTGTCTGTGTCTGTGTCTGCGGCAGCGCGCCGTCCGGCAGGGTGTCCGGGGTGAACCAGGGCAGCGCGCCGCCGCCGTCCTCGCCGCCGCCGCGCGCCGCGACCACCGCCGTACGTGGCCGCACCTTGTCCACGACGGCCATGCCGATGCGGAAGACCGCCGCCGGGACCACCACGCACAGCAGAATCCAGAAGAGGGTGACGCCCCACGGCCGCCCCACCGTCCACGGCTGTTCGACCAGCACCTTCTTGCCGTACCTGAGCGACACCTGATAGTCGCCGTGCGCGCCCGCGGACAGTTCGACGGGGAGCTTGACCTGCGCCTTCTTCCCTGCCGCTATGGTCCCCCGCCACTGCTGCTCCTCCCAGGAGGGGGCGAACACACCGTGCGAGGTGCCGACTTGGAAGACCGGGTCGCGGGCCGGGGTGGAGCCGAGGTTGGCGATGGTGACCACCAGGCGGCGCTGCGGGGGCGCGCCGAACCAGGTGAGCAGCCCGCTCGACCCGTCGAGCCGCGCCGACAGCGCCCGCAGCCGCTCGCCCCCGGTCCCCTCCTGCTTGGGCAGCGGCGCGACCGGATGCCCCGCGACCCGGAACGGCACATCGTCGTAGGCGGCTTCGCCGGTGACGGTCGCCACATGGATGACGCACGGGCAGGGCTTGGGCGGCTCGGCGACCGGCAGCTTCTTGTGGAAGGCGCCCTTCGAGTCGGTGGTGACCGCTCTGCCGTCGGAGTTGGCGCAGGAGTTGGTGCCGCCGATCATGTTCTGTCCGCAGATGAGCATCATGAGCAGGGCGCGGGGCCGCCATCCCTGGCCGCTCACGGTGACCGTGCCGCCCGCGCCCGCCTCTTCCTTGGACACCGTCGCGGTCGGGCCGTCGGCCGCGGCGGCCTCCGGGACCTGCGGCGGTGCGCCCAGCGCGAGCCCGACGAGCGTGAACACGGCCAACAGCGCGGCGAGCGGGCGGCGTACGCGGGTGGCGGCGGGCACGGGTGTCGCTGGTATGTGTGCTGCTATGTGCGCTGGTGTGGGTGCCGAGCGCGGGGTCGGCTGGGTGTCCGTACGGCCTGTCACGTCGTAGCTCCTGACCCCGTGCCTGCTGGTTCCCGTGCCTCCCGTGCCTCCCGCGCCGATTCCGCGGGCGCGTCGCCGTCCCCGTCTCCCGCGCGGTGGCGGCCGCGCCGCCACCGCAGCAGCCAGGCGCCGCCGCCCGCGACCGCGCCCAGCGCCAGGGCCGCCGCCCCGGCCAGAACGCCCCAGGGCGCGGCGGTGTAACCGGCGGAGCCGACCGCGTGGGCGCCGCCCGCCGCGGTGACGGTGAGGGTGACGTCCACCGAGTCGAGGGCGGGCGCGTCCGGCCACTTCTCGGTGAGCCGCATCCGGCGGCCCGGCGCCAGTTCGACGGGCAGGGCGCGGGCGTCCCGGCGCAGCACCTCGCCGAAGAGCCCGTCGGCGCGTACCGCCAGCCGGGGCGTCAGCACGGTGTTGCCGCGGTTGACGAGCGCGTAGTGAATGGCGGCCCCGCCACCGGCCTTGACCACCTTCACGTCCTCGACGGAGATCGCCGCCAGCGCCCGCCCGCTGACCCGCAGATGCACCGGCACCCGGGCCTCCCGGCCGCCGCCGGTCACGACGATGGCGCCGGGGTGGTCGCCGGGCGGCGTCTCGGACGGGACGGTGAGGGTGAAGGGGACGTCGGCACGGGTGCGGGCCGGGACCGTGACCCGCTTGGCGGCGAGCGAGATCCACGCGCCGCTGCCCCGGGCCGCCGATGGGGCGTCAGGGGCGGTGTCCGCAGCCCGGAGCTGGACGGTACGGGGCCGCTTGCCGCGGTTGACGATCGAGAGCCGGTCCTGGAGCGCGCTGCCCGGCCCGCCCTCCAGATAGAAGTACGTCCGGTCGCCCGCGCCCGGCCCGGCCGTACCACCGGCCGCGGGCCTCGCGGACCAGTCAGGACCGGCGGCCGTGGCGGGCGCGGTGAGCAGCGCGGCGGCGACGGCGGGCACGGCGGCGACCGTCCATGCTGCGCGGATACGAGACGGCATCGGCGGCTCCTTGGGTGCTGGTGCTCGTGCTCGTGCGTGGCCGCGGGGCGGCGAAGGACCGGCCCGCCGCCCGAGGCGGACCGCGCGTCCTTCGCTTCCGGGCGCCCGTGCGCTGGTGTGCCCGAGCGCCCGTGCGTCCGTACGTACGTGTGCGTCCGACGGCCCCGCGGCCCGCCGGCCTAGGCGCGGTGCGGGCGCCTGCGGCGGGTCAGCCAGAGCGTTCCGGCCGCACCAGCGAGGACCACGGTGGCGCCGAGCGTGCCGAGGGCGACCGCGGAGTCGGCCGGTCCGGTCTGCGGGAGGCTGCCGCCTGAGGAGGTCTGCGCACCGCTGGTGCCGCTGGTGCCGGATCCGCTCGTACCGCTCCCTCCCGTACTGTCGGAGCCGCCCGAACCGCCGCTGCCGCCGGAGCCGCCCGCACCCGCGACGTCCAGGGTCAGCGAGGGCCCCGGGTTGTTGCCCGGGGTGCAGGTCGTGGTGGTGCCCAGCGCCTTGATGGTGAGGGTCGAGGCGGTGAAGGTGACCTTCCCGGTCTTCTTCGGGGTGTACGTACCCGTCAGATCGGTGATCTTGATGGGGGTGTTGGCGGGGATGGCCTCGGCGTTGGGGGGTCCGGAGACCTGGAGCGTGCCGGTCTCCGCGCCGCCGAGCTTGATGAGCGCGCTCGGATGCATCGCGCCCTTGCCCAGTTCGACGGGGCTGGAGGAGACGCCCTTCTGGAAGGACATGGTGAGCTTGTACGCGCTGCCGCTCTTCACGGATTTGATGTCGATGGGCGACACGGCGCTCTTGTCACCGATCGGCGTCTTGCATTTGTAGTCGACGTCCACGGTGGCGGCCTGCGCGGCCGGGGCGGTGAGGAGTACCGCCGAACCGGCCATGGCGGCGGCGAGCGCGAGGGCTGCGCCACGGCCGACCACGTGGCGTTCTGTGTGGGACACCTCGAGATCCCCTCTCGTCAAGTGCCGCAGCCGAATGTTACTGACGACACATCAGATCGGGCGCTGACAGTACGCCGGGGACCTTGTCGAGGGAAGACAAAGTGCGCGCCGGTTCGGCGCGAAGCGGGTGAAGATACGGAAACCGGGTCTCTCCGCGAGCCCGTGTCCGCCGGATTGTCAGGTGTGGACGAGGGGTGAACGAGGGATGGCGCCCTCAAACGTCAGGAGGGAGCGGCCAGTTCGGCCCAGACCGTCTTGCCGGTGCCGTCGGGGTTCCGTACGACCCCCCAGTCGAGGCACAGCCGCTGCACGATAAACATGCCGTGGCCCCCGGGGCGGCCCGCGCGGTGCGGGGTGCGGGGGGCGGGGGTGCCCGAGCCGAGGTCCACCACTTCGAGCCGGAGCACCTTCGCCGAGCAGCTGACGCGCAGCTCTTCGGGCCCGTCGGCGTGCAGACAGGCGTTGGTCACGAGCTCGGAGACGACGAGCAGGACATCCTCGGCGGCGGCCCGCTGGTCGGCCGTCACGGCCGGCAGCCAGCCCCAGTCGCGCAGCGCCTCGCGGGTGAAGTCGCGGGCGCGCGGCACGGCGCCGCTGGCCCCGATCAGGTGGAGCCTGCGGATCTGACGGATATGCCCGACGGGTGGGGTCACCGCTGGGGTGGCCGAAGCGGCGGGGCCGTCCGGCTCCGGGCCACGGTCGCCCGGCGGGTACGGCCGGGTGGTGCTCATCAGCGGCTTCACCTCACCGATTCACCGATTCAGGGACAAGGAATACCTGATCTTTTCAACAGTTTCAGCCTGTCTCCTGCCCGGCGAAAGCGC
The DNA here is from genome assembly GCF_044334165.1 of Streptomyces sp. NPDC020845. Taxonomy (NCBI): domain Bacteria; kingdom Bacillati; phylum Actinomycetota; class Actinomycetes; order Kitasatosporales; family Streptomycetaceae; genus Streptomyces; species Streptomyces sp. NPDC020845. The sequence goes on along the minus strand of NZ_JBIRSJ010000023.1, from coordinate 90,635 downwards.
GAGAACACCCACTTCCCCCGAACGTCTCGTGTGACGAGGACTACGCACCGCTGACGCGCCGAAGACGCACCCGGAAAGCACCGGGAACAGAAGGGCGACCGCTACTCGACGAGCGCCGTGTCCAGAGAGTCATGGACCGTGAAGACGGCCTCCGCGCCTGTGATCTCGAACACGCGCGCCACGACCGGCCGCATCGCGACCAGATGGACCGCGCCGCCCTCGGCCTCGGCTTTCAGACGGGCGCCGAGGAGGACGTTGAGCCCGGTGGAATCGCAGAACTCCAGCCTGGAACAGTCCACGACCAGCCGCGCATGCCCCTCCTCCACGCAGGCCTCAAGCGGTTCGCGCAACGCCTCGGCGGTGTGGTGATCCAGCTCACCCGCCGGTGTCACGACCGCGCTCGACCCATGGTGCCGAACCTCGACCCGCAGTCGGCCCTTGCTTGCGCTGCCGACCATCTGGCGGTCCATGTGCGCACCTCTTCTGGCGTCTCGTTGCTTTCGATTGCGCGCATCGAACATTACGCCTTCTCCACGCCCTCCGGTAGCTGAACATTCCACATAACTCGCCAAATATGGACAAGATGGACTTGCCACTTGCGGGTGATTGCGGGTAGGCGTAGAGAGACACATCCACCACGGCCGGCTTTGGAGGCGCCGCAAACCGCAGCAGCACGTAATGGCATCGGCAGCCATATGCCGAGAATGAGGGAGGAGACTTATGTCACCCCGGCTCGACGAATCGCGCCCCGATTCCTCTGTGAACACATCGGCCACTCAGGACACTCGGATCAACGCATCGTCGACAATGACGTCGTCACAGCAGCTCACATCCGGTCCGGATGGCCCCGTGGCCACCGGCCATTCTTTCGAGGATCTGCCCGAACTGGCAGACCTACCGGAGATTCCGCCGTACGAGACGGTGGGCCCGGTGGACGCGCGGGCGCTGTCCAAGACGCTCTTCGAGCGGCTCGAAATCCTCGAAGAAGGCACACACGAGTACGCGTATGTGCGCAACACCCTGGTCGAGCTCAACTTGGCCCTGGTCAAGTTCGCCGCCTCCCGCTTTCGCTCCCGCAGCGAGCCCATGGAGGACATCGTCCAGGTCGGGACCATCGGCCTGATCAAGGCCATCGACCGCTTCCAGCTCAGCCGGGGCGTCGAATTCCCCACCTTCGCCATGCCGACCATCGTCGGCGAGATCAAGCGCTTCTTCCGGGACACCAGTTGGTCGGTGCGGGTGCCCAGGCGGCTCCAGGAGCTCCGGCTCGACCTGGCCAAGGCCGGTGACGAACTGGCCCAGCGGCTGGACCGCGCCCCGACCGCCACCGAGCTGGCCGAGCGGCTGGGCCTCACCACCGCCGAGGTCATCGAGGGCATGGCCGCGAGCAACGCGTACACCGCGAGCTCGCTGGACGCCCAGCCGGAGGAGGACGACACCGAGGGCGCGCTGGCGGACCGCATCGGCTATGAGGACCACGGACTTGAGGGCATCGAATATGTCGAATCCCTCAAACCCCTCATCGCGGATCTCGCGCCGCGCGATCGGAAGATTCTCTCGCTGCGTTTTGTGGCGAATATGACGCAATCGGAGATCGGTGATGAGCTGGGCATTTCCCAGATGCATGTCTCCCGGCTGCTGTCGCGCACCCTCGTCCGGCTCCGCAGAGGGCTGATGGTCGAGGAATAAGCGCTCTCCGCAGACGGATAAGGGCCCGCCCCCGCTTGGGACGGGCCCTTATCCGCGCCCATTCAGGACCGCGCCCGTTCAGCTGCCTGCCCGTTCAGCTCCGCGCCCGTTCAGGGCTTTGCGTACAGCTGCGTGCGGACCTTCTCCGCCGCCTTCGCGGCCGCGGCGAGCGCGGCGGCGCGGTCCTTCCAGTCACCGGACGTCACGATCACACCGCCCAGGCGGACATAGACCCGGTACGACGGACCCTGGTCGGCCACGTTCTCCTGCTCGGCGTCGGCGTCCTTCGACTGCGACGTCTCGACGAAGGCGTCGTCGCCCAGCTCCACGTCGTCCGCGGTGTAGCGGTAGGTGTGCGGCGGGCCCGCCTCGGCGTCGACCGCCGTCCGGGGGCAGCTCTTGTAGAGAGCGCGCGTGAGGTCGAGGTAGCGGTCGGCGCGCTCCCGGGTCATCGAGAGCAGGACTTCGGGCCTGATCCCGCCACCGCCCGCGGCCGCCTTCCTGTCGTCGGGGATCAGATGCCGTACGACGCTCGGCGCGCGGAAGGCCCACAGCTCCGCGATATCGCCCGTGACCGCGGCCGGGCAGTCCGCCCACAGGTCGCCGCCGTCTGGCACCCGGGCCACCTGGTTGAAGGTGCCCCGCGCGCTCCACACCTCCCGCCCTCCGCCGGGGAGTTCGTCGCCGTCCAGCAGCGCCTTCTCCAGCTGAGTCTCGGTGAACAGACGGTTCGGGTCGGCGGATGCGTCGACCCCGGGGACGCGTGGGGCGCTCGTGGGGGGCTTTGCCTCCGCGCCCGGCCGGCCCCTGCCACTCTCGTTGGCCTCGCCGACGGTGCCGCCCCGCTCGTCCTCGGTGCCGGAGCCGCAGCCCGCGGCCGGCAGCCCGGCCGCGACCAGCGCGGCGCACACCGCGACTCCCCGCCGTATCCGCATCACTTCTGACCCCCGCTCATTCCGCTGCACCGGACCCGGCCCCGGTCCCTGTCCCTGCCCCGGTCCCGGTCCCTGTTCCGGTCCCTGTTCCGGTCCCTGTCCCGGTCCCGCTGGAGACCAGCTTCGCGACGTCCGGGATCGCGTCCAGCGCCGCCCGTGTCCGCGCCCGCAGCTCGTCGCGCCCGGGGGCGCCCGGCGTCGACACCCACTCCTTGAGCGCGCAGCGCCACGCCGCCAGCATCAGTTCCAGCAGCAGCCGCGTCCGCAGCTCGTCGGTCGACGAGTTGGGCCGGCGGTCCACGAGCGAGCGCACGAGGGCGTCGGTGACCTCCGCGCAGTGTCCGAGGCTGTGCGCGGTCAGCACCGGGTAGCGGTCGGCGAGGGCGCGGCTGGTGCGGAAGCGGCGCTCCCAGCCGTCCGCCATGTCCGCCACGGCGGCGAAGAGCGTGTCCTCGAGCACCGTCAGCAGCGGGCCGTTCAGCGGATGCGCCTCGATACGCGCGGTGTACGCGGCCCACAGCTCCTTCTCGGGCGCGAGCGCGACGTCCTCTTTGGAGGCGAACGTACGGAAGAACGTCCGCTTGGACACCTCCACCGCGCCCACCAGCTCATCGAGCGTGACCTCGCAGAATCCCTTGTCCGAGAAGAGCTCCAGGGCGGTCTCGGCCAGGGCCTCGCGGGTGCGCAGCTTCTTGCGCTCGCGCAGCGGCAGTTCGTTCACCACGCCCGGCAGCCTACCTCCCGGCGCACCGACGGAGCTTTTGCCGCTTGTAGGCTTATGCCACTGAGTGGCACCATGGCGATTCCTTGATCACCACCCGTGAACAGCGGAGGCGACGTTGCGCGCACTGACGATCGACCATGCGGCCCCCGGCCATCTGTCCCTGGCAGAGGTCCCGGACCCCGAACCCGCGCCCCACCAGGCGCTGGTGCGGGTCGAGGCCTTCTCGCTCAACTACGGTGAGGCCTTCTATGTCGTTCCCGGCGGCGCCGACGGGGACGTGCCCGGCTGGGACGCGGCGGGCGTGGTGGTCCGGGCGGCGGCGGACGGCTCGGGGCCGGCCGTCGGCACGCCCGTGGTCTCCCTCGGCACCGACGGGGCCTGGGCCCAGCTGCGCGCGGTGGACACCGCCATGCTCGCCGCCGTCCCGCCCGGCAGCGACCTCGGCGCGGTCAGCACCCTGCCGGTGGCCGCCGGCTCCGCGCTGCGCGGGCTGCGCCGCCTCGGGCCGATCCTGGGCCGGCGGGTGCTGGTGACGGGCGCGGGCGGCGGGGTCGGGCGCTTCGCCGTACAGCTCGCGGCCCGGGGCGGCGCGCACGTCGTAGCGGCCACGTCGGATCCGTCGAAGGAGGACGAGCTGCGGGCCCTGGGGGCGCACGAGGTCCTGGTGGGTGCCGGAGCTTCGGCCGCGGTGAAGCCGTCCGAGCCGGTGCACGGCGTGATCGAGCTGCTCGGCGGCGCGGCGCTGGTCGCCGCGTACGAGGCGCTGGCCCCGCACGGGACGCTGATCGCCATGGGACACAGCGGCGGCGACGGCGAGAGCTTCGAGTACGGGACCTTCTTCGGCAACGAGGGCCGGCACAACCGGTCCATCACCACGTACTACCTGCTGGACGACGCGGACGGGCTGGCCGCGGACCTGTCGTGGCTGGCCGGGCTCCTGGCGCGCGGCGAGCTCGACCCGCAGATCGCCTGGCGGGGCGACTGGTCGAGGGCCGCCGAGGCGGCCGAGGCGCTGCTCGGCCGCCGGGTGCGCGGAAAGGCGGTCCTGGAGGTGCCGGCGTAGCCCGGCCTGGCCCGGGTCGGACCGGGGCGGCCGTACCCGGGGCCCTGATCCGACCAGGGTGCCGATCAGACCAGGGTGCCGATCAGACCAGCGTGCCGCCGTGCCAGACCGCCGCGGCGAGGGGGACGCCGGGGCGGTAGGCGAGGTGGACGTGCGAGGGGGCGTCCAGCAGGGTCAGATCGGCGCGGGCGCCGGGGGCGACCCGGCCCACGTCGGTACGGCGCAGGGCCCGCGCCCCGCCCGCCGTGGCCGCCCAGACGGCCTCGTCCGGGGTCATCCCCATCTCGCGGACGGCCAGCGCCACGCAGAAGGGCATGGAGCTGGTGAAGGACGAGCCCGGGTTGCAGTCGGGCGAGAGCGCCACGGTCACGCCCGCGTCCAGCAGGCGCCGCGCGTCGGGGTACCGCGAGCGGGTGGAGAACTCCGCGCCCGGCAGCAGGGTGGCGACCGTGTCGCCCTGGGCCAGGGCGTCGACGTCGGCGTCGGAGAGATGCGTGCAGTGGTCGGCGGAGGCGGCGCCGAGCTCGACGGCCAGCTGGACGCCGGGGCCCTGGGTCAGCTGGTTGGCGTGCACACGCGGGGTCAGACCGCGCTGCGCTCCGGCGGTGAGGATCGTACGGGCCTGGTCGCCGTCGAAGGCGCCCTGCTCGCAGAACACGTCGATCCAGCGGGCGTGCGGGGCGCACAGGTCCAGCATCGGGCCGGTGACCAGGTCCACATACGCGGCGGGGTCGTCGGCGAACTCGGGCGCCACCACATGCGCGCCCAGGTAGGTGACCTCGTCGGTGAACGCGGAGGCGACCTCCAGCGAGCGGGCCTCGTCCTGGGAGGTGAGGCCGTAGCCGGACTTGATCTCCAGCGTCGTGGTGCCCTGGCGGCGCGCCTCGCGGACGTAGCGCGCCACGTTCTCCTCCAGGTCCTGGTCGGAGGCGGCGCGGGTGGCGGCGACGGTGGTGCGGATGCCGCCCGCGCTGTAGGGGCGGCCGGACATCCGGGCGTTGAACTCCGCCGTCCGATCGCCCGCGAAGACCAGGTGGGAGTGGGAGTCGACGAAGCCGGGGAGGAGCGCCCGGCCGCCCGCGTCGACCTGATTGTCAGTGGCGGGTGCTTCGCTTGACTCACCGACCCAGACGATGCGGTCGCCGTCGATGACGACGGCCGCGTTCTGGAGCAGACCGAGGGGGCCTTCGCCGAGGGAGGGGTCGTTGGTGACGAGGGTGGAGATGTCGATGATGGCTGTCGCGGTCGTCATCGCGGGGGCGTTCTCCTTGATAGGGCCTTGCGTGGGGCGGTCGCGCTCTGGGCCGTGCGCGAGGCCGTTCGGGCCGTACGGGCCTTTCAGCCCTTCTATTGGGCCCCGGCTCAGTCCCGCAGGGCTGCGATGGACTCGGCCAGGGCCTCGGGGACGCGCGGGACGAGCTGATGAGCCCCGTCCCGTACGACATGGCGCCCGCCGACGACGGTGTGCAGGACATCCGCGTTGGTCGCCGCGAATACGGCCGTCTCGGCCCCGAGGGCGGGCGGGGGTCCCGCGGTGCGGACGGAATCCAGCGCGATCGTCGTGAGGTCGGCGAGCGCGCCGGGCTCGATCCGGCCCGCGTCGTCCCCCCAGCCGAGGGCGGCGTGGCCGTCGACCGTGGCGGCACGCAGCAGCCGGGCCGCGCTCCAGTGACCCCGGGTGCGGGTGTGCAGCCGCTCGTCCATCTCCATGGCGCGCGCCTCTTCCAGGATGTCGATCACAGCGTGGCTGTCGCTGCCCAGCGAGAGCGGTGAGCCCGCCTGCTGGAGCTGGGCGGCGGGGCCGATGCCGTCGGCGAGGTCGCGCTCGGTGGTCGGGCACATGCACACACCCGTGGCCGAGTGGCCCAGCAGCCGGATGTCGCCGGGGGTGAGGTGGGTGGCGTGCACGGCCGTGGTGCGCGGGCCCAGCACGCCGTGGTCGGCGAGCAGCCGGGTCGGGGTGAAGCCGTGTGCCTCGACACAGGCGTCGTTCTCGGCGGTCTGCTCGGAGAGGTGGACATGCAGGGGCGCCGCATGGTGGTCGGCCCAGCCGGAGACGGTCCCGATCTGGTCCACGGGCACCGCCCGCACCGAGTGGATGGCCGCGCCGATCCGAGTGTTGCCATCGCCCTTGAGCGCGGACACCCGCTCCGCCCATGCCTCCGCCGAGCCGTCGGAGAAGCGCAGCTGGTGGGTGTTGGGGTCGGCGCCGAAGCCGGAGGAGAGATAGCAGGTGTCGAGGAGGGTGATCCTGATCCCGGCGTCGGCGGCGGCCGCGATCAGGGCCTCCCCCATCGCGTTGGGGTTGTCGTAGCGGGTGCCGCCGGGCGCGTGGTGGAGGTAGTGGAACTCACCGACGCAGGTGATGCCCGCCATGGTCATCTCGGCGTAGACGGCGCGGGCGAGCTCGAAGTAGCGCTCGGGGGTGAGCTTGTCCGCGACGCCGTACATCACCTCGCGCCAGGTCCAGAACGTGCCGCTGCCGGCCTGGACGATGCCGCGCAGGGCGCGGTGAAAGGCGTGGCTGTGCGCGTTGGCCAGGCCCGGGAGGGTCAGACCGCGCAGCCAGACGGCCCCGGCCGGCGGCACGGGCGTGTTCGCCCGCACCGCCTTTATCCGGCCGTCGACCGCCGTCACGATGAGCACGTTCGGCTGCACGCTCCCGCCCAGCCAGGCATGCTCCGCCCAGTAGGTCTGCGCCGTCAGCGACACGCCAGGCCCTCCAGTACGTCGGCGAGTGCCGTCACCCCGGCGAGGCAGTCATCCTCGGCCGCCGTCTCGGCGGGTGAGTGCGACACGCCTGTGGGGTTCCTTATAAACAGCATGGCGGTCGGCACGGACGCGGACAAAATGCCCGCGTCGTGTCCCGCGCCCGTGGGCAGCACCGGAGCGCCGCCGAGCAGCCGTACCAGCTCGTCACGGAGGCCATGGGCGAACTCCACCACCGGCGTGAACGACTCCCGCGTGACCTTGACGTCCACGCCGTCCCGCTGCCCGCGCTCGACGGCCGCGCGCTCGATCTCGCCGACGACCGCCGCAAGCGTCTCCTCGTCGGGGGCGCGCGAGTCCAGCCAGCCCCGCACCAGCGAGGCGATGGCGTTGACCCCGTTCGGCTCCACGCCGACCTTGCCGAAGGTCGCCAGCGCCCCGGCGAGCCGGGCCTTCTTACGGGCGGCCAGGACCGTGTTCGCGTAGGTCAGCATCGGGTCGCGGCGGTCGTCCAGCCGGGTCGTCCCGGCGTGGTTGGCCTCGCCGTGGAAGTCGAACCGCCAGCGGCCGTGCGGCCAGATCGCGGAGGCGACGCCGACGGGGTGCAATGTCTCCGCGAGGGCGCGGCCCTGCTCGACGTGCAGCTCCACGAACGCGCCGATGCGGGCCAGCCGCTCCGGGTCGGGGCCGATCGCCTCCGGGTCGTACCCGGCCCGCTCCATGGCCTGCGCCAGGCTCACCCCGTCGCCGTCGCGCAGCGCATGCGCCTGCTCGACGCCCAGCTGCCCGGCGGACAGCCGCGAGCCGACGCAGGCCAGGCCGAAGCGGGCACCCTCCTCGTCACCGAAGTTGACGATGGCGAGCGGCTTGGCGGGGCGCGCCCCGCGCGAGCGGAGCTCGTCCAGCGCGGCGAAGGACGAGACGACGCCGAGGGGGCCGTCGAAGGCGCCGCCGTCCGGTACGGAGTCCAGGTGCGAGCCCGTGACGACGGCGTCCCCGGCGGTCGGGTCGCCGAGCCAGGCCCACTGGTTGCCGTTGCGGTCCTCTTCGTAGACGAGGCTGCGGGATTCCGCCTGGGCGCGGAACCAGGCGCGGCAGTCGGCGTCGGCGGGGGTCCAGGCGTAGCGGCGGTAGCCGTTGGTTGACGCGTTGCGGCCGATGGGGAGGAGGTCGCGCCACATTTCGTGGAAGCCGGCGGGTGCGCTGGGCGCCGCCTGCGGTTCCGTTTCGTGGGCGGGTGCGGGCCGGTGGGCGGGGTGTGCCCACCCGTCCCTCCCCCAGCTACCGCTGGGAGGTGCCCCCTCTGCGGAACGATTGCCCACACTCATTCGCTTTCGCCCTCGCGCATGGGGACCCTTACGTTCCGTTCCGCCGCTACCTCGTCCGCGCGGTCGTAGCCCGCGTCGACGTGGCGGATCACGCCCATGCCCGGGTCGTTCGTCAGCACGCGGCGGATCTTCTCGCCCGCCAGCGGCGTGCCGTCGGCGACGGTGACCTGGCCGGCGTGGATGGAGCGGCCCATACCGACGCCGCCGCCGTGGTGGATGGAGACCCAGGACGCGCCCGAGGCGACGTTGACCATGGCGTTGAGCAGCGGCCAGTCCGCGATCGCGTCCGAGCCGTCGAGCATCGCCTCGGTCTCGCGGTACGGGGAGGCCACCGAGCCGCAGTCCAGGTGGTCGCGGCCGATCGCGAGCGGTGCGGCGAGCGTGCCGTCGGCCACCATCTCGTTGAAGCGCTCGCCCGCCTTGTCGCGCTCGCCGTAGCCGAGCCAGCAGATCCGGGCGGGCAGGCCCTGGAAGTGGACCCGCTCCCCCGCCAGCTTGATCCAGCGGGCCAGCGACTCGTTCTCCGGGAAGAGGTCGAGGATCGCCTTGTCGGTGGCCGCGATGTCCTTGGGGTCGCCGGACAGCGCCGCCCAGCGGAAGGGGCCCTTGCCCTCGCAGAAGAGCGGGCGGATGTAGGCGGGTACGAAGCCGGGGAAGGCGAAGGCGCGGTCGTAGCCGGCCAGCTGGGCCTCGCCGCGGATCGAGTTGCCGTAGTCGAAGACCTCGGCGCCCGCGTCCATGAAGCCGACCATGGCCTCGACGTGCTTCGCCATGGCCTCGCGGGCCCGCTGGGTGAAGTCGGCGGGCTTCTCGGCGGCGTACGAGGCCATCTCGTCGAAGTCCACGCCCAGCGGCAGATACGACAGCGGGTCGTGGGCGCTGGTCTGGTCGGTGACGATGTCGATGGGGGCGTTCATCGCGAGCAGCTGGGGGACCAGCTCGGCCGCGTTGCCCAGGACGCCGATGGACAGGGGCCGCCTGGCGTCGCGCGCCTCGACCGCCAGCTGGAGGGCGTGGTCCAGGCTGTCGGCCCGTACGTCCAGGTAGCGGTGTTCGATACGGCGCTCGATGGCGCGCGGGTCGCAGTCGATGCAGATGGCGACGCCGTCGTTCATGGTGACCGCGAGCGGCTGGGCGCCGCCCATGCCGCCGAGCCCGGCGGTGAGGGTGATGGTCCCGGCCAGGGTGCCGTTGACCCCTTTACCCATTGAATGCAGCTTCGCGGCGACCGCGGCGAAGGTCTCGTACGTCCCCTGGAGGATGCCCTGGGTGCCGATGTAGATCCACGAGCCCGCGGTCATCTGGCCGTACATGGTCAGGCCCAGCGCCTCCAGGCGGCGGAACTCCTCCCAGTTGGCCCAGTCGCCGACCAGGTTGGAGTTGGCGATCAGCACGCGCGGCGCCCATTCGTGGGTCTGCATCACGCCGACCGGCCGGCCCGACTGGACCAGCATCGTCTCGTCCTGCTTGAGCGTGGTCAGCGTGCGGACCATGGCGTCGAACGAGCGCCAGTCGCGGGCCGCCTTGCCCGTGCCGCCGTAGACCACGAGCTTCTCCGGGTGCTCGGCGACCTCCGGGTCGAGGTTGTTCTGCAGCATCCGGAGGGCGGCCTCCTGCTGCCATCCCCGGGCGCTGAGCTCGGTGCCGCGCGGTGCGCGTACGGGTCGCGGTCCTGACATGGGCCGTGCCTCCCTGCCGTCGACTGGATCGAGATATTCACATCTTCACCTTGATGAATAGAGCTAGTCAATACCGCCTCGCGGAGTGTTCCGGGGAACGGGCTTGCGGTTGACGTATACGTCAGGTCTTACCGTCTCGGCGTTCCGCTCCACTGCCACTGCCACTCCCACCACACCGAGGAGCGCTCCATGCCGCTGCCCGAGCCCACCCCGGCCGCCGTGCCCGCCACCCACCGCCAGGTGCTGCTGGCCGCCCGGCCCGAGGACACGCTCACCACCGACCACTTCGAGGTCACCACCGCCCCCGTGCCCGAGCCCGGCCCCGGACAGGTGCTCGTACGCAACCGGCTCATGAACGTCGCCGCTGTGATGCGCCCCCTGACCATCGCCGACCCCGACAGCTTCGCCCTGACCCAGCTGCTGCAGCGGCCCGGCAACCCGATGCACGGCCCCGCCATCGGCGAAGTGGTCACGGCCGCGCCCGGCACCGACCTCGCCCCCGGCGAACTGGTCCGGCACCGGCTGGGCTGGCGCGAGTACGCGGTCGTGGACGCCGCCGAGGCGGAGCGGCTGAGCCCGGGGGCGCTGCCCGACCCCGCCGCGTATCTGTCGCAGGGCTTCGCCGCCTGGCTGGGGGTGGTGCGCGGGGCCGAGGTGCGGGACGGGGACACCGTGTTCGTCAGCGGCGCGGCCGGCGGGGTCGGCACACTGGCCGGGCAGTTCGCCCGGCTGCACGGCGCCGCCCGGGTCATCGGCTCCACCGGCTCCCCGCGCAAGGCCGAATACCTGGTCAAGGAGCTCGGCTACGACGCGGCCGTGGTCCGGGGCGCCGGACCGATCGAGGACCAGCTGCGCGAGGCGGCCCCGGACGGCATCGACGCACTCTTCGACAACGTCGGCGGCGAACAACTGCTGGCCGCACTGGCCGTGGCCCGCCGTGGCGCCCGCTTCGCCCTCGTCGGCGCGCTGTCCGCGCAGCTCACCGGCGACGCCATGGCGACCGTCCCGATCAGCACCTTCGACCTGATCGCACGGGGGATCACGCTGCGCGGCACCGCGGCCTTCGACCACATGGACGCGTATCCGCAGTACGAGCGCGAATTCGGCCGCGCGCTGAGCGAGGGCACGATGACCTACCCGCACACCCGGCTGCGGGGCGTCGAGCAGGCACCGCGCGCGCTGTGCGAACTGGTCGAGGGCCGCCATGTGGGCGCGGTGCTGGTGGAGTTGTAGGCGGCTCGGCGCGACAATGGCGCCGAGGCGGAAAGGCACAGAGGGAACGGGGGACCCATGCGGATCGGGGACGCGGCCGCTGCCGCCGGGCTGACACCGCGGGCGCTGCGCTACTACGAGCAGCGCGGACTGCTCACCGCGCGCCGCACATCCTCCGGCCACCGCGACTACACGGCCGAGGACGTACGGCATCTGCGCGCCGTACGCGAGCTGCTGACCGCGGGCCTGACCATCGAGGACGTACGGGCCCTCGTGGCGGCCATCGAAGCGCTCCCCGCGAACCGCCGCGACCGCCCCGCGCCCGGAGAGCCCCGGGCCGACGGGGAGCCGGGCCTGTGCACCCTCCCCAACATGATCGTCCGGCGCCGGCTGGCGTATCTCGACGAGCGCATCGAGCGGCTGACCGAGCTGCGCGACGGGCTCGCGCAGCGGGTCGGCGGGCCGCTGCGCGACCTCGGCCGCGACCTGGACCCCACGCGAACCCAGGCGGCGGGCTAGTTCCGCACGGTGGTGCACCCGAGGCGGCGAAGGCGCCGCGCGCGCTGAGCGAACCGGTCGAGGGGCGCCATGTCGGTGCGGTGCCGGTGGAGCTGTGAACCCGGTCGTGACGGCGTGAGTAGGGTGTGGGGCGCAGCGAACACGGGGGGCGGGAAGCATTGCCACAGCCACTACAGGCGGACGACCCTGCGGCCATCGGTCCCTACCGGCTGACCGGCCGCCTCGGCGCGGGCGGGATGGGCCAGGTCTTCCTGGGCGAGTCCGGTTCCGGGCGGCGGGTCGCGGTCAAGCTCGTACGGCCCGAGATCGCCGACGATCCCGGGTTCAGACAGCGCTTCCGGCGGGAGATAGAGCTGGCCATGAAGGCGGGCGGCTTCTGGACCGCGCCGGTGGTCGACGCCGACCCGGACGGCCCGACGCCCTGGGTCGCCAGCCAGTACGTGCCGGGCCCCTCGCTGGCGGAACACCTGGCGAGCCAGGGGCCGTTCGACGAGCCGTCACTGCGGCGGCTGGGCGCGGGACTCGCCGAGGCCCTGACCGCGTTCCACCGCATGGGGCTGGTGCACCGCGACCTGAAGCCCTCGAACGTGCTGCTGCTCGACGACGGCCCGCGCGTGATCGACTTCGGCATCTCCAAGGCGCTCGAGGGCGGCGGAGGCACGGCCCTCACGGCGACCGGAACCGTGATGGGCACGCCCGGCTTCATGTCGCCCGAGCAGGCGATCGGGCGGGAAGCCGGGCCGCCGACGGATGTCTTCTCCCTCGGCAGCGTGCTGAACTTCGCCGCCACCGGGCGCGGCCCGTTCGGCGAGGGCCCGACGCACGCGCTGCTGTTCCGCGTCGTCCACGAGCCGCCGGACCTGGGCGGACTGCCGCAGAGCCTGCGGACGCTGGTCGAGGCGTGCCTGGCGAAGTCACCCGAGTCCCGGCCGCGGGCGGCGGAGGTGGCGGCGGCGCTGACGGGCGGGGCACCGACGGTGCTCGACCCCGCCGCGGCCCGCACCCCCACGGCCCTCGACCCGCGGACGCCCACCCCGCCGCACGCCCAGCCGACCCACCCCGCACCGGCCGCACCGGGCGCGCCATCCGCACCGGCCGCACCGCCCGGCCCGCAGTCCCCATCCCACGAGCCGCCCGGCCGGCCCGACCAGCCTCGCCCCGGCACCGGTCCCGTACCGGCCACGGACGCGTTCGCCGCCGAGGACGGCGGCCGGGCCGCCTTCAGGCGTCGCATGCGCAGGCCGATGCTGCTGGCGGCGCTCGCCCTCGGGGTGGTGGTGGCCTTGGCCGGGTCCTCGGGCGGGCTGCCGATCGGGCTGGCCGTCGGCGGCGTCCTCGCGGCCGCCTGCCTGCTGACCGGCCTGTTCCACGCGCTGACGTACCTGCACCGCAGCGCCATTCGGGTGAGCCGCGACCGGCTGACGCTGCAACTGGGCCAGGCCGTCTGGGACGTCCCGTGGCAGGACCTGGCGTATGTGACCTACGCGCCCACCCGGACCGGCTGCACCCTCACCGTGCGGGCCCTCCTCAAGCCCCATGTACCGGGGCCCGTGCCCCCTCCGCTGCGGCCCTCCGGCTCGCGGGACCCGCGCGAGGTCGAGTACCACCTCATCTCGGAGAACAAAACCGTACGCGACGCTCGCGCGCTCCGGCTGCACATCGCCCTGGAATCCTGCGCGGGCGGCGTGTACCGGCCGACACCCGGCACGTTCTGACGTCTCTCACCGCGGGACCGTGAGCCGGACGGGGTGGGCGGCCGGGCGGCGTGGTGGTTGGCTGAGGGCATGACGTCGAATCCGGTCGTGGCGGGGGCAGGGGCAGGGGCGGCGGCGCAGGCGGCCGCCCGGCGGGAGCGAGCGGTGCGGGCCGCCGTGGAACAGGGGCTGATCGGGCCCGACCAGCCCGTGGTCGGGCTGCTGGACGTGGCCGGCATCCGGGCCGCCGCGGCCGAGCTGCGGACCGCCTTCGACGAGATCGTCGCGCCGGGCACACCCGTGCTGCACGCCTTCGCCGTCAAGGCCGCCTCGCTGGTCCCCGTACTGCGGCTGCTGGCCGACGAGGGGATCGGCTGCGAGGTGGCCAGCCCCGGCGAGCTGGCCCTGGCCCGGGCCGCGGGCGTCAGGCCCGAGCACATCGTGCTCGACGCGCCCGCCAAGACCACCGCCGAGCTGCGCGAGGCCATCGAACTCGGCATCGCGGTCAACGCCGACAACCCGCAGGAGCTGGCGCGCCTCGACGCGCTCGTACGGCCGCGGACGGGCCCCGGGCCCGCCCTGCCGCCCGGCCCGCTCGGGCTGCGGGTCAATCCGCAGGTGGGCGGCGGCAGCATCGGGGCGCTCAGCACCGCCACCGCGACCTCGAAGTTCGGGGTGGCGCTGCTGGACCCGGGGACGCGCGAATGGGTTGTGAACGCGTTCACCAAACGGCCCTGGCTGACCCGGCTGCACGCACACGTCGGCTCGCAGGGCTGCCCGCTGGAGCTGATGGCGGCGGGCGTACGGGCGGCGTACGAGCTCGCCGAGGAGATCAACCGGACGGTCGGCCGACAGCAGATCGACACGCTGGACATCGGCGGCGGGCTGCCCGTCAACTTCGCCTCCGACGAGATCACCCCCGGCTACCGCGACTACGCCCTGCTGCTGCTCGACACCGTCCCCGGGCTGTTCGACGGCCGGTACGGGCTGGTCACCGAGTTCGGGCGGTCGCTGATCGCCAAGTCCGGCACGGTGCTGGCGCGTGTGGAGTACGCCAAGTCGGCCGGCGGCCGGCCGATCGCCATCACCCACGCGGGCGCCCAACTGGCCACGCGCACCGTGTTCGCCCCGGAGTCATGGCCGCTGCGGGTGATGGCCTACGACGGGGAGGGCGTGCCCAAGCCGACCGGGCCCGACGGCCCGGTCGCCCAGGACGTCGCCGGGCCGTGCTGCTTCGCGGGCGACCTGGTCGCCGTGAACCGGCCGCTGCCCGAACTCAATGCGGGCGACCTGGTCGCGCTGCTCGACACGGGCGCGTACTACGTCTCCAACCACTTCGCCTACAACAGCCTGCCCCGCCCCGGGATCTACGGCTTCTCGGTCGCCGGCGGCGGCAAGAACGGCCGCGTGCGCTTCGCCCCCGTACGCTCGCCGCAGTCCCTCGACGAGATCGTCGCCGAGAGCGGCGGCGAGCACATGGGCGCGCTGTCGGGGCTGTGATCCGCGCGCGTGCGGGCGGCGCGTGCGGGACGCGCGGGCGGCGCGGCGCGGCGCGGCGCGGCGCGGGCAGCGCGGGCAGCGCGGGCAGCGCGGGCAGCGCGGGCAGCGCGGGCGAGCGTGACGCCCGGCCCATCGCGCCCCGGCCCCCGTGTCCCGTACGTCGCCTGCGCGTCAGCGCGGCGCAAGCGCGTCAGCGCGGCGCACATAACGCCCCCACGGCGTGAGGCCCACGGGAACAGCGTCAGCGCGGCCGTCAGCAGCGCCGCGCGCATCGGGCTGAATCGCAAGGCGCCGATGGACGCGGAAAGCCAGCGGCACCCGCCCTCCGACACCTCACAGCAGGGCGGCCGTCAACGGCACTGCGCGCCGTCGGGCCTGCCCCTCGGGCACGGGCGGCGCGGAACGTGCCTCACCAAGCCATGGCGGCGCCCGCCCATAGTGCCGCGCACCAGCCGGGCGGCGGTGGCCACCGGCGCGGCATCGGCGCAACACGCGCACCGCCGACGCGACGCGCACACCGCCACCGCGGCGCACGCGCGGCTGCGCCCCGTGAGCCCGTCGGCGTCACGCCACCGCGCCACCGCGCCAGCGCGGCATACGCCGCCTCAGCGCGCCGCCTCAGCGCGCCGCCCCGGCCGTCGCGCGACCGCGCCGGGCGCCACCCGGCCCCGCGTCGCCGGCCACGATTCCCGTCGTCTGGTAGGCGCCAATGCCCTTGCCCGCCGGCTTGCCGCGGGCCACCCACTCCGTGCGCACCCACAGCAGCACGTCGTTGGCCTGCTCCCAGCGGCCCAGCCACAGCGCCTTGGCCCACAGGCCGGCGCCGACCCCGGCCAGCAGCATCCCGGCGGCCGCGGGTACGGCGAACGACGACCCCACCGCGGCCAGGAACGCCAGCAGCAGCCACCAGCGCAGTGCCCGCCGCCGGGCCCGTACGGTCACCGCGCGGTCCTGGAGGAACACCGACTTGCCCGCCCGGGAGGCGGCGCGCGCCAGTTCCAGATACCGTCCCCGGCGCACCAGGAAGGCCACGGCCGCCGCGATCAGGAACAGCGCCGCTCCGGCCAGCACTCCGATCCGGCGGCCCGTCAGCCCCGGCACCAACACCCCGACGCCGGCGGCCAGTACGCCCGGCCACCACAGCCACCCCGCCGGCGCCCGTACGACCACGGCCACCCGGGCCAGCGCATATGCCCCGCGCCCCACGACAGACCTCCTCCTGGTCAACGAATTCGGCTCATGCTCAAGCCGTACATACATCCGTTCGGGGACGGACTCTAGTCACCAGGTGTGAGAATTCCGTGAGACGCGCCTACTCCACGCCTACTCCACGCGCCTACTCCACGCGCCTACTCCACGAAAAGCCCCCGCTCCGCGGCCTTCGCGTCGAACTCCTCCAGCCGCGCCTGTGCCTCCGGCAGCGCGTCGCACATCGCCTCCAGCAGCACCCGCCCCAGCAGCATCGGCGCGCAGGCCGTGTCGAAGGCGAGGCCGGTGCCGACGGCCGCGGGCAGCAGCAGATCGCTGTGGCGGGCGACCGGGGCGAAGGCGCTGTCGGCGACGGTCACCACGGTCAGCCCGGCGGACCGGGCGTACTCCAGGCCCTCGACGACCTCGCGCGGATGGCGCGGCAGGGCGAAGCACAGCAGGGCGCTCGCGCCCGCGCGTACGGCGGCGTCGACGCGGTCGGTGAGCATGGTGCCGCCCTCGTCCAGCAGGCGTACGTCCGGGTGGACCTTGCGCGCGAAGTACGCGAAGCCGCCCGCCTGGGCGGAGGCCGCGCGCAGCCCGAGGACCGGCAGCGGCCGGGACTCGGCGAGCAGCCGCCCGGCCCGGGCGACCGGGGCCGGGTCGGCGAGGAGGGACGCCAGATGGCGCAGGTTGTCGATCTCCGACTGCACCGCCTGCTGGTACTCGTTGTACGCGTCCTCGCCCGCGACCCGCTCGGCGACGGCGGCGGGGGCGACCTCCCGCAGATGTCTGCGCAGCGCCGGGTAGCCGTCGAAGCCGAGGGCGACCGCGAAACGGGTCACCGACGGCTGGCTGACGCCGGCCAGTTCGGCGAGTTCGACGCTCGACAGGAACGGCGCGTCGGCCGCCCGCCGCACCATGCAGTGGGCGATGCGCCGCTGGGTGGGCGTCAGGCGGTGGCCCTCGAAGAGCTGCTGCAGCCGCGCGGCGCCATTGCCCGCCCCGGCCACCTCGTCCGCACCGGCCGCACCGGCCGCACCGGCCGCGCCGCCCGCCCCGACCGCGCCGCCCGCCCCGGCCACCTCGTCCGCACCGACCGCGCCGGCCGCCCCGACCGCGCCGCCCGCCCCGACCGCGTCGCCCGCCCTGCCCGCACCGACCGCCCCGACCTCGTCGCCCGCACCGCCCGCACCGGCCGCGTCGCCCGCACCGGCCGTGCCGGCCAGCCGGGCCTCCGCCGACGCCCCCGTATCCGTACTCATCGTTCTCTCCTGCCCCTCTCGGCCCTCCCGGGCCCACTCCCCGATGCTCAACTTTCCGCGCTCATGCCGCTCATGTCCGCCAGCCCGTCCAACAGGCCCGCGGCCACCGCCACATCCTGCGTCAGCGGACGGTCCTCCATCCTCGGGTCGAGCGCCTTCTCGGCCAACGCGTAGGCCGCGCCGACCGGCAGCTCGGGGTCCGGTTCAAGACCGCGCTGGCGCAGCGCCCGTACGGCCGCGACCAGTTCGCAGCCCAGCACCTGCCGGTAGTTGTCGACCACGCGCAGAGTCTGCCGGGCGGCGAGCGAGGCGAAGCTGGCCTGTTCCTCGACGCCGCGCGAGAGCACGGCGTGGCCGAGGGAGGCCGGGTGGGAGACGGCCCGCATCTCGCCGAGGGCCGCCCCCGCCGCGTACTCCAGGATCATCACGCCCGAGCTGGCGGGCGCGGTGTCGCCGAGGAAGGGGCGCAGCCGGGTGAATTCCGGTTCGGAGAGCGCGGCGAGCCGGGCGGTGGACAGCCGGGCGGTCTGCAGGGCGGCGAGCCGGAAGTGGTCGAGGGCGAGGGCGGTGTGCGCGGCGTAGAAGTTGCCGTGGTGGTAGGCGGCCTCGTCGTCGGGGCAGATCAGCGGGTTCTCGGCGGCGGCGTTGAACTCGACGGTCAGCACCCGCTCCAGCGCGTCGGCCGCGTCCGCCGCCGGGCCGTGGATCTGTGGCAGGCAGCGGAAGCCGTACGGGTCCTGGATCCGGCCGAGCGGCGGCGTCGGGCGGGCCGGGGCGCCGAGCAGGGCGCGCATCCGGGCGGCCGCCTCGACGGAGCCGGGGTGCGGCCGGGCCTCGTGCACGGGCTGGGCGTATGCCTCCAGTGAGCCGCCGACCGCGATCAGCGAGAGCGCGGCGACGGTGAGCGAGGCGGCCAGCAGTCGCCTCAGCTCGGCCAGGGCCAGCGCCGACTGGCCGAGGGTGAGGGCGTTGCTGCTGATGAGGGCGAGGGCGTCGTTGCTGTCGAGCTCGATGGGCGCGGGGGCGCCGCCGCCCGGTGCGGCGTCGGTGAGGTCCCAGGGGTGTTCGCCGACGAGCGCGAGGCCGGTCTGGGCGAGGGCGGCGAGGTCGCCGGTGCCGACCGCGCCGTGTTCGTTGACGACCGGGTGGGCGCCGCGCGCCAGGGCCTCGACGAGGGCGGTGACGACGGCGGGGCGCAGCCCGGCGCCGCCCGCGAGGAGCTGGTTGGCGCGTACGACGAGCATGGCGCGGACCTCGCGGGCGGGCAGCGGCGCGCCGATGGCCCCGGCGTGGCTGCGCAGCAGGCGCAGGCCGTGGTCCTGATCGGCGGCCCCGACGTCCTCGGTGCGGTTGGCGCCGACGCCGGTGCTGCGGCCGTAGACGCGCCCGCCGGCGGCCAGCCGGCTCGCGGTCTCCCAGGCGTGCTCGGCGCGGGCGAGGGCGGCCGGATCGGGCGCCGCGGGGCGGCCCGTACGGTCGGCGAGCCGTACGACATCGACCACGCGCAGGGTCCGCCCGTCCAGCACGATACGCGGCGCGGCGTCACCCGCCGTGCCCGCCGAGTCCAGAATCTGAGACAACATCCAGAGGAGCCCCTTCCATCCGCACCCTTATCGGACGGAGACATGCATTCCGTCCCGCATTGTGAGCAGAAGTCACCGTTGATTAACGCCAAACTCTTGACTTCTATTCACTCGCCTATGACTGTGCATGACTATATGCAGACAGGGCAAGGGGAAGCGGATGATCAGCTTCAAGCACGTCAGCAAGCACTACCCGAACGGCACCACTGCCGTCGACAACCTCGATCTCGAACTCCCCGAGGGCGACATCACCGTCCTCGTGGGCTCCTCCGGCTGCGGTAAGACCACCACCCTCCGGATGGTCAACCGGATGGTCGACCCGAGCAGCGGCACGATCAGCGTCGGCGGCCGTGACATACGCAAGGCCGACGCCGCCGAGCTGCGGCGCGGCATCGGCTACGTCATCCAGCAGGCCGGGCTGTTCCCGCACCGCACGGTGCTCGACAACATCGCCACGGTCCCGCTGCTGCTCGGCTGGGGCCGCCGCAAGGCGCGGGCGCGCGCCGCCGAACTGCTGGAGCTGGTGGGCCTGACCGCCGACGCCGGCAAGCGGTACCCGCATCAGCTCTCCGGAGGACAGCAGCAGCGCGTGGGCGTCGCCCGCGCGCTGGCCGCCGACCCGCCGGTGCTGCTGATGGACGAGCCGTTCGGCGCGGTCGACCCGGTCGTACGGACGCAGCTCCAGAACGAGCTGTTGCGACTGCAGAGCGAGCTGCGCAAGACCGTGGTCTTCGTCACCCACGACATCGACGAGGCGGTGCGGCTCGGCGACCGGATCGCGATCTTCCGCACCGGCGGCCACCTCGTGCAGTGCGCACCGCCCGCCGAGCTGCTGGCGGACCCCGCCGACGACTTCGTCGCGGGCTTCCTCGGCGCCGAGCGCGGCCTCAAGCTGCTCTCGCTCTCCACGCTCGCCGACGTACCGCAGCGCCCCGCGCCGACCCACGAGGACAGCGGGCGCTGGCTGCTGGTGACCTCCGAGCGCGGCGAGCCGCTGGGCTGGCGGGACACCGAGGGCCCGCAGGGCGACCGGGCCCCGCTGCTGCCGGTACGCGCGCTGCGGGACGGCGACTCCCTGCTGTCCGCCCTCGACGAGTCGATAGCCTCCCCGGCCGGGCTGGTCGCCCGGGTGGACGCGGACGGCGTTCTGACCGGTGTGACCGACCGCGAGCTGATCCATGAGCACGCGGGGCGGCGCCACGCCGCGGCCGCGCGGGCCGCCACGGCCGCCACGGCCGCGCCTCAGGAAACCCCCGGCCCCCAGGACCCCCAGGACCCCGACGCCCAGGACGCCGACGCGAGCGTGACGGCATGACCATCGACTGGGACTGGTTTCCCGACCACCGCGACGACCTCGTCCGGCTCACCGTCGACCATCTGTCCACCGCCATCCCCTCCGTACTCTTCGGGCTGCTGATCGCGCTGCCGCTGGCCGTGATCGCGCACCGGGTACGGCCGCTGCGGGGGCTGCTGCTGGGGCTGTCCAACGTCCTGTTCACCATCCCGTCCATCGCGATCTTCGTGCTGCTGCTCCCGGTCACCGGCCTCACCCGCACCACCGCGATCACCGGCCTGACCATCTACACGCTGGTCGTGCTGCTCCGGAACACCGTCGAGGGCCTGGACAGCGTCCCCACCAAGGTCCGCGAGGCGTCCAAGGCCATGGGCACCCGCCCGCTGCGCACCCTGCTCACCGTCGAGCTGCCGCTCGCCTTCCCGGTGATCATGGCGGGCGTCCGGGTCGCCACCGTCATGGCGATCTCGCTGGTCAGCGTGGCCAGCTACATCGGATACGGCGGCCTCGGCCAGCTCTTCACCGACGGCTTCCAGCGCAACTACCCCACCCCCGTCGTCGCCGGAGTCGCCCTGTCCCTGCTGCTCGCGCTGGTCGCCGACGCCGTACTGGTGACCGTCCAGTGGCTGTGCACCCCGTGGCTGAGGAGGCGTGCCTGACATGATCGAGCTGCTGAAGAACCTCGTCCACTGGCTCACCAGCGGATCCCAGTGGTCCGGGCCCGAGGGCATCGCCACCCGCCTCCTGGAACACCTCCAGTACTCGCTTCTGGCCACCCTCGTCGCCACCCTCATCGCCCTCCCCGTCGGCCTGCTCATCGGCCACACCGGCCGCGGCGCCTTCCTCGCCATCAACCTCGCCGGCTTCGGGCGCGCGCTGCCGACGGTCGGTCTGGTCACCCTGGTCTTCCTGGCCAGCGGGCTGAGCATGTGGCCGGTGTACATCTCGCTGGTCGCCCTCGCGGTGCCGGTCATCGTCACCAACACCTATGCGGGCATGGCCGCCGTCGACCCCGAGGTCAAGGACGCCGCGCGCGGCCAGGGCATGCGGGCCCACCAGGTCCTGTTCCAGATCGAGCTCCCCCTCGCGCTCCCCCTGATCATGACCGGGCTGCGGCTGGCCGCCGTGCAGGTGGTGGCGACCGCCACCATCGCCGCGTACGTCAGCTTCGGCGGGCTCGGCCGGTACGTCTTCGACGGGCTCGCCCAGCGCGACCTGGTGCAGGTGCTGGGCGGGGCGGTGCTGGTCGCCGTGCTGGCCATCGCCCTGGACCTGGCGCTGGCCGGAGTGCAGCGCCTGCTGTTCCGCAACCGCCCCGCGCCCTCGCACGCCCACTCGCACTGAGGAGTAGTCCCGCATGACCCCCATGACCCCCCGGGCCTCCCTGACCCCCCGGGCCTCCCTGAACCCCCGGGCCTCCCTGAACCCCCGGGCCTCCCTGGACCCCCGGGCCTCCCGGACTCCCCGCCCCACCCGCAGGGCTCTGCTCGGCGGCCTCCTCGGCGCCGCGGCCCTCCCCACCCTCGCCGCCTGCGGCGGCGTCACCTCGCTCGACGGAGGCTCCGGCGGTGGCGGCTCCGGCGGCGGCAGCAGCTCGGGCGGCCTGGTCGTCGGCACCGCCAACTTCACCGAGAACCAGATCCTCGGCTACCTCTACGCCGAGGCGCTGCGCGGCGCCGGCGTCAAGGCGAGCGTCCGCCCCAACCTCGGCTCCCGCGAGATCGTCATCCCCGCCCTCCAGCAGGGCGATATCGACCTGCTCCCCGAATACCAGGGCAACCTGCTGCTGCACTTCGACGACACCGCGAAGCAGACGGAGGCCGGCGATCTGCAGAACGCCCTGGCCGTCGCCCTCCCCACCGCCCTGGAAGCCCTCCCCTACGCCGCCGCCGAGGACAAGGACGTCTTCGCCGTCACCAAGGAGACGGCCGACAAGCACGGGCTGCGCAGCCTCGCCGACCTCCACAAGCTCGACGGCAAGCTGGTCTTCGGCGGCCCGGCGGAGGACAAGAAGCGGGTCGTCGGCCTGGTCGGCCTGAAGGAGGTCTACGGCACCACCTTCAAGGAGTTCAAGTCGCTGGACGCCTCCGGTCCGCTGGTCAAGGGCGCCCTGAAGAAGGGCGACGTCGACGTCGCCAACCTCTTCAGCACCGACCCCGACATCCAGGCCAACGGCTGGATCATGCTCGCCGACCCCAAGCAGCTCATCCCCGCCCAGCACATCGTCCCCGTCATCCGCAGCGCCAAGGCCGACGCCAAGGTCCGCAGGGCCCTGGCCCGGCTGGGCGGCGCGCTCACCACGCAGGAGCTGGCCAAGCTGAACAAGCTGGTCGACGTGGAGAAGAAGGACCCGGACGACGTGGCGGGGGACTGGGCGAAGCGGAACGGCCTCACCAAGGGATAGCGCCGCCTCGAAGGCAGCGCGGCCCCACCCGGACCGCGCTGCCCAGCCCTGTACCTCAGGCCGGGATCAGGCCGGGGGCAGCAGCTTCTTCTGGGGCTTCCCCATGGCGTTGCGCGGCAGCGCCTCCAGGAAGCGGACCTTGCGGGGGCGCTTGTGGACGGAGAGCTGTCCGGCCACGAAGTCGATGAGCTCCGCCTCGCTCACCCCGTCGGCGACCACATACGCCACGATCTGCTGGCCCAGGTCCTCGTGCGGGGCGCCCACGACCGCCGCCTCGCGCACCGCCGGGTGGTCCAGCAGCGCGTTCTCGACCTCGCCCGCGCCGATGCGGTAGCCACCGGACTTGATCAGGTCGGTGGAGGCCCGGCCGACGATGCGGTGGAAACCGTCCGGCTCGATGGCGGCGATATCGCCGGTGCGGAACCAGCCGTCCTCGGTGTAGGAACCCGCGGTCGCCTCGGGGCGGTTGAGGTATCCGTCGAACAGGGTCGGACCGGTGAGCTGCAACTCGCCGATCTCCGCGCCCTCCTCGGCGGCCACGCGGGTACGGATGCCCGACAGCGGGGTGCCGACATAGCCGGGGCGGCGCTCGCCGTCCGCGCGGGTGCTGATGGTGATCAGCGTCTCGGTCATGCCGTAGCGCTCTACGGGCCGGTGCCCCGTCAGCTGCTCCAGATCGCGGAAGACGGGCGCGGGCAGCGGGGCGCTGCCGGACACCAACAACCGGGCGCCGGACAGGGCGCGGGCCGCGTCGGGGTCCTGGACGACCCGGTGCCAGACCGTCGGCACGCCGAAGTACAGGCTGCCGCCCGCCGCCGCGTACGCCGCGGGGGTCGGCCGGCCGGTGTGCACCAGACGGCTGCCCACCCGCAGCGCGCCCAGCACACCGAGCACCAGCCCGTGCACATGGAACAGCGGCAGGCCGTGGACCAGCGTGTCCTCCGCCGTCCAGGCCCAGGCCCCGGCCAGCGCGTCCAGGTCGGCGGCGACCGCGCCCCGGGAGATCAGGGCGCCCTTGGGCGCGCCGGTGGTGCCGGAGGTGTAGAGGACGAACGCCGTCGACTCCGGGTCCGGCTCCGGCCCGCTCCACGCCGCGCGCTCGGCCAGGTCCACCGGGACGGTCTCGACGGGGGCGGCGGGCCCGGTGTCCTCCTCCGTCGGCGAACCCGTCGGTGAACCCGTCAGCAGCAGCGCGGCCTTGGAGTCCCGGAGGATGTGGTCCCGTTCCGCGGGCCCCGAGTCCGGCGGTACGGGCACCACGGGCACCCCGGCGAGCAGCGCGCCCACCACGGCCGTCACCGTCTCCGCCGTCGGACTCGCCCGTACGGCGACGACCGGCGCCCCGGCGATCCTGGCCGCGACCGCGCCCGCGGCGCCGAGCAGTTCCTCGCGGGAGCAGGCACGGCCGCCCACGGTGAGCGCGTCGGGGCGGTCGCCTCCCGATTCGCCTCCCGGCTCGGCGAGGGACGTAAGCAGAGGTGCGGACACGGACTGGCTCCTTCCACAGCGGGCCGGGAGGTACGGGTACCTGTCCCCCCACACGTTTCGGGGGGCTAGCCCCACCGACAACACGTCCCTGAGACCGTACCGTCGGAGCATGGACAGCCGGGACGCCGATCTCAAGCGCGAACTCGACGCGACCCTCCAGACCCGCAAGGAGCTGGGGGCCGAGTACGAGACGGAGCTGGTCGACTCCTTCATGGAGAAGGTCGAGCAGCGGTTCAACGACACCGCGGACCGCCATGTGCGGCGGCAGCTGGCCGAGCAGCAGATGGCCGCCGCCCGCGGCACCCGCCCCCACGGGACGGGCCGGCCCGGCCAGGGGGCCGGTGTCGGGATCGGGTTCGGCGAGCGCTTCGCCTTCGTCGCGACCTCGCTCGTGCTGGCCATCCCGCTCTCCGCGATCGCCGCGGTCAATACGGGACTGTCCGGGCTGGTGGTGACCTGGGCCGGCATCGTCGCGGTCAACGCGGTGCACGCGTCCGGAGGGTTCGCCTGGCTGCGCCGCCTGCGCCGCGAGAAGTCGCACAGCGAGTGGGACGAGTAGCCGAGTGAACGACGGGATGAATATGTCGCGGGAACCGCCGCACCCCGGTGTGAGCACCGAGGGCGGGACGACGGCGGTCCCCGCGAGGGACGCGGGCCGGGTCAGGGCCTGGCTGCCACGTCCGGGGCGACCATGGAGGTCCGGGAGCCGCTCCGGAGGTCCTTGTCGCCGCTTTCGGGTGTCGGTGTCGTCCTTTCCGACACCCGCTAATCTGCCGGAGCTGTGTTAAGCCCGTGCTGCGAGCGCGTGACACCCACGTACCACTTACCGGAAGGGCCTACGACCTTTTCCACAGCGGGAGTTGCGCCCCGAAGCTGCGGCTAGCGCTGGCCCTTCGCCAGGTACGCCAGCAGGTCCTGCCGGCTCACCACCCCGGTCGGCTTCCCCTCCACCAGCACGATGGCCGCGTCCGCCCCGCCCAGCACCGCCATCAGGTCCTCGACCGGCTCGCCCGAGCCGACGTGCGGCAGCGGCGCGCTCATGTGCTTCTCCAGCGGGTCGGTCAGCGCGGCGCGCTGCGCGAACAGCGCGTCCAGCAGCTCGCGTTCCACCACGGAGCCGATGACCTCGGCGGCCATCACATCCGGGTGCCCGGCGCCCGGCTTGACGATGGGCATCTGCGAGACGCCGTACTCCCGCAGCACCTCGATCGCCTGACCGACCGTCTCGTCCGGGTGCATATGGACCAGCGAGGGCAGCCCGCCCTCCTTGCCCTGGAGGACATCGCCGACGCGCACCGCCGGGCCCTCCTCCTCCAGGAAGCCGTAGTCCGCCATCCACTCGTCGTTGAAAATTTTAGAAAGGTAGCCGCGGCCACTGTCGGGGAGCAGCACGACCACCACATCGTCGGGGCCGAGCTCTTCGGCCACCCGCAGCGCCGCGACCACGGCCATCCCGCACGATCCGCCGACCAGCAGCCCCTCCTCGCGGGCGAGCCGCCGGGTCATCTGGAAGGCGTCCTTGTCGGAGACCGCGACGATCCGGTTGGCGACGGTCCGGTCGTAGGCCGTCGGCCAGAAGTCCTCGCCGACGCCCTCGATCAGATACGGGCGGCCGCTGCCGCCGGAGTACACCGAGCCCTCGGGGTCGGCGCCGATGACCTGGACCCGGTCGTCGCTGACCTCCTTGAGGTAGCGGCCGGTGCCGCTGATCGTGCCGCCGGTGCCGACGCCCGCGACGAAGTGGGTGATCTTCCCCTCCGTCTGCTCCCACAGCTCGGGGCCGGTCGTCTCGTAGTGCGAGCGCGGGTTGTCGGGATTGCTGTACTGGTCGGGCTTCCAGGCGCCCGGGGTTTCGCGCACCAGGCGGTCCGAGACGTTGTAGTACGAGTCGGGGTGCTCGGGGTCCACGGCCGTCGGGCAGACCACGACCTCGGCGCCGTACGCCCGCAGCACATTGATCTTGTCGGTGGACACCTTGTCGGGGCAGACGAAGATGCACTTGTAGCCCTTGCGCTGGGCGACCATGGCCAGCCCGACACCGGTGTTGCCGGAAGTCGGCTCGACGATCGTGCCGCCCGGCTGCAGCGCGCCGGAGCGCTCGGCGGCCTCGATCATCCGTACGGCGATGCGGTCCTTCACCGAGCCGCCCGGGTTGAAGTACTCGACCTTGGCCAGAACGGTGGCCCGGATGCCCTCGGTGACGCTGTTGAGCTTTACCAGCGGGGTGTTGCCGACCAGCTCAATCATCGAATCGTAGTACTGCACACCTGCTCCAGGTCCGATATCAGCGGGATCTCCGCGGTCAGGGCGGCCGCTGTCGCGGGCCCGTGCTGCCCAGCTTATTGCGCACCGTGACCGCTTGACCGGCGCGTCGCGCCCGGGCGCGAACGCGGCAACAAGCCGGGCGGCAAGTGGTTAGCAAGTCGTACAAAAAAGGGTACAAAGGAGCAAGGCGCGTGGACGGAGGTGGGCCGGAGCCATGTCTATGTCGAGAGCCAGGGTCGCGCGGCGGATCGCCGCCGCGGCGGCATACGGAGGCGGCGGCATCGGGCTGCTGGGCGGCGTGGCCGCCGTCCTGCTGCTCACCGAGGTCTCCCACGCGAAGCGGGTGGTCGGCGGGTCCGAGGACCCGCCCCCGCGTGCCGATGGCCGATACGGTTTCGACTTCGTCCTGCTCTCCGGCCGGCCGCCGCTGCGGCTGGCCTTCCTCGGTGATTCCACCGCCGCCGGGCAGGGCGTGCACCGGCCCAGCCAGACCCCGGGCGCGCTGCTCGCCTCCGGGCTCGCGGCGGTCGCCGAGCGCCCCGTCGACCTGCACAACGTGGCCCAGCCCGGCGCCCAGTCCAATGATCTGGAGCGCCAGGTGACGCTGGTGCTCCAGGATCCGGCGGCCCGCCCCGACATCTGCGTGATCATGATCGGCGCCAATGACGTCACCCACCGCATGCCGCCCGCCCAGTCCGTACGGCTGCTGTCGGAGGCGGTGCGCAGGCTGCGCGACAGCGGCTGTGAGGTGGTGGTGGGCACCTGCCCTGATCTCGGCACCATCGAGCCCGTCTACCAGCCGCTGCGCTGGGTCGCCCGCCGCCTCAGCCGCCAGCTGGCCGCCGCGCAGACCATCGGGGTGGTCGAGCAGGGCGGTCGTACGGTCTCGCTGGGCGATCTGCTCGGGCCCGAGTTCGCGGCCAACCCGCGGGAGCTGTTCGGTCCTGACAACTACCACCCCTCGGCGGAGGGGTACGCCACGGCCGCGATGGCCGTGCTGCCGACGCTGTGCGGGGCGCTCGGCCTGTGGCCCGAGGAGCCCGAGGAGACCCGTGACGTGGGCATCCTGCCGGTGGCCAAGGCCGCGGCCGCGGCGGCGGCCGAGGGCGGCACGGAGGTCACCGCGGCCCGCGGCCCCTGGGCGCGGCTGCTGCGCCGCGACGGCCGCACCTCGGGGGAGCGGGCGCCCGGGGCCCCGAGCGCGGCCGAGGCCCCGTCCTCCACGGGCCCGCCCCCGGCGGCCCGATAGGCCGCTCATGGCAGTGCAGGTGCCCAGGGCCCGAAACGGCGCTGAGCATACGCTTGGAAAAAGAGGTCCGCATCACAGCCCCGATGCCGTGACCCTCGTGATACGTGCGGGTAACTTCCCTCAGAGTCCCGCCAGCCCTCGCGCCCCTGGAGCCACGTGATGCCCGAAGCCGTGATCGTCTCTGCAGCCCGCTCCCCCATCGGCCGGGCCTTCAAGGGCTCCCTCAAGGACCTGCGGCCGGACGACCTGACCGCCGAGATCGTCCAGGCGGCGCTCGCCAAGGTCCCCGAGCTCGACCCGCGCGACATCGACGACCTCATGCTCGGCTGCGGTCTGCCGGGCGGTGAGCAGGGGCACAACCTGGGCCGGATCGTGGCCGTGCAGATGGGCATGGACCACCTCCCCGGCTGCACCATCACCCGCTACTGCTCCTCCTCCCTCCAGACCTCCCGGATGGCGCTGCACGCGATCAAGGCGGGCGAGGGCGACGTCTTCATCTCGGCGGGCGTCGAGATGGTCTCCCGCTCGGTGAAGGGCACCTCGGACGGGCTGCCGGACACCCACAACCCGCTCTTCGCGGACGCCGAGGCCCGCACCGCCGCGCGCGCCGAACAGGAGGGCACGGACTGGCACGACCCGCGCGAAGACGGCCTGATCCCCGACGCGTACATCGCGATGGGCCAGACCGCCGAGAACCTGGCCCGGCTCAAGGGGATCACTCGCGAGGAGATGGACGAGTTCGGCGTACGGTCGCAGAACCTCGCCGAGGAGGCCATCAAGAACGGCTTCTGGGAGCGCGAGATCACCCCTGTGACCACCCCGGACGGCACCGTCGTCAGCAAGGACGACGGACCGCGCGCGGGCACCACGCTGGAGGGCGTACGCGGCCTCAAGCCGGTCTTCCGCCCCGACGGGCTGGTCACCGCGGGCAACTGCTGCCCGCTCAACGACGGCGCCGCGGCGCTGGTGATCATGTCGGACACCAAGGCGCGCGAGCTGGGCGTGACGCCGCTGGCGCGGATCGTGTCCACCGGCGTCTCGGGGCTCTCGCCGGAGATCATGGGCTACGGGCCGGTGGAAGCGTCCAAGCAGGCGCTCGCCCGCGCCGGGATGTCGATCGGCGACATCGACCTGGTCGAGATCAACGAGGCGTTCGCCGCGCAGGTCATCCCGTCCTACCGGGACCTGGGCATCGACCTGGACCGGCTCAATGTGAACGGCGGCGCGATCGCCGTGGGCCACCCCTTCGGGATGACGGGCGCCCGGATCACCGGCACGCTGATCAATTCCCTGCAGTTCCACGACAAGCAGTTCGGTCTTGAGACCATGTGCGTGGGCGGCGGCCAGGGCATGGCCATGGTGCTGGAGCGGCTGAGCTGAGCGGAGGGCAGGGGCGCCCGAGGGCCCCTATCGATATGCGGCTCCGCCGCGCGAGGGCGGCACCTGCCCGCGGCGGAAGCGAAGCGCGACCACGAGCACGAGCGGCTGAATTGAGCTGAACCTGAGCTGAGCGGAGCGGCTGAGTCCAGCAGATGAGTCGTGACCGAATCTCCCCCAGGATGTGACCAACGTCCTGGGGGAGTGGTGTAAGCCCAGCTCAGCGGCGGTATCCCGGGCATCCTCCGCACCTGCCGAGCCCGATTTCCGTCCACTTGGTGATGTTATGCACTGACACGGGTCGGCACCGCAGGCCAAGCTGAGGTAGGAATTCGGGGGATCTACCGGAACCGGGAGTTAAGTCAGTGAGCCCCATGACTCTTGCCGCCCTCCTGGCCGCGGCCACCGCCACGGCCGTGGGCACCTCCGCCCTGCTCACCGCCCGCGGCGTACGGCGACAGATCGCCGAGCTGCGCGCCGAGCTCGCGGCGAACACTCCCACCGCCTGCCGGGACGGCGGGGCGGACCGGGCGGGCGAGCCGGACGCCGTCGCGGTCCCCGCGCCCCGCGCCGCCTCCCCCGCCGCCGAGATACGCGCCGCCGTCGCCGACGCGCTCGCCGAGGAGCGGGAGCGCGAGCTGGCCGAGGCGCGGGCGTTCTGGGCCGCACAGGAGGCCCGGGACACCGCGTCGGCCACCGACGCGCATCCGCTGCTCGGCAGGCTGGCAGGGCTCGGCGAGGAGCCCCAGACGGACCTCATCCCGTACGTACCCCGGCAGGCCGACCCGGGCGGCGTGGAGCCGCTGCTGGACCTGGACGCGCTCGGCCCCGACACCCTGGACCCCGCCGGAGAGCCGGACCGGCAGCCCGAGGCCGCGCCGGAGGTCGGCACGGAGACCGAGGTGGACCTCGACCTGGACACGGAGCGCCTGGGCACGGAGCGCCTGGACGCCGAGCGCCTGGACGCGGAGCCCGCGGCCGAGGCCGTGGAGTCGGCCGAGCTGGCGGCCGCGCGCCGGCGCCACCCCTCGCACCCCGACTTCTCGCCGCACCCCGGCGTCGCCGACCACGACCGGACCGTCGCCCGGCTCACCGCGCTGGCCGACGCCCATATCCCGCTCGCCGACGTACGCCCCGGCCCGCTGGGCACCCTCGATGTGTACGTCTTCGCCGACGGCACCACGGTCTGTATGACCCCCGGCCACCGCGAGACGGCGGAGCGGCTGGCCGACGCGCTGCTCGAAGGCCCCACCCCGGTGCTGCTGGGCAGTTCCGGCGTGCTCGGCGCCTACGCGCTGACCTTCGGCTGCGGGGACGAGCAGGTGTACGTCCTCGCCGACCGCGTCATCGCCTCGCTGTAGCCCCACGCTGTAGCCCCACCGGCCCGGTCCCCGAAGCCGCCCTCAGCCCCCGAGCCCGACCCCGGGGCCCCGACGGGCCGAACGGCCCCCGGACGGGCCCACAAACCCCTCACAAAGCCCTCACAGGGGGCTTCAGGCCCGTTCTCGGCCCCCAGAGAGCCACCGGGAGACGCCAAGAACCGCCGAGAGACCGCGGCAGCTACCGCTCAGAGGCCGCAGCGCCCGGCCGTGGCCTCCACCAGCGCCACGGCGGAGTCCAGCGCCTCCCCGGCGCCCCCGGCCCCGCCTCGTCCACCGCCCTCCGGCGCGCGTTCCAGCGCATGCGCCAAATCATGACCGGCCACCGCCACCTGGTCCGCGACCGCGAACATCCCCGCGTCCGGCATGATCCTCGAGCCGCTCCCGGGCTCCTCGATCCGCTGGGCCCGCACCGACAATTCCCTTGCCAGCGCCAGACCTTCGGCCGCCACGCCCCGGCCCAGACGGGACTGCGGAAGGGCGCGCAGGCGGTCCGCGAGGCGGTCGACGGCGGTCAGCAGAGGGGTCACATCATTCACATCGCGAGCCTATGCGCCACCCACGGACTGTTGCCAACGGCCGAACAGTCAGGCACGGTGAGCTGAAGGACCGCACCCGGGCCATGAAGAACGGCCTGGATAACGGACGCGTCGGAGGCGCCGATGTCCCAATCCTTCTCCGAAGAGACCCACCGGAACCTGCTCTCCCGAATCCCCCAATGCACCGGCCGTGAAGTCGCCGACTGGTTGCGCACCGTAGACGAAGGACCTGCCCTCTTCCGCTTCGAGGAAAAGGTCAGCTGGCTGCGCGGTGAACACCAGCTCGCGTACGGCCACGCCAAGGCGATCATTCATGAGCACGATCTGAGGCGGGCCGCGCGCAAGCTGCTCTGACCTCCCCCATCCCCTCCCCCGACACAACGGAACATGGCGAAGGGCCCGCGGGGCGACTTGCCCCGCGGGCCCTTCGTGATCACCTGGAGGACCTGATCACCTGGAGACTGGTCATCCGGAGAACGTGGTCCCCGAGGACAGGATCCCCGAAGACCAGACCCCGAAGATCTAGTCCCGGAAGATGGAGATCAGCCGCAGCAGCTCCAGGTAGATCCACACCAGCGACAGGGTCAGACCGAACGCGGCCAGCCAGGACTCCTCGCGCGGAGCGCCGTAGCGGACGCCGTCCTCGACCTGCTTGAAGTCCAGCGCCAGGAACGCGGCGCCGAGCAGCACGCCGATGATGCCGAACAGGATGCCCATGCCGCCGCTGCGGAAGCCGAGGCCGTCACCGCCGCCGAAGGCCGCGAACAGCAGGTTGACCGACATCAGCAGCAGGAAGCCGATGGCAGCGCCCAGCACAAAGCGCTGGAATCGCGCGTTCACCCGGATGAGCCGGGTCTTGTACGCGGCGAGCACGCCGATGAAGACGGCCATCGTGCCGAGCACGG
The DNA here is from genome assembly GCF_044334165.1 of Streptomyces sp. NPDC020845. NCBI lineage: Bacteria > Bacillati > Actinomycetota > Actinomycetes > Kitasatosporales > Streptomycetaceae > Streptomyces > Streptomyces sp. NPDC020845. Next base: position 58,647 of record NZ_JBIRSJ010000023.1, on the reverse strand, counting down.
CCTGCATCGGGATGCCGGACCAGCGCTCGTTGTACACCTGGCTGATGACGCCAAGGAAAAGGCCCTCGAAGAGGGCGTAGCTCATGATCAGCGCGGGCGATGCCTTGCGCTTGAACGACTGGACGAGGCCGAGCACCATCGCCACGAGCGCGGCACCGAAGCCGACGGCGACGGGCAGCTCCATGATCCAGGCGGCCGCGGCGGCGAGGATGACGGTGCCCAGCGTCATGCCGGTGCGCATGACGACGTCGTCCATCGTCATACGGCCGGTCTGCAGCGGGCCCGCCGGCGGCGCGCCGTACATCTGCTGCAGCTGCTCGGGCGTCAGATTCTGCTGGTTACCGGCCGCGTAAGGGTTGGTCGGTGCTTGTGTCTGCGCGTACGGGTTGCCCTGGACTGCGGCGGGGCCCCCGGCCTGCGGTGCCGCGCCGAAGCCCGCGTAGCCGCCGTCGCGGCTGAACCCCCGTCGCGAGAAGACCGGGTTGCTGCTCCTCATCTCACTCCTCCATGGCCGCCCTGCGCGACCTTGACTACAGAGTAATAGGTAAGCAAAGAAAGCACCCTAGTGCCCAGGGAGGATATTTCCACGCGCGCGCGAGCGGCGCGAGGCCCATGCGGGCCCCGCGCGGTAGACGTTGGGCGACCGGGTGCGCACGCAGCGTGCGGCAACAAGGTCTGGGTGTGCCCGGAACCGGACTTGAACCGGTACGCCCGCGAGGGGCAGCGAGGTTTAAGCTCGCCGTGTCTGCATTCCACCATCCGGGCAGCGGCTCCCTGGGCCGTACGAGCGCGTACGTCCCTCCCCATAGGAGAGCAACCACGAGCCTATCCGGGGGCACGCCCCCGAACAGCGGATCGACGAACCGAGGTTGTCTTATTTTATTGGCAACTGAGGGTGCATCAGCATCGGGTCGGGGCAACCGCACACACCCGCGTCCATCGGACCTGCCCATATGCCGCACCACCCGCACAGCGGGGATTGACGCAATCTCGACGCCCCCGGACGGGGGTCCTTCTCCTCCCCAAGGAGGACGCGGGGGCCGGGGCATACGCCCCGAGTCCCGTACCGAAACCGGAGTGCGGACGGATCCCGGCCCTCTTTACGTCGAGGACCATGGGAGGAACGCCTTGAAGCCCCGACCGCACGACAGGAGCCCCCACCGTGACCACGACCCCCTCCGGCGTCCAGGCCGCCGCCGCCCGCGCCACCGCCGCGGCGCGGGCCACGGACCTCACCAAGGTCTACGGGCAGGGCGAGACCCAGGTCGTCGCCCTCGACGGTGTCTCCGTCGAGTTCCAGCAGGCCGAGTTCACCGCCATCATGGGCCCGTCGGGTTCGGGCAAGTCGACTCTCATGCACTGCATGGCGGGCCTGGACACGGTCTCCGGCGGCTCGGCCCGTATCGGCGATGTCGAGCTGACCTCGCTCAAGGACAAGAAGCTCACCCAACTGCGGCGCGACAAGATCGGGTTCATCTTCCAGGCGTTCAACCTGCTGCCCACGCTCAACGCCCTGGAGAACATCACGCTGCCGATGGACATCGCCGGCCGCAAGCCCGACAAGGCGTGGCTGGACCAGGTGGTGCAGACCGTGGGCCTGTCCGAACGGCTCAAGCACCGTCCCGCCCAGCTCTCCGGCGGCCAGCAGCAGCGCGTCGCGGTGGCCCGCGCGCTGGCCGGCAAGCCTGAAATCATCTTCGCCGACGAGCCGACCGGAAACCTGGACTCGCGCGCCGGCGCCGAGGTCCTCGGCTTCCTGCGCAACTCGGTGCGCGAACTGGGCCAGACCGTGGTCATGGTCACCCATGACCCGGTCGCCGCCGCCTACGCCGATCGGGTGGTCTTCCTCGCCGACGGCCGGATCGTCGACGAGCTGCGCGACCCGACCGCCGAGGCGGTCCTGGACCGGATGAAGCGCTTCGACGCCAAGGGCCGTACCAGCTGAGCCGGGCGCACCTGTCGGCCCGACCACACCTGTCGGCCTGACCCGCACCCGTCGGCCCGACCGCGCCCGTACACACCCCCTTGACGCTCCCCAAGCCGCCCCCTCACTTGGACTGACCATGCTCCGTACCGCCTTGCGCAACGTGCTCGCGCACAAGGCCCGGCTGATGATGACCGTGCTCGCCGTTCTGCTCGGCGTGGCCTTCGTCTCCGGCACCTTGGTCTTCACCGACACCATTTCCAGCGCCTACCAGAAGAGCTCCGAGAAGGGCTTCGCGGGCGTTGATGTCGCCATAAAGCCGCACAAGTCCGACGACGATGCCGGAAACCCCGGCGCCGCGCCCCGGCTGACCCAGCGCCTACTGGACCAGGCCGGCCAGGTGCCCGGCGCCGCCTCGGCCACCGGCGCCGTCTCCGGCTACACCGCCGTCGCCGACAAGCAGGGCGACCTGCTGGGCAACGGCTTCGCCAACACCGGCGGCAACTACTACCCGGGCACCGGCGGCAAGGATCCCCGCTACACGCTGACCGACGGCCGCGCCCCCAAGTCCGCGGGCGAGGTCGCGCTCGACTCCAAGACCGCCGACCGCGGCCACTACAAGGTGGGCGACGCGGTCCGGCTGTCCGTGGACGGCCCGGTGCGCAAGGAGAAGGTCGTCGGCGTCTTCACCACCGACGACGGCAATGTCGCCGCGGGCGGCAGCCTGGTGCTGTTCGACACCCCCACCGCCCAGCGGCTGTTCGCCAAGCCGGGTGAGTTCGACGAGATCGACCTGAGGGCCGCCGCGGGCACCTCGCAGGCCACCCTGAAGTCGGGCGTCGACAAGATCCTGCCGAAGCTGGCCGAGGCCACCACCGGTCAGAAGCTCGCCGACGACCAGGCCGCCATGATCAAGGCGCAGATGAGCGGTATGCAGACCGGCATGCTGGTCTTCGCCGGGATCTCGCTCTTCGTCGGCGTCTTCATCATCGCCAACACCTTCACCATGCTGGTCGCCCAGCGCACCCGCGAACTGGCCCTGATGCGCGCCGTCGGCGCCTCCCGCCGCCAGGTGACGCGCTCGGTGCTGATCGAGGCCACCGCCGTCGGCGCGGTCGCGGCCGTCACCGGTCTTGCGGCCGGTATCGGCATCGGCGCCGGGCTGCGCTCGCTGCTGAACTCCACCGGGGCCACCGTCCCCGACGGCCCGCTGGTCGTCTCCCCGACCGCCATCGCGGTCTCGCTGCTGGTCGGCGTCGTGGTCACGGTGCTCGCCGCCTGGCTGCCGGGCCGCCGCGCCGCGAAGATCCCGCCGGTCGCCGCGATGAACAGCGTGCACGCCGCGCCGACCACCCGCGGCCTGGTGGTACGGAACACCATCGGCGCCGTCCTCGCCGGGGGCGGTGCGGCGGGCGTACTGGCCGGAAGCGGTATGGGCAGCGACGGCAAGCTCCCCATGGGTCTTGGCGCGGCCGTCCTGGTGGTCGGGGTGTTCGTACTCACCCCGCTGCTGTCCCGGCCGCTCATCGCGGCCGCCGCCCCCCTGCTGCGCGCCTTCGGGATCTCCGGCAAGCTCGCCCGGCAGAACGCGGTGCGCAATCCGCGCCGTACCGCCGCCACGGCCTCCGCGCTGATGGTGGGGCTGACGCTGATCACGGGCATGACCGTGATCGCGGGCAGCGTCCAGAAGGGCATCGACAACCTGGCCACCGGCGCCCTCAAGTCGGACTACGTGGTCAGCCTGGGCGGCTTCGACGGCGTCCGCCCGCTGTCGCCCGATGTGGAGCGGACCCTGGGCAAGCTCGACCAGGTGACCGCCCTCAGCCCGCTGCGCAACTCCGCCTCCCGGATCGACGGCGACACCGAGTACCTGACGGGCGTCAACGGCAAGACCATCCAGAAGCTGGTCGGCGTCGACTTCAAGGAGGGCTCCTTCGCCGGGCTCGGCGGCGACAAGGTCGTGGTGGACCACAAGACCGCCGACCGCAACGGCTGGAAGCGCGGCTCGGCCTTCACGGTCACCTACGAGGACGGCCGCAAGGGCCGGCTCAGTGTCGCGGGCGTCTACGAGGGCAACCAGATGATCCGCGGCATCATGCTGGACAACTCCACCCTCACCCCGCATATGCGCACCGTGACCGATATGCAGGTGATGCTGAAGACCAAGGACGGGGCCTCCGACGCCACCAAGAACGCCATCGAGAAGGCGCTCGGCGACAACCCCGCGATCCAGGTCCAGGACAAGCAGGACATCTCCAACGGCATCGCGCAGTTCTTCACCCTGATGCTGAACATGCTCTACGGGCTGCTGGCCATGGCCGTCATCGTCGCGGTGCTGGGCGTCATCAACACCCTCGCGATGTCGGTCTTCGAACGGTCCCAGGAGATCGGCATGTTGCGGGCCATCGGTCTGGACCGGCGCGGCATCAAGCGCATGGTGCGGCTGGAGTCGCTGGTGATCTCGCTCTTCGGCGGGGTGCTCGGCATCGGCCTCGGCGTCTTCTTCGGCTGGGCGGCCGGTGAGCTGATCTCGAACGGGCTGCCCACCTACGAACTGGTGCTGCCGTGGGGGCGGATGACCGTCTTCCTGGTGCTGGCCGCGTTCGTCGGCATCCTGGCCGCGCTGTGGCCGGCCCGGCGGGCGGCGAAGCTCAACATGCTGGCGGCCATCAAGGCGGAGTAGCCGCTCGTCCCAACCCCAACCCCAACCCCAACCCCTGAGCGCCGGACGGGCCGAGCCCGTCCGGCGCTCGGGCGTTTCAGCCCCGCCAGTCGCGGGCGCGCAGCGGCATACCGGACGCGCCGCCGTCCGGCGTACGGACCGCCAGGACCTGGTTCACCCCGATCCGGTTGCGCTCGAAGGACAGCGCCGAGGCCGCCATGTACAGCCGCCACACCCGGGCCCGGCCCGGTGAGGTGAGCCGTACGGCCTGCTTCCAGTGGGCCTCCAGATTGGCGACCCAGCGGCGCAGCGTGAGGGCGTAGTGCTCGCGGATCGCCTCCACGTCGCGCACCTCGAAGCCCGCCTGCTCCAGCTGGGTGACGGTCCGCCCGACCGGGGCGAGTTCGCCGTCGGGGAAGACGTAGCGGTCGATGAACTCGTCCACGTGGTACGCCTCCTCGTCCGGTTCGGGGCGCCGCGCGATCTGGTGGTTCAGCAGCCGGCCGCCGGGCTTCAGCAGGGCGTGGAGGTCTGCCGCGTACTCGGCGTAGCGCGCGGAGCCGACGTGCTCGGCCATGCCGATCGAGGAGATCGCGTCGTACGGGCCGTCCGTGACCTCGCGGTAGTCCTGGACCCGGATCTCGACCTGGTCGGTGAGCCCGGCGTCGGCGACGCGCTTACGGGCGTACGCCGCCTGCTCCTGCGAGAGCGTGATGCCGACGGCCCGCACGCCGTACTCGCGCGCCGCGTGCAGCACCATCGAGCCCCAGCCGCAGCCCACGTCCAGCAGCCGCTGGCCGGGGCGGAGCGCCAGCTTGCGGCAGACCAGGTCGAGCTTGGCGTGCTGGGCGTCCTCGAGCGTGGCGCCTTCGGCCTCGGTGCCCTCCCAGTAGGCGCATGAGTAGACCATGGAGGGGCCGAGCACCAGCTCGTAGAAGTCGTTGCCGACGTCGTAGTGGTGGCTGATGGCCTCCTTGTCGCGGCGCAGCGTGTGCAGCGGTCCGCGCCAGGCGCGGCGCGCCTCCTCGCGGGGCGGGGGCGGCGGCAGCCCGGGCCCGGCGAGGCCGACCAGGGTGCGGGCGGCGGAGCGCAGCGTGGGGTCGCGCAGCGCCTTGAGGGCGGCGGCGGCCTTCGACTGCCGCTGAGTCGTGGGGTCGCGCTCCCACACCAGTCCGGCCATCAGGTCCAGGGCCTCGTACAGATCGCCTTCGACGTCGAGGTCGCCGGCCACCCAGGCGCGGGCGAGGCCCAGCTCGCCCGGTTTCCACAGCAGCCTGCGCAGCGCCCTGCGGCGCCTTACGACCAGGACGGGGGTGTGCGGGGGGCCCGCCTCGCTGTGGTCCCAGGCGCGGATCCGGATCGGGAGCGGGGCTCCCAGCACCTCCTCGGCCAGTGCGGCGAGCCGCTGGGCGGCGTCGGGCATATCAGACACCTCCGTGATGGTGAGTCAGGAAGATTCACTCACCACGTAAACACCATGAGGCCCGCCGTACAGTCCCGCCGACACGTCTGGAATCGGCAAAACCATCCACTGGAACAACGCCGAAGGGCGTCCGCACCACGGATGGCGGACGCCCTTCGGCGTTCAGATGTATTGCGGTTGTCGCGGCGAGTGAGCCTCAGGGGCTGAGGCGCCCCGGCGGGGGCACCTCCCAGCGGTAGCTGGGGGAGAACCGAGCCCCTGAAAAATGGGGTGTCAGGACGCCTTGGCCTTCTCGGCCTGCTTGGCGGCGGCGGCCGCGGAGACCGGGGCGGCGGCCTCGTAGAACTCCTCGCGGGGGTTCTCCATGGCGCCGAGGGAGACGACCTCGCGCTTGAGGAACATGCCCAGCGTCCAGTCGGCGAAGACCCGGATCTTGCGGTTGAAGGTCGGCATGGCCATGCCGTGGTAGCCACGGTGCATGTACCAGGCGAGCCGGCCCTTGAGCTTGATCTTGGTCTTGCCGAGGACGATCATCGCGACGCCCTTGTGCAGACCGAGCCCCGCGACCGCGCCCTTGTTGGCGTGCTTGTACTCGCGCTGCGGGAAGCCCCGCATACCCGAGATCACGTTGTCGCCGAGCACCTTGGCCTGGCGCAGCGCGTGCTGGGCGTTCGGCGGGCACCAGGCGCCCTCGCCGACGGCGAGGTCCGGCACCTGGGCGTTGTCGCCCGCGGCCCAGATGTACTCGGTGCCCTGCACCTGAAGCGTCGGCGCGGTGTCCACATGGCCGCGGGGGCCGAGCGGCAGGCCGAATCGGGCGAGCGCCGGGTTGGGCTTGACGCCCGCGGTCCACACGATCGTGTTGGAGTCGACCTCGAGGCCGTTCTTGAGCACGACATGGCCGTCGATGCAGGAGTCCATCGAGGTGCTGAGGTAGACCTCGACACCGCGCTTCTGCAGGTGCTCCAGGCCCCACTGGCCGAGCTTCGGGCCGACCTCGGGGAGGATCTTGTCGGCGGCGTCGACGAGGACGAAGCGCATGTCCTCGCGCTTCACGTTCGGGTAGTACTTCGCGGCGTCGCGCGCCATGTCCTCGACCTCGCCGATGGTCTCCGCACCCGCGAAGCCACCGCCGACGAAGACGAAGGTCAGCGCCTTGCGGCGGATGTCCTCATCGGTCGTGGAGTCGGCCTTGTCGAGCTGCTCGAGGACGTGGTTGCGCAGGCCGATGGCCTCCTCGATGCCCTTCATGCCGATGCCGTTCTCGGCGAGGCCGGGGATCGGGAAGGTGCGGGAGACGGCGCCGAGAGCGACGACCAGGTAGTCGAAGGGCAGCTCGTACGCCTCGCCGACGAGCGGCTGGACGACGGCGACCTTGCGGTCCTGGTCGATGGTCGACACCCGGCCGGTGAGGACCTCCGCCTTGGGGAGCACGCGCCGCAGCGGGACCACAACGTGGCGCGGGGAGATGCTGCCGGCCGCAGCTTCTGGGAGGAAGGGCTGGTACGTCATGTACGAGCGGGGGTCGACGACCGTGACGGTCGCCTCGCCGTACCGCATCTTCTTCAGGATGCGGCGTGCCGCGTACAGGCCTACGTACCCACCGCCTACAACGAGGATCCTGGGACGCTCCGTGGTGCTCATGTTTCGAGTATCCAGCACCCTCAGGGGGGTGCCTCGTGAGCCCCTTCACAAGCATGGTGAGAGGGTCTGCTACACTCCGCGGCCCCCGTGACACATGCCATATCCGCACAGGGGAACCACCAGCCCGGGCGGCGCGTTGACAACCCCGCTGATCTGCACTTGTGAGGGAACGCGGGAGTAGACCACCGGGGTCCGGGACGGGTCTGTCATATGACCGAAACAGGTGTCGTCGGGGCCGCCGGACGGGCCCGGCCCCCGAAACCGCCGCCGAACCGGCCCCGGGGCTCACACCAGGCGGTCACCAGGGGCCTTTTTCATGTGAAGCTTTTCACGAACTTTTTCCCGCTCGGGTCTCCACCGGCCCCTTACAGGGGGTCCACACCCCCTCCGGACCCCGTCAGGCGAGGCTCCAGGCGATCCCGTCGAGGATGTCGTGCTCGCTCACCACGACCTCCCGGGCCCCGCACCGCTCCATGATCGTCAGCAGTACGAGCGCACCCGAGGCGATCACATCCACCCGGCCCTCGTGCATCACGGGGATCGCCGCCCGCTCGGCGTGGGTGGAGCCGATCAGCTTGTCCGTGATCTCACGGACCTGGTCCAGGGAGACGCGCGAGTGGTGGATGGCGGCGGGGTCGTACTCCCGCAGCTCCAGCGCGATACCGGCGACGGTGGTGACCGAGCCCGCCAGCCCGACCAGACTACCCGCCTCCCGGATCGGCACCGTCTCCTCGACGAGGTCGAGGGCCCGCTCGATATCCGCCCGTATGGCGGCGATCTGATGGACCGTCGGCGGATCGGTGATCCGTCCGTCCACGACCAGATGGCGCTCGGTCATCCGCACACAGCCGATGTCCACGCTGCGCGCGGCCCGCGCATGGTCGTCGCCGACCACGAACTCGGTCGAGCCGCCGCCGATGTCCACCACCAGATACGGCCGGGCGAACCCCTCGCGGTCCGTCAGCTCCTTGGTGGCGCCCGTGAAGGAGAACTCCGCCTCCTGGTCGCCGCTGATCACCTCGGGCTCCACGCCCAGGATCTCCACGACCCCGCGTACGAACTCCTCGCGGTTCTCCGCGTCGCGCGAGGCGGAGGTGGCGACGAAGCGGACCCGCTCCACGCCGAGCCCGCCGATCACCTCCGCGTACTCACGGCAGGCCGCGAAGGTGCGCTCCAGCGCCTCGGGGGCCAGCCGCCCCGTGCGGTCCACGCCCTGGCCGAGCCGGACGATGCGCATCCGGCGGTCGAGCTCGGTGATCCGGCCGGTGGCCGGGTCGGCGTCGGCCACCAGCAGCCGGATCGAGTTGGTGCCGCAGTCCACGGCCGCGACGCGGGTCACGCTCTGTCCCCCGCGTTCTTCTCGGCGTCCGCTGCGCCCTTTTCGGCGCCCTTCGCACCGCCGCACGGGGCCACACACGGCCCCTTCGCCCACCACTTCGGCAGCATGGCGATGGCCTCGTCCCCGAGCGGGTTGACCCCGGGGCCCGCGGCGAGCGAGTGGGCGACCAGGACATGCAGACACTTGACCCGGTCCGGCATACCGCCCGCGCTCGGAAAGCCCTCCAGCACCTCGATCGCGTCACGGCGCGCGACGTAGTCCTCATGGGCCGCCCGGTAGGCGTCGGCCAGTTCGGGGTCGGTGGCCAGCCGGGCCGTCATCTCCTTCATCACGCCCTCGGCCTCCAGCGTGCCGATCGCGGAGGCGGCGCGCGGACAGGTCAGGTAGTAGAGCGTCGGGAAGGGCGAGCCGTCCTCGAGCCGCGGCGCGGTCTCTACGACGTCCGGATTGCCGCAGGGGCAGCGGTGCGCGACGGCGCGCAGCCCGCGCGGAAGGCGGTTCAGCTGCTCCTTGACGGCGGCGATGTCCGCGTCGGTGGGCGCGGTGGGCTCCGTCTGCGGAGGGGGCGTGTGCATGGGTCGGAAGTTCTCTTCGATCGGTTCGGGGCCGGTCGCCTCCGGCGGCCGGTTCTTCGGTCAGCGCTTCACACGGCTATCGGCCTTGTCAGCGGCGTCTGCCGCATCAGCGCTGTCAGCGCTGTCTACAGTCCGCCACATGTTGCTGTACCACGGGCGGTCGGCCGCGCCCTGGTCGGCGGAGCGCTCGGTCTGGCCGCTGCCGTCGACCACGCTGTAGCCCGTCTCCCCCGGCTGCGTGAAGTGCAGCCGCTCACGGGCCTGCTGCTGGATGTACGCGGGGTCCTGGAGCCTGGCCTTCTGCTCGCGCAGCCGCTTGACGTCCTCGCGCTCCTTCTGGGCCTGGCGCCGCTGGTCGGAGATGTCCGAGCGCTGCGAGATGTACTGCCGCATCGGATACGCGAGGGCCACCACGAGCGAGCAGACGACCAGCGCGAGCAGCGCGGCCCGGCCGGTGAGCCGGCTGCGGCGGCGTCGGATGCGGGCGCGGTAGACGCGGGCGGCGGCGTGCTCGCCGAGCGCCCTGAGCCTGGTCGCGGTGGAGAACCGATCCCGATCCGCCGGCACGTCGCCTCCCCGGTCGTGACTTCGCTACGTACGCCGTCCCCGGCCACGGTACGGGACCGTGGCCGGGGACGTGCATCAGGCTCGGCGGAGTTCAGCCCTTGAGGACCGCGCCCTTGAACCGCGGGAAGGCGGAGCGGCCCGCGTACACCGCCGCGTCGTCGAGGATCTCCTCGATGCGCAGCAGCTGGTTGTACTTGGCCACGCGCTCGGAGCGGGCGGGGGCACCGGTCTTGATCTGGCCGCAGTTGGTGGCGACGGCCAGGTCCGCGATGGTGACGTCCTCGGTCTCGCCGGAGCGGTGCGACATCATGCACTTGAAGCCGTTGCGCTGGGCGAGCTCGACGGCGTCCAGGGTCTCGGTCAGCGAGCCGATCTGGTTGACCTTGACCAGCAGCGCGTTCGCGGTGTTGCTCTCGATGCCGCGGGCCAGCCGCTCCGGGTTGGTGACGAACAGGTCGTCGCCGACCAGCTGGACCTTGTCACCGAGCTGGTCGGTGATCGTCTTCCAGCCGTCCCAGTCCTCCTCGTTCAGCGGGTCCTCGATGGAGACCAGCGGGTACGCGTCGACCAGCTCGGCGTAGTACGCGGTCATCTCGGCGGCGCTGCGGGTCTGGCCCTCGAAGGTGTAGGCGCCGTCCTTGTAGAACTCGGAGGCGGCCACGTCGAGCGCCAGCGCGATGTCCTGGCCCGGCTGGTAGCCGGCCTTCTTGATCGCCTCGACGATCAGGTCCAGGGCGTCGCGGTTGGAGTTCAGGTTCGGGGCGAAGCCGCCCTCGTCGCCGAGGCCGGTGGACAGGCCCCGCTCCTTCAGCACGGACTTCAGGGTGTGGTAGACCTCGGTGCCCCAGCGCAGCGCCTCGGAGAAGGACTCGGCGCCGATCGGCGCGATCATGAACTCCTGGATGTCCACGTTGGAGTCGGCGTGCGAGCCGCCGTTGAGGATGTTCATCATCGGGACCGGCAGCAGGTGGGCGTTGGGGCCGCCCAGGTACCGGAAGAGCGGGAGGTCGGAGGCCTCGGAGGCGGCGTGCGCGACCGCGAGCGAGACACCGAGGATCGCGTTGGCGCCGAGCGAGGACTTGTCCGGGGTGGCGTCCAGGTCGAACATCGCCTGGTCGATCAGGCGCTGCTCGGTGGCGTCGTAGCCGACGAGCTCCGGACCGATCTGCTCGATGACGGCCAGGACGGCCTTCTCGACGCCCTTGCCGCCGTAACGGCTCTTGTCGCCGTCGCGGAGCTCAAGGGCCTCGAAGGCACCGGTCGAGGCACCGGAAGGCACGGCGGCACGGCCGGTGCTGCCGTCGTCGAGGCCGACCTCGACCTCGACCGTGGGGTTGCCTCGCGAGTCGAGGATCTCGCGAGCTACGACGACGTCGATGGACGGCACGAGGATCTCCTTCGTATGGGTCTGTCTCTGCAGCACGAGCCTAACGGGCCCGGAGGGCCCACCCGACGAAGCCCCGGCGGGGCGCGCCTCGCGTGGGGGCGGCGCGCCCGGCCGGGGCGGTCTTCGGGGGTGCGGGGGCCGGGGGTACCGGGGTGGGGGGAGGCCCGGCCGGGTGGGTCAGGAGAGGTGGAGCAGCTGGCCCGGGAAGATGAGGTTGGCGTCCTCGACGATGTCCTTGTTCAGCTCGAAGAGCTTCTTCCAGCCGCCGTCGACGTGGTGCGCGTCGGCGATCTTGGAGAGGGTGTCGCCGGACTTGACCTTGTACTCGCCGTCGCCCTTCTTGATCGCGTGGCGGGCGTGCCCGCGCCCGGCGTGCTCGCTCTCCTCGCGGGGCTGCGCCTTCGGCTTGGCGGGCTGCGCGGGCTTGGCCGTCTCGGCCGGCTGGGCGGGCTTGGCGGCCGGCTTCGAGGGCTGGGTGGTGGAGGTGGAAGGCGTCGGGGTGCCGGTGGTGGTCAGGCCCGTGCCGCACACCGGCCAGGCGCCCTTGCCCTGTCCGGCCAGGACCTTCTCGGCTATCTGGATCTGCTGGTCCTTGGTGGCCAGGTCGGCGCGGGCCGCGAAGGCCGTGCCGCCGTACGCGGCCCAGGTGGAGTTGGTGAACTGAAGGCCGCCGTAGAAGCCGTTGCCGGTGTTGATCGACCAGTTGCCGCCGGACTCGCACTGCGCGACCGCGTCCCACTGGGCGGTGGTCGCGGCCGAGGCGGAGGTGGCCCCCAGGAGCGGTGCGGCGACGGCCGCACCAGCGACGCCGGCGAGCGCGGCGATGCGGGTGACCTTGGAGGGACGGCGGTGCTTACCCTTGTCGTTACGCATGTTCGTTCCTCACCGACGCCTACGAGGTGAGCTGTCGGGTTCGGACTGTGAGTTGCCCGGCCGGATGCGGCTGACCGCACCTGGCTTCACCCCGAGCCGAACGGGCCCGTCTCCAGGCCGCTACGGCGCCTACCTTGGTTCCCCCGCTCCTGCCTTCGGCGCAAATGCGTCGGTTTCCCCCCGACCGCCGGCAGGACTCGGCGTGACGATCGACGGTGCCCGCGGTGGCGAGCGGAAAGACGTTAAACACACCTTCCGATGAGGTTCAAACACCGACATCCCAGCGAATGAGGCCGTATCCGCACCCAGCCATCCCACATCCACGCAGGTGAGGCCGGGTGCGGAAAGATCGGACAGCCGACGCACGCCGGGCGATGTGACGAGATGTATGTCTCACTGCCGCCAGATCGGGCAATTCACCCCGAAATGCCGCTATCTGGCGCTGAGATCGAGACGCTGACCAGGGTGGATAAGGTCCGGGTCGGTTCCGATGAGGGGTTCGTTGGCCTCGTAGAGCTTGGGCCACCCTCCGTCCACCTTCTGGTCGTCCGCGATGTCTGACAAGTTGTCACCGCCGCGCACGGTGTAGTCCTCGCGACCGAGAGGCTGAACGGGGGTCTCGGTGTGCTCCGCGTCGTCGCGCGAGGCATGGCGCCCCGAGGACCGGGTGTCGTCGTCCGCCGTACCCGCGGAGTCCTGCTCGCGGGCGTCGGGCGCGCCGCGGTGGCGGCCGGTGGGGGAGGTGGCGGAGTCCTCGCCCTTCGCGTCGCGGTCGGAGCGCTCGTCACCCTTACCGCGGGACGCTTCGTCGGAATCGCCGGACTTCTCGCCCTTTTCACCGGACTTGTCGTCGGGGGTCGCGGAGGGATCCGGCTTATCGACTTTGTCGGATGTATCGGAATCTTCGGAACTACCGGAACTGTCCGAGCTGTCCGATCGATCGCCCCGACTGGAGTTGTCGGACGCTTCGTCCGTATCGGAGTCGTCGATCCCCGTGGGTTCGCTCGAATCCTTGGCCTCGGGGGTCCCCTTCCCGCCGGGGTTCACATCCAGCGCGTCGGCGAGGCCGGCGAGCCCGGCGTCCAGCGCACAGCTCGGCCAGGCGTCCGGGCCGCGGTCGGCGAGGATCGCCTGGGCGATGGCTATCTGCTGGGAGCGGCTGGCGAGGTCGGGGCGCGGGGCGTACTGCTGGCCGCCGTACTTCTTCCACATGTCCAAGGTGATCTGCAGACCGCCATAGAAGCCATTGCCTCCGTTGGCGCTCCACATCCCGCCGCTCTCGCATTCGGCGACACGGTCCCAGGTCTGGGTGGTGTCCGCGGCCTGGGCGCCGACGGCGCCGAAGAGCGGCATGGCGATGCTCGCACCCGTCACCCCCGCGGCGACCACGATTGCCGGAGCCTGACGGGGGCGGCGGTGTCGACCGTTCCCGGAGCGCATGCGTTCTGCCTCTCGTGTGGCGGCTGAGTCGTCGGTTGAACATAGCGACGCCATCTGATCATCACAAGCAGATGTATCCCAGGTCACGCGGTGATCACGCCGTTGACGTTATGTCACATATGCCGAGTGCCAAGGGCGTTTGCTAGGTGATCGGGCCCCAGGTCACGGGCAGTTCGCGCAGCCCGCGCATGATCAGACCGCCGCGCCGGCGGATCTCCTCCGGCTCCACCGCGAGCCGCAGATCGGGCAGGCGCCGCAGCAGGGTGCCGATGGCGGTCTGGGCCTCCAGCCGGGCCAGTGGCGCGCCCAGGCAGTAATGGATGCCATGGCCGTAACCGAGGTGCTGGTTGTCGGTGCGGGAGAGATCGAGCACATCGGGTGAGTCGAAGCGCTCGGGGTCGCGGTCGGCGGCGGCGAGCACCACCAGCACCGGCTCGCCCGCGGCGATCCGCTGCCCGCCGATCACCACGGGTTGGGTGGCGAACCGCCAGGTCGCGATCTCCACCGGCCCGTCAAAGCGGAGCAGTTCCTCGACACCGGTCGCCAGCAGCCCCTCGTCCCCTCCCTGGGCGGCCCGCCGCAGCCGGTCGCACTGGACGGGGTCGCGCAGCAGCGCATAGGTGCCATTGCCAATCAAATTCACGGTCGTCTCAAAACCCGCGAACAGAAGCACGAAGCACATGGCCGCGGCCTCGTTCTCGGTCAGCTGCTCACCGTGGTCGCTGGCCCGGATCAGCCCGGAGATCAGGTCGTCGGCCTTCCCCTCTCTATCCTCGCGCAGCGACTCCCGCTTGCGGTGGATGAGATCGGCGAGATAGGCGCGGATCCGCTTCACCGCCCGGGCCACCCCGCCGCGCGGCCCGCCGCCGTGCCGGATCATCATCCCGGCCCAGTCCCGGAAGTCGTCCTGGTCCTCGCGGGGGACGCCCAGCAGATCGCAGATGGCGTAGATGGGCAGCGGGAAGGCGAACTCATGGATCAGATCCGCCTCTCCTCTTATCCGGAACCCGTCGATGAGGCCGTCGGTCAACTCCTGCACCCGCGGGGCGAAGGCCGCCACCCGGCGGGGGGTGAACGCCTTGGACACCAGCCGCCGCAGCCGGGTGTGGTCGGGTGGGTCGATATTGAGCAGATGCGTCATGAGATCCGCACTGCGCTCGCCCGGAATGCCCACCTTGCCCTTGGCGTGCGCGGCCTCGCTGTGATGAATCGGATTCTTCGACAGCCGGGGATCGGCGAGCGTGGCCCGAGCGTCGGCGTAGCGGGTCACCAACCACGCCTCAACTCCGCTGGGCAGAGTGGTCCGATGGACGGGGGCGTGTTCCCGGAGCCAGGCGTACGCGGGATACGGATCGGTGGCGAACTCCCAGCTGAAAAGGGCCGGGGAGCAGGCAGGGTGGTGCCGGTCTGACATCCCCCGACAATACGGCAAAGCCCCGGAATCCCTGATTCCATAGAAAAAGGGCATAAACGCCGGGCGTTTATCCGATGCGTGTGCGAATGCCCGATCGGCCGCTCCAGCACAGCGTGATTGGCCGATATCAGACCGCCACCGCACCCCCGACGGCACCCTCGGCCCGTCCGGCCGCGCGATGTCCTGCCGCACCCCGGCCGCCCCCGTGAACACACGGCGAAGGGCAGATGGCTGAATCGGCGTCAGGTACGCGAATGAGCCGGAGGCACATGCACATCGGCCCCTGACCCTGGTGATACGATCACCGCGCTTGCCAGGCGAGCCATGGGCGCGTAGACACGCGGCGATCCGGCAAAAAAGCCGAAAAGGGTCATCACTCTGAGGAGCATTATGCCGCCAGTCGGGCATGTGGAGCCGATCCGGCAGACCGACGCCCCCGCACTGGCGCCGTGGAGACGAGCGCGCTGTCCTCGAGCCGAGCGGGCGCCGTCCGGACACTGACTCGCCGCCGTCCCGCCCACGAATTCGGAACGCACCGTGCGAAACCCTTTCAGTCCCTGGCGGTCTAGTCGCTTAAAGAGAGTCTCATGACGCAATACATACAGGATCCAGCGCTCTGGGCTCTGATCGTTGGTACCCCTCTCGCCGCAACCGCCATATTTCGCGGGAGAAAGGCGCGTACACAGCTCGTCAACGAGAAGACCGAGCTCCAGAATCGCTATACCGAGCTTGAGAGCAATTATTCGGCCTCGGTACAGGAAGCCCATACCCGCGCGGAAGAGGCCACCAAGAGCGCGCTGAAGTCCGCGATGCGCACGCTCCAGGGTCTCGCCAACGAGCAGCAGCTGGCGATCTCCAAGACCCAGGAGAGGTACGGCGAGCACCACATGCTCCAGGACCTCCTCGAGATCGACCACATGAACTCGCAGTTCGGTCGGCGTGCCCAGTCCATCGCGGTGCTCTGCGACGGCTGGCTCGGCCGTCAGCGCACCGTCGCCTCGGTGTACGACGTGGTCCGCAGCGCCAAGGGCCGTATCCGTCACTACACCCGCGTCGAGATCCGCTCCCAGTCCAACTTCGCGGTGGTCAGCCGCGCCGTCGAACCGGTCGCGCTGGCGCTGGCCGAACTGCTGGACAACGCGACCAGCTACTCGGCGCCCGACTCCCCGATCGACATCACCATCCGCACCGTGCCCAAGGGCGTCTGCATCATCATCGACGACGCCGGTGTCGGTATGAACGAGGAAGAGAAGAACAGGGCCGATGAGCTCCTGTCTTCCAAGCGCGCGTCGGGCGTCACGGGCCTGGGAAACCCCCCGCAGTTCGGTTTCGCGGTCATCGGTGTGCTCGCCGCCCGATATGGCTTCACTGTCTCCGTGGATTCGGCCTCTCCCTACGGTGGTGTGCGAGCGGTGGTACTTCTGCCCGAGGACCTTCTGACCAACATGCCCGAGCCGGAGGAGCCGCCGGCGGTCGCCCAGCCCGCGGCCCGCGGCCGCGACGAGGAGACTCCCGCCGACTCCTCCACCCCCGGGGGACTGCCCAAACGCCGGCGCAAGGGCTCGATCTCCATCGTGCCCAAAGCGGACTTCACGCCCGCCCAGGCCCGGTCGAGCGAGGAAACCGCCTCGATCATGGGCGCCTTCCAGCGCGGCACTCAGTCCGGCCGCTCCGCAAACCCGAGCAGGGAAGGGCACGATCTTTCGTGAACAACGATCTGTCATGGATGCTTGACAGCGCCCTGGAGGTACCAGGCGCGCGCCATGCGCTCCTGGTCTCCGCCGACGGTCTGCTGATGGCCCGATCCAAAGACGTCCAGAAGGACGAGGCCGACTCGATCGCCGCGGCGATGAGCGGCATCCAGTCGTTGAGCCGCACGATGTCCAGCTTCTGTGGCGATCCCCGGATGAGCTGGCGTCAGACGTTGGTGGAGTTCGACGGTGGCTGGGTCTTTCTGATCTCCGCCGGAGAAGGCGCCTATCTGGCCGTCTCGTCCGCCCCCGATGTCGACATGGCGGACATCACCTTCCGGATGCAGCAGCTCGTCGGCCAGCTCGGCAAGGCCCTCAGCACTCCGCCTCGAGAGAACACAAGTATTCAGGCATGATTACACCGGGTGAGCAAGAGCCAGAGGCCGCGCCCTTAGTGCGACCGTACGTCATCACCAACGGTCGCGGTTTGCCGGAGAACGACCAGTTCAATCTGATCACGCTGGTCACCGCCTCCGAAAGACGGCCGCCCAGCCATTACGACCCGGAGAAGCTCCGCCTGTTGGACCTGTGCGGCGGCGGCTATCTCTCGGTCGCCGAAATTGCGGGACACCTGGGACTTCCCATCGGCATCGTGAAGGTTCTGCTGTCCGATCTCTCTTCGGACGGCTATCTCGTCACGCGCGCCCCGGCACCCCCCGCCCAACTCGTCGACGTATCGGTCCTTCAGGAGGTGCTCGATGGTCTCCAGGCCCGCTTCGGATGAGGACGTCTATCTGCGCAACAATGTGCAGATAGCTGCCAAGATCCTGGTGGTGGGGCATTTCGCGGTGGGCAAGACGACCTTCATCGGCACCATGTCGGAGATTCCCCCGCTGCGCACCGAGGAAACCATGACGCAGGCGGCGGCTCATATCGACGACCTGCGCGGTGTCCAGGGCAAGACCACGACCACCGTCGCCATGGACTTCGGTCGGCTCACCCTCAGCGACCGGCTTGTCCTGTATCTGTTCGGCACCCCCGGACAGCAGCGCTTTGTGCAGGTCTGGGAGGACATGACCCGCGGCGCCCTCGGGGCGCTGGTACTGGTCGACCCCGAGCGCCTCAAGGAGTCCTTCGACGTCATCGACCTGGTCGAGCAGTACGGACTCCCCTACGCGATATCCGTGAACCACTTCGACGGCACACCGGTCCGCTCCGACGACGAGCTGCGTGAGGCTCTCGATCTGCTTCCGGAGACCCCCGTCGTCACCTGTGACGCGCGCGATGAGAAGTCATCGGCCAACGCGCTGATCACGCTGGTGCGCTATCTGCAGGATCGTGCCCGCTAGGAGCAAGCATGAACAACCAATCGGCCTTCACCGAGCCACCACCCGGCTGCCCCGCCCACAACAGTGGCCGGCGGATACCCATGTACGGGCCGGAGTTCGCGGCCGATCCCCAGGCGTTCTACAACCATATGCGCCAGTACGGGCCGACCGCGCCGGTCGAGCTCGCCCCCGGCGTGGACGCCACCCTCGTCACGGACTACTCGGCGGCTCTCCAGCTGCTGCAGAACCCGGACACCTTCCGCAAGGACTCACGCCGCTGGCGCGATCTGAACGAGGGCAAGGTGGCACCGAACAACCCGGTGCTGCCCATGCTGGCCTACCGGCCGAACGCCCTGTTCACCGATGGTGCGGAGCATATGCGGCTGCGCCAGGCGGTGACGGACAGCCTCGCCGGTGTGGACGCCCACTGGCTCAGCCGTCAGGTCGAGCGCGTCTCCTCGTATCTGATCAGCCAGTTCAGCGCCCTCGGCGAGGCCGATCTGCTGAACGACTACGCCAAGATGCTGCCGCTGCTGGTGTTCAACGAGCTCTTCGGCTGCTCGCCGTCCATCGGTGACCGGCTGGTCATCGGCACCTCCGGCATCTTCGACGCCAGCATGGACGCCGAGAAGGCGAACGAGGAGCTCACCCAGGCGCTGATCGAGCTGATCGCCCTCAAGCGGCGGCAGCCGGGCGACGACGTCACCTCGCGGCTGATGGCCCACCCGGCCAAGCTGACCGACGAGGAGATGATCCATCAGCTGGTCATGCTCATCAGCGCCGGTACCGAACCGCAGCGGAACCTGATCGCCAACGGTCTGTATCTGCTGCTGTGCGACGAGAAGCACGCCGGCGGTTCGCAGGCCGGCGGGCTCCTGGTCGAGGACGTCATCGACGACGTCCTGTGGAACTTCCCGCCGATGGCCAACTACGCGCCGCACTACCCGGTGTGCGACGTCGAGCTCGGCGGCAATCTGCTCAGGGCCGGCGACCTCGTGCTGATCAGCTTCGCCGGCGCCAACACCGACCCCGCGCTGTCCTCGTCGCGACAGGTCCTCAGCAAGCGCGCGCACCTGGCCTGGAGCGCCGGGCCGCACGCCTGCCCGGCCAAGGACTCCGGCCAGCTCATCGCGGTGGGTGCGATCGAGAACCTGCTCAACCAGCTGCCGGATGTCGAACTGGCCGTGCCGATGGAGAGCCTGCAGTGGCGGCCCGGCCCCTTCCACCGGGCCCTCACCTCGCTTCCGGCCCGCTTCGCCCCGGTTCGCGCCCAGCAGACCGCGATGATGAGCCCCGCCTCGCAGACCGGCCCCGCGGTCACTCCCGCGGCCGTATCGCAGACACGCCCCCAGGGCAAGGCACAGAAGAGCAGCGTGTGGAGCTCTTTTCTTGCCTGGTGGAAGTCGTGATCTTGCCCACAATTCGAACCAATTTCCGTATGAATGGATGTTCAATCGTGCGGGTAGTACGTATCGCGAATTGTCGCGGACTGATCAGTTCCGGTCAATTAAGCGACTTAGTGTGACCCCAACCGGGGTGCAGTCCAGAAGGAGTGGTTGTGGAACCTTCCGCCGCCGGCACCATTGTTGACCGACGCTCCATGGTTTCACTCATATCCCGCCTACGAGCTTCCCGGGGACAGGCGAACCCTTACCCCATCTACGCCGAACTCAGGGCCATGGGCGATGTCGTGCCCGCCCCCTGGGGCGGCCACCTCTTGCTGTCGTACGAACTCTGCGACCAGGTCCTCCGAAGCAAAGCGTGGGCCACCTTCGATGCCGAGTGGCGGGCGCGCCAAGGCGATGGAAATCGCTGGAGCGCGCCCGCCTCACGTCAATTGAGCAAGACGCTCCAGGGACTCAATCCGCCGGTGCACACCCAGCAGCGGCGCTCGCTCGGAAATGTATTCGACCGCTCCACACTGGCCGGTCTCCAGCCCTTTGTCGGGCAGAACGTCGAAGAACTCCTCGACCGGCTTTCCGACCGGCTGCGCGCGACCGGTGAGGCCGATTTCGCCACCCTGGTCGGCGAAGAACTGCCGGTGGCCACCATCAGTCACTGGCTGAAGCTGCCGCAGGCCGACCACGCCCTGCTCAGGGAGCTCACCCACGGCCAGGCATACGCCCAGGAACTCCTCCCCTCGGCAAGCCAGTTGGCCCAGGCCAATACCGCCGCCGAGGGACTACGCGAGTATTTCACCGCGGTCGTCGCGGACCGCCGTCGCTCCCTCGGCGACGATGCGCTCTCGCGCTGGATCCGCACCTGGGACGAGCTCGAACCGGACCGCGAGGTCGCTGACGAAACGCTTTACCACCTGGTGATGTTCATCGTCATCGCCTCGCTGGAGACCACCTCCACCCTGCTGTCGAACATGGTCTGGCTGCTCGACCAGAATCCGCGGCAGAGGTCCTGGCTGCTGGCCCACCCCGAGGCCACGCCGAACGCCGTCGAGGAAGTCCTGCGCTACGACCCGCCCATCCACCTGACCACCCGGGTCGCCACGGAGGACACCGAACTCGCCGGAACGCGAATAGAGCGGGACGAAGTGGTACACGTCATGATCGCTGCGGCCAATCACGATCCGTCCCAATTCGCCGACCCGGACACCTTCGACATCGGGCGCACGGCCGCCCACCTCGGTTTCGGCGGCGGCATTCATTTCTGCATCGGAGCGATGCTCGCCCGGCTGGAGGCGACCGAACTGCTCCAGGGCCTCAACCGCCGTTTCCCGACACTACGCGTCACCACACCGCCATTCTGGGAACCACGTATGGCATTCCGCCGACTCACCGCACTCCATGTCGCCGAGCACTGAGCCGCGGGAAGAGGAAAGCGTCGTGTCGCTCAAGTCCCTGTACGTCACCCACGACGGCCCCGTAGTGCAGGTGCGGTTCAACACCCCGGAAAACGGCAACGCCATCACGGACCGCGTGCTCGACGATCTGCTCGCGGTGCTCGGCGCCGTACACGACCGCCCCGATATCCGGGTGGTCGTGCTCTCCGGGGGCGGCCCCAATTTCTGCGCGGGCGGCGACCGCCGCGAATACGCCGAACAACTCGCCACCGATCCCTCCGGCACCGGGCTGCGGACCACCAGCGGCAAGGCCCGCCGGGTGTGCGACGCCCTGGCCACCACGAGCGCCGTCACCATCGCCCGGCTGCACGGTCAGGTCATCGGCGCCGGACTGGCCCTGGCGCTCTTCTGCGATCTGCGCGTCGGGGCCGACGACTGCCGCTTCCGGCTGCCGGAGCTCGCTCTGGGCCTCCCGGCAGCCTGGGGAGGCTCGCTGCCCCGTCTGCTCCAGGAGGCGGGGGCCGCCCGGATCCGCGAACTGATCCTGACCGGCGCCGGATTCGACTCCGCTCAGGCCGAGCGGCTTTCGGTGCTCCACCGGGTCGTCCCGGAGGCCGAGTTGGACCAGGTGGTCGACGAGTGGACCCGGCCCGTCGTCCGCCGCTCCGCCGCGGCGCTCCGGGTCACCAAGGCCATGCTGAACTCCTACGCCGCCGGCAACCGGCTCGCCGACGCCAGCCTGCTGGACGCCGAGCTCATGGCGTCGGTGATCGCCGCCGGACGGTCCGCGGACGCCTGACCTGCTTGCGAGCCCCGCGGCAGCATCGGCAGCAGGGGCTCGCGAGAGCAGAACCACCGCAGCAGCAGGGCTCGTCGGCAGCAGATGCCCGCGAGCCCTATGCCCTACTCCCCGCCGCGCCGCGCGACTTCGGCCGCCCGGATCGCATCGCGGTAGGTACGGGCCGCGGCGCGCAGCGCCGTCTCCGGCTCGATGCCCTGCTCGGCCGCCCGCACCGCCAGGGCGAGCAGTTCGTAGCCGACGTCCTCCCCCTCGGGCAACGGCACCTCAAGACCCGCCGTACGGGCGCGGGAGGCCAGCTTGGCGGCCAGCGCGAGCGCGGGCTGGCCCAGCGGCACTCCGTCGGTGACCGAGTCGCGCCGCTTCTCCGCCGCCTTCGTCCGCAGCCAGTGCTCCCTGACGTCCTCGGCGGTCTCGGCCGCCTCCTCGCCGAAGATATGCGGATGGCGGCGGATCAGCTTGTCCACGATCCCGCCCGCCACCTCGTCGATCGAGAACGGCTCGTCCGGGTCCTCCTGCGCGATCCGGGCGTGGAAGACGACCTGGAGCAGCACATCGCCCAGCTCCTCGCGCAGCGCCTCGCGGTCGCCCTGCTCGATGGCCTCGACGAGCTCGTACGCCTCCTCGATGCCGTACTTCACCAGCTCCTCGCTGGTGCGGGCGCCGCTCCACGGGCATTCGACCCGGATCCGGTCCATCACCTGGACCAGGTCGAGCAGCCGGGCGCCCGGCAGGTCGTACGCGCCGGGCAGCAGCTCCAGGTCCGGCATCCGCTCCCGCCCGGACCCGGCGAGCCTGGCCAGCCCGTCGGTCAGCGCGGACTCCCCGTCCGCCGAGGTGAGCACGACGGCGGTGCGGCCCGGCGCGGTGGTGCAGTAGTCGACCAGCTCGCGCGCGCCGGGCGCCGCCTCCGCCACCTCGATGCCCGCATCCCGCAGATACGGCAGCTGCGGATGGGCGGAGTCCGCGCACAGCACCCGGTCCGCGCCGCGCAGCGCCTGCCACGCGGGCCATGACAGCAGCCCGGGCGCCACCCGGTGGCTGGTGGTGAGCAGGACGATACGGCCGGTGGGGGCGCTGCCCGGGGCTTCGGAGGCGGTCACCCTTGAAACGTAACCTACGCCTGCTGATTCACGTCCTCGGAGGTCCGCAGCCAGGACTCCTTGGTCAGCACCGCCGTGCCCCGGGTGTCGTCCCAGGTCCCGTAGCGCGGGTTGACCGTGATGGCCAGCTTCTTGGAGGTGGCGGCGAAGACCGCGTTGACCTTGGCGGTGCCGAGCTTGTGCACCAGGCCGTTGCGCAACAGCTCCATGCGCAGCGCGTCGTCGATCCGGTCCGGGGCGATGCCCTGTTCCAGATAGAAGTCGCGCAGCGCCGCGGCGCCGCCCGACTGCGGCCCGGCGGTCGGGTCGCACTTCGTCGTCTGCCCCGTCTGGAGGCCGCGCAGCACCTCGGCGCCGCCCGCCGACTCGACGGCCTTGCGGCACTGCTGCACATCGCGGCGGGTCACCCCCACCCCGTTGTCCTTGCCGGCCCGCTCGATCACCCGGAACTGGATCATGCGGATCAGGGTGTTCTGGCTCAGCTGACCGCTGTTGGCCACCAGCTGCTCGGACTTGGCGGCGCCGCGCTGCGCGTCCCGGACGTCGTTGACCCGCGCCTGGAGCTGCGAGACGGTGATCCGGCTGCCGTCCACGACGGCGGCTGCCCCGGGGTGCGCGTCATTGCCACAGGCCGTGAGCAGCGGGGCGGCGAGCAGCATGGCGGACGCGGCGGGGACGGCGAGGGTGGCGCGGCCGCGCGGCGAAGCCGCTTTCGTGCGGCGGTATGGGGGACGCCCCCCAAAGGGATGCAGCATCAAGTCTCCCGGCATAGATCGACCTGGCTTGATCGATGGTATGGAGTCGGCGCGGCCTAAGCCACTGCTTCGACAACGATTCGCCACGGCTCCGGCCACCTCCCCGCCACCTCGCTAGCCCCGGACCTGCCCGAGCCAGTGCAGTGTGCGGCGGATCTCCTCCGGAAAGGGGTGGTGCGGGCCGTGCAGCCGCTCGGCGTCGAACAGGAGGCGGGCGAGCATGTCATGGGCGGCCGGGCGGTCGCCGAGGGACAGCAGCAAGTGCCCGATTCTGCGGCGGATTTCCAGCGGCGTGGCCGGGTCGGTGGCCGCGTACTGCTCGAAGTACGGGAGCAAGGTGCGGTATTCGACCAGCGCCTGGGCCGCCTCGCCGAGCTGTTCGAGGCACTGGGCCGCCTCGTAGCGGAACTGGAGGGAGTTGCGCAGCGCCTCGGGGCCCGACTCGGCGGCGTACTCGTCGGCGAGCCGGCGCAGCTCGGGCAGGGCGCGGCGGTACTGCCCGTCGTCCATGAGCGTCACCGCGTACTGCTTGCGCAGCGACCGTACGACCGGGGAGAGCTCGCCGTGCTCCGCGGCGGCCGACGGGAGGATCGCGCCGAGGATGTCCACGGCCTGGGTGATCCACCCCTGGTCCAGCAGGCGCTTGACCTCGTCGACGGCCGCCGCCACATCCGACCGGGCGGGGGCTGCGGGCGGCGCCGCGGGAACGGCGGCGGACGGCGGTCCTGGGCGGTCCGGCCAGGGGGCGTGCGGGCGCAGGAAGGGGCGTGTGGGGTCCATGGGGCCGGCGGCGGCGACACCGGGCGCCGCGGCGGCGTACGGCAGCAGCGGAACCAGCGCCTGGTAGACCTCCTGGGCGTCGGCCGGCCGGTGCTGGGGGTCCTTGGCGAGCAGCCGCAGCACCAGCGCCTCCAGCGCCTCGGGCACCTCGGGCCGCGCCTGGCGGACCGGGACCGGCGGCTCGTAGAGATGGCGGTGCAGCACGCCCAGGGCGGTGGAGCCGGCGAAGGGCACATTGCCGATGAGGAGTTCATGCATCAGCACGCCCAGCGCGTACAGGTCGGTGTACGGGCCGACGGCGCCGCCCATGGCCTGCTCGGGGGCCATATAGGCGGGGCTGCCGATGGGCGAGCCGGTGTGGGTGAGGCGGGTGGTGTCGGTGTCGAGGACGGCGGCGACGCCGAGGTCGAGGACGGTCACCGAGCCATCGGGGCGGATCATCACGTTCCGCGGCTTGAGGTCGCGGTGCACGATCGGCACCGCGTGGACGGCGGAGAGCACCGCGCACAGCTGCGCCGCCACGCACACCGCCCACTGCCAGGGGTAGGGGTCGTGTTCGGCGAGGTGGTCGGCGAGGTCGGCGCCCTCGACGTACTGCATGATCAGGTACAGGTCGTCGCCGTCGCTGCCCGCGTCGTGGACGGTGACCAGACCGCGGTGGTCGACCTGCGCGGTGACCCGGCACTCGCGTACGAAACGGCGGCGCAGATCGTCGACGCCGTCGCCGCCGTCGCTGGGTATCGCCATCCGGTCGGGGCGCAGCAGCTTGACCGCGACCCGGCGGTCAAGCCGCCGGTCGTACGCGGTCCACACCTGGCCCATGCCGCCCTGGCCGAGGAGCGTGGCCAGCTCATAGCGGTCGGCGACGACGCGTCCGTTCAACGGCCCTGCTCTCTGCGGAGGTAGTCGCTGAGCTCATCCAGCTCGGCGCGTACGCGCTGGATGCGCTGCGGTTGGGGTTGGGGCTGGGGCTGGGGCTGGGGCTGCGGTTGGGGCTGGGGCTGAGCCTGGGGTTGGGGTTGGGGTTGGGGCTGGACGGGCTGGTGCGGCGGCTGGAGCGGCTGCTGCGGCGGTACGGCCTGGTGCTGGTGGGGCGGGACCGGATAGCCGTACGGCGCGGGCCCGGTCGGATACCCCGGCGGGACGTACGGCCCCACCCCCGGCGCGACGACGGGCGCCGGGCGGTGGTGCTTGATGTCGACGATCAGGAAGTGCGTCGCCACGGCACAGGACAGCAGGAACATCCCCGTCAGGGTCGCGTACGCCAGCGCGTCGGGCTCGTCGGGGCCGGTTCCGAACTCCACGAAGGCGAGCACCACCACCACACACGTGCCCCAGAACAGCAGCCAGTCCAGCGCGCGGCGGCGCAGGATGGCCACGCGCAGCATCGTCACCCACGACAGCAGGCCGAAGGTCAGCAACGTCAGGCCGACGAAGACCACCCGCAGGACGGCCACCGTCGCGGTGGCGGCGGGACGGGGCGGCGGCGCGGGGGCGGGGCCGTGCATGGCTGCTCCTGGAGGACCTGGTGCCGAGGGGTGCTCGCGCGCGTGCGTGCGCGCTTGAGCGTATACATCGACGTGGCAGGCGGAACCCGGGTTGTACGGATCCGTCGTCTCTTTGATCACACAATCGTGATCAATGGGGCTGGACCGTACCGTCGGCCAGCCCGTCGTACAGCCCCCGTACCAACTGGTCCCCCAGCCGCCCCGCGAGCCTCAGCGCCTCCTCGAAGGAGGCGAGGGTGCGGTAGTGCTCGCCGTAGCGCCGCTGGTCGTCGAGCGGGAGCCGGGGCAGCCGCAGTCGGCGTACGTCGAGCCGGGTGGCGGTGGAGGCGTAGCTGCTGGCCTGCCGCTGGTTGGCGCCGCCGCGCAGATACCCGGCGAGGAACCACGGGTCGAGCGCCTGCGGGTCGGGCCGCAGCAGGCACAGATTGCGGGCGAGCATGGCCCCGGCCGCGGCCTCGTCCACCACGCGGGCGACCGTGCCGCCGCCGACGAGCGGCACCACGACATCGCCCGGCTCGGTCAGCACCGGCTCCTCGGCGGCCACCTCGGGCCGCTCACCGGCCGCGGGGGCGGGGAGGGCGCCGGTGGGGCCGGTCCCGGCGAGCACGTCGGTCTCGGTGAGCACCGGGGGCGCCTCCGGCCCCGAGCCCGCCGACTGCCGCCCCGGCCCCGGCACCGTCACCGCGCCGCCGGTGCGCAGCACCAGGGCGCCCGCACGGGCCAGTTCACCGACGGTGGTCATGGGCCAGCGCGCGCCCTGCGGCTGCTCTTCCAGGGCATCCGGGCCGGCGGGCGCGACGGGGGTCAGCTCGACCGTACGGGCCAGGGTGGCGGTGAGCCGGTCGCGTACGGCGGCCAGTTCCCCGGCGCCGCCGCCCGCGGCGGGCGGCGGCAGATGGCGGGCGGGGGCGAGATCGACGTCGTCATCGAGGAGTTCGATGACGGGCAGCACCTGGCACACGCCCGCCCGCTCGGGAGCCCCGTCACCGCCGCCGCCGTCGTCGTCGCCGCCGTCGCCGTCGAACGCACGCCAGGCGTCGAGAACGGTGTCGCGCACGGTCTGCCAGGGCAGCTTGTCCCGGCCCGGGGAGGCCGCGCCCGCCGGGTATCCGGGGACCGCCGCCGGGCCGTCGGCCGGGCCCGACGCCGAGGCCACGGCCGCCGCGGCGTCGACCAGCAGCAGCCGCGGCGCGGTGGGCTGTCCGGCCCCGGGGCGGCGCAGCACCCACAGATGCAGCGGGATCCCGTACGGCGGGGCGGCCCCGGCGGGCAGCGCGACCACGGCCCGCAGCGCGCCGCGCCGCAGCAGATCGGCGCGGATACGGCGGCCGGAGCGGCGGGAGGCCACGGCCGGGGGCATGAGCAGTACGGCGATGCCGCCGTCGCGGAGGTGTGCGAGGGCGTGCTGGACCCAGGCGAGCTCGGATTCGGTGCGGGCCGGGAAGCCGTACTCCCAGCGGGGGTCGTAGGCGAGCTCGTCGTGACCCCAGTTGCGCTCGTTGAACGGGGGGTGGGAGACGACCGCGTCGGCGGCGAGCTGGGGCAGGGCGTCCGCGCGCAGGCTGTCGCCGCCGTGCACCCGCACCTGTGTGCCCTGGCCCTCGTGGGTCAGGGCCAGCCGCAGCGCGGTGAGCGCGGCGAGGTCGCGGTCCAGCTCCTGGGCGTACAGCGTGGCCACGCCGTGGGTGCGCAGCACGGCCCACAGCAGCCCGCCGGTGCCCGAGGCGGGGTCGAGAACGGTGGGGGCAGGACTCATCGGACCCGTCGGCTCGCCCGCCGGCCCCGCCAGGGCGGCCATCAGCTCGGCGAGTTCGGGCGGGGTGACGGTGTACTGCCGTGGGTTGGCGTCCAGATGGCGCCCGATCAGGAACTCGTACGTCTCGCGCGGGCCGGTCTCGGCGGCCAGTTCGACGGCCTGGCGCAGCAGCGGTACGAAGGGCCGCAGCCCGGCCGGGTCCGCGACGGGCACCGGGTGGTCCTCGCCGAGCCGGGCGGTCAGCACCGGGGCGAGTGCGGGCGGGAGCAGTTCGGCCAGCTGCGGGTCGGTGGCGTCGCTCAGCCGGCGCCACTGCGCGGGCCGGTCCCGTACGAGGAGGAGTACGGCGCCGACGGGGCCGAGCGCGGCGGCGGCCCCGTCCGGATGCCCGGCCAGCGCCTGCCAGACGCGCTCGCGCAGCGGCACCTCGGCGAGCTTGCCCTGGTCGCGCAGCCATTGCTCGACATCGCCGAGGGCGAAGGTCGGGCTGGTCTCGGTGCCGCCGACCGGCTTGGGGAAATCCGCGTGGCGGCGCCGCCAGTTGCTGACGGCGGCGCGGCCGACCCCGGCCAGCCGGGCGATCCCGGCGGCGGTCACCTCTGCTGCGTTGTCGGGCACCTGGCTGACTCCGTCCGGTGGTGCGGCTGTCACATCGAGCATACCGATAGCGATCTTCAAAGAGACCCGTTCACATTGTGAATCCTACCTCGCCGCCGACTCTTGTTGACTCGGTTCACAGACTCTGCTGTGATTGACCCATCGGTTCGCGGAGGCCGGTCCGGCTCCGGGATGGACTCAGAAGGGGAGGGCTGTCGCATGTCGCAGCAGCAGAAGCAGAACTGGTTTGCCCGGCACAAGGTCCTGACGGGGGCGGGGGCGCTCGTCGTGGTGATCGCCATCGGCGGCGCCCTGGCGGGAGGCGGAGGAGACGACGACAAGGACAAGAGCAAGGACACCGTGGCCCAGGGGGCCACGTCCGGCGGGGGCTCGAAGTCCGGTGACAAGGGCGGAGACAAGGGCGGTGACAAGCCCAAGGCCGAGCCCGCCATCGGCGGCGACGGCACCTTCCAGGTCGGCTCCGACGTCAAGCCCGGCACCTACATGTCCACGGACAACACCGACGGCATGTGCTACTGGGAGCGGGCCAAGGACTCCAGCGGCGAGACCGATTCGCTCATCGCCAACGACAACGTCATGGGCAACGCCTATGTGACGATCAAGGCGAGCGACAAGATCTTCAAGTCGAACGGGTGCAAGGACTGGGCAGCCGTCCCCGCCAAGGCCTCCGGCACCCCCAAGTCCGAGGTGGACGGGAACGGCGGCATGTACCGGATCGGGGCCGACATCGCCCCCGGTACGTACAAGTCGACCGGCAACGCCAATGACGCGACCTGCTACTGGGAGCGCAGCAAGGACGCCCTGCACGGCATCGACTCGATCATCGCCAACGAAAACGTCTCCGGAAACGGCGTGGTGACCATCGCCGCCGGCGACGGATACTTCAAGACCAACGGCTGCAAGAACTGGAAGAAGACGAGCTAATGCGCTCCACCACGACCCTGGCGGCGCTGTGCGCCGTGACCGCACTCGCCCTGACCGCCTGCGGCACCGACGACGACAAGGGCGGCACCGCCGGCAAGTCCGGGGAGTCAGTCTCGGCGAGTTCGAAAGCCACACCGTCCGCCAAGGCCCCCGGCTCCGAGCTGGAGAAGCTGACCGGTCCGCAGATCGCCAACAAAGCCATGAAGGCGATGAAGTCGGCGACATCCCTGACCACGGACCTGGACGGGACGGTCGACGGCGGCCCCATGAAATACCACATGTCCTCGGACAACAAAGGCGAGTGTGTCGGCAACATGGCCTTCGGCACCGAGGGCAAGGTCGAATTGGTCAAGACCGGCGACCTGATCTACATGAAGTTCGACCGCGCCTTCTGGAAGGCACAGGGCGGCAAGGACGGCGCGGACGCGGCCGCCACGATCGGCGACCGCTGGACGAAGTCCAAGGCATCCGGCTCCGACTTCAAGGACTTCGCCAGCGCCTGCGACTCCGACACGATGCTGTCCGGCTTCGAGTCCGGCCCCAACCTCGCCCGCAAGGGCGAGACCACCACGGTCGACGGCAAGCCCGCCATCACCCTCACCGAGACCGACGGCGACGAGACGTACACCACCTACGTCGCCACCGAGGGCAAGCCGTACATCCTCAAGATGGTCATCAAGGGCGGCAAGGAGCCCGGCACGGTGACGTTCGGCGACTTCGACGAGCCGGTCGACGCCAAGGCCCCGACCGGGGACATCGTCGACCTCGACGCCCTCGGCTGACGACCTCGGCCGACCGGCCGCCACCCGCGCGCTGGGCCCCGTCCTCGGACCGGGCCCAGGCCAGGCCGCCCCAGCCGCTCTACAGTGACGGTTCTTGCGGGTCGGCATCAGAGGCCGAAGCCCGGACGCTTCGCCGACGCGCACGAAGCCAATGGATTCCACCGCCACCGATGAGCAGTACAAGGGCAGCACCGCCGCCCAGCCACCGCAGCCATGATGTGCTGGTGCCGGTGTGGCCCGAGACCGTCATCAACTCGACGTTTCCCGACCTCTCGACCGAGGGGAAATCTCGCGGCAAGGTGATCTTGTCGTCCTCGCTGAGAAGTTTGTTGTTCGCGCGGAAATCGTCCAGGTCCCGGTAATCCCGACCCTCGTGGTCCACTATCGCCACGCTGCGTTTTGGTGTGCATACGAGGAACAGTGTGATCCATTCGAATCGCTTGCCCTTGTGAGTAACGAGGATCTTCTGGCTGTACACCTTGCCAGGGGACGCACAGTGGCTCTGCCAAGTCGCGAACGGCGCCTGTACGCCGCTCGAGGCCGCGGCCGAACCGCATGCCACTGCCAGGAAGATGAGAGCTATCGCGATTGCCGCACCCAACGCGCGGCCACTGACCCGGGTTGTCGCCTCCACTGCGGACACGGACGGGCTCCTCCCACTCCGCTGATTCCCTCAGGTCCACGACGCCCACCCCGACCAGGGCGCGTCGCTCACCAGCATCCGCCCCCTTCCCCGGGACCCCTCCCCGCGGCAGCTTCAGCGCAGGAGCCGTGGCCAGCGCCGCGCTGCTCGCCATCGTCGGCTGGCTGCCCCGTGCCGGCCTCATGATGGCCGGGACGCTGCTCGTCGGCTGCGCGGGCGCGGCCACCATCGCGCTGGTGCCCACCCTGTGCCTCGCCGCGGTACTGGCCGCGGTGGTCGGGCTGAACGCGGGCGTCTTCGGCAGCCTGGACAACGCCCTCATCCAGACCGCGGCGGACCCGGCCCATCTCGGCCGGGTCAACTCCGTCGTCATGCTCACCATGGTCGGTCTCGCGCCCCTCAGCTATCCACTGGTCGGCGCCGCCATCGGAGTCTGGGGCGCCGCCCCGGTGTTCATCGGCTGCGGCGCCTTCGCCGGCCTGGGCGCGGTCATGGCCCTGGCCTCCGACGCGGTACGGCACGCCGAACTGCCCCGGCAGCGACCGGGCGCGACCACCTGAGCCATCCGCCACCTCCCAGGGCCCATCCTTGCCGCGCGGCCATCCAGGCGGCGGGCCGGCAGGTGGACCCGGCGCTGACCAGCGTCCGGCAGACCACGGAGGAGATGGGGCGGGCCAAGGTCCGGGTGCTGCTGGAGGAGATCGAGTCCCAGGGCGGGCGCAGTCGTCTCGGACCCTGCGGGTCCAAAGCGCCAGCAGGAGGAGGGAAGGGGGCCGCCAACCCGTGTCCCGATTCCTTGGCCCGGTGGGTGGCTGAGCTCAGGACACAGGGTCAGCCGCCCCCCTTCCCTCCCCCTGCTGGCGCTTTGGACCCGGAGGGTCCGAGACGAAACCCGTACCCGCGTGAACCGAATGCCGCGAGGCGGCGCACAGGCACAGGCGAAGCGAAGCGCAGCCAGCGCGAAGCGAAGCGCAGGACCTACCCATCCCGCAGCGAAGCGCACCCCACCCGGGTTCGGGAGTGATCGGCGCCCGAGCACGACGGCCAGGGCCACATGAGAGTCAGGAAGCGTCCGGCGCCGCCTCAAAGCTGTACTCGTAGCCGACAACCAGCCGGTAGGGCAGGCACCACTCGCCGTACTCGATCACGCCCTCGTCATCCCACAGCCGGTGAGCGCCCGCGAGGATGGGCGAGCCGATGCGCAGGCCGAGGAAGTTGGCCTCGCGCGCGTCGGCCTCGCGGCCGTGGACGTCGTCACGGCCCGCCTGGATGCGGCGCCCGGTGGCCTGCTGGATCTTCGGCAGCAGGCCGGCCGCAGCGCGTGCGGATGTGGACAGCAGCTCGGGAACGGCGGCGGCGAAGTGCGCCGGGTACCAGGTCACGAAGAGGCCGATGCGCTGCTGTCCCTTGCCGGTGTGCCACTGGCGTCGTACTACTTGGTCGCCGTCCTCCAGGTCGAAGATCTCGGCGACGTACTGGGGCGGCTTGATCAGTTCCGCATTCGTGACGACCATCGTCTCGCCCTCCGAGAGAACCGACCCGGTGCGCAGGACGCGAGTGATCCGGTCGTAGCCGGAGGGGGCGACCTCGGGTGCGTTGGCGACGAAGGTGCCCCGGCGCGAGGTCGTGATGTAGCCCTCCACTTGGAGCTGGTCGAGTGAGCGGCCGAGGGTGGCGACCGATACGCCCTCTCGCCGCGCCAGTTCCCGCACGGGTGGCAGCTTCTCGCCCTCCTTGAGCGCCCCGTCGAGGATGCTGCGCCGGATGCGTTCCGCGACCCGCATGTAGGGGTGATCGCTGCCGGCCATGGCGCCTCCTGTACCTGTGTCCTAGGGCACGACTGACTGTACTAGGACACAGGTAATCCGTACGGGGGAGATGGCACCACACCCCTGGGCATCGTGTCCTAGGTCACGCTACTTTCTGTCCTAGGACAGACGGTCAGACTGCCGCGACGGGCGAACGTCCGAGGGCATGGCCCAGCAGCTGAAACGGAGCTGATGAACATGCGCGACCCTATCGGGCGGTTCTTCGCGTGGGTGAGTGCACTTCTCGCCTTACGGCCGCGTGGCCGTCATCGGGCCGGGACGGTGCCTCCCGCGCCGCGTACGGGCCTCTCGCGGCCCGAGGCCCGAAGCACGGCGGTCGCCCGGTGACCGCCAACACCCGGACCACGCCCGCCATCTCCCCGGGGCCCGGGTGCGCTCTGTGCGCCACCCTTGGGGACTTCGGGCCCCATGACCCCGCCGACCCGCGCTCGGGCCTGTGCCCTGCGTGCATCACGGCTGGCAAGCCCACCCGCGAGGGCCTGGAAAGCGCGGTGGTCATCGTGGCCGGACAGACCCTGGCAGGGGCTGAATCCTCGAACTCGCCACCGCCGCGCCGGAAGAACTGGCTTACCACCTGGGCGCGGTGAAGCGGAGCCTGCGCACCGTGCTCCAGCTCTTCGCCCCGGTCGAGGGAAAGGGAACCCGGTGAACGCCGACGGCCAACGCGACCGGGGCGAACGGCCAAAGATGACGATGCGCGTCTACACCATGGCGCGCGACGGAATCGTCACCGCGCGGCGCGCGATGGTGACCGTCCTCGCCGGGGAGAAGAGCGACGCCTACGGACTTGGGCAGGCATGGCCACCGTGCCAGTGCCCCCGCCATCGCGAACATAACAACCCGAACCGCTTCAAGCGCTCTGAGGCGGCCGCCCGTCCCTCGATCGCCCCGGGGCGATCGAGGGACGGGCGGTCCCCCCACAGCTGCCCCAGAGCCCTCACCCGCCGCACTGCCGCCGCATCATCCCCTGGTCGGCGGCGGTCACCGCCATCTCGTACTTGAGCGCGACCTGGGCGAAGCGGACCGCGTACGCGCATCTGATCGATGTGCTCGGCGGCAGCCAGGACGCGGGCCCTGAGTCGCCCTTGGCCGAGTTGGCGCGGCCCTCGACCGGGATCAGATTGAGCACGTCGTTCGCGAGCTGTTCGCGCTTGCTCTTCGCCCAGCGGGAGGAGCCCATCTGCCAGCTGTACGACAGCGGCACCACATGGTCGATCTGCACCTCGGCGGCCTTCTCCTTGCGCCACTCGATGGTCTTGCCCGTGTACGGATCGTGCAGCGTCATGGCCACGACCACACAGTCGGAGCCGGACCGGAAACGCAGCCGCTGACCGTCACGCCGCAAAAGATCGTTGCGGGTGTCGCAGCCGTTGCGCGCGAGCGGCACCCCGTCGGCCGTGTCCATCCAGGCGTAGCCGAACTTGTCCCGCTCATAGCCGGTCCTCGGCCCCCGCCCCTTGGTGAGCAGCTGGTCGATGAGCCGCTGGGCCGCGGCCTTGTCCGCGGCGCTCGTCACGGGCGCCAGGCCCGGCTTCGTACCGTCCGGGTTCTTCAGCGGACTGACCGCCCGGCCGTCGCCCTGTTGCGCACCGCTGCTGCTCTGCTCTCCGCCGTCCCGCCCGTCGCCGTCCTTCTCGGCCCCGGACGTGCACCCGGCGACGGCCAGCAGCACGGCCAGCCCCGGAATCAGAACCTGCCCAAACCGTCTCTGCAACCGTCCGGCCTCCTTCGCGTATCTTTTCGCACAGACCGCCCACACGATAAGGACCCTGGATGGACACGGCTGCCGCACTCCCGCCCGGCACCAGCGCCGAGGGGGCGACCGCCGCCACCTTGGACCGCGCCCAGCCGGACGACGCCCCGGCAGGCGGGCCGCGGCACTCCCGCCGGGACCCGTACTGGCTGGCCGCGGCCTTCTTCGTGGCCTTCGCGGCCATCTCGATCACCCGCTATCGGCGGATGGCCACCATGTCCTGGGACCTGGGCATCTTCGAGCAGGCGATACGCTCCTACGCCCATCTCCAGACCCCCGTCGCCGACCTCAAGGGCCCCGGCTTCAATATCCTCGGCGACCACTTCAGCCCGGTCACCGCGCTGATCGCCCCGTTCTACCGGGTCTTCCCCACCCCCGTCACCCTGCTGGTCGTCCAGGCCGCCCTCTTCGCCGTCTCCACCATCCCCGTCACCCGCGTCGCGGCCCAGCTGCTGGGGCGGGGCCGCGGGCTGGCGATCGGCGTCGCGTACGGGCTGTCCTGGGGCGTTCAGCGGGCCGTCGACTTCGACTTCCACGAGATCGCCTTCGCCATGCCGCTGCTGGCCTTCTCGCTGGAGGCGGTGGTGCGCAGGCGCTGGTACGCGGCGATGCTGTGGGCCGTCCCACTCGTCTTCGTCAAGGAGGACATGGGGGCCACGGTGGCCGCGATCGGCGCCGTGATCCTGGTCCGCACCTGGCGGGAGCGCCCGCCGCGGATCGTCCCGCTCGCGCTCGGCCTCATCGGCTTCGGCGTACTGGCCTCCGCTCTCGCGCTCGGCGTGATCATCCCGAGCTTCAACGGCTCCGGCTCGTACGACTACTGGAACAAGGTCGGCAGCGGCGGCGAGCAGACCGGGACCATCCCCTTCGAGACCGCCGTGCGCACCCTGCTGTGGGTGCTGCTGCCCACCAGCGGCCTGCTCGCGCTGCGCTCCCCGCTGCTGCTGGCCGCCGTGCCCACCCTCGGCTGGCGCTTCGTCTCCCACGACGA
Organism: Streptomyces sp. NPDC020845; assembly: GCF_044334165.1. Lineage (NCBI taxonomy): Bacteria > Bacillati > Actinomycetota > Actinomycetes > Kitasatosporales > Streptomycetaceae > Streptomyces > Streptomyces sp. NPDC020845. The sequence continues at coordinate 23,345 of NZ_JBIRSJ010000023.1, read as the reverse complement.
CCACTACTGGGGCACGGACTGGCACTACAGCGCGGTGCTGATGCCGATCGTCGCGCTCGCCCTCGTCGACGCCATCGACCGCGCCCGCGACAGCCACCGCCCCTGGCTCGCCTCGTACGCCCGGCAGCTGCCCGGCATGGTGGCCGGCGCGGCGCTGGCGCTGACCGCCTCACTGCCCCTGGAAAACCTCACCAACCCGGACTTCTTCGACAAGCCGAAGGAAGTCACCGAGGTCGAACGGCTGCTGGAGCGGATCCCGGACGGGGCGTCGGTCGAGGCGAACGTGGGGCCGATCAGCAGGCTCACCAGCCGCTGCCGGGTGTTGTGGGTCGGCAATACACAGAATGTCGTGCCGGACTACATAGCCCTGCAAGAGCCGGAGCGCACGGCCGAAGACCTCATCGCGTACGCGAAACAGCTGCACCCGGAGCACCAGTACGCGTATCTCGGCTCCAGCGGCGGCTACTTCGTGCTCAAGCGGGCCGATAGGGCCTGACAGCCACTGCGTTCACGCGCTCATCGGCTTCGGGGCGATCACGGCGAACGACGCCCCCTGCGAGTCCTGGACCACGGCCATCCGGCCCGCCACCATGTCGAAGGGCTCCTTGCACACCGTCCCGCCCGCCTCGGCCACCTTCGCCGCGGTCGCGTCGGTGTCCGCGACCGCGAAGTAGACCAGCCAGTGCGAGGCCGCCTCGGACGGGGCCGCTGCGCCCAGCGGCCGCATCCCGCCCACCGGGCGGCCGGTCACGGACAGTGAGAAGTAGTCCTCGGCGCCCTCCATCGGGGCGGTCTCAAGCCCCAGCGCCGCCGCGTAGAAGGCGGCCGCCGCCTCGATGTCCGTGGTGTTGAGCTCGTTCCAGATCAGCGCGCCCGGCTCGTTGGCGATGCCCGCGCCGGGGAATTCCCGCGCCTCCCAGACGCCGAAGACGGCCCCGGTCGGATCGGCGGCCACCAGCATCCGCCCCAGGTTCATCACCTCGACGGCCGGGGTGAACGTGGTGCCCCCGTTGCGGGTGATCGCCTGGAGCGTGGCATCGGCGTCGGCGGAGGCGAAATACGTGGTCCACACGGGCGGCGGCGCCGGCTGGTCGCCCATCGCCTCGGCCGACATGATGCCGGCGACGGGCTTGCCCTTGAGGGTGCACAGCGCGTATCCGCCGGTCTCGGGCGGGCCGGGGCTGCCCTCCCAGCCGAGGACCTTGGCGTAGAAGTCGAGGGCGGCGACCTGGTCGGAGGCCACCACATCGATCCAGCAGGGGGTGCCGGGCTGGTAGGGCTCGGTGACTTCGGGCATCGGCGCCTCCGGGTCGGGCCCCGGCCGTCGCGGCGGCCGGACGAAATCCCCTCGGCCCATTCTCCCGGGGTGCGGCGGCGCCGCCACTCGGCGCGGCACCACACCCCTCTCACCGCATCGATACCGGCCGCGCACCGTCTTGAGAAAAGACCGTCACAGACGCACGGCAGGATGCCCACCATGATCGACTCCCAGGGGCGGCAGCCCTACCCGCACCCGTACGCCCATCCCCCGCATCCACAGCCACAGCCACAGCCCCAGCCGCCCGCCGTCCCCGAGGCCATCGGCGATTTCCGGCGGTGGTTCTCGGCGACCGTGGACGGCCTGGTCGCACTCTTCGGCGGCATGGCCATCGCCGTACGGCTGATTCCCGCCCTCGGTGGGCCGGAGCCGTTCTGGGGCACCATCCTGGCCGGGGTGTTCGGGCTGTCCTTCCTCCACCATGTGCTGGGGCCCTGGATCTTCCGGACGACGATCGGCAAATTCCTGTTCGCCGCCCGGGTGGTGCGCGACGCGGACGGCGGGCGGCCGCGTTTCTGGCAGGCAGTCCGGCGCTGGGCCTACGGGCTGACCTGGCTTCCGATGCAGCCGCTGCTGAGCCTGTTCGGAGACGACGGCGACCCGTACGAGGATGCCTGCGGGCTGCGTTACGTACGCGCCAAGGACCTGCGGCGCTGACCGCCAGACGGTCTTAGGCGGCCCGCTCGGTGATCTTCACCTTGCCCTTCTCGATCGTGGCCAGGCGCGGGGCGCGGCGGGCGAGGGCGCTGTCGTGGGTGACCATCACAAACGTCAGGCCGTGCTCCTCCCACAGCCCCTCGAGCAGGGTCATGATCTCGTCGCGCATCGACTCGTCCAGATTGCCGGTCGGTTCGTCGGCGAGCAGCACCTTGGGGCGCTTGACCAGCGCGCGGGCGATCGCCACGCGCTGCTGCTGGCCCCCCGACATCTCGCCGGGCAGATGCCCGAACCGCTCGCCGAGCCCGACCGACTCCAGCGCCTCGGCGGCGCGCGTACGCCGCTCGACGGCCTTGACGCCCAGCGGGACCAGGGCGGTCTCCACGTTCTCCTGCGCGGTGAGCGTGGGGATCAGATTGAAGCTCTGGAAGACGAAGCCGATGTTCTCGGATCTGACCTTGGTGAGCCTGGCCTCGCTGAGCGAGGCCAGATCGACGCCGTCGAGCTCGACCGAGCCGGAGGTGGGGCGGTCCAGGCCGCCGAGCATCTGCAGCAGGGTGGACTTGCCGCCGCCGGTGGGGCCCTGGATCACCAGACGGCCGCCGTCCTCGATGGTCAGATCCACACCGGCGAGGGCGTCGACGGTGTCCTTGCCGCGCCGGTAGCGCTTGGTGACGCCGCTGAGCTGGTACATGGGGTGACTCCTTGACTCCTGGTCAGGCGTTCAGGCGTGGGGCAGGGGGTGGGGCAGGGGGTGGGGGGTTGGGCGGATGCCGGGCTACTCGACGCGGCGCAGGGCGTCCGCCGGGCGCAGCCGCGAGGCGCGCCAGCCACCGAAGCCGCCAGCCACGAGCCCGCCGGCGACGGCGAGGCCGACCGCCAGCGCGATGGTGGCCGTGGAGACCGGGGCGGTGAGCGCCACATCCAGGGTCTTGGCCGCGGCCTGGCGCAGCCCGCCGCCCATGCCACCGCCCATGCCTCCGCCCATGCCGCCCCCGGGTCCGCCGCCGCCCGGACCGCCGCCCAGGCCCATGCCGCCGCCCGAGGAGCCCAGTTCGGCGGTGAGGCTGGGGCTGATCGCGGTCACCGCGTACGCGCCGGCGAGGCCGAGCCCGATCCCGAGCGCGCCGCCGAGCAGGCCGTTGACCAGGGCCTCGCCCACGACCTGGCGGGTGACCCGGCCGCTCTTCCAGCCCAGCGCCTTGAGTGTGCCGAACTCCCGCACCCGGCGGCTGACCGCCGAGGAGGTGAGCAGCCCGGCGACGAGGAAGGCGGCGGCCAGGACGGCGATGGACAGCCACTTGCCGACGTTGGAGGCGAGGTCGGAGGCGGTGGACAGGGAGCCGGAGACGGTCTTGGCGAGGTCGGCGGAGGTGGTGACCGTGGTGCCCGAGACGTTCTTCTGGATGGCCGACTTGACGCTGTCGATCCGCTGCGAGTCCGCCGCCTTGACGTAGACGGTGGTGACCTTGTCCTTGGAGTCGGAGAGGGTCTGCGCCCGCTTGAGCGGAATGTAGACATTGGCGGCGGCCGAGCCGCTGTCGGCGGTCGCGACCCCGATGACCTCGAACTTGGTGCCGGAGATGGTGATGTCGTCGCCCACCGCCAGCTTCTTCTCCTTGGCGTACGAGCCGTCGACGACCGCGACCTTGGCGTCGCTCTGCGCGCTGGTGAAGGTCTTGCCCTTGCTGATCTTGGAGGAGGTCAGCGGGCCGAGGCCGAGATGGGCGACGTCGACCCCGTAGACGGAGAAGGAGTTGACGTCGAACTGGGCGCCGCCGCCCTCGACCTGCCCCTGCGGCCCGCCGCCCGCGCCGCCGGGGCCGCCCTGCCGGTTGCTGCCGCCGGAGTTCTGGTTCTGCTTGAACTCACCCCGCTTGAACTGCCCGCTGACCTTCAGGACCTGCAGATTCAGCCCGCCGACCGCATCGGCGACCCCACTCTGCTTTCCGATCTTGGTCACGGTCGCGGCGGACAGGGTCTGGAAGCCCTGCACCATCACCCGGTCGCTGCTCTGCTCTTTGTCGTCGTCGCTGTCGCGGGCGTCGAACTCGAAGCGCGGGCGCGAGTTCTGGTCGCTGCCCGAGGACGCCTGGCGGGCCTTGGTGACGGTCATATCGGTGCCCAGCCCGTACAGCGACTCCAACACCTTGTCCTGCGCGCGCTCCATGCCGGAGGACACCGAGGTGACGACGATGACGAGCGCGATGCCCAGTGCCAGACCCGAGGCGACGACGAGCGCCGCCTTTCTACGGCGGCGCAGCTCGCGCCGGAGGTAGGTGAAGAACATGCGCGCGACGGTAGGGGCGTCATGTGATGAGCGGATAAGGACGGGATGAGAGCACGCTTAAGAAAGCCGACGGGCGGCGGCCGGCCTGAGAAGGCCGACCGCCGCCCGGGCGGGAGTGCTAAGGGTGCGTCAGGCGCCGGTGGCGCTGCCCGCGACCCACTCGCTCCAGCTCATGTTCCAACCGTTCAGGCCGTTGTCCGGCGCGACGGTCTTGTCCTTCGAGTTCTTCACGATGACGACGTCACCGATCTGCGACTCGTTGTAGAACCAGGTCCCGTCGGTGTTCGGGTCGTTCGCGCCCTTGGTGTCCGACAGGCCCACACAGCCGTGGCTGGTGTTGACCGCGCCGAAGATGGACTTGGCGCCCCAGTAGTTGCCGTGGATGAAAGTGCCCGAGGTGGTCAGGCGCATGGCGTGCGGCACGTCCTTGATGTCGTACTCGCCCTTGCCGTCGTTGTCCGTGAAGCCGACCGTCGCCCCGTTCATCCGGGTCTCCTTGAACTTCTCGGAGATCACCATCTGACCGTTGTACGTCGTGTTCTCCGGGCTGCCGGCCGAGATCTTGATGGTCTTGAACAGCTTGCCGTCGCGCACGACCTTCATGGTCTTGGCCTCGGCGTCGACCGTGGAGACCTGGGAGCGGCCGATCTTGAAGGTGACGGTCTTCTCCTGGACGCCCTTCACCCCGGGCGCGCCCTCGACGCCGTCGAGGTCCAGCTTCAGGGTGACCGTCGAGTTGGCCTTCCAGTACTCCTGCGGCCGGAAGTCCAGGCGCTGGCTGCCGAACCAGTGGCCGACGACCTGCTGACCGCTGCTGGAGGTGACCTTGATGCCCGACTGGACGGCCTTCTTGTCGCTGATCACCTTGTCGAAGTTGATCGACACGGGCATCCCGACGCCGACCGTCGAACCGCTCTCCGGCGTGAAGTTGCCGATGAAGCTGTTCGCCGGCGAGACGGTGGTGAAGGAGGAGTTCTCAGTCGCCTTGCGGCCCTTGGAGTCCTCGGCGATCGCGGTGATCTTGTACTGGGTGGACCGCTCCAGCTGTCCGCTCGGCTTCCAGGACTTCCCGTCGGACGATATGGAGCCGGGGACCTTGGTACCGGTCGCGGCCGAGGTCATGGTCACGTCCTTGAGCGTGCCGCCGGCGACGGTGACCTTGGCGTCGCTGTTGATGCCCGCGTTGGTCGCTCCAGCCTTGGGCGTGATCTTGATGTGGGCTTCCGACGCGTCCTTGGCCGCCGCCTCGTCCACCTGCGACTGCGACTTGTCGCCGCCGGCGTTGTTCTTGTTGCCGTCGCTGCCGCCGTCGTCGCCCCCACCACACGCCGCGAGGGTCAGTACTCCGCCGAGCACGGCGGCCGCGGCCACCAGCCCCCTACGACGCTTGCCGTCCGTCATCACACGCTTCTCCATTGATCTGGACCCCAGAAACCCCGGACCTATCTGACAAGAACGCCTGTACCTTTTGGCCGGTTCCACGCACAGTAAAACTGTGCGGAAGGCCACTTAGCAAAGACGCCGGTCAAGCCCGTGGCCCGACCGGGGTACCCGGCACCCGTGCGGCGCAGTCGTCCCGTCCCCTCTTATCCTCCAGGACGCCGAAGCGCAGCGCTCCGTTCCACCTCGGCGCGTCGGGATAGCGGATCCCCCAAGACCCCCGAGGCAAAAATCAAGCAAAGTCGCACAAAGCATGACGTCTCAGGACTGCCCATACGACGGAGGGTATGCCTCCGGGCCGTCTCGCTTCCGCGCGACCCGCAGTTGTCACTACGATCGGACGCACGGGGCCAATTCACCACAGCCTCAAGGAGGATGCCGTTGTCCGCACGCCGACCGCTGCTGACCGCCGCCGCCGCGGGCTCGCTGCTGTGCGCCCTGTGGTTCGTCCCGTCCGCGAACGCCACCGTCGAGCGGGACAGCCAGGCCCCCGCCGAGCAGACGAGCACCCAGCCCGCCGCCTCCGGCGAGAACCTGGCCGACACCGGCAGCGTGGACGTCACCCCCTACCTGGTCGGCGGCACCGCCTTCCTGGGGCTGGGGGTCGCCATGGTGACCGCCTCCGTCCGCCGTACACGGCCAGAGGCGTACTAGGGGCGCACCAGCGCTAGCGCTTACGCCTGCTGGGCCCTGCTCAGGCCAGCGGGCCGGTCACCTGCTCCACCGTCTCCGCCAGCTGTCCCGACCGTACGAACGCGTCCGCGGCCGCCAGGTCCGGCGCCAGATAGCGGTCCTCCCCCGGGCCCTCGACGCCCGCCCGGCGCACCGCCGCCAGCACCGCCCGGCTCGCGGGGGCCGGCGCGAGGCCCTCCCGCAGCTCGATCCCACGGGTGGCCGCGACCAGCTCGACCGCGAGCACCCGGGTCAGGTTGTCCACCGCCGTCCGCAGCTTGCGCGCCGCCGACCAGCCCATCGAGACATGGTCCTCCTGCATCGCCGAGGACGGGATGGAATCGACGGAGGCGGGCACCGCCAGCCGCTTGAGCTCACTCACCAGCGCCGCCTGGGTGTACTGCGCGATCATCAGCCCGGAGTCCACGCCCGCGTCCCCGGCCAGGAACGGCGGCAGGCCGTGGGAGCGGTTCTTGTCCAGCAGCCGGTCGGTGCGGCGCTCGGCGATCGAGGCGAGGTCGGCCACGGCGACGGCGAGGAAGTCCAGCACGTAGGCGACGGGCGCCCCGTGGAAGTTGCCGTTGGACTCCACCCGGCCGTCCGGCAGCACCACCGGGTTGTCCACCGCGGAGGCCAGCTCGCGGTCGGCGACCAGCCGGGCGTGCGCGAGGGTGTCCCGGCCCGCGCCCGCGACCTGGGGCGCGCAGCGGACCGAGTACGCGTCCTGGACGCGCGGTGCGTCGTCCTGGTGGTGTCCGGTGAGGCCCGATCCGGCCAGCACCCGCAGCATGTTGTCCGCGCTCGCCGCCTGCCCGGGGTGCGGCCGGATGGCGTGCAGCTCGGGCGCCAGCACCCGGTCGGTGCCCAGCAGCGCCTCCAGCGACAGCGCGGCCGTCACATCGGCGACGGTGAACAGCCGGCCCAGGTCCTCGCAGGCCATGATCAGCATGCCCAGCATTCCATCGGTGCCGTTGAGCAGCGCGAGCCCTTCCTTCTCGCGCAGCTCGACCGGCTCTATGCCGTGCTCGGCCAGCAGCTCACCAGCCGGGCGCAGCACCCCGTCAGGGCCCTCGGCCTCGCCCTCGCCCATCAGCGTCAGCGCGCAGTGCGACAGCGGCGCGAGGTCGCCGGAGCAGCCCAGCGAGCCGTACTCGTGCACCACGGGCGTGATCCCCGCGTTGAGGACTGCGGCCATGGTCCGTACGACGAGCGGGCGCACGCCGGTGCGGCCCGAGGCGAGCGTCTTCAGCCGCAGGAACATCAGCGCGCGCACCACCTCGCGCTCGACCCGCGGCCCCATACCGGCGGCGTGCGAGCGCACGATGTTGCGCTGGAGCTGAACGCGCAGCTCAGGGCTGATGTGGCGGACGGCGAGGGCGCCGAAGCCGGTGGAGACGCCGTAGACGGGTTCGGGCTTGGCGGCGAGGTCGTCGATGACCTGGCGCGAGGCGGCGACGGCGGCCAGGGCCTCCTCGGACAGCTCGATCCACGCGCCGTCGCGCGCGACGGCGATCACATCGGCGGCAGTCGTCCCGGAGGTGCCCAGCACCACAGAATGCATATCCATATTCAGGCACCATAGATAGTGAATCCCTGTCTGTCACCCGCCCCCTGGGCCGGCCCCGGGCGCCGACCCCCTGAACCGGTCCCGGGCCCTGGCCACGGATCACGTCTCAGAGGCGGCCCCTGAAGCGACGGCGCTCGGGGCCTTGGGCCAAGCGGTCCGAGGCGGCGCTGTCGGCCAGCCGCACCACCGGGTCCTCCGGGCCGCCCTCCCGCCCCGCGACCACCGGCTTCGCCGAGCGGGCGGCCTTCGCCCGGTACTGGGCGGCGTCCGCCAGCCGGAACAGCCGCCGGGCGGTGTGTACGGGGCCGATCGGATCGCCGGTCGAGGCGACCCCGCAGGCGACCCCCTCGCCCAGCTCCAGCTCGGCGGCCCTGCGGCACAGCTCATCGGCCACCCGCACCACCTCGTCCGCCGAGGGACCGACCTCCACCAGACAGAACTCATCGCCACCCAGCCGGGCCGCCAGGGCCCCCGGGAGCATGGCGCCGCACAGCGAGAGCACCGAGCCGAACCGTTCCAGCAGCCGGTCGCCCACCGCATGGCCCAGTGTGTCGTTGACCTGCTTGAGCCCGTTGAGGTCGCACATCACCAGGCTCACCACCGCCCCGTCCCGGCGGTGCTCCTCCAGCGCCTCGTCCAGCCGTATGTCCACCGCACGGCGATTGCCGAGCCCGGTCAGCGGGTCGGTGAAGGCCAGCCTGCGGGCCTCCTCCAGCCGCTCGGTCTGCGCGATCCCGGCGGCGGTCACCGCGGCCAGGACCGTCGCGAAGTCCGCGTCGGCCCGGCCGAACACCGGCTCCCCGGCCCGCCGCGCCACATACAGCTCACCCCACGCCCGCCCGTGCAGCACGATCGGCGCGACCACACAGCTGCCCCGCCCGCGCCGCCGCAGCGCCGCCACCCGGCCGGGGCTGACGCCGCGCAGCGCCCCCCGAAGGCCGCCGGCCGTATCCGTACCCGTACTCGTATCCCTGCCCGGGCCCGGACCCCAGCCGTCCCCGTCCGGCCCGGCAGCCACCTCCACCCAGGCGTGCGGCTCCCCGCCCCGCGCCCACTCCTCATGCAGAAACTCGGTGATCTCGGGGAACTCATGCACCGGATAGAACTCGTGCTCGGGGAACTCCTCCTCCCCCGCGGCCAGTTCCCCGCTGTTGACCAGCACCCGCAGCCGCCCCAGCTCCCGCTCCCACACCGAGACCGCCGCAAAGCTCCCGCCCAGCGCGCGGCGCGCGGCCTCCGCCGCGGACCGCACCGCCTCCCGCGGGATGTGCGCGGCCGCCATCGACTGCGCCAGTCCCACCACGGCCATCAGCCGCGCATCACCCTCGCCCGTCACCACGCCTCGCATTCCCCTGCCGCGCACACCGCACAGTCCAGCGTAGGAATGTTCGGCGAATTCCGCCTTGTCCCGTCCCGGGTTATTCGCCGGGCCAGTTCGGTGTGCGCTTTTCGTTGAAGGCCGCGACGCCCTCCGCCCGGTCCCCGGAGAAGGCCACCGACCGCCACGCCGCGTCCTCGATCTCGAGCCCTGCCCGCAGATCCAGTCCGTAACCGACCCGCAGCGCCCGCTTGGCCGCCCGCAGCCCGACCGGTGAGTTCGCGGCGATCCGCCCGGCCAGCTCCAGCGCCTCGGTACGGTCCTCCCCATCCGCCACCAGCCGGTCGACCAGGCCCAGCTCGCGGGCCTCGGCGGCGGCCACCCGCCGCGCCGTGAAGATCAGCTCGGCGGCGCGGGCGGCCCCCACCCGGCGGGGCAGCAGCTGGGTGCCGCCCCCGCCCGGGATCACCCCGACCGAGACCTCGGGCAGCCCGACCACCGCCGTGCCGTCCGCGACGATCAGATCGCAGGACAGGGCCAGCTCGAAGCCGCCGCCCAGCGCATAGCCGTGCACGGCGGCCACCGTCGGCATCGGCAGCTCCAGCACCCCGGTGTAGGCGGCGCGGGCCAGCGGGCGCTGCCGCCCCAGCTCGGCGTCGCTCAGGGAGTTCCGCTCCTTGAGGTCCGCGCCGACGCAGAACGCCCGCTCGTGCGTGGAGGACAGCACCACGGCCCGTACGGACCCGTCCTCGGCCAGCGCGGCGCACGCCTGGGCGATGCTCCGCGCCATCCCCGTGGAGACGGCGTTCATGGCCTTCGGCCGGTCCAGCACCAGTTCGGCCACGAAGCCTTCCCGCCGGACCGCGACCCACTCGCCGTAGCGCTGCTCATCCACACGACCCTCCCGGTTAACGACCGTGAACACGTCGGGACGGATCATCGCAGCCCGCGCCGCCCCCGGCCAGTGGGCACCGGGGGCGACGAGACATCGACCGGACCGACGAACGGACGCCGTACGGGCCGGCCGGAGGCCAGGCGGCGCCGGTCACTTGCGGGAGCGCCGCCATCTGGCCAGGAAGGCCAGTACGCCGGTGGGCTTGGGCTTGGCCGCCTCCGCTTCCGCGTCCCCCGGAGCGCCACCGGGCTCCGCCGCGGCAGCCCCCTCCGCGCCCGGCACGGCCGGCAGACCCGTCGGGGCGGGCGGGACCTGCGGGTCCGCCGGAACCTGCGGAACAGGTGCCGACGCGGCCGCGGGGGCCGCCGGGATCTGCTGGGCCGGGGCAGCCGGCTCGCTCTTCGGCGGCTCGCCTACGGGCGCGAACCGCACCGGGAGCGCGGTCAGCCCGCGTTGGTACAGCCCCGGGCGCCACTCCAGCTTCTCCGCGGCGACGGCCAGCTCGATGTCCGGGAGCCGGTCCAGCAGCTTCTCAATGGCCGCGGTCGCGACCAGCCGCGCCTGGCTGCGGCCGGAGCAGGTGTGCTGCCCGGCGCTGAAGGCCAGGTGGGCCCGGTTTCCCTGCTTGTGCTGGGAGGAGTCGAGCGCGTCCTGGTTGCCCCCGGCGAAGCTGATCACCACGGGCTCGCCCGCGCGCAGCCGGGTCCCGCTGATCGTGACGTCCCGCAGCGGCCAGTGCACGGCCAGATTGGCCAGCGGCGGTGCGGTCCACAACACCTCGTCCAGAGCGTCCTCGACGAGCATGCCCCCGCCCGCCAGGTCCCCCGCGAAGCGCTCGTCGGTCAGCAGCACCCGCAGGGCGTTGCTGACAAGACTGGCCACCGGCTCGACGAACATGCCCATCAGCAGCAGCAGCTGCTCGACCAGCTCCTCGACGTCCAGCCGCGCCGGATGGGCGATCAGCCAGGAGGTGACGTCCGGCCCCGGCTCTCCCCGCTTGAGCTCGATCAGGTCCTTCAGCGTCGCGTCGATGTCCTGGGCCGCGGCCATCGGGTCGCGACCGTCCAGCAGCCGCGCCATGCCCGCGAACAGCCGGTCCGCGATGTCCTTCGGGCAACCGAACAGCTCGCCGACGGCCAGCATCGTGACCAGCTGGCAGTACTCGGGGATCAGATCGGCCTCGCCCACCACGGCGAACTGGTCGATCAGCGAGTCGGCTATGCGCTCCACATAGCCGCGCAGCGCCCCCAGGTCGATCCGGCTCATGCTGTCGTCGATGGCGCTGCGCAGCCGCCGGTGCGCCTCCCCGTCCACCCAGCCGGCCTGGGCCCGGGGCCTGAGCAGTTGCGCGGAGTGGGTGGCCTCGGGAACCCGGCCCTCGTTCATCGCCCGCCAGTTCCGCGGATCCTTGGAGAACATCTCGGGCCGCCGCATGATCTCCAGAGCCGTCTCGTACCCGACGCACAGCACGGCCGTGACGCCCGGGTCCAGCTCCACGGGCGCGAGCGGGCCGTGGGTCTCGCGCAGCCGCTTGTAGACGGCGTACGGGTCCCGGAAGAACTCGGGTGTGTAGAGCGGCTCGGCTCCGGTGCCGCCGGCATGCGCCGGGCAGCCCGGCGGGGGAACGGCAGTCGGCTGGGCGACCGATTCGTAAGGCTGGCTCACAGTGCTCCTGGCTTCTGTCTTCGGTACAGGCCGACAGCGCGAGGGCATCGGGCTCAGGGCCCGCCGGGGATCGCCAAGATCCACTCCCATCGCGCGCAGGTAGGCTAGCGCGAGACGGAGGGGATGCACCCCGGCCTTCGGCGAACAGGCACAGGAACTGCGCACAGGAGTACGCAGTTCCTTAGTACTCGGAACCACGAGCGGCGTCCGGCCGTCCCGGAAGCCGGATCGGCACCGCCAGGTCAGACCCGCAGGATCAGCACCGCGGCTCACCCCCGCCGGGTCAGCAGCCAGGGCTCCACGACGCCCAGCCCACGCACCGGCCGCTGCCAGGTGGGCTGGAGCGCGAAGCGGTACGAGGGCGGCTCCTCGCCCTCCTTCTCCGCGGCGGCCGCCTCCTCGGCGGCCTGGGCCTCCGACACCGGGGCCGCCCGCAGCCGCCCCAGCTCCTCCGCGAACGCGCCGTCCACCAGGACCGCGTTCTTGGGGGCTATGGAGGTCAGCCGGCTGGCCAGGTTCACCGTCGTCCCGAAGACATCGCCCATCCTGGTCGTGACGGTCCCGAAGGCCATCCCGACCCGCAGTTCGGGCATCGTCTCGTCGTGGGTCAGCGTCTCGATCAGCCGCAGCCCGATCTCGGCGGCGATGCTCGCGTCGTCCGCCGCGTACAGCACCTCGTCGCCCAGCGTCTTGATCAGCCGCCCGCCGTGCGCGGCCACCAGGTCGGCGGCCGTGGTCTCGAACGCCTCGACCAGCTCGCCGAGCTCTTCCTCCTCCAGCCGCCGGGTCAGCCGGGTGAAGCTCACCAGGTCGGCGAAGCCCACCGCCAGCCGCCGGTCGACCATCTCCGCGTCGTCCGCCGCCTGCACCACGCGGCCGGTCGCGGCCGCCAGCTGCCGCCGGTAGACGTAGACCAGGAACTCCTCCAGCTCCGGCAGCAACAGCTCCACCAGCGGATAGGCGATCTCGGTGCGCGTCATCCCGGTCTCGTGCGGCTCGGTGAGCCCTTCCAGGAAGGAGTCGATCTGCCAGTCGGCCAGCCGGGCCGTGGTCTGTCCCGTCGACCGCGCCACCTGGATGGCCATCGGCTCGCTCAGCAGCCCGGCCTCCACCAGACCGGCCAGCCGCCGCAGCGCCAGCACGTCCGCCTCGGTGAGCGCCTTGGCCTGGCCGATGTCGGCGAAGCCCATGGCCCGCCAGAAGCGGGTGGCCAGCTCCACGGACACCCCTGCGCTGCGGGCCGCCTGGAACGGCGTGTACTGCCGCTCAGCCCCGAGGATCAGCTGCTCGAGCCGTAGCGAGAGGGGGTCGAGCTCGATCTCGTCGGCACCGGCCGCGGTGTCCTCGTCGGCCGCGGTGTCCTCATCGACGACCGCCCGCTCGCCGGAAGCCGCCCGCTCGCCGGCCGCAGTCTCCCCGCCGGCCGCAGTCTCCCGGCCGGCCATCGCCTCACCGACCGTCGCCTCGTCGCCGACCGCGTTCCGGGCCCCGGCCTCCGGAGCCGCGCCGGAATCCATGTCGTCGGCGGTCACCGGCGGCCCCCTGTCCGATCCCTGCGCACTGCCCTTCCGTTCCCTCTTCCGGTTCGGTTCCGGCCCACGGCCGCCCCGAACTGGGCGGACCGCCACAACGATACGTCAGGTGTGCCCTAGCTCACTCTCCCCTGCGAAGCTGGGAAAACTCTTTGCTCAGGGGCGCAAAAATTTCTCGCGATCTCTGCTTTCCGGCCACCCGAGGGGCTATGACGCGGGGCGCAGATGCACGATGTCCCCGGCGGAGACCGGCTCCTGTACGCCGCCCTCCGTGGCGAGCACCAACCGCCCGTCGCCGTCGATCGCGACGGCCTCGCCGACGCGCTCCCCGCCGCCGGGCAGTTCGGCGCGCACCCTACGGCCCAGGGTGGCGCACCCGGCCGCGTACGTCTCCTGCAGCCCGCACGGCCCGGGGTCGCCCTCGAACCGGCGCCACTCCCCGTACCACTCCTCGATCGACCGCAGCACCGCGCGCAGCAGCGGGTCCCGGTCGGTGGAGACGGCGCCGGCGAGCGCCAGCGACCCGGCCGTGGGCACGGGCAGCTCGTCGGCGTGCAGCGAGATGTTCAGGCCGACGCCGATGACCACCGCGTCGCCGGTCCGCTCGGCCAGGATCCCGCCGAACTTCCGCTCCTCCCCGCCGACCGTCACCAGCAGGTCGTTGGGCCACTTCAGCGCGGTGTCCACGCCCGCCGTCCGGGAGAGCGCCCCGGCGGCGGCGACCCCGGCGAGCAGCGGCAGCCACCCCCACCGCTCGGTGGGCACCCCGGCGGCGCCCGGCCGCAGCAGCACCGAGAAGAACAGCCCGGAGCGGGGCGGGGCGGTCCAGGTGCGGTCCAGCCGGCCGCGCCCTGCGGTCTGCTCCTCGGCGATGAGCACCGCGCCCTCCGGGGCCCCGGCGGCCGCCCGGGTCACCAGGTCGGTGTTGGTCGAGCCGGTCGCCTGCACCACGTCGAGCTCGGTCCACAGCCTGCCGGGACGCACCAGCGCGCGCCGCAGCGCGGTGCCGACCAGCGGGGGACGTTCCAGATCGGACCAGCGGCCGCCGGGGCCGCCCGGGGTTCCCGGGCTCCCCGGGGTGTCAGAAGGCGTCATAAGGGCCAGCCTAGGGTCAGGAGGTGTGGCCAACGACGCAGTGCCCACATGCAGTCCCGCCGATACGCTACGAGCCGGTAGCCCAGCCGGCGCAAGCCCCCTTTCCCGCCCGCCAACCCCCGTTTCAGGGCCTGATCCCATAAGCCCCCGAGGACGAGCAGGAGCCGCATCCCGATGTCCGAGCCTGAGATCTCCTCCGAGATTCCCGATCGTCACACCACCGCGGGCAAGCTCGCGGATCTCCAGCGCCGCATTGACGAGGCCACGCACGCGGGCTCGGCGCGAGCGGTGGAGAAGCAGCACGCCAAGGGCAAGCTGACCGCGCGCGAGCGGATCGGCCTGCTCCTCGACGAGGGCTCGTTCACCGAACTCGACGAGTTCGCGCGGCACCGCTCGACCAACTTCGGCATCGAGAAGAACCGCCCGTACGGCGACGGCGTGGTGACCGGCTACGGCACGGTGGACGGCCGTCCGGTCTGCGTCTACTCCCAGGACTTCACGATCTTCGGCGGCTCGCTCGGCGAGGTCTACGGCGAGAAGATCGTCAAGGTCATGGACTTCGCCCTGAAGACCGGCTGCCCGATCATCGGCATCAACGACGGCGGCGGCGCCCGGATCCAGGAGGGCGTGGTCGCCCTCGGCCTGTTCGCCGAGATCTTCCGGCGAAACGTTCACGCATCGGGCGTCATCCCACAGATCAGCCTGATCGTCGGGCCGTGCGCGGGCGGGGCCGTCTACTCCCCCGCGATCACCGACTTCACGGTGATGGTCGACCAGACCTCGCATATGTTCATCACCGGACCGGATGTGATCAAGACGGTCACCGGCGAGGACGTGGGTTTCGAGGCCCTGGGCGGCGCCCGTACGCACAACACCACCTCGGGCGTGGCCCACTACATGGCCGGCGACGAGAAGGACGCCTTCGAGTACGTCAAGGCGCTGCTGTCCTACCTCCCGTCCAACAACCTCTCCGAGCCCCCGGCCTTCCCCGACGACGCCGACCTGGCGGCCAGCGACGAGGACCGGGAGCTGGACGAGCTGATCCCGGACTCGGCGAACCAGCCGTACGACATGCACAAGGCGATCGAGCACGTCCTGGACGACGGCGAGTTCCTGGAGACCCAGCCGCTCTTCGCGCCGAACATCATCACCGGCTTCGGGCGGGTCGAGGGCCACCCGGTGGGCATCGTCGCCAACCAGCCGCTGCAGTTCGCGGGCTGCCTGGACATCGACGCCTCGGAGAAGGCCGCCCGCTTCGTGCGCACCTGCGACGCCTTCAACGTCCCGGTCCTGACCTTCGTGGACGTGCCCGGCTTCCTGCCCGGCACCGACCAGGAGTACAACGGCATCATCCGGCGCGGCGCCAAGCTGATCTACGCCTACGCGGAGGCGACCGTCCCCCTGATCACGGTCATCACCCGCAAGGCCTTCGGCGGCGCGTACGACGTCATGGGCTCCAAGCACCTGGGCGCGGACCTCAACCTGGCCTGGCCGACCGCGCAGATCGCGGTCATGGGCGCCCAGGGCGCGGTGAACATCCTGCACCGGCGGACCATCGCCGCCGCCGACGACCCCGAGGCGACCCGCGCCGAGCTGATCGCCGACTACGAGGACACGCTCCTCAACCCGTACATCGCCGCCGAACGCGGCTACGTCGACGCGGTGATCATGCCGTCCGACACCCGCCGCCACATCGTCAAGGGCCTGCGCTCGCTGCGCAACAAGCGCGAGAGCCTGCCCCCCAAGAAGCACGGCAACATCCCGCTGTAGGCAACATCCCCCATCCCTCCTCAGGAAGGGCTGTTTCCATGATCAAGATCGTACGGGGCAATCCCACCCCAGAGGAGCTGGCCGCCGCGCTCGCGGTGGTGCAAGCGCGCGCGGCGGCCGCCGCGGCCGCCGCGCAGGGCGAGGGCGCGCCACCCGAGTGGTCCGACCCGGCCCGTACCGTCCCCGCCCGCCGGGTGCCACACCCGGGGCCGCGGGCGTGGCGTACGACGTACTGGCCGAGCTGAGTGCCGGTCGCGCTGAGTGCCGGTCGCGCCGAGTAGCGACCGACCTGAGGCGACCCTTCCCAGGTCACCGCTTTCGCGACGGCACCTTTTTCGCAGAAATTGTCCCTTCCGCCCGTGGCGCCTGAGTACGCGTACTCAGGCGCCACGGCCATGGGACGGCGCAGGATCGAGTGCATGCTGTGGTCCGATCCGCCCGATGAGCCGCCCGAGGAGCTGCGGCGGGCCCAGGACATGCTCCGCCGCGCGGGCACGGTGCTCGCGGTGGCGACCCTGACGCTGATGGTGCTGCTGAGCCTGCGGCCGTGACCGCCGGCCAAGCCCTGGTCCCTGACCGGCGGCCGAGGCTGTTCGAACTGGGCTTCAATTGATCACAACCCCTCCCGAACGGTCACCGAGCCCTCTCAACTCGTTCGGCCCGGTACACGATCACGGTCTGTGAAGATCCCTGGTCACAACCACGCGTTCAGCACAAAGGCCACCGGCGGACACAGTTGAACACATCACACCCTCCAGATCTATGAGCTGACATCAGGTCATATGCGTTGTAGCTACTTTCGCATGCCGTATACCGAGCAATACGGTTGCAAGCGGCACGGGGGACTCAAAATGCACATGGCCCTCGTGTCCGTTCTGCCCCGAAAGGGCCTCGACCGAGGAGTGTGCATCGTGCGCAAATCCCTGAGAATCACCAGAGCGGCAGTGAGCGCCGCGGTCGCCGCGGCGGCCGTCATGCTGGTCACCTCGCCGGCCGGCGCCACCAGCGCGTCCAGCCAGTGGCGGATCCCCGGCGGCGACCTGTGGGAGGTCAACGCCTGGCACTGCGCGACCTACTGGGACACCTGTGACTGGACCGCCTCAGTCAAGCTGCTGGGTAACAACCCGGCCAACGCCATATGGATCAACAACCGCACGGAGCTGGAGGCCCACGGCGTCGGGGTGTCCATCGAGATCTCCAAGGAGCCCAAGGCGACGCTGACCATGGTCAGCGAGTCCCTGGGCCAGGTCACCTGGACCAACAACAACGCCTGGATCGCGGACAACAGCGGAACCATGGACCCCAGCGGGGCGACGGTCTACGTCTCGACCCGTAGCTGCGGCTCCGGCCAGGTCACGCCCGACATCTTCGTGTCGGAGAAGTGCGTGTACGCCGGGGCCTTCTGACCCACGGCCGGCCGACTGCCGGGCCGGCCGTCATCCGGCCCGGCAGCCCTTTCCCCGTACCCACATTCGAGAGTTGCGACGCCGCCATGAGCTTCCGCATGTCCTCACCGCCGCGCCGCGCGGCCGCGCTCGCCGCCGGCGCACTGGCCGGCGCGCTGGCCGCCGCCCTGCTGACGGGCTGCCAGTCGGCCGCGTCCGACAGCGGCGAGCGCCGGCCGGTGACCGAGGAGCTGTCGATCCTGATGAGCGCTCAGAACCAGCTGTACTACCCGCCCTTCCTGCGCGACGAGCCCACCGGGCCACAGGACAACGCCTACGCCCAGCGCACCCGAGCGCTCCTGGGCACCCCGCCCCGGCTCGACCTGAACCACAAGACCGCCGAATTCTTCCGCCAGGACGCGCTGGGCTCCTCCCCGCTGTGGGGACGCGGCTGGCTGGTCCCGCTCGCCGCATCGGGCGCCGACGGGCTGCTGAACGACCGCGACGCCGCCGACGTACGCCGGATGCGCACCGCCGACGGCTGGTACCGCGCCCCGCTGCCCCGGCGCGCCGCCCGCTCCCAGCCCACCGAACCCGCCGAACCCGCCGAACCGGCCGGTCAACAGGCCAAAAACGCCTACCGGGCCGCGGCCACCGCCACCGCGCTGGAGATCCTGCGCGCCCACGGCGGCATCACCGAGGCCGACCGGCGGGCCACCCTGCCCTGGCTGCACAAGGCAGCGGCGCACCCGGGCACCCTGAGCGAGTCGGCGGACGTCGCCCGTGGCCTGCGCCTGCTCAACGCCCCCGTCCCGGCCCGGCTCGCCGCCGTCACCCCGCCGAAGACCGCCGAATTCACCTCCCTGGGCGGGAAGCAGCGGTACCAGGCGCTGCTGGACGCCTACCAGTACGCCCGGCTGCGGGAGTCGGCCGGCCAGAAGGCCGAGCTCGACCCCGAGGTGTGGGGCACCGTCCTCAGCCGTAACGCCGCCACCTTCAGCTACCCCGACCTCTACTACGCCACCTTCGTCGCCAAGGCCGCGGGCGCCCCCGCTGCCGCCCTCGACAAGGCGCGCGACCGGATCCGGGCGAACACCCTGCCCGGCGGCGCGGTCCGCGACCCCGGCGGCTACCTCGGCAGCCCCGAAGCCTCCTTCTACGCCCTCCTGCTGCGCGGGCTCTCCGGCGAACCCACCCACGACGGCCGCCTCGCCAAGGCCCTGGGCAAGGTGGCCACCGACCCCCGCGCGGCGGGCGACCCCGCCACCCGGCTGACCACCGCCGCGGCCGCCGCCCTCGCGGGCGCGGGCGGACGCACCACCTCCGCCGCGGCCGCGCTGTGCCGCTCGGCCCAGGTGGTGCCCCATACGGTCACCGCGCACAGCGCCGAGAAGTGGGCCCGCACCGCCCTCGCCTGCGACCGGGCCGGCGCCCCCGCCCAGGCCCCGCGGACCACGCCCTGGCCCCTGAACGACGCCGAACGCGTCACCGCCGCCGCCACCCTCGCCACCGGCCTCGCCGACACCGGCCGGCCGCCTCGCCCCGCCCGCTGGGTCACCGCGCGGCAACTCCGCCCGTGGGCGACCGACCCCAAGCGGCTGGACTCGGTCAGCGGCTACGCCACGGTGGTGCGCGCCTATCTGCTCGCGGGAGGGAAGGCCGACGCGCCCTTACGCGAGGCCGTCGCGCGCGGCATCGACGCCCGGCGCGGCTGCCCCCGGCTGCCGAACCTGTACCGGGCCGACGCGGAGGGCGGCTGCGACCTCAAGACGACCTGGCACGTATGGCAACTGAAGAAACAGCTCAAGGAGCAGTACGGAACGCGGGAGCCGAAGCAGAACGGACCGCGGGAGCCGAAGCAGAGCGGAACGCAGAGCGGGACACAGAACGAACCGCAGGGCGGAAAACAGGAGGCGGACGGGTGACCCCGGTGAACCCCCTCCCCCAGCCGCCCGAAGCGCGCGCCGTCCACAAGTCCTTCGCGCTGCGCGACCACCGCGTCGATGTACTGCGCGGCGCCGACCTGTGCCCGGCCCCCGGCCGGATCACCGCCCTGGTCGGCCACTCGGGCTCCGGCAAGACCACCCTGCTGCAGATCCTCGGCCTGCTGCTGCCTCCCGACTCCGGCTCCGTACGGATCGAGGAGCGCGACGCCTGGCAGCTGAGCGACAACGAGCGCGCCGATCTGCGCCGCCGCCGCATCGGCTTCGTCTTCCAGACCGCCAATCTGCTGCCGCAGCACTCCGCGCTGCGCAATGTCGCCCTCCCCCGCCCCGGCGACGCACACCACGCCCGCCGCGCCGCGCGGGAGCTGTTGGACCGGGTCGGCCTGGCCGGGCGGGCCGACCACCGTCCCGGCGAGCTGTCCGCCGGGGAGCAGCAGCGCGTCGCCCTCGCCCGCGCGCTGGTCAACGGCGCGGGAACGGTGCTGGCCGACGAACCCACCGGCAATCTGGACGCCGACAACGAACGGCGGATGCTGCGGCTGTTCCGCGAGACCGCCGACGAGGGGCGGGCCGTACTGCTGGTGACGCACAGCCCCGCCGTCGCGGACGTCGCCGACACCGTCCTGAGCGTGACCGACGGCCACGTGATCCCCGAGGCCCGCGATCTGTCGCCGGCCGACAGCCCGACGCCAAAGGCCCGGCCATGACCTTCTACCGCCTCGCCGCCGCCAATGTGCGCTCCATGTGGCGGCGTTTCGTCGGCCTGGTCGCCCTGCTGGCCATCGCCGTCGCCGTCTGCCTCACCGCCTTCGCGGTCTCCGGCCGCGCGCAGGAAGCCGCCGACCAGCGCGTCCAGGAAGGCACCGCCAACCGCAGCGTCACCGTCGAGCGCCTGGCCGGCCGCCACGGCGCCAAGCCGCTGACCGGCACGGCGGTCCGCCAGCTCGCGGACATCCGGCACGTGGCCTCCGTACAGCCGCGCGCCCAGGTCTCCTTCGGCTACAAGGGCCCCGGCGCGCCGGGCGCCCTGCTGTACGCGACCACCGCCCGCCCCGCCCTCAAACCGCCGGTCACCCGCTCCGTACGCGCCGGGCTCTTCCCGCTGCGCCCAGGAGAGATCGTGCTGCCCGAACACGCCCAGGGGAACGACCTCTCCCCGCTGCTCGGCAAGAAGATCACCGTCGAGACCACGCACGCCGAAAGCGCCGGCCAGGGCCGCGGGGCCGCCGCGCACATCCGCGTCGTCGGCCTCTTCCAGCCCAGCTGGCAGCTGGACGGCCCGGACGCGGCCTACGCCGACGACGCCACCGTGGTGCGCTGGGCCGCCGCCAAGGCCGGTGTTCCGGCGGACCAGTACGTACGCACCGTCGGCTACGACCGGATCACCGTCGTAGCCGACTCCGCCGACCACGTCGGCAACGTGCTCCGCTCCGTCCAGGCCAAGGGCTACTCCGCGGCCAGCCTGCAGCAGGAGATGACCGCGCTGCCCGGGGTCCTGAAGCTGATCCGCGCCACCGGCCGGATCCTCCTCGTCGTGCTCGGCCTGCTCGCCCTCATCGGCGCACTGGTGGTCACCGGCGCGCTGGCCCGGCAGCGGGTACGCGAGATCGGCATCCTCAAGGCCGTCGGCTTCCGCACCCGGTCCGTACTGGCGATGCTGATCACCGAGATGGCCGTCGTCGGAGCGTGCGGCGCCGCGCTCGGCGCCGCCCTCGGCACGGCAGGCGCGGCCGCCACCGCCGCCGGCCTACGCGACCGCCCCGACCTCGGCCCCTACCTGACGGACCGAGTCCCCCTCCCCGGCGCCACCGCGCTCAGCGGAGTCCTGCTGCTCACCATCGCCGTCACCGTCCTGGGCGCCTGCCTCCCGGCCCAACGCGCGGCCCGCCTCCCTCCGGCAGACGCGGTCCGCGAGTGGTGAGCGGGAGCCCTCGGCTCCGGCGTGCCCCTCGGCTCCGCGTGCCCCTCGGCCGCCCGGCGTGCCCCTCTGCTGCGGGCGCAAGTCGATGCTGCGGGAGGGGCGGGTTGGGGGGCAGGGGCCGCCGCCTACCCTGGGCGCATGACTGACACGCGGCACACCCTCATCCTCGCCTCCGCCTCCCCCGCCCGTCAGGCCCTGCTGCGCCAGGCCGGGCTGGCGTTCGAGGTGATCGTCAGCGGTGTGGACGAGGACGCGCTGAGCGCCGACACCCCCGCCGAGCTGGCGCGCATACTGGCCGAAGCCAAGGCGGGCGCCGTGGCCGCGCTTCCGGCGGCGGCCGGGGCACTGGTCGTCGGCTGCGACTCGGTCCTGGAACTCGACGGGCAGGCGCTCGGCAAGCCCGCGGACGCCGAGGAGGCCACCGCCCGCTGGAAGTCCATGCGCGGCCGCTCCGGCGTGCTGCGGACCGGGCACTGCCTGATCGACACGGCGACCGGCCGCCGCACCTCCGACACCGCCTCCACCACGGTCCACTTCGGCGAGCCGGCCGACGCCGAGATCGCGGCGTACGTCGCCACCGGCGAACCCCTGCATGTGGCGGGCGCGTTCACGCTCGACGGGCGCTCGGCGCCCTTCGTCGACGGCATCGAGGGAGACTCGGGCAACGTCATCGGGCTGTCCCTGCCGCTGCTGCGCCGGCTCCTGGCCGAGCTGGGCGTGAGCATCACCGACCTGTGGGCCGACGCCGGGCAGTGACCCCGGGAGCCCAGGCGCCCCCGGCCAGGCAGAACGCCAGCGGCCTTCAGCCCCTCACGCCGGATCCGGATGCGTCACGCCGGATCCGGATGCGGCGCGTCCCCGCCCGAGGCGCCCCGGGCCCCCGTGGTGCCCGGGGCGGCGGCGTCGGGCTCGGCCGCGCCCGCCGACTCGTCGTACGACAGGAGGCTCAGCACGATCAGGCCGAGCATCACCATCATCAGCGCGAAGGCCGTCCAGCCGACCAGGCCGACCACGAAGGCGCCCACCAGGGCGTGCACCACCGCGCAGGTGATGAGCAGAATGCGGGCCACGCGCCCGGGGGCGCGGTCCCGTACGCCGGCGCGCAGCAGCACTACGGCGCACAGCAGCAGGTAGAGGCCGAAGAGCCCGCCCGCGACCCATGTGCCGATCGACATCGCGTCCGTGTCGAGGCCGGCCAGGGACATCTGCTGTCGGTCGACCACCAGGCCCAGGATCCAGTTGAGCAGCGCTATCCCGGCCGCCTCCACGATCAGCATCACGGCCGTCACCACGGCCACGGGTCTGCGCGCCACCCCGCCCACCTCTTCCGCTGCACCGGTTCGGGGCCGTCCCTCCGAGAAGGTTCGACATCGAAGGTTCGACATCGCGAACGCTACTAACGGGTAAGCCCCCCGACAAGAGGGCGCGAACACACTTGTACGACCGGAACGCCGCGGCAAAGTTTCCGCCCTCCGTTCGTAGGGATTCCACAAAGAAACGCGCCGGACCGCCGCTCCGACCACCGGTGAACCCGGCCACAACGCGAACCGCCCTGCGGCCCGAAAAACCGGGCGTACCGTGGAACGACGGGGGAGTCGGCTGCCTCTTCTCGGCAGGGTTCACGCTCCGTGTGGTCAACCTCACGCCCGAGTTCTTCTCGGCTTGGGGTGTGGCCAGTACCTAAACTCGGCTTGTTTCAAGGAGGGAGCCATCGTGCGCAAGGTGCTCATCGCCAATCGTGGCGAAATCGCGGTCCGCGTTGCCCGTGCCTGTCGGGACGCCGGGATCGCGAGTGTTGCGGTCTACGCCGATCCGGACCGGGACGCGGTACACGTGCGCGCGGCCGACGAAGCCTACGCGCTGGGCGGTGACAC
>NZ_JBIRSJ010000022.1:0-196296 GCF_044334165.1 Streptomyces sp. NPDC020845 | reverse complement strand
TAATCGAGCCTCCCGGACGAATTCCGGGCACGCCGAAATCCATCCCGATGAGGGGCCGTGCAGTAGTGGTTTGCGCCGATGCGGCGCGAGCGGCTACCGAAGAACCGTTAAGGCTCCGTGGCAGCTCGGAGTACATTACGCATCGCTCCGGTGCGTGTCAAACACCCCCGGCGTGCGATGTCAGTCCAGGTCACTCAGCCGTCCGCCGGCGTCCGGCTGGGTCTCCTCCACACGGCGCAGGACCCGCATCAGCATCTCGCCGAACGCCGCGCGCTCCTCGCTCGACAGGTCCTGGAGAAGATCTTCCTCAAAGACGGACGCCATCCGCATGGCCTCCAGCCACTTCTCCCGGCCCTCGGCTGTCAGCTCCACGATGACGCGCACCCGATTGGCCTCATCGCGCTCGCGCGTGACCAGACCGTCGCTCGCCATGCGGTCGATGCGGTGGGTCATCGCGGCCGGGGTGAGGCCGAGCCGCTTGGCGAGGTCGCCGGGGCCCAGTCGATACGGGGCTCCGGAGACGACGAGGACCTTCAGCACCTCCCACTCGGCGTTGCTGATGCCCAAGGTCGCGGTCTGGCGGCTGTACGCGACGTTCATCCGCCGATTGAGCCGGCTGAGGGCGCTGACGACCTGCTCCACCTGCGGGTCCAGATCCTGGAACTCGCGCTGGTAGGCCGCGATCTGCTCCTCGAGGCTCGGCTCGGCCGGGCCGGGGGTCTCAGACATGCCGCGCAGTATGGCACGTAACCCATTCGCGTTGAAGTCCTTCGCCATGTACTCTTTAGCTTCGAACTTTACTGTTGAAGTCTTGATGCTTCGACTGTTCGAAGTTCTCCTACTCGTCATCGAACGTTTTCGACCTAGGCAGGTGAGTGTGACCACCGCGATGGGCGCTGCGCTGCGCCGGATCCAGCTGGGGAACGCGCTGAGCGCGTTCGGCAACGGCTTCACCGTTCCGTTCCTGTTCGTCTATGTGGCGCAGGTGCGGGACCTGGGCGCGAGTACCGCGGGCATGGTGCTCGCGGTGTTCGCCGTCGCGGCGCTGGCCGTGCTGCCCTTCACCGGTCGGGTGATCGACCGGCGAGGGCCGCTGCCAGTGGCCTTGGCGGGTGCCGTGGCCTCGGCCTTCGGGTCCATGGGACTGGGGCTGGCCGCCGACGAGGCGTCCGTCATCGCCGCGGTGGCCCTGCTCGGAGCGGGGATCGCGGTGATCCAGCCCGCCCTCGCCACCATGATCGTGTGGTGCTCGACCACGACCACCCGTTCGCGCGCGTTCGCCACCCAGTTCTTCCTCAACAACCTCGGCCTCGGCGTCGGCGGGCTGCTCGGCGGGCTGCTGGTCGATCCCTCCGAGCCGTCGAGCTTCGTCCGGCTGTTCGCGATCGAATCGGTGATGTTCCTGGTGCTGGGCGCTGCCGTGGCGACCGTACGACTGCCAGCGGTTTCGAAGCTCGACCCGGCGTCGGCCGTGGGAAAACGATCCGGAGGCGGCTGGCGGGCCATGCTGCGTAACCGGGCCATGGTGCAGCTGTGTGTGCTGGGCTTCGTGATGTTCTTCGCCTGCTACGGGCAGTTCGAATCAGGGCTGGCGGCGTTCGCGGTGGAGGTCGCCCATATCTCGCCCGCGATGCTCGGCGCCGCGCTGGCGGCGAACACGATGGCCATCGTGCTGGCGCAGTTCGTCGTGCTCCGGCTGGTCGAGGGGCGGCGGCGCAGCCGGGTCATCGCGCTGACCGGGCTCGTCTGGACGGTGGCCTGGCTGGCGGCGGGGGCCTCCGGTCTGGTGCCGGGCAGCCAGGCCGTCGCGACCGGCGCGATCATCTCGTCGTACGCGCTCTTCGGGCTCGGCGAGGCGATGCTGTCGCCGACCGTCGCCCCGCTGGTGGCCGATCTGGCGCCGCCGACCATGGTCGGGCAGTACAACTCCGGGTTCGCCCTGGTCAAGCAGCTGGCGCTGGCCGTCGGCCCGGCTGTGGGCGGACTGATGGCCGGGGCCGGGATGTACGTGGCGTACATCGCGATGCTCGTCGGCTGCTCCCTCGGCATCGCGGCGCTCGCGCTGCGGCTGGGCGGGCGGCTCACGGCCCGCCAGGACAACCCGCTGCGCGGCGTCCAGGAGGCCACGGTGCCCGCGCAGCGCGTGGAGTCGGCGGCGGTGGAGCCGGTGACCACCGCGGCCTGACGGTCGGGGCGGCGGCTCGACCGTCGGCCTGGCGCCGCGCCCGCGCCAGACCGTCGGTCCGGCGCTTGTGGCGGGCCGACGGTCTGGCGCTTGTGGCGGGCCGACGCGCCGGAGCCGCGTATCAGGCCCAAGCCCTGCTCACCCTCACCCCGTCCCTCCGCCGGAGGGACGGGGTTCCGTCGCTCACCCTGGGCCGCGGGCGGTCTACCCCGCCGGGAGGGCGAACTCGCACCACACCGCCTTGCCCCCGCCCGGTGTGCGGCGCGAGCCCCAGGACGAGGCGATGGTCGCGACGATCGAGATACCGCGCCCGGCCTCGTCCGCCGGCTCGGCGCGGCGGCGGCGCGGCAGATGCTCGTCCCCGTCCGTCACCTCGATGATCAGGCGGCGGTCTGTACGACGCAGCCGCAGGCGCATCGGCGGCACGCCGTGCTGGAGCGAATTGGCGACCAGCTCACTGGCGGCGAGCACACCCAGGTCGCGCAGCTCCATGGGGAAGCGCCAGCTGGCGAGGACGCCGGACGCGAACGCCCGCGCCCGAGGGGCCGCCTCCACACCGCCGAGGAGATCCAGGGCCGCGTTGTGGAACAGCTCGGCGTCATGGCCGGTGCGGGCGGGGTGCTGCAGGACCAGCACGGCCACGTCGTCGTCGTGCTCCGCGGTGATGCCGAGCGCCCGGATCAAGCGGTCGCACATCACCTGGGGCGTGCCCGTGGCGCCCGCGAAGACGCGCTCCAGCGCGGCGACGCCCTCGTAGATGTCCTTGTCGCGCCGCTCCACCAGCCCGTCGGTGTACAGCACCGCGCTGGAGCCGGGGCCGAAGGGGAGCGAGGCCGAGGTGTGCAGCCAGCCGCCGGTGCCCAGCGGTGGTCCGGTGGGCTCGGCGGCGCGGCTCACGGTGCCGTCCGGGTCGCGGACCAGGATCGGCAGATGGCCCGCCGAGGCGTAGACCAGGCGGTTCTCGTTCGGGTCGTGGACGGCGTAGACGCAGGTCGCGATCTGGCTGGGGTCGATCTCGGCGGCCAGGCCGTCCAGGAGCTGCAGGACCTCGTGCGGGGGGAGGTCGAGGCGGGCGTACGCGCGGACGGCGGTACGCAGCTGGCCCATCACGGCGGCGGCGCGGACGCCGCGCCCCATGACGTCCCCGATGACCAGGGCGGTACGGCCGGCGCCGAGCGTGATGACGTCGTACCAGTCGCCGCCCACAGCGGCGTCCGTGCCGCCCGGTTGGTATGTGGCGGCGACCCTGAGGTCGTCGGGCTGCTCGAGCTCCTGCGGGAGGAGGCTGCGCTGGAGGGTGACGGCGGCCTGGCGCTGCAGGCGCTCGCTGGCGCGCAGCCGCTCGGCGGCCTCCACCTGGTCGGTGACGTCGGCGCCGAAGACCAGCACGCCGCGCAGCCGGGGCTGCTCGGCCCTGGGGCCGAGCATCGACGGCGCCTGGCCCGTACCGGGTGCGGCCACTGGGGCAGCGGCATCCGCGACAGTCCCGGCATCCGCCTCGGTGTGGGTCACCGTATCGGCATCGGCCTCGGGCGTACTGCTGGACGCGCTGTCGGGCCCGGAGGATGCGGCGGCAGGAGCCACGGCCGGTGCCAGAGCCGGAGCGGGCAGCGGGGCGGCCATCTCGATCGGGGAGCAGGTGAAGGTGTAGTAGCCGTGGCGCACCCGGCCGCCCGCGCTCGCCGGGCTCGCGGCCCCGGAGCCCGCTGCCGCCGCCTCAGCGCCCGGCGCGGCCCCGGCCCTCGCCCCGGAGACGCGCCGGGACTTGACCGTACGCGGCCGACCGCTGCGCAGGACCTGGTCCATGAGCGGCAGCAGCCCCAGCTCCTGCAGCTCGGGCAGGGCCTGGCGGGCGGCGGCGCCTGGGGTCCGGGCGCCGAAGATGGCCGTATAGGAGTCGTTGACGTACGCGATGCGGTGATCGGGGCCGTAAACGACGGCGACCAGGGCCGGGACCTGGCCGAGGACGTCATGGACGGACAGCCCGTCGAGGGTGGGGACGGCGGTGGGGAGCCCGTCCTCCAGGGCCTGGGCCGCCGCGCCCGGCGGCGGCTCGCCGCGGTCCGAGGGGTCGGAGCGCTCGCCCCGGGCAGCCGGGACTGAGCCGCTGCCGCCGCCCGCGGCCGCGGGCTGGGGCCGCCGCGCGGCGCGGTCGGCCCGGGCGGCGGTGCGTCGCTGTGTTCGGGGAAGCCGGGCGCTCCAGCGTGTGAAGTTCACCGGGGGTTACCTCGCGAGGTTGTGGCTGAGCGGCGCGCCGGCGCGGGGGTACGGAAAGGGTGTGGGTGCGGGGGGACGGCCCCCAGGGGAATGCAGCAAACTTCCGAATCCTCGCGATTGTCACTCTTTGCAGGTACGAGCCCACCCATGGTCACACGTCCAGTGTGACCGACCGGACTGACATCCGTGAGACGCCGGTCGGGTGGGGGCAGTTCCCGCCTCCGCTCCAACGGGCCGAACGGGCCCGAACCGGCGTCGGCTGGCGTCAACTGGCCTCGGGATGGCGGCCGGTGTCGGCGGCGAGCTTGAACTCGGCCCGCGGGTTCTCCAGCGACCCGAGCGAGACGATCTCCCGTTTGAAGAGCCCCGACAGGGTCCACTCGGCCAAAACGCGCGCCTTCCGGTTGAAGGTCGGCACCCGGCTGAGGTGATAGGCGCGGTGCATGAACCAGGCGGGGTAGCCCTTCAGCTTCCGCCCGTACACATGGGCGACGCCTTTGTGGAGGCCGAGGGAGGCCACCGAGCCGGCGTATTGGTGCTCGTAATCCTTCAGCGGCCGGCCGTGCAGGGAGGCGATCACGTTCTCGGCGAGCACCTTCGACTGGCGCAGCGCGTGCTGGGCGTTGGGGGCGCACTCCTTGCCGGGCTCCTCCGCCGTCAGGTCCGGGACCGCCGCGGCGTCGCCCGCGCTCCAGGCGTGCTCCACTCCGTCCACATGGAGGGCGGCGGTGCACTTGAGGCGGCCGTGCGCGTTCACCGGGAGGTCGGTGGAGGCCAGGATGGGGTGCGGTTTGACCCCCGCGGTCCACACCAGGGTGCGGGTGGGGAAGCGCGAGCCGTCGCTCAGCGCCGCGACCCGGTCCACACAGGAGTCGAGGCGGGTCTCCAGCCGTACGTCGATATTGCGGCCGCGCAGCTCCCGGACCGCGTACTTGCCCATCTCCTCCCCGACCTCCGGGAGGATGCGGCCGGTGGCCTCCACCAGGATCCACTTCAGGTCCTCGGGCGCGATGTTGTGGTAGTAGCGGACGGCGTAGCGGGCCATGTCCTCGAGCTCGGCGAGCGCCTCGACGCCCGCGTATCCGCCGCCGACGAAGACGAAGGTGAGCGCGGCGTCCCGGACATCGGGGTCCCGGGTGGAGGAGGCGATGTCCAGCTGCTCCAGGACGTGGTTGCGCAGGCCGATGGCCTCCTCCACGGTCTTGAAGCCGATGCCGTGGTCGACCAGGCCGGGGACCGGGAGGGTGCGGGAGACGGAGCCGGGCGCCAGTACGAGCTCGTCGTAGTGGATCTCGACCGCGCCCGTGCTCTCCTCGGCAGTGGCGAGGGTTTTGATCGTCGCGGTGCGTTTGCCGTGGTTGATCGCCACGGCCTCGCCGATCACGACCTGGCAGCGGGGCAGGATGCGACGCAGCGGCACGACGACATGGCGTGGCGAGATCGATCCGGCCGCGGCCTCCGGGAGGAACGGCTGATAGGTCATGTACGGCTCGGGGTCGACCACGATGACCTGTACGTCGCCTTGCCCCAGCTCCCTCTTCAGCTTCCGCTGGAGGCGCAGCGCGGTGTACATCCCGACGTAGCCACCGCCGACAACGAGAATGCGCGCAGGTTCCTTCACCCTCCCATGAGGCACGCACAGCCGCGGTTTGTCCACAGGCCCGACGAATTGTGTGACCGGCGGCTTCGGCGCGCCCCGCCGCGCCCATTCGGTCAAGCGTACGGAAGGTGCGCAGGTCAGTAGGGGGGCGCGAGGTAGTGGGCGGGTGGGGAAGCGGTGATGGGCGGTGCGGTACTCCGAACGGGGGTCGATCTGTCCGGACCTACCCCCTTCTTTCTTGACCGGCGCTCAACTATGTTCGTACTCCGTCGGGGTCGTGACTGCCCCGGCGTTCTGGGCGGGGAGTCTCCGGGGGGAGACGTCATTACCGGGGGATCACTATGCAGCTTCAGGGTTCTCATTGGTCGTCAGCCGTCGCATCGGTGGACGGTGCCGGCGGCCGGAACACTCCGCTGCGCGTGGACGCGCAGCGCAATCTCGAGCATGTGCTGCGGGCGGCGCGCGAGGTCTTCGGGGAGCTGGGGTACGGCGCTCCCATGGAGGACGTCGCGCGGCGCGCGCGGGTCGGGGTGGGCACCGTCTATCGGCGCTTCCCCAGCAAGGACGTCCTGGTCCGTCGCATAGCCGAGGAGGAGACCGCCCGGCTGACCGACCAGGCGCGCGCCGCCCTCGGCCAGGAGAACGAGCCATGGTCGGCGCTGGCCCGGTTCCTGCGCACCTCGGTGGCCTCCGGCGCGGGCCGGCTGCTGCCGCCCCAGGTGCTGCGGGTCGGGGTCGAGGTGGAGGCGGAGGTCCGGGTGCCGCAGCAGCGGCAGGTGGGGTTAGCCGACCCTCCCCAGCCGGAGCTGCGGCTGGTGGAGCAGCCCAGCCCCGTCGTCCCGGGCGGCCCTGACGACGCGGGCGCCGCGGCGCTGCTGGAGGTCGTCGGGCAGCTGGTGGACCGGGCGCGGGAAGCGGGCGAGCTGCGGCCGGACGTGACGGTGGCCGACGTACTGCTGGTGATCGCCACGGCGGCGCCCTCGCTGCCGGACGCGGTGCAGCAGGCGGCGGCGTCGGCGCGGCTGCTGGACATCCTCCTGGACGGGCTGCGGTCGCGCCCTGCGGGGTGACGCGCCCTGCGGGGTGACACGCGTTCTGAGGGGTGACACGCGCCCTGGGCTGGGCAGCGGTCATCTGGGCTGGGTAGTTGTCGGGCCAGGCGGGGGTCTGTCGGGCTGAACGGC
This sequence comes from Streptomyces sp. NPDC020845, assembly GCF_044334165.1. Lineage (NCBI taxonomy): Bacteria > Bacillati > Actinomycetota > Actinomycetes > Kitasatosporales > Streptomycetaceae > Streptomyces > Streptomyces sp. NPDC020845. Next base: position 189,110 of record NZ_JBIRSJ010000022.1, on the reverse strand, counting down.
GGTCATCCGGGGCCAGGCAGTGGTCGGGCTGGGCAGCGGCAGCGGTCGTCTGAGGCTGCGGCAGCGGTCGTCTGAGGCTGTGGCAACGGTCGGGCGTCGGGCTAGGCAGCGGTCACCAGTTCGTCGAGCAGGGCGATGACCTGCTCGACGGACAGGCCCGCGCCCTCGGCGCGCAGCGCCTGGGCCGCCTCGCGGCCCAGGGCGCGGTGCGCGGCCGCCACGGTCCTCTCGTCCTCGCGCAGCATGAGCGGGGTGCGCTGCAGCTCGCCGCGCCAGGCGTCGGCCGCGCCCAGCAGCCGGGCGGCAAGGCGCTCCTCGTCGCAACCCACCAGGGCGTGGGCGGCGGTCTCCGCCTGGCGGGCCAGCAGGAGCTCCGTACAACCGGCCTCGACGCCCCTGCTCAGGTTGTCGCGCACCTTGCACAGCGCGCCGGGCGCATCGCCCTCGTCGGCGGTGATGCGGGCGTCCACGCCGTCCATGATGATCCAGAACTGCGGGGGCGGGGTCGCCTGCTCACCGGTGCGCCGCGCCTCGTCGCACAGCGTCCGCGCCCGGGCCAGATCTCCGCGGTGCAGCTCGATCAGTGAGCGCAGCAAGCGGTTGAAGGACTGGACGTCCCTGGAGCCGCGGCGCCCCGCCTCCTGGTCCGACTGGTCCAGCAGCTTCTCGCCGCGGTCGAAGTCCCCGGCGTTGATCGCCACGTCAGCCAGCCGGGTGATGAGGAACGGCGTCTCGGTGTGTGCGCCGATCTCCCGCGCGAGCCGCCGCGCCAGCTCGTAGGAGGCCCGCGCCTCGTCGAGCCGGGCGCGGCTCGCGGCCATCTCGCCCGCGGCGGTCTCGACCTGGGCGAGCATCCACCGGTCGCCGACCCGTCTGCTCAGCTCCCGCAGCTCCGCCCAGTCCGCCTCGGCGTTCTTCATACCGCCCGACGAATCGATGGTCACGTGCGTACGGAACATCAGCGCCACGCCGACCGCCCAGTCGTCGCCATACGCCCTGCAGTGGGCCACCACCTCGCTCATCAGTGGCATCGCCCCGGTGTGGCCGTCGATGACGAACCCGGCGAACGGCCACAGCATGCCGGGGAAGCGGGCGGTGCGCGGGCTGGGGTGGGCCATGTAGGCATCGCGGATGCGAAGGGCCGCGGTCACGGCCTCGGGGCTGCTCAGGGTCGGCCCATCGGCGTTGTCGGCGTTCAAGAAGAACAGCAGGAGCCGCAGGTCCATCTGGTCCCAGTAGCGCGTGACGGCCGCGTCGACGCCATCCTGCCCGGACGGGACCTCCTCGGGGATCGAACCGAGCATGCTGTAGATGTCGCCGCGCCCCATGGAGCCGCCGAGGATCAACGCCTCACGAGTCCAGGCAATGCCCTCGTCCCGGTAGTTGCGCAGCCACCAGAACCAGCTCATGGCCGTGACGAAGTCGATCGCGGTCTGCTCGTCGCACGCCTCAAGGGAGCGCTTCAGGGCGGCTCGGATGTTGTCGAGTTCCGCCTCGACGCGGTGCAGCCAGGAAAGCTGTTCCGCGGAGCGCAGCCGTGGCTCGGCGGTGCGGGCGAAGTCGAGGAAGTGGGTGGTGTGGCGGGCGACGGCGGCGGCGTGGTCGGCCCGGGCGGCGGGGTCCTCGACGGCCCGCTCGCCGACGTACTCGTGGATCGTCTCCAGCATGCGGTAGCGGACCTCGGAGGGGGCCGCGCCCGGGGCGCCGACGGAATCCTCCGGGGCCGGGGCCGCCTCCGGGGCCGGGGCCGCCTCCGGGGCCGGGCCCTCTGGGGCCGGGTCTTCCGGGGCCGGGTCTTCCGGGATCGGGTCGTCTGAGGCCCGGTCGGCCGTCGGATGGTCGACGACCAGGAGCGACTTGTCGACCAGCGCCCCGAGCAGATCGAGCACATCGCCGGGGGCTATGTGCTCGTGGGGGCGGGCAGGCCGGTCGGTGGCGGATAGGTCAGTGGCAGGCCGGTCGGTGGCGGGCAGGTCGGTGGCGGGCAGGTCGGTGGCGGGCGGCGCGTCCGCGCACACCGCCTCCGCCGCGCTCAGCCCCCATCCGCCCGCGAACACCGAAGCCCGGCGCAGCACCGTGCGCTCGCGCTCGTCGAGCAGGTCCCAGGACCAGTCGACGACGGCCCGCAGCGTCTGCTGGCGCGGCAGCAGGGTCCGGCTGCCGCTGGTCAGCAGGCGGAAGCGGTCGTCGAGCCGGTCGGCGATCTGGCGCGGGGTCAACAGCCGCAGCCGCGCGGCCGCCAGCTCGATCGCCAGCGGCAAACCGTCCAGCCGACGGCAGATCTCCGCGACCGCGGCCGACGTGTCCGCGTCCCGCGCCGGGTCGAACCCCGGCAGGGTGGCCGCGGCGCGCTCGGCGAACAACTGGTGGGCGGGCGCGGGCCGAAGCGGCTCCACGGGCCGTACGGTCTCGCCCGGCACGCCCAGCGGCTCCCGGCTGGTGGCCAGCACGGTCACCCCCGGGCAGTGCGCGAGCAGCGTCTCGGCGAGCCGCGCCGCGGCGTCTATGACGTGCTCACAGTTGTCGAGCAGGAGCAGCAGACGGCGGTGCGCGCAGAGCTCGACGAGGCGCGCGGTCGGATCGGCGCCGTCCGCCGGGCCGATCCGCCCTTCCAGCCCGGTGGCGAGCAGGGACGTCTCACGGTCGCCTACAGCGCTCAGGACGGTTCCGGGGACGGCGGCGGGATGGTCGAGCTTGGCGAGTTCGGCGACCCAAACCCCGTCGGGGTAGGCAGTTGTGACGGTCGAGGCGGCCTCTTCGGAGAGCCGGGTCTTGCCGGAGCCGCCCGGGCCGGTGAGCGTGACCAGCCGAGCGCCGCGCAGATCCCCGTGGAGGTCCCCGATCTCGCTCTGCCGCCCGACGAAGCTGGTGAGCCGCGCCCGGAGGTTCCCGCGCGGACGCAAGCCGCCGCCTTGCGGCCCGCTCGGTCCCGGTCCGCCGTTCGACGGCGCGGGCGGGGTGCCGATGAGGGCGGTTCCGGCGTCATGAGCCGCCCTGGCGGGGCGGGCCATGACGGGGCCGGCTTCAGGGGCGCGGGCGCCGTGGACAGCGGCGGCCGACCCGCCACCGTAGGTGGCCTCGGGCGTGTGGGCGGCGTGCCCAGCGGCCGGCCCGCTGCCATAGGCGGCCTCAGGCACGTGGGCGGCGTACCCGGCGGCCGGCCCGCCATCCTGGGGTGTCTCAGGACCGCGCTCGGCGTACGGCCCCAGGGCGCCCGCTCCCCCACGGCCCGCCGCCGCGCCGCCGACTGACTCCGAGGCGCGAGGCACCGCAGCCCCGCCCGCCGCCGCTGAGCCAGGAGCCGAATTGGGCTCATGGGCGGGATCCCCGGCGGCGAGCCGGTCGCCGCCGGGGATCCCGCCCGGCGTCCCCGGACCGTGGGGCGCCTCGGGCACGCGGTCGGCGTGCGCGACACGGGTCGGCTCCGACGCGTGCGGCGCCACAGGACCGTACGGCCCGTGCCTCGCCTCGTCGCCGGAAGAGGATGCCCCGGCCTCCCCACCACCGTCACGACCGTCGTAGGCGGCGCCCGCCCCAAAGGCCGCCTCAGAGCCGCGCGCCGCCCCCCGTTCGCCGCCACCGCCGCCACCGCCGCCACCGCCGCCACCGCCAGCGCCGCCACCGCCAGCGCCGCCGTCGCCTACCGGGCCGGTCGGCCCGCCGGGACGCCGTACCGCCGCGGGCCCCGCGCCCGCCGAGGGCGGCACAGGCCCCCCGGACAGCGGCGCGCCAGACAGCGGCGCACTGGAGGACAGCGGCGCACCCGACAGCAGCAACCCGTGCAGCGCCTTGAGGTCCGTGCCCGGGTCCGTGCCGAGGTGGTCGGCGAGCGTCCGGCGGACCGCCTCGTACGCGGCGAGCGCGTCGGCCGGGCGGCCCGACGCGTGCAGCGCGCGGATCAGCTGCGCGTGGAAGGTCTCGTCGAGCGGGTGGTCCATGACGAGCTCGCGCAGCTCCGGTATGACGTCCGCCGCCTGGCCGAGCGCGAGGTCGGCGTCGATACGGCGGTGCAGCGCGGTGAGCCGCAGCGCCTCGGGGCGGGCGGCGGCGGCCTCCCGGTCCGGCAGATCGGCCAGCGCGGGGCCGCGCCACAGCGCGAGCGCCTCCCGCAGCACGTCGGCCGCCTCTTGTGCGTCACCGGCGCCGAGGGCCCGCGTGCCGTGCTTCGCCAGCGCCTCGAAGTGGAGGAGGTCGACGTCCTGTTGGCCGTTCGTGGCGAGGCGGTAGCCCCCGGGCGAGGAGACCACCGCGTCCCGGCCGATGGCCCTGCGCAGACGGCCCACGAGCGCCTGGAGCGCGGCCGGGGCGTCCTGGGGCGGGTCGTGGGTCCACACCTCGTCGATGAGGACGTCCACGGCTACGGGAGCGGGGCGTGCGGCGCGCATGGCGAGCGCGGTGAGCAGCGCGCGGAGACGGGAACCGCCCAGCGGCAGGGGGTTCCCGTTGTCGTCGCGTGCTTCGGCCGAGCCGAGGATCAGATACCGCACGGGGTCATTGTCCTCGGGTCAGCGGTAGGACCATACGAACACGTGGTCAATTGGCGTGCCGTTACCCGACCCGGACCGGACCCACGGCCCGAAGACAAACCGCAGCACCACACCCACACCCGCAGCACCACACGCCCATAACCGCACACCCACACCCATACCCCCACCCGCAGCCCTACAGGCTCGGCCGCGGCACCACTCCACCCGCCACCGCCCGCTGCCGCGGCGCCGCCGTCCCCGTCCAGCAGGTGCCGCGCCGGGCCAGCAGCCGCCGCAGCCAGACCTCCGTGGAGACGAGTTCGGCCAGCCCGTCCAGGGGCAGCCGCTCCCCTTCCGCCGCCGCGCGCAGCGCCTTGCGTACGACGCGGGCCTCGACCAGGCCCGCGTCGGCGAGCAGCGGCGCGTCGAAGAGGTTGACGACCTCGCCGACCCAGGCGCGCAGCCCGGCCCGTACGGCGGCGGCGTGGGCGGCATGGGAGGTGGCTCCCCAGCCGGGTGGCAGGTCGCGGATGCCGGCTCCCGCGAGGACCGCGCGCAGCGTGGCCGCGCGCGCCCCGGGTTGCACCCGTAGCGCTTCGGGGAGCGCGCGGCAGGCCCGTACGACCTGGTTGTCGAGGAAGGGGGCGTGGAGGCGCTGGCTGCGTACCTCGGCCGCCTGCTCGAACACCCGGTGGTCGGCGGCGTGCCTGGCCAGGGCCGCGTCGGCGCGCCGCTCCCCGGGGCGGCGCAGGGTGACGGGGCGGGCCGCGGCCTGCTCCAGGCGCAGCGACACCTCGGCCAGCGCCTCGCCGGTGAGCCAGCGGGCGGCGGGTCCTGGCCGGCACCAGGCGAGCGCGGCGAGGGAGGCGGAGACGACCCCGGGCCCGGACCTGCCGCCGTCTCGCCCTCCGCTGCCGTCGTCGGTGAAGCGCCGTTCCAGGAGGCGGCTCGCGGCGTCCTCGACGCCGTCCCGGTAGGACGTACGGGCCAGTTTGCGCGCCGCCCGGTAGACCGTGAAGGGCACGAAGAAGGAGTGGCCGGAGGGCCCGTCGGCCTTCGCAAGCGCGGTGGCGGGGCGTAGCAGGTGGCGGCGTCTTCGGTCGAGGAGCAGGTCGGCGAGGCGCGCCGGGTGGGCGTCGAGCGCCTGGCGGGCGCCGTGGCCGACGAAGTGGTCCGCGCTGCCCGCGACGAGCCGGCGGCGGTGGCGTTCGGCGCTGACGATGGAGGGGCCGGGTTCGTCGGTGAGCGGGCCGCTGTCCAGGGCGGCGTACGGGAGCGCTTCCTCGCCCGCGGTGACGACGACGTGGTGCAGCCGCGGGTTGGCGGCGATGGTGCCGGCCCGTTCCAGCTCGGCCTCGCGGGCGCGGGCGCCGCCCGCGGTGGCCAGGTCGTTGAAGGTGACGGCGAGGAGGCGTTCGCCCGCTTCGGCGCCGTGGCCGAGGAGGGTGCCGGGCATTCCGGGCAGTCCGGCGGCCAGCAGGGCCAGGGTGGCGGAGGCGCTGCCTCCGGAGAGGTCGGCGCCGATGCCGGGCGCGGGTGCGCCGCGGGCCGCGCGCCGTTCGGCGGGGCCCATGCCGGGGACCGGGCCGGGGTCGAGGCCGCCGCTGGTGTCGGGGGCGTGGCGGGGCGCGGTGAGCCTGGCCCGTACGGCCTCCACGAGGGCGTCCCGTACGCCGTCCACGGCCTTTTCCTGGTCCACTTGGGGCGCGGCGACGGCGAGCGAGGCGGTGGGCTCGTAGCCGACGATGTCGCGGGCCCCGTCGCGCAGGATCAGCGCGTGTCCCGGGGGCACCCGTCTGACGCCCATGTACGGGGTGCCGTCGCCCATCGCCTCCGGGGAGTCGGGGCAGGCCAGCAGCGCGCCGAGGTGGCCGACGTCGAGCTGCGCCTCGATGAGGTCGGCGAGCGGGAGGGCGGCCGTGGCGTACGCGGTGCCGCCGCCCCAGTCCGTGTGGAAGACGGGCCGGGCGCCGGCCAGGTCGCCGACGATGGTGGTGCGGCGGCCGATCTGGGCGACGGCGGTGTAGCTGCCGGACCAGGCGGTGAGGTGGCGCAGGGCGCCGCCGCGGGCGGCGAACAGGCCGACGCGCAGCTCCTCGTCGGACGCGCCGCAGCAGCCGAAGACGGCGAGGCGGGAGAAGGGGTCGGCCTGGACGACGCGTACCTCGTCGGGCCGCCAGTCGCCGACCGCCCACAGCGGATCGGGGTCCGACCACAGGAGATGGGCGCCGACCGGCTGGACCGCGCGGCCCTGCGAGGGGTCTGGCCCCGATGCGGTACTGCTCCAACCCACCAACCACCGCATCGCGCCTCCACAGGGTGTGGGCAAACAAGGCAACCAAGAAGTAGGTGCCATCATGCACAGCACGTCGACGGTTTCGGCATCGAACCGGACAACTACATGGATCTCCTGGATGTCCTTTGACCGCAGTCGACCACAGGAACAACAGGGTTGATCACAAGACGTGATCCCGCCAAGCGCGGACGCGCACGCGGGAACCGTCGTCGGCGCGACGGACCGCTCCGCCGTGGCCCATGCTGCCACGAGAGGGGCGCAAGGGGGCGCGCAAGGGCGCAGAGACGCCAATTGGGCGCCCGTGAGGCGCGCTTGGAACGAGGTGTACAAGCCGTACGAGTCGTCGGGCGCGGGGCGCAGCCGTCGACGCGGGGCGCATGCACTGAACACCGCAGGACGCCGCAGGAACACCGCAGGAACGCGCAGGACGCCGCAGGAACGCCGCAGACGCCACGGGGAGGACTGCCGCGCCGGACCTTCCCCTCCCCGGCCCGGCGCGGGAGCCCGGCCGTGATCAGCACCACACAGGGCGACGGCAGGTGTCGACCGGCGATATTCGGCCAAATTTCCGTAGCGTTCTTGATGAACTTACGGAAATCTCGCGGCGGTTTGCGACCGCCCAGCGGCGCCCCGGCAGCGCCCCGACGACAGCCTGGCGGGAAGCCCTCTCCCCCGCATCACACCTGACGGTACGTCAGTCCGGGAGGCGGCATCCGCCTCCCGGACCGCTCCGCCGCCCGCGGGGAATGAGGCGGCGGCGTCCCCCAGCCCACTGATTCCGTACAGCGGGCCGACCCACGCAGGACCCATCGAAACGTTCCCGCGAACCCTGAGACAGAGCGCACGGACAGGCGCACAGCCACACACAGCAGGAGCACGCACCACGCTCCGCACGTCCGTTCGTACAAGAATCTCGCCATCCGGGACACCACCTCTTAACGGTCGGGATCCGGCGAACTACGCTGGGTTTACGAATGCCCCGTGCCTATGCCGGGGCGGCCGTCGGTGCTGTCGAGGGGTACGCATGACCAGGGAGCCACGCGGGCCGAACGAGAAGCTCGGCACCGTTCTCGCCCTCGCGGGGATCAGCAATGCCGGGCTGGCGCGGAGAGTCAACGACCTCGGAGCCCAGCGTGGCCTGACCCTTCGCTACGACAAGACGTCCGTGGCCCGCTGGGTCTCGAAGGGCATGGTGCCCCAAGGCGCCGCGCCCCATCTGATTGCGGCCGCGATCGGGAGCAAACTCGGGCGGCCCGTACCACTCCATGAGATCGGGCTCGCCGACGCCGATCCGGCGCCCGAGGTCGGCCTCGCCTTCCCGCGCGACATCGGCCAGGCCGTGCGCTCGGCGACCGAGCTCTACCGGCTGGATCTGGCGGGTCGGCGCGGTGGGGGCGGGATCTGGCAGAGTCTGGCCGGATCCTTCGCGGTCAGCGCATATGCCACGCCCGCGTCCCGCTGGCTGATAACCCCGGCCGACCCGTCGGTCGCGCGCGAGCCCAAGGACGCCGAGGGCAGCGTGGGACTGGACGGCTTACCGCAGCGCGTCGGGCACAGCGACGTCACCAAGCTGCGCGAGGCCGCTGTGGATGCGCGCCGATGGGACTCCAAGTACGGCGGCGGCGACTGGCGTTCGTCGATGGTGCCCGAGTGCCTACGGGTCGACGCGGCGCCCCTGCTGCTCGGCTCGTACAGCGACGAGGTCGGCCGCTCCCTGTTCGGCGCCACCGCCGAACTGACCCGGCTCGCCGGGTGGATGGCCTTCGACACCGGCCAGCAGGAGGCCGCCCAGCGCTACTACATCCAGGCGCTGCGCCTCGCGCGCGCCGCGGCCGACGTGCCCCTGGGCGGCTATGTGCTGGCCTCCATGAGCCTGCAGGCCACCTATAGGGGCTTCGCCGACGAAGGCGTGGACCTGGCCCAGGCCGCCGTCGAGCGCAACCGCGGCCTGGCCACCGCCCGCACCATGAGCTTCTTCCGCCTCGTCGAGGCCCGCGCCCAGGCCAAGGCCGGGGACGGGCCGGCCTGCGGCGCGGCGCTCAAGTCCGCGGAGGGCTGGCTCGAGCGGTCCCGTTCGGGCGATCCCGACCCGTCCTGGCTGGACTTCTACTCGCACGAGCGGTTCGCCGCCGACGCCGCCGAGTGCTATCGCGACCTCCGACTTCCGCGCCAGGTAAGGCGGTTCACGGAGCAGGCGCTGGCCCGGCCCACCGAGGAGTTCGTCCGCTCCCACGGGCTGCGGCTCGTCGTGTCCGCCGTGGCCGAACTGGAGTCCGGCAATCTGGACGCCGCGTGCGCGGCGGGCGCCCGTGCGGTGGAGGTCGCCAATCGAATATCGTCCGCGCGCACCACCGAGTACGTACGGGACCTGATGCACCGCCTGGAGGCGTACCGCGACGAGCCGCGCGTCGCCGAACTGCGGGAGCGGGCGCGGCCGCTGCTGATGGCGCCGGCGTGACGCCTGAAGGGGGCGGTGTGACGGGGGTGACGCGTGATGGGGGCGACATGCCGGGCCGGACGGCTGACGGCTCCGGCCCGGCAGCCTGATCACGTGATGGTGAGGCGGAGCACGCGATCGTCTGCCGTGATCGTTCGGTACCGGCGGAGTGGCAGATCACGGGGGGTGACGCGGGTTTCTGATGGCTGTCAGTGGCGCGGGTCATGATAGTCATCAAGTTCGGTGAGTGGATTGTGCGCGGCGTGGGGAGGTGAGGTGACGTGAGGGCGCTGGACTGCGATGTGCTGGTGGTCGGGGGCGGGATCGTCGGCCTGTCGACGGCGTATGCGATCACGCGCGCCTCGCCCGGCACCCGGGTGACCGTCCTGGAGAAGGAAGCCGGCCCCGCCTGCCACCAGACGGGGCGGAACAGCGGCGTGATCCACAGCGGCATCTACTACCGCCCCGGGTCGCTGAAGGCGCGGTTCGCGGCCCAGGGCGCGGCGGAGATGGTCAAGTTCTGCGCCGAGCACGGCATCGCCCATGAGGTGACCGGCAAGCTCATCGTGGCGACGGAGCGGGCGGAGCTGCCCCGGCTGCACGCCCTGGTCCAGCGCGGCCGGGAGAACGGAATCCCGGTCCGCGAGCTCGGCCCCGCCCAGCTCGCCGAGCACGAGCCATGGGTGCGCGGCCTGGCCGCCATCCATGTGGGTACGACGGGCATCTGTGACTTCAAGGCCGTGGCGGCCCGGCTGGCCCGCCTCGCGCGCGACGCCGGGGCGTCGGTGCGGTACGGGGCGGGGGTGCACGCCATCGGGCGGCGCCCGTCGGCGGTCGCGGTCCGTACGGGCGACGGGACGGTGCTGCGGGCCCGCGCCCTGGTCAACTGCGCCGGTCTGCACTGCGACCGGATCGCCCGGCTGGCGGGCGACGACCCCGGCATGCGGATCGTCCCCTTCCGCGGCGAGTACTACGAGCTGGTCCCCTCGCGCGCCTCCCTCGTGCGCGGCCTGGTCTACCCCGTCCCCGACCCGGCCTTCCCCTTCCTCGGCGTCCATCTGACCCGCGGCGTCGACGGCTCCGTCCACATCGGGCCGAACGCGGTGCCGGCCCTCGCCCGCGAGGGCTACACCTGGCACACGGTCCGCCCGCGCGAGCTGGCCGGGACGCTGGCGTACCCCGGCTCCTGGCGGATAGCCCGCCGCCACTGGCGTTACGGCGCGGGCGAGCTGCGCCGCTCGCTGTCCAAGGGCGCCTTCACCGACGCCGTCCGCCGTCTGCTGCCGGATGTCACGGCCGACGACCTGATACCGGCCCCGGCGGGCGTGCGCGCCCAGGCGGTGCTGCCCGACGGCACGCTGGTGGACGACTTCCTGATCAAGGAGTCCCCCCGCGTCGTCCATGTGCTGAACGCACCCTCGCCGGCGGCGACGGCATCGCTGCCGATCGGGCGGGAGGTCGCGAGACGGGTGCTGGAGCGGCTGTGAGTCGGGCCTGGGCGCTGGGGCCCGGGCGCTGAACGGTCGGGCGCTGAACGGTCGGGCGCTGAACGGTCGGGCATGCGGGCCTGAGCGCTGGGGCCCGGGCACTTCGGGCTCGGGCATGAGGGGCCCGGGCGCGGCTGCCTGGGCCCGTAGAATCGAAAGCACTGTGTCCGAGAACCACACCGCCCCCGAGCCCTGCGCCGAGCGCACCCTGCCGACCCCGCGCGACCGTCGCGCCGAGCCGATGTTCCCGGGCGGCCCGCTGGCCGACCCCGCCGGCTCGCACCACGAGCGGCGCATCCGCTCGTTCCGCCCCCGTCGCGGCCGGGTGACCTTGGGCCAGGGCGAGGCGCTGCGCCGCCTGTGGGGCCAGTGGGGCCTGGACATCGACGGCCTCTCGCGTATCGACCTCGGCGAGCTGTTCGGCGACCCGGGCCTGCCCGTCGTCCTGGAGATCGGCTTCGGCATGGGCGAGGCCACCGCCCAGATGGCGGCCGCCGACCCCGGCACCGGCATATTGGCCGCCGATGTCCACACCCCCGGCCAGGGCAATCTGCTCGCTCTCGCGGAGCGGAAGAATCTTTCCAACATCCGGGTGGCGAACGGCGACGCGATCATCCTGCTGCGCGAGATGCTGGAGCCCGCCTCCCTCGCCGGGCTGCGCGTCTACTTCCCGGACCCCTGGCCCAAGAAGCGGCACCACAAGCGCCGCCTCATCCAGCCCGAGTTCATCGCCCTCGCCGCCACCCGGCTGCGCCCCGGCGCGCTGCTGCACTGCGCGACCGACTGGGAGCCGTACGCCGAGCAGATGCTCGAGGTCCTCACCGCCGACCCGCACTTCGAGAACACCCAGCCCGACGGCGGCTACAGCCCGCGCCCGGCCTTCCGCCCACTGACCAAGTTCGAGGGCCAGGGCCTGGAGAAGGGCCATATCGTCCACGATCTGATCTTCCGCCGCAGCGAGACATAGCGGGGGCATAGCGCGGGACACAGCGGAGACATAGCGCCCTTTAGCGCCTGGGCATAATCCTTCGGTCCGCCATTCCGCCGTTCGTTAGGGTCGTCAGGTGCACCAGTCCCCGCCCCCGCACCAGCAGCCCGGCCCCCCGGCCACGGCATACGGACAACAGCCGTGGACCGGCCCCACGTCCGTGCCGCCGGCCGGAGGCGACTGGCCACACCCGCCGCCGGGCCGCGGCCCGTGGGGCGGCCGGCTGAGCGCACTGTGGGCCAACAAGTCCCTGCGCGCCACGGCCCTGATCGTCCTGCTCTCCCTCTCCGGGCTGATCATCCTGGCCCTGGTCCGCCAGCAGACCGGCACCGAGGGCTTCCTGGTGGGCCTGGGCCTGGCCATCCTGCCCGTACCGCTGCTGATCGCCGCGTTCCGCTGGATGGACCGCATCGAACCCGAACCCTGGCGGAACCTGATCTTCGCCTTCGCCTGGGGGGCGTGCGCGGCGACCCTCGTCGCCCTCATCGCGAACGGCTTCGCCACCGATTGGCTGATCACCAACGTCGCCGACTCCTCCTCCAGCCAGGCCGACGTCGACGCCTGGGGCGCCACCCTGGTCGCCCCCGTCGTCGAGGAGAGCGCCAAGGCCGCCGCCGTACTGCTCCTCTTCCTCTTCCGGCGCCGCAACTTCAACGGGATCGTCGACGGCGTCGTCATCGCCGGAATCACCGCCACCGGCTTCGCCTTCACCGAGAACATCCTCTACCTCGGCACGGCCTTCGTCAGCGACCAGGAATTCGGCTACTCCGGCATCCGCTCCACCACCGCCGCGACCTTCTTCATCCGCGCGGTGATGTCCCCCTTCGCCCACCCCCTCTTCACCGCCGCCACCGGCATCGGCTTCGGCATAGCCGCCGCGGCCGCCCAGCACCAGCGAGCGCGCCGCGTCCTCGTCCCCCTCGCCGCCCTGCTCGGCGCCATGGTCCTGCACGGCCTCTGGAACGGCTCCGCCACCTTCGGCGGCTACGGCTTCCTCGCCGTCTACGCCCTCTTCATGGTCCCCGTCTTCGGCCTGCTCACCTGGCTGACCATCTGGTCCCGCAACAACCAGCTGCGCACCATACGCACCCAGCTCACCACCTACCAGGCCGCCGGCTGGCTCACCCCACCAGAACCCATCGCCCTCTCCTCCATGCGCGCCCGCGGCATAGCCCGCGACCTCGCCCGCCGCACCCAGGGCCCGGCCGCGGCCCGCATCGTCGCCGAGTACACCGCGACCGCCACCTCACTCGCCTTCCTCCGCCACCGCGCCTACCTCGGCACGGCGGGCCCCGACTTCACCACCCGCGAGGGCGAGCTCCTGGACCGCCTCTGGCAACACCGCGAAACCGCCCAACCGGCCCTGGCCCACGCCGCCCTCTCCGTCCCCCTCCCCCGCCGCCCAATCCCCCGCCCGCACCCGGGAATGATGCCCCCGCCGTACTGGCCCACCCCACCCCAGGCCGCGTACGCGCCGCACACCACGTACGCCCAGCCCAGCCCATACGGCTACCCGGCCTGGCCACCGGCGCACCAGCCGCCGTACCCGCAGGGGCAGCAGTAACGCCCCGCCGCTCAGGCATGCCTTCCGCAGAGGCCGGACCGTGGCGCACAAGCCGCCGTCCAGCTGCCCGGACTCAGTGACATCTGCCCTGGCCGGCACAATGGCCACGTGCCCGTCACACCGTCTTCCCCCGGTGTCTCCGCCCGCATGAGCCGCCAGGCCAGCCAGGACACCACCCCAGAGATGGCTGTGCGCCGTCTCCTTTATGCCAGCGGGCATCGCTACCGTCTGCACCGCCCCGTCCCGGGGCTCCCACGTCGGAGCATCGACATCGCCTTTCCTGGCCTCAAGATCGCTGTCTTCCTCGATGGGTGCTTCTGGCACGGCTGCCCCCAGCACGCGACCCATCCGAAGGCGAACGCCGACTGGTGGCGAAACAAGCTGAATCGCAACATGGCGCGCGACCTTGAAACCACCGAACGCCTCACGACGGACGGATGGACGGTTTTGCGCTTCTGGGAGCACGAAGCGCCGTCCGATGTGGCAGGGCGGGTGGCTGCCGCCGTCGCCGACGCGAGAAGGCCACACAGTTCATAGACCCGTGCCGGAAGAGCGCGGTTTCAGAACTTCCAACCCACTTGTCGGTCCCCTGCTCTACCGTCACCATTACTCGTACGAATCATGCGATTGCGAGTGATCACACTCCTCGCACTCCCGGATCTCAAGGCGGATGATGACAGGCTGGCAGTTCGACGTCCCCACAACCGGTAGCAAGCACCTACCTCCGGATGCCCGGTACATGGAGGCGCTGAGCAGCCAAGGGTACGGCTTCGAGGTGGCCATTGCCGACCTCGTCGACAACTCGATCGACGCAGGCGCGAAAGACGTTGTGATCCACTTCCTTCGTGACGGCGAGCAACTCGTTTCCCTCCTCGTCGTGGACGACGGACGTGGCATGGACGACGAAGCGCTGGACGTCGCCATGACGATCGGCGGTCGCCAGTCGTACGGCGCCAAGTCTCTCGGGATGTTCGGTACCGGCCTGAAGTCGGCGTCCCTCTCTCACACCGACGCCGTCACAGTGGTGAGCACCACCAAACGCACCCGCGCCGCGGGACGCCGTTGGTTGATGGAGCACGCCAAGTCCGGATTCCAGTGCGATATTGTCGACTCCGACTTCGCACAGAGACTCGTCGACCGCTACTACGACAAGCCCATCACATGGCAGGGCACAATTGTTCGCTGGGACGGAGTGAAGGACTTCCCCAAGCACGGCGGCAGCGGGCAGACAGATCGCTACCTACAGCGCACAATCAATAAACTGGGCCTCCACTTGGGGCTCTACCTGCATCGTTTTCTGGCTCGCGCGGACTTCAACATCACTATCGCCGTCGAGGACGTCCTGACCGGCACGGTCTACCTGGACTTCGGTGTCGACCCCCTGGACCCGTTCGCCTACCCCGTTACCGGTGCTGCGGACTACCCGCGGAAGTTCGGCGCCTCGATCAAGAGTCTCGCTTCCCACATCGTGCTCGACGCCCACATTTGGCCCCCCAAGTCCAACATCGACGAGTACCGGGCCGTGGGCTCCGTCATCGATCGACAGGGCTTCTACTTCTACCGAAACGACCGCCTCGTCCAGGCCGGCGGCTGGAACAACTACCGCCAGCCCGAACAGCATCTTTCTCTTGCTCGCGTGGCGATCGATCTACCCGAGATGCTGGGCGATGTCTTTCGACTCACAGTCAAGAAGTCAGGCGTCGACCTGTCCCCAGAGTTCACAGCCGCACTCGATGAAGCGGTGGACGAGTCGGGCACCAAGTTCTCCCAGTACCTGACGGCCGCAGACACCACTTACCGCGAGGCCCGCAGACGAGTAGGTGTCACACGCAAGGCGGTGATCGGCCCGGGCAAGGGGATCGCTCCGGACGTACGGGCGGCCATCGAGGAGGAGTTGCCTCTCCTCCCCTATGAGGACCCGATCGGCGTCCGCTGGGACAAGTTGGACAACGAGTTGTTCTTCCACGTCGATCGCAAGCAGCGGACCATCGTGCTCAACAAGCACTACCGCAAGGCGATCCTGGGCGGCCATGACGGCAGTCTCAACGATGCCCCACTTCTTAAGTCGCTGATGTACCTGCTGCTGCATGAAGTTTTCGAGAAGGAGTACAGCGGCCGTCGCGAGAAGGACAACCTACAGCTGTGGCAATCGGTATTGGTGGCTGCGGCACGCAGTGAACTGGACCGGGTGGCCGACGATGACGGCTGATTCCAAGGCCGATTGGTCGCAGATCGAACACTTTCTTCACGCCGGCCGAGGAACGACCATCCCTCTCGGTGGCAGTACCCTGCCCCGTGTCGACTACGTCGTGACGGACGATCGCGACATCGCCCTCCATTTGGAGCTCACGTCCCGTCAGAGGTTGCCGCGCTCGCCACATCCGCTGATACGTGTCGAGGAAATAGCGTACGACGGCCTGCGCATGGCTCGTCTCAGGACCACCCAACGACAGCTGCTGCGCGACTTTCACGACCTCCTGTGCGCCGTCGCCGATCGCGTCGTTGACCGGGGGCGGACCCCGGATCAAGCCTTCAATGAGACGGTGCAGGCCTGGCGTGCCCTTCTCGACAAACCCCGGGCGATGAGCTTGGAGAAACGAATCGGCTTGATGGGCGAACTGGTGATGCTGACAGCCATCGCCACCTCGCATGGATGGCAAACCGCCGCAGAATCCTGGAGAGGGTCGTACGGCGAGGAGCACGATTTCGGTCTGCCGTCTTATGACATCGAGGTCAAGACCACATCCTCGGAGGAACGCAGTCACACCATCCATGGCCTTTCTCAACTCACCCCGAGTACAGACCGGCCGCTCTGGCTGGTGTCTATCCAGCTCACCCGAGGCGGTGCTCACGGTCGCACCTTCACCCAGTGCGCCTCGTCCGTTCGAGAGCAGTTCGCACAACACACAACGGGTGCCGCCCTCGACACACTCGAGCAACGTCTCGCGGCCATCCTCCAACCCGACAGCTCGAACATCCTGTCCACGGACGATGAACGTTGGTCGCTCCGCAGCACGCCGCTGGTCCTCATGGTCGACGACCATCTGCCACGCTTGGACCAGTCACTCCTTCGCCTGCTGCCGGCCGAGTCGGCCGCCCGCATAAGCAAGGTCGACTACAACATCGACGTGACAGGTCTGCCGGCCGGCCTCGAACCGCCTGCAGCGCTCCAGAGTCAATTCTTCCTACCGTGAGCCACCGCCCTTGAGGAAGCGCCACATGAGCACAGCGGACAACGCCAACGCCGACCTACTTCTCAAGGTGCATCAGGCTGCCTTGGCCGGCATGCAAGCAGCCGGCCCCGCACCTCTCGGGCGCGCCGTTGCCTTCTACGCCGAGATGCAGGCATCCGGGCACGACGTCTCCGAGACAGCATTCAGGGACATCTTGGTCGCAGGCAGCGATGGCGCCGAAGCATTGAAGCGCCTATGGCGCATTCAGCTCACCGACTGGGACTACGCGACCGGCCCCACGACAACCGACTGGGCCGCCGATACCGAGCCACGTACGGACGAACGTCGCACCGTGGTCCACGACAGACTCGGCCTTGAGCCCGTAACCCGCAAGGTTCTGGATGCCGAGATCCCGGTGCAGAAGACCGCCGGTCCAGTCGTCATCAGCCAAGAACGGAAGCCCTGGCGCGGGATCGGCACTCAGCATGGCGTCGACTGGTATTGGCCGGCGTACCAGCGCTACCTGCAGGAGCAGAAGGGCTGGAGTCCAGAGACCACAACGGACCTGGGTGACGCCGCCGAACGGGTTGTCGAGCGCCTGGCGGACCCGACCTCGCCCGAGGCTTATCAGTCGAAGGGGTTGGTTGTCGGCTACGTGCAGTCCGGGAAGACTGCCAACTTCACGGGCGTCATCGCGAAGGCCATCGACGCCGGGTATCGTCTGGTCATCGTGCTCGGGGGGACGTTGAATCTACTGCGTGCCCAGACCCAACGCCGCCTCGACATGGAGTTGGTGGGGCGGGAGAACATCCTGCGTGGGGCCAGCAACGAGGTTGATTCCGACTACGCGGACGACACCGCATGGCTCCGCAGAAAATTCCTGACTCACGGTGGGATGCCGTCAGAACTTGGCGCCTTCGATGTCGAACGGCTCACCACACGCGCCAATGACTACAAGTCCTTGGCTCAAGGTATCCGCGCGCTCCAGATCGAGAAGCGGGAGAAGGCACTCCCACTGTACGACCCGCGTAACCTCGACCACGCGGCCGCTCGCCTGATGGTGGTCAAGAAGAATAAGAGCGTACTGAACAAGCTGGTGAATGACCTGGAAAAGATCAAGGGAATTCTGGGCGAGATCCCAGCCTTGATCATCGATGATGAGTCCGACGAGGCGTCTCCGAACACCGCCAATCCCAACAGGAGTGACGGCCCCGATCGTACAGCCATCAATCAGAAGGTGTCCGAGCTGCTGGGACTTCTTCCGCGAGCCCAGTACGTCGGCTACACAGCAACACCGTTCGCGAACGTATTCATCGACCCCAGCGACACCAGGGACATCTTCCCTAGGGATTTCCTGATCTCTCTCCGTCGGCCCCATGGCTACATGGGGATTCAAGATTTTCACGACCTGGAGTCGAAGATTCCGCCACAGCAGCGCACCGTGGCGAACTCGAACGAGAAGGCCTACGTTCGTGAAATCGGTGGCTCCACCGAGGAAGAGGACGACGTCAGCCTGCGCAGGGCCCTGGACATGTTCGTCCTTACGGGAGCCATGAAGATCTACCGAGAGGCCGAGGATCCTCGGGTGGACGAGAACCACTTCCGACACCACACCATGCTGGTGCACGAGTCCCGGCTGACGGCAGAGCACAGCGAGCTGCGAGGAAGGCTGCTGCGCCTGTGGGACGAGGGCGGATACACCGGCCCTTCCGGCCGGCAGCGGTTGCGTGAACTCTTCGAGTCCGACCTTCTTCCCGTTTCCCGCGTCCGAGCCAACGGTTTCGCGGTCCCCAGTTCCTATGACGCCCTGGCACCCTACATCGGAGCGGCTTGGGCCCGCATCGGCGCCGACGATCGACCGGTCATCGTGGTCAACGGCGACAAGGACATCGAGAGAGGCGAAGCAGACTTCGACCGTCGCGCTATCTGGAAGATCCTTATCGGCGGGCAAAAACTGTCGCGAGGATTCACCGTCGAGGGCCTGACTGTCACCTACTTCCGCCGACGCGCGGGCAACGCGTCCACGATGATGCAGATGGGTCGCTGGTTCGGATTCCGCAAGGGCTACCGAGACCTGGTCCGCCTGTGGGTCGGCCGCAGGGAGTCGTCGGGCGGACTGCGCCCACAGGAAATCGACCTCTACGACGCCTTCGAGGCAATTTGCCGAGACGAGGAGAGCTTCCGAGCACAGCTCGAACAATACTCCGTCATGGTGAAGGGTAAGCCACAGGTCACACCGGCTCAAGTGCCGCCTCTGGTCTCCCAGCATTTCCCGAAATTGAAGCCGACGAGTCGCAATAAGATGTACAATGCACGCCTGGTCGAGGTCAGATCGCCGGGCCAGTGGTCAGAACCCACCGCATATCCGACGGAAAACCAGACTGCTGCCCTGCGCCACAACACCGACCGGTGGCTCCCGGTGCTGGATCGGCTGTCGGACACTCCGACACATTTCTCGTTTCACAAAACAGATTCCGGGACCACTCACGGATTCGAGGCCTTCACCGGGCTACTGACCCCCGAAGAGGCCATCACTGTCTTTCGGACACTGAAATGGCACGGAGAGCACTTCGCCCCGAGCCTCGCCTACTTGGAGGCCATCTCACAGTCCCGTCGAGACGTGGACGACTGGCTGGTGCTCGCACCTCAGCACTCCTCCTCGGGTCAGCGCGTCCCGCTGGGAACACGCAAACGCTCATTGTCCTGGTTCAGCCGGCAGCGACGGCCCGAGCGATATCCGCTCTTCGGCGCCATCAGCGACCCGAAGCACCGAGCAGTGGCCATGCGGATCGCCGGCTCCCTCACACACAGCAATGATCCGGCCACAGAGCAACACATGGCTCCCCGACGCGGTGTGATCACCCTGTATCCCGTACTCGAGCAACGCCCCCCTGTCACAGCAACGGGCGAGGCCGACCTGAAGCGCTTGGTCATGGCCTTCGCCTTCGTGGCCCCCGCTACAGCACACGGCCACGACGAAAAGGTCGTGCGGTTCACCACCATCGACTCCGCCCAGGAGAACGAGGCGATCATCGACGCAACCTGACACCAGACACGTCCGGCACCAGAAATGTCCTGGCCTGCTCCGACCCGCCCGGTCACCGGCCCACCATCGTTGCCTCAAGGAGAAAGCCGCATTGACCTCACCACGACTCTCCTCCCTCGAAATCTGCGCGGGAGCCGGTGGCCAGGCCTTGGGGCTGGAACGAGCAGGGTTCGATCCGGTCATGTTGATCGAGAACGACGAGAACTCCTGGAAGACGCTGAAGCTGAATCGCCCGAATTGGCAAGTCCTGCGCACCGATGTCATCGACTTCGACCCGGAAGAACATCCCTCTGTCTATGACGTGGATCTCCTTGCCGGTGGCCTGCCACGCGTCAAGTCGGCGGCGACGGTTCAGCGCCGCGAGAGCGACACGGAGCGGAAACTCCTGGAGGCGGCGGTGTGGCTCACACACTCGGTGCAGCCACGTGCCGTCCTGCTGGAGAACGTCCCAGACCTTGTCACCTCTGACAAGTTCGAGAACATCAGGTCCTGGATCGTCGAAAACCTCGCCGACGTGGGCTACGAAGTCCAGTGGCGTGTGCTCGATGCGGCGGACTTCGGCGTCCCTCAGCACCGCCGACAAGGGTTTCTGGTGGCCATGCGTCACCCGGAGCTCAGCCGATTCGACTGGCCCGAACCCGCGGCCGAACCGGCGCCTTCGGTCGGAGAGATGCTGGAAGCATCCATGGCCCGAGACGGTTGGCCCGGAGCCTCTGCATGGGCTGGACGAGCGAATGAGCCGGCACCCGCCATCGTGGGTGGTTCCGCCTTCAGGGGCGGGGCCGATCTCGGACCGACCGGCTCCAAGCGCGCCTGGGCAAGGTTGGGCGTCAACGGCAACAGCATCGGAGACGGTGTGCCAGGCCCCGACTTCCCCGTCGATGCCTTGCCAAAGCTCAATGTGCGCCAGGTCGCGATGTTGCAGTCCTTCCCTGACGAGTGGAGGTTCTTCGGCCGAAAAACCTCCGTGTACCGGCAGGTCGGACATGCCTCACCACCGCCGGTGGCTGAGGCTGTAGGACTGTGCATCGCCCACGCACTTGGGGTGAAGGCGCAGGCAGGGGGCAGTTGAGTGTGATTTGCCGGCTTTCCGGCAGTGCCTTCCGGCCGATCACCAGGTATGTTCGTGATCACTCCCAGCGGCCGGCTAAACTCACGGTCATGAACAACCAGGAAGCCCCGGAGCCGATCAACGTTGTTGATCTCTTTGCGGGATGCGGGGGCTTCACGGAAGGTTTCCGGTCCTTCCGCACCCCTGGCGGGACGGCTCCGGTCTTCCGATCAGTTGCGGCCGTCGAGCACGACTTGGCGGCGGCCTCGACGTATGCCGCCAACTTCGCGGACGACGCTGGCGGGCTGCATCACATCCACGCGGGTGACATCGAGGACTGGCAACCTCGCGACCACGGCATCAAAGCAGACGTCATTCTTGGTGGCCCTCCGTGCCAGGGCTTCTCCGGGCTCGGGCTGGGGGATGTCAACGATCCTCGTAACAAACTGTGGCGCGAATATATGCGGGTCGTCAATGAGATCGAGCCCAAGATTTTCATCGTCGAAAATGTTGATCGGTTCTTGAGGTCCGCCGAGTTCGAGGCACTTTACGCGGCCACAGAGAAGCCCAACGGTGGTTTGCGAGACTACAAACTCGTCGAGTACTCCGTCCTTAATGCGGCGGACTACGGTGTACCCCAATCACGACGCAGAACCATCGTCATAGGAGTCCGTCGAGATCTTGAATATCTCAACGGACTCCGCTACCCCGATACCAGCCACGCCAAGGCGCCCGAAACCATGGGAACGACGCTGCCCGGAATCGAGTCCAAAAAACCTTGGGTGGCAGTCGGCCCCGCGGTCTTCTCACGCTCCCTGGTGACACCTGTCACCACTGAACTCCCGGAAGGAACCTGCAATCCACTCGGACTGAAGGACTTCATCCTGCCGGGAACTTTCAGAACCACGGACTTGCATTTCGGGCGGACGCCAACAGATGTGTCCTTGGCCCGATACAAAGCAATTCCTCGAGGCGGCAACAGACACGATCTTCCTCCGGAACTGTCGACTCCGAACTGGCTGGCCCACCGAAACGGATCCCACGACGTCATGGGGCGCATGTATTGGGATCGACCATCGGTAACTATCCGAACGGAGTTCTATAAGCCAGAAAAGGGTCGCTACCTGCACCCCTTCGCATGGCGTCCCATCACCCACTATGAAGCCGCACTCATTCAGGGTTTTCCTGAGTCATTCAAATGGTGTGGCAGCAAGATCCAGATCGGGCGTCAGATCGGGAATGCCGTGCCGGTCGGCCTCTCGCGGGCGCTGGCGGGGGTCATCCACCAGGCTTTGCGAGGCTGACTCCGGCACCCGACTCTTCAGCGGTCGCTCCTCTACGGCGAAGGTAGGGGGACTCCGCATGGACCTTCTCAAATATTCTCACCAGAGCTTCCACTGATGATTTGAGAACTCTTCCATCTCTCGGACCATCCGGGAGCGATTCCAGTGGAACAGACGGAGCTGATTCTCCCTCCGCGATCCAATCAAGAACGGCATCGACATCAGGTGGTTCCGCTGGCGCGATGACGTCGTACATCAAGGTGCTCCCGACGATGTTTATTTCGTGCGCCAATGCATTGACGTGATCACCGAGGAGAGACACCTTACGTGCCGCCATATTTCGAAGAACCTGAAGAAGCGCCAGTGCCGTCGGGCGGTGATCGATCGTATTCAGCCTGAGAGCTGTATGGAGCACGTCCTGGTTACTGCACGCGAATTCCGCACTCCTGTAGTCTTCCCCATCCCGGAACATTTCTGCGGCCCACCACAGCCTTGCGAAGGCATGTTTATAGTGCAACCCCACGAACCGGTCCGCGGGGGCAGTCGGACTGGGCGTGGCTGACGTAGCCGGCCCCCGGTGGCGCCAGATCACGTAGTCCGGCGCCACCGCCAAGGACATAAAGTTCCACAGCTCCGGATTGGCCGCTTCGGCTCGCGTCATACGTAGGGTGGCGTGCAGGCGTGGTGCCAGCCAAGCGTCGGCTCGCGTGCGTGTTTCCGCAAACCTCCGCATGGCCTCTTCGACCAATTCCCTCACCGGAGCGGTGCGCCAACGCGCAGCGGACACGCCAATAGGCTTACTGGCGCGCTGGAGGGCGACCCTGGGCGGATTCTCTTGGCCAGTGAGCACGCTACGAGTCAGATACTGTGTGGCTGCGGGGGTGGGCAGCAGGGCAAGAACCTCCGGAAGTGCAGGGGAAATCCGGCTCACCGGTCTGTCACCTCCGCTCGGTCGAGTGCGCGAACGGCAGTTCTGAGGTGCTTCGGAACACGGGCGCGCTTGGCTGCTGCGTGATGAATATAGGTCTGCAACTCCGACCACCCCTGATCGTCCGTGCGGCGCTCATGCACCTCAAGCAAGGCATCGGCCAACGAGGCTCCGGGCATCACATCCGGCAACATGTGGCGCAACACCGTTTCGCGCCAACCCGACGGGATTTGAGGAGTTCCATCGTCATCAATATCAAGATCACTCACAGCTGCATGGAACATGGCCGTCCACGCCTCGTCAGCGATTTGTGACGCCACCAACCCTCGCGCACCCCTCTCCATCTCGCTTCCCGCGCCATTGAGCAGTGGCGCGAGACCTTCGAACCCGGTGTTGAGATAGACAGTCGGCATCTCACCACTCGTCTCCACCAGCCATGGAGAGTCCTTGAACCTGACCAACCACTCCTCGGTACCGTCGCGGAAGTCGATCTCGACGATGTTCAGTTCCTTCTTGCGCTCGGGAACACGAGCAGTGAGGTCGATCGTCCACACCGTGTCAGCGGTACCGATCACTCGGCCGGCCACGCCTCCGACGGTGGCAACGACACTCACCATGAGGGAGGCGCGAGCACGATACAGCGCGCGTGACACAGGGACGCTGCCGACCCAAGCCCCATCCGGCTTCTTGCGCAGCGGACGCGCCAGTCGGGTGTTGGTCGCTCCTTCGGTGAGTACCACAACACAGCCGACGTCGGTCCATGGGCCCGTCTCGATCTCACGCTCCGGCAGTGAGACGCGCACCTCGATCCTTGCCTCGTCCCACTTGGTCCGCTCGATCTCGTGCAAGGCAACGACATGCTCGGTTCGGGAGATCATCGAATAGGAAAGATCTCGGCCATCGAGCGCAACCTTCTCGATTGTCACATCTATATCGCCGACAACCGTGGGGTAGGGCATCAATGTCTTCATATCCGCGCCCCCTTTGCTCGCCTGATGTCCACGGCGAGACGCGCCCAACCTGCCGAGACCAGGTGACTGCCGACCGCCGTCACGCCAGCAAACGACGCGCTGCGTACGCCAGACTGAACCCGCAAATTCTTCCCGTCGACCTCACAGTTCTCCACCGCAGTGAGTGCTGCCCAGGTGATCGTGGCCTTCCCGCCCTGCTGCGAATCGAACCAGGCGACGGGAGTCAGCAACCAAGGGTCGTCCCGCTGTGGAACTCGCAATTCGATGTTCACTCTCCAGGCCCCGGTGTCGTCGATCGCCCCCTCCAGATGGCGAATGGTCGGATATCCCTCAGTGCGGCGTGCCCCGGCCGCAGTATCCAACTGGAGAAGTTCTCTCAGGGCGGACGGACCCCCATTGGCTCGTGCTTCACGGCGTCCGACAACTTCGCGCAGCGCAGCGTCCACATCGGCTCGGAACTTCTTGGGACGCGTCAGTGCACCCCGAGCGTACGCAACCGCGAGCTCTTCGGTTCTGTCCCACTTGTCGTGCTCGGGCGGCTCGGATGCTCGCAGGAACGCCTCCGCCGACGCCACCACCGGCCCGTCCTCGCCGGTGGCATAGCCGGCCAGAAGGATGGCTTGGAAGGGGTCGGTCCCCAAAGGGACCTCCCGCGGTCGACGGGTCATGACCGTCATCCGGCTGCCACGCATGTAGACGACCCTGCTGTGTTCCTGATCCATGTCGTCCGCAGGAGTCACCAGCAACACGGCCTGATGCTCCACCGTCTTGTCCCCCGTGCCTCGCAACGGAGGAACCGACAAAGGGACTCGGACGAGCGCCACTTGATCCACCGCAGTGAGCTTTTCCACGGTGACGCCGTCCAGATACGCCTTCAATGCCCTTACCTGAGCCGGAAAGCGCTCGCCGGGGTCCACGCGCTGCTCCGGGATCACGACCTCGCCGTTGCGCAGTGCCGCGACCGAGGCCTGCAGCAGTGGCGGCGTGCTCTCTCCAGCCGTCATGGCGGCCCAGAAGTTGTCGGCCAGCGCCACAGTCAACTTAGTGTGCATGTCGGCGAGATCGGGCCGTCCTCGTTCCCCTTCGCTGCCCATGTCATGAGCACCAACGATCAAAAAGGACGTGCCCGGATCCTGGCTCTCGCGCTCCAAATGCAAGGCACGGGCGGTCTCCTCGTCCGCCCACCATGACCGAGCCACTCTCCTGAAACCTGGTGTCTCGTCCGGCTCCCCAAGCCATGCGGGTCCGGCGAACGACTCACCGTCCACCCGTCTCCACGGCAGATCCAGACGCCCGATCATGCGCCGTTCCTGATGACCCTCGTATGGCTCGGAGAGAACGCTGTTGATCAAGACGAGCCCCAGGCGGCTGTTCGCCCACAGGGTCGCCTTACCCAGGCCGAACGACCCGCCGGCGCGCCCTGTTGTCTTGTGACTGTCCAACTGACGCCGCACAACAGCGGAGAACCTGCCGTCGTCGTACTCCGGTCCCGTCAGTCCGGCAGCGTTGTAGTCGTCGATCCGTAGGAGCAACAGGCTGTCGCTCTCGTCGAGTTCCCGCAGTCCCTCAGCAAGTACTCGCCCCACCTTCTGACGGTGGCGGGCCGCTGCCCGGAAGTGCGGCTCGAGGTCGTCCCACCGCAGGTGCTCCTTGAACGCGCGCAGTTGATCGCCACTCACCTCGTGGAGCGTGTAGCGGACACGAACGGGGCGTGTGAGATCGAGTCGTTCGTCGAGGCTGTTCTGGGTGGCCTCTCGGGCGAGCGTACCCAGATCGGCCTCGAAGGCGAAGGCGGCAGCGTTACCGAACTCCCTCCCTCCGTCCGCGTGCGCACGTCGGTGGTACCAGATCCGGTCAACAGCCCGTTTTTCGGCGTCCTGCAGAGATGTAGCAGCCCCGGGCAGAAGACCGAAGAACTCCTCTATCAACCTGAGCTTGTCGGCTCTCGGCATGGCACGGTTGTTGACCCACGCCGAAACCCCGGCTCGGGTCATGTTCAAGGCCGCAGCCAACTCCGCCTGACTGACCCTGCTCCGCCGTAGTTGGCGCTCCAGCCAAGCGCCGAAGGAGTCGAGCTCGCCCACCGAACCTCCCCGTTCCCCTGTCGCCATGAGCCACCGAGGTTATTTGACATGGGCAGGCACGTCAAATTTAGGTTGACGCGATGTTCGAAAAGGGTGCTACCGTAGTGCAGCCGCCACACGCCAACTCCTGCGCCAGCAACCGGCATCGCCCCTGACCGAAGGGTTCAGCTCATGTCCGAACCGGCACGCGTCGAGTACACCTTCGAGGTGGAGAAGGCCCATCCTGCGACCGTGACGCTCCATCATGCCGAGGGAGGCACCGCCATCGTCGTGGACTCCACCGCCCGGCCCGTGAGGATCTCGATCAACGACGTGCCTGCAACAAGGAACGGGCTGTCGCGCTCGCACGACTCCCGCTCAGCGCTGATGGCCGAAGCTTCAGCATCCGTTGCAGACGATGCCTGGTTCAAGTCGTCGTACAGCGGCGCTGGCCACACGGAATGCGTCGAAGCAGCCTTCCTCCCGGGCGGCATCGCCGTACGGGACTCTCAGGAGCCGGATCGGGCCGTTCTCTCGTTCTCCGCCCACGCCTGGGGGAACTTCGTCGCAGCCGTGCAGCGCAGGTAAGCGGGCCGCGTCCAGGCCCTGGAGAGCGCACCCTCTCTCGCCTCTCCGGAAGGAGCATCGTGATCAGCCGGCCGACATGCTGATCACGATCTACGGGCGCGATCACCCGAGAAGGACATCGTCCGCGCCACTCTTCAGCTTCATGAGCACGGGATGATCGATGACGCCGGCGCGATGCTCCGGGCCGCCGCAGGCTGAGGATGCAGGCATGGGCAAACGCCTGCCCCCACAGGGTGTCAGATCACCGGTACGTACGGACTCGAATCGTCACCCGAGTGTCCCACCTCAGCTTCGAAGTGCAGCTGAGCGCGGTCCAGGGCCGTGTCCGGGTCCTGGCCGTGGGCGCGGAACCAGTGGAGAAGGTCCGAGATCAGGGCGATTGCTGCCTCTTCCGCGATGGCGTGTCCGACGTGCGGTGAGGATTCCCTGCGATATGCCGACCGGCCGTAGAGGGTGAGCAGAGCCTCCGCACGATCAACTTGAGGCCCCTCTAGGTGGGCGTCAGCCTCGCTCAGTTCCGTGGCGATCTCACACCAGGTCGTCTTGCCGGCGTCGGTCGGCATCACGCCCCATCGGTCCGTCACCGCCATTACCAAGGCCAGCCCTCGACCGGACTCGGACGTGGTCGTCGCGCCCAGGAGTGTGGGCAGGGCGCTGCGGTCCGGGTCGTGGATCTCGATGCGCAGGTAGGTGCCGTTCATGGAGACGGCCATCGTCGCGGGCGTGCCGGCGCCGACGTGGACGATGACGTTCGTGACGAGCTCGCTGACGCAGATCAGAGCCGCGTCGATGACATCGGGCAGGCCCCAGCGCGTCAGGTACGTACGCATGCTGCGGCGGAGAGCGGGGACTTCACCAGGTTCAGCCAGGAAGGGAAGGCGCCACGCCTTCCTCGGCATGCAGTGCTCGATGGCCATCTCTCAACCCCTCGCGGTCGCGTTGCCTTGCAGCGGTCACCTGCAGCAATCGTTCGGTGGCCGGGCGGTTACTCCGTGTGAGAGCATGGCACCGCGTATCCCGTCGTGCAATGTGCACGACGGGATACGCTCGAATGGGTGACTGACGGGTCGTACCCGCCGGACGAGACTGAACGTTCGTTTCCACACGAGGAGTTCATGTGCCTGGATCGCCTACTGCCCGACGTCGCCGCTTGGCCATCGAGCTGAAGAAGCTCCGCGAGGAGCACCAGCTCACCTGCAACCAGGTGGGCAAGGAGTTGGACTGGAGCGGTTCCAAGGTCAACCGCCTTGAGACCGGCCAGGGCCGCGTGCAGCCGTCGGACATCGACGCCCTCTGCCGTTTCTACGGAACGTCCGACGAGCTCCGCGAACTTCTCAAAGAGCTCGCCAAACAGTCCAAGACGCGGGGGTGGTGGCACGCGTACGGCAACGCCGTGCCCTCATGGTTTTCGGTCTACGTCGGGCTGGAGCAGGCTGCCTCCGGGCTGCGGACGTACGAGTGCGAGTTCGTGCCTGGCCTGCTTCAGACGGCCGACTACGCACGGGAACTCCACCTCGCCACGCCTGGCCAGGACCCTGATGATGTTGAGCGCATGATCACCGTACGGATGGAGCGGCAGGCTCTGCTGACGAGCGCTGCGCCTCTCGAACTGTGGGCGATCGTGCACGAGAGCGTGTTGCGGCACACCATCGGCAGCGCCAAGATCATGCGCGCGCAGTTCGAGCGCATGCTGGACGTGGCGCGGTTGAAGAACGTCACACTCCAGGTACTGCCGTTCGACGCCGGCAGCTACCCCGCTGTTGCCGCATTCTCGATCTTGGGGTTTCCGGATCAGGAGGATCCCGACATGGTGTACCGCGACGGTCTGACAGACGCGGTGTACCTGGAGAGTCCGGAAGAGATCGCCCGCTACGGCAAGGCGTTTGACAATCTGCGTGCTCTGTCCTTGAGTCCTCAGCGGTCGAGTGACCTGATCAGACAAGCGGCACAAGGACTCTGTTGATGACCGATATATCGCCTCTCCAGTGGCGGAAGAGCAGCTACAGCAATGGAAGCGGTGGCAACTGCGTCGAGATAGCCGGTCTGGCGAGCGGTGGGACCGCCGTCCGGGACTCGAAGGAGCCGGAGCGGGCCGTGCTCGCGTTCTCGGATCGCGTCTGGCGGAACTTCGTAGCGGCCCTGCGCCGCGAACAAGTCGGATCTGCCTAGCCGGGGTTCGCATCGCCTTGCGCTGGGCGCGCTTGGCTGATCACCGGTTTCCTCAGGCTGCGAGGAGGGCGTTGACCTCTTTGACGACCGCGGTGATGTCGACCGGCTGACTGGTGTCGATGGTCAGCAAGGGGCCGCCCAGACGGAGAGGGCCCGGGTACGTGGCGCGGAGCGTGGCGACACGCTCGGCGACTTGCTCAGGGGTCAGTTGCGGGTCGAGGTGGCCAGGGTGGCGGGTCCGTCGCTGGAATCGTTCAGCGGCGAGGGCCGGGTCGCAGTCGCAGAAGATCTCGATCAGGCGCGCGTTGAGTCGACGCAGCCGTTCAGGGGCGGTGTCGTGGTGCCACCAGTTGTCGAGTACGGCTCGTTTGGCTTGGGCAGCGATGGTGAAGAGGACGTCGTCGCCGGCGCGGCTGAGCCGGTGTCGCCATGTGGGGTCGCCGGTGCCGAGGGAGTCGAAGAGGGATTCCAGGATTGCGTCCTTGCCGATGACCGGCCATCCCAGGCAGTCACCCAGGGCGTGGGAGATAGTGCTCTTCCCACTGGCTGGCAGGCCGGAAGTGATCACGAAGACGTAGTCGGTCACGACGTCAGTGTGGCGTGAGGACCCCACAAACCGTGGCTGGCCCAAGCGCTCTTCCGCCCTCATCGAACGTGGCCGCGTCATCGCGCTGGTGCGGCGTGGGCAGGCGGATGGGTTCTAGGCTCCGGGGCCGGGCGACAGGGCGTCGCGCTGCGCGGATGCCGAGCCGAGGAGTCGGCGGAGCGCGGTCGGCGTGTGGTGCAGGTGTTCGCGGATGGTGCGGGTCATGTGGGCCTGGTCGGCGAAGCCTAGGTCGGTGGCCAGGTTGGCGAGGCTGGGTTCGCCCTGGGTGAGGCGGTCCATGGCCAGGCCGACGCGGACGCGGTTGCGGTAGCGGGTGAGCGAGACCCCCATCTCCTGGGAGAAGACGCGGCTCAGCCGGTAGGGGGAGACCTTGAGGTGCCGGGCCAGTGAGCACAGGTCCACCGACTGCGAAGCCTCCTCGGTGATTGCCTCGCGGGCCGCTGCGACCAGGGTCCGGTCGGCGGGTTTCGGCCGCTCGGCCGGTTTGCCGGCGGCTGCTGCGACGAGGCGGAGCAGTTCTTCCGTCAGCGCGTAGTCGATGTCGCCGCCGGCGGCGGCTGTGAGCAGGCGTCGGTGGGCAAGGTCGATACGCGCGTCCACGTAGACGCTCTTACCGCCCGCGAGCCCTTCCCAGAGCCGGGGCGTGAAGGTGAGGGAGGTGCAGGTGTCACCGCCTGCGGGATGTGCGAAGCGCTCCTCCTCGACCGGGGTGCCCAGGTATCCGACCGTCGGGTCCAGATCGGCGTCTGATCCGTCGGCCGACCGCTGGAATCTGCCACGCCGTACGAGCACCATGCGGTGATCGTCGCGGGCCTCTGGTGCTGACCACCGGGTGTGGTCGGAGCGGCAAACCACCGTGGCCACGGCGAAATCGGGCCGGGCGGCAAGGGTTACGGCTGACAACACGCCGCAGACCCTACGTCGGGGGTACGACACCGATCCGGGTACCGAGAGGCCGCAAGGATCTTCAAGACCCTCGGCACTTGGCACGCCGATGCTGGGCGGGCAAACCACGACACCGAGGAGTCATCGGCATGACCGTCCACGCGGAGCTCACCGCGATCGTCATCGACTGCGCCGCCCCGAAGGAACTCGCCGAGTTCTACCGTCACCTCACCGGCTGGGAGATCAGCCACAGCGACGACGAGTACGCCTGTCTGGGCAACGGCTCGTTGCAGCTCACCTTTTCGCGGGTCGCCGACTACCGCGGGCCCGCCTGGCCCGACACCGCCCCGCACGCCCACCTCGACTTCCAGGTCAGCGACCCCGAGGCCACGGCGAAGGAGCTGATCGCGCTCGGCGCGAGCAAGCCCGGCCTCCAGCCCGGCGACGGCCAGTGGACCGTCCTCGCCGACCCCGAAGGACACCCCTTCTGTATCTCCGCGGCCTGACCAGGAGTAGGAGTCACACATGGCCTCCATTCACAAGGAATTCGTCGTCGACGCCACGCCCGACGCCGTCTGGGACGTGCTCAGCGACTACGGCGCGGTGCATGAACGCCTCGCGCCCGGCTTCGTGACCGACACACAGCTGAGCTCGGACACCCGTACGGTCACCTTCTCCGACGGCACGATCGTCCACGAGCGACTCGTCGACCTCGATCACGAGGCCAGACGTGTCGCCTACACCGTGGTCGGCGGAAGCCTCCACCCTGCCCACCACCACGCCTCGATGCAGGCGCTCGCCGAAGCCGGCGGCCGGACCAGATTCGTCTGGCACACCGACGTCCTGCCCGACACCCTCGCCGCCCCGATCGCGGAGTTCGTGGAACAGGGCTCGGTGGTCATGTGCCAGGCCCTGGAAGGGGGCGTGGGAACAACGACGGGCTGATACCGCCGTTCCAGCCGCGCCGGGCGACCGCGCACCGCCGCCCGCCCGCACCGGGGCACTCCACGCCCCTGGTGCGGGCCGCACGGTCCGCCCGGTCGGCAGGGGCGCAAGCGCGGAAGATCCCGATCAGGGAGGCGTTGAGCCCATGCGGGCGCGGCGTTGTCGGTCATAACGTCGCTGTGGTGTGAAGTCCAGTGCGCCCAGGACGGAGCTGCCGCCGGTCCCGCGCCTTGTCGGTGGCCTGCTGGGCTCCCTGGGCTCGCCACGCCTCCCGGGACTGTCCCTGTGGAACCTGAGAGCTGAGCAAGCGCCGTCGGCTGCCCGCATCGACGACCCACCGGGGCCCGCCGATGCGCATGTTCGGGACGGGCCTGGCAGGCGACGATCCGGGCTGTTGGCACCGATACCCTGCGCCCTGTGACCAACTCATATGGCGCCCTTGACGATGCCGGGGTTGCGATAGCTGCGGTACGTGCTGGTGCGGAGGTCGTGCGCACCATGTACGGCCGGCGGCTCACCCGTATCGACAAGGGCGCCGGGGACTTCGCCACCACCGCCGATGTCGAGGCCGAGAAGTCGATCCTCGGCGTCATCCGTGCCGCCCGGCCCGATGACGCTGTGCTCGGCGAGGAGGGCGGGCAGCAGGGTGCCGCGGAGGCTGCGCGCCAGTGGCTGGTGGACCCCTTGTGCGGCACGGTGAACTACGCCGTCGGCAACATGCTGGTGGCCGTCAACGTGGCGTTGCGCGGCGGTGCGGCGGCCGTGGCCGACCCGTTCAGCGGCGAGGTCTTTTTCACCAACGGTGAGACCGCCTGGGTGCGGCATGACGGCGCCGATGCCCAGCTGGCGCCGACGCCCGCCACCCGACTCGTGGATGTCAACCTGGACCCGCCCTTCCCCAGCGCGCCGACGTTCCGGACCGTGGACCTGCTGGCCCACCCCGGGTTCGTGGAACGGTTCCGGCCGCGGGTCGTCTCCACGACGCTCGCGTTGGCCTGGGTCGCCGCCGGCAAACGCGCCGCGTACGTCACCGACGGCGGCAACCTGTCCGGGAGCGTACATTTCGCCGCCGGTATCGCTCTGTGCCAGGCCGCCGGTTGCGTAGTCACCGGAATCGACGGCGCCCCGATCGGACCCGCGGGCCGCGGACTCGTCGTGGCCGCCGACCTCGAAACCCACCAACTGCTGATGTCGATGACCCGCACCGGAAGCCGGCACCGCGGCTAAAAAGGCCGCCCCGCGCGGACAGAGCCACGCCGGTCTGTGGGATGCGCGGCGCGGCTACGGCCCCGCTGAGGGCGAGCGCGCGACGCCGCACCACACAGCTGGGCACCGGCCCCTCGGTCCGCCGTGCGGGCCGACCGGGGCTTGTTACCGGGTGCTGGTGCCGGGTTCAAGGGCCGGGGTGGGGGAAGTCCGTCCAGCCGTTGCGGAGTCGGGCGAACAGGGTGCGCAGCGCGTGGGCGGGGTCGGGGCTTTCCTGGGCCAGGGCGCCGATGTCCAGGGCGAAGCGGGCCAGGGCGCGGGCCTGGAGGTCGTCGTCGGGCAGTCCGGATTCCTCGGCGATGGCGTGGGCGAGGGTGGTCTCCCAGTTGCGCTGCATGCGCATGAAGTGGTCGCGCAGTGCGGGGGTGGCGTGGACCAGGTCCAGGAACTCCTCGCGGGAGGGGTCGCCGGGGTCGCGTGGCTTGGGCGCGGCGAGATAGGTCTCCAGCGCGTCCAGGATCGTCGTTCCCGCCGTACGGTCGCGCACCGCTGAGGCCAACTGCCGTTCGTGCGTGGCCTCCTGGTCGAAGACCAGCGATTCCTTGCTGAGGAAGTAGGCGAACAGCCGCCTTCCGCGCCCTGCAAGGCCTGGGTGGTGGCGGCATGCTGGCGCTGGTCGTGGCCGTGATCGGGGATCTGGTCTCGCCCCGTGAACGCGGCCGGTACCAGGGCCACGCCATGAGCGCGATGACGCTGGGCAGCGTGCTGGGCCCGGTGCTGGGCGGGCTGCTGGCCGGGCAGGGCACGATCCTGGGCATCGCCGGCTGGCGGTGGATCTTCTGGATCAATGTGCCGGTCGGCCTGGTCGCCCTGATGGTGTGGCAGCGGGTTCTGCGCCTGACCGCCACCCGCCGGGACCGGCACATCGACTGGTGGGGCGCGGCCCTGCTGGCGCTCGGGCCGACCCCGCTGCTGCTGATCGCCGAACAGGGCGACGCCTGGGGCTGGGCGTCCGGCCGCGCGGTCGGCTGCTACGCCGTCGCCGCCCTCGGGCTGGCCGGGCTGTTGACCGTATCGGTCCGTAGGGGCGCCGACGCCCTGATTCCGCTGCGGCTGTTCCGTACCAACAACTTCACGGTCTCGATCATCGGCACTTTCGTCCTGGACCTGGCCCAGTTCGGCGGTCTAGGCGTGCTGCCGCTGTATCCGCAGCTGGTCAAGGGCGCCTCCCCCGCCAAGGCCGGGCTGCTCATCCTGCCGATCGCCCTGGGGCAGACCGCCGCGTCCTTCGCCGCCGGACGGTTCACCGCCCGCACCGGCAGGTACAAGAGCCTGGCGATCGTGGGTACGGCGCTGCTGGGGTGCGGGCTGTTCGCCATGGCCTCGGTCTCTGCCGACACCTCCCTGTGGATCACCGGCGGCTATATGTTCGCCTTCGGCGCGGGCGCCGGCCTGGCCGGCAACGCGCTGATGACCGCGCTGACCAACTCGCTGCCGCCGGCCGACATGGGCGCGGGCACCTCCAGCCTGTCGCTGTTCCGCGGTCTGGGCGGCACCGCCGGAGCCGCCCTGCTGCTGGCCCTGCTGTTCGCGCAGGCCGGCCCCGCCATCGCCGACCGCTACGAGGCCGCCGGCACCTCACCGGCCTTCCGGCACGCGGCCGCCCAGCACCCGCACGATCTGGCCGAGGTGCACCATCCCGACCTCAACGACACCGCGTTCCTCGACCACCTGGACCCGGCCCTGGCCAGGCCCTTCCTGGACGGCTTCGCCCACGCCCTGGGCCAGGTGATGCTCACGGCCGGCGGCATTGTCGCCCTGGCCTTCCTCATCCTCCTGGGACTCGAGCAGGTCTCCCTGCGCACCGAACCACCCGCCTCCAGGGCGGGCCGGGACCTCGGCGAAGCCGTGCGGCCCGGGCAAGGAGATGGCGCCTAGGCTTCGGGGCTTCGGGGCTTCGCGGCTTCGGGGCTTCGCGGCTGGGTGACTCGGGTGACTCGGGTGACCGCCATGCGGGGCAGGCGGCCGTGTCGGTCCGGCGGTGGTTCGGTCGGGGTGGGCATCGTGGTGGCACCTGTGCCGAGAGGAGAAGGCCGCCATGAGGACACTGACGCGTTGGGCCGCAGCCGTGGTGATGGGGGCGGTGGTCGGCGTGCTGGCCGTCTCCGCTTCCGCGCAGGCCGTTGGGGTTGGCGGGGTACGGGGTGATGGTGAGGGTGACGAGACGAGCCGCGGGCTTCAGGTTCGTCTGCACAATGCGACGGGGTGCCGGCTCACGCGGACCGACTACGGGCTGAGGTCCGGGGAATTCGTCGCCCGGCCTCCGGCGACGCTCAGCAAGGGGCAGGACGGCGTGTTCGAGGCGCGGTCGCGGGAGGGGTCGCTCAAGGGGGTCGCGGGCACGGTCGAGTACACGGCCGACAACTGCGATGCGAGCTGGCGCGACGGTCACGCGACCCGGCTGACCTTCGGCGTTGCGTACAACGGGATGAACAGCTTCAACACGGACGGCGGCGGGGCCTTCGGCACCAGGCTCTCCGGCGGAAGTGGGAATCACGCCGTGCTCAACTGGGGTGTGGGGAGGTTCTAGCCCTCCCCCGCCCCTCGATGCCCCGCCGGTCTACGCGCGCGGGCTCAGCCCCTCCGTGACCAGCGTCAGCAGCCTGTCGACCTCGGCCGCCCCGTTGGGGTGGTGCTCCGTCGCCAGGGCGATGCCGATGACCACGGTCAGCAGGTCGGCGGCGGTCGCGTCCGCCCGTACGGCGCCCGCGGTCGCGGCGCGGCGGACCAACGGGTCAGCCGCGGTGGCGAGGTAGCTGAAGCAGTGCGCGGCTTCGTCGGGGGATTCGGCGATGGTCAGGGATGCCGCCATGCCGCGTGCGGAGGCGACGTAGTGCGCGAGGGCGCGCAGCCATTCCAGCAGCGCCGTCCGGGGGTCGTCCTTCGTGGCCAGGTCCGTGGCGAGGGTGCACAGGGCTTCGATCCGCTGCTGGAAGACCGCGCTCAGCAGGGCTTGCCGGTTGGGGAAGTGCCGGCGCAGGGTCGCCGATCCCACCTGGGCGGTGCGGGCGACCTGTTCCAGGGAGACCTCCGCGCCGTGCACGGCGACCTCCGCCTCCGCGGCGGCGAGGAGGCGCGCGTAGTTGCGGCGGGCGTCGGCGCGCTGGGGGCGGGCTTGAGTGTGGGCTTGAGTGTGGGACACGTCGGGCACGTCGTCACCTTTGACCTTCAGAGCTTTGACCTTTGACCTTTGCATAAATGGCGGACCCCTCCGTATCGTATCCGGCAGATAAACGGAGGACCCCGCCATTTAGGGAGGCCGCAGCATGCCCACCGCACCCATACTCGTCACCGGCGCCACCGGAAAACAGGGCGGCGCCACCGCTCGGGCCCTGCTCGCGCAGGGTGTGCCAGTACGCGCCCTCGTCCGTGACCCCGACAGCGCCCCGGCCCGCGCCGTACAGGCGCTCGGGGCGCAGCTCGTCGTCGGCGATCTCCGCGATCGCGACGCCGTACGGCGTGCCGTGGACGGCGCGCGCGGCGTCTTCTCGGTGCAGATGCCGGACCTGACCGACTTACTGGGCGACACGGAGTGGGTGTGCGGGAGCAATCTGATCGACGCGGCGGCCGAGGCGGGCGTCGAACACCTTGTCCACACCTCGGTCTCCGGCGCCGGACAGCACCGTGAGACACCCGGCTGGGGCGACGAGCGCTGGAAGGGCATGGAGCACGTCTTCGAGACCAAGGCCGCGCTCCAGGACCGGGGGCGTGATGCGGGATTCCGGTACTGGACGCTCCTCAAGCCGGGCTTCTTCATGGAGAACTTCCTCGTACCCGGCTTCATCTTCAGCCCCGACGGCCGCCGGCTGGTGTCCCTCATCAAGCCCGACACGGTATTGAAGCTGATCGCCGTCCAGGACATCGGCAACGCCGCGGCGGCCGCCTTCGCCGACCCCGAGCGGTTCAACGGCGTGGAGCTGGAACTCGCGGGCGACGAGCTGACCATGGCCGAGATCGCCGCCGTGCTCTCCCGCGCCAGTGGAACCGAACTGACCGCCCCGGACATGACCGCGGAGGAGGCACTGGCCGCCGGGATGCCGGAGTTCGCCGTCGGGCATGAGCGGCTGAACCTCGTGGACGAGCCCGCATCGCCGCGGTACGCCCGCGCGCTCGGGCTGCGGGTCACCGGCTTCGCGGAGTGGGCCACGGAGCACGGGGCCGCGCTGCCCCCCGCCCAGCAGACGGCCCGGCAGACGGCCCAACAGGAAGT
Source organism: Streptomyces sp. NPDC020845 (assembly GCF_044334165.1). NCBI lineage: Bacteria > Bacillati > Actinomycetota > Actinomycetes > Kitasatosporales > Streptomycetaceae > Streptomyces > Streptomyces sp. NPDC020845. The sequence continues at coordinate 152,687 of NZ_JBIRSJ010000022.1, read as the reverse complement.
CCGGCAGGAAGCCCAGTAGACGCACGGCAGTAAGCCCAGGAGTGAACCCGGGAGGCAGCCCCCGGACGCGTAGCCCACCCGCGCCGGCCCGGCCCCAAACCCCTGTTGCAGAGTCGGTGCTCGATCATGACCCCATCGGCGCGTACGGCCACCCCGCCAGGCATAGGGTCGAGGAAGGAGAGACCCTCACAGTGGAGGTAAGAGGTCATGGCCGGAATCCCGGCAGGTGTGGTGGCCGCGAGCGGGCTCGTCGGCGGATACGGGGTCGCGCGCTGGACCAAGAAGCGGCAGCTGGGCGGGGTGGCGCTGGCGGCGGCCGGGGTCGTGGCCGCGCGGGGGTGGCAGCGGAAGGCGGGGACCGGGACGGCGGCGGCGCTCAGCGGGCTGTACGTCGCGGCCTTCGCCGGGTCGCATCCGCTCGCCAAGAAGCTCGGCGCCTGGCCGTCCGTCCTCACCGTGGCCGGCGGGGTCGCCGCCGCGTCCTGGGCCGCCGCCGACCGGCGGAGCGCCGGGGCGGCCGCCTGACCACTCGCCACGCGGCCCGGACACTTGTGGTGGATACGGGACAGGGACACGCCGTGACGTCGGCGTGTCCCTGTCCCGTATCCACCACGGACGCGTAAACGGACGCGTAAGGGGCGCTACTCCGACGCCGACGTCAGCAGCGCCAGCTCCTCCTCCGTCAGCTTCAGGTCCGCCACCGCCAGCAGCGCCGGCAGCTGATCCACCGTACGCGCGCTCGCGATCGGGGCCACGACCGTGGGCTGGGCCGCCAGCCAGGCCAGGGCGACCGTAGCGTGCGCGGCGCCGTGGTTTGCGGCCACATCGTCGAGGGCGGCGAGGACCTTCTGGCCGCGCTCGGTCTCCAGGTACTTGGCCGCGCCCTCGGCCCGGGCGCTGTCCACCGAGGCGCCGGGGCGGTACTTGCCGGTGAGGAAGCCGGATGCGAGGGCGTAGTACGGGAGGGTCACCACGCCATGGCGGGCGGCGACATCGGCGAGCGGGCCCTCGAAGGTGTCGCGGGAGACCAGGTTGTAGTGCGGCTGGAGGGCCACGTAACGGGCCAGTCCCTCCTTCGCCGAGAAGTCCAGGGATGCCTCAAGGCGTTCGGCGGAGATGTTGGAGGCCGCGATCTGGCGGACCTTGCCCGCCTTCACCAGCTCGTCCAGCGTGGAGATGATCTCCTCCACCGGCACCGAGGTGTCGTCGTAGTGGGTGTAGTAAAGGTCGATGTAGTCGGTGCGCAGGCGCTTCAAGGACTCGTCAAGGCCCGCCTTGATCGCCGCGGCGGACAGCCCGCGGGGCGTCGGCACGCCTGCGCCCACCTTGGTCGCGAGGACGATGTCGGCGCGGTTGCCCCGTGAGGCGAACCAGTTGCCGAGGATGGTCTCGGACTCTCCGCCCGAGTTGCCCGGCACCCATGCGGAGTACACATCCGCCGTATCGACGAAGTTGCCGCCCGCCGCCGCGTAGGCGTCCAGCACGGCGAAGGACTCGGCTTCGTCCGCCGTCCAGCCGAAGACGTTCCCGCCGAGGGAGAGCGGGAAGACGGACAGATCGCCGATCTGCCTGCGGCTCTCAGCCTGCTTGGTCTGCTTGGTGTTCTGGGTGTCTTTGGTGTCAGCCATGCGTTGTTTCAGCGCCGAGGCGGAGAGGGGTATTCCGTCGTACGGGCGCCAATGAGCGGCAAAAAACCGGCGGCCCTGGCGTCAAGGGGGGAGAGAGCGCCAAGGCCGCCGGGGTAAAGGGACCCGGTCAGCAGGTCATCGGGCCGAAGGTCATCGGGCCGAAGGTCATCGGGCCGAAGGTCATCGGGCCGATGCCCGCGGGGGACGGGGTCGCGAGGGACGGCGGGGTCGCGGCGGTCACGGGTTCAACCCGTGCGCGCGGAGCCAGGGCATCGGGTCGATCGGGCTGCCGCCACCCGGCCGGACCTCCAGGTGGAGGTGCGGGCCGGTCACATTGCCCGTGGCGCCGACGCGGCCGACGACCTCGCCCGTCGTCACCGAGCCCGACGTACGGACCATCGACGACAGGTGGCAGTACCAGATCTCGGTGCCGTCGCTCAGCTTGAGCACGATGCGGTAGCCGTACGAACCGGCCCACCCGGCCGAGGTGATCGTGCCGCCGTGCAGCGCCTTGACCGGGGTGCCGGTCGGGGCGGCGAAGTCCTGGCCGGTGTGGTCGGCCGACCACATGTCGCCTGCCTGGCCGAAGGACGCGGTCAGGGTGTACGAGGCGACGGGGAGGGTGTACTGGGCGGCGAGCTTGGCCAGGCGCTCGGCCTCGGCCTTCTTCCTGGCCGCCTCCTCCGCCTTCCGCTTGGCCTCGGCCTCGGCGGCCTTCTTCTCCGCCTCCGCCTCGGCCTTCCGCTTCGCCTCCGCGTCGGCGGCCTTCTTGGCCACGGCGGCAGCCTTCTCGGCGGCCTGCTTGGCGGCGGCGTCGGCCGCGGCCTCGCGCTGCGACTCGTCGGCGGCGTTCTGCTGGTTCTCGGCCTGCTGGAGGATGCGGGCGCGCAGCGCCTCGCCCGCGTCGGTGGTGCCGTTCTCCTCGTCCTGGGAGGTCAGACCCGCCTGGGAGAGGGGGGCGGCCGAGGTGCCGTCGGAGCTGGAACCGGAGTCCGAGGAGAGCAGCGAGCCGATGCCGGGCAGGTCCGCCGCGTCGGGGAGGACGTCCGTCACCTTGTCGGCGACGTGTGCGAGGTCCGGCATGGCTATGGGGGCCTTGGGGCGGTCCTTGGCGCTCGCCATCCCGCCCGCGCCGACCGCCGCGATCACGCCGACGCCGAGAACGGCGCCGCTGCGGGCCATCGTGCCGCCGCGCTGCTTGGCGACGCGGTGCCGGCCGCGCACCGGGGCTATGGATTCCTCAGTGGGATTCCACTCGTCCCACGTCTCGGTGTCCTGCCCGTTCCTCGCCTCGGCGGCCGGTTCGAACCAGGAGCCGTAGCGGGTGGCTGTCCCCGCTCCGGCGCCGGACGTGCGGGACGGAGCTTCTTCTAGGGCAGACCTGTTGGACGCCACGCGGGCGCACTCCTTTCCTTCCCTCTCGCCTACCGGGTTAGCTGACGGGTTCGGAGCAGGAAGGTCTCCTACGGGTCAGGTTCGACCCGATTCACCCCAAGGTTGGTGGTTCCCCGGTTCCCTTGGTGTTGCTGTTGTCGCTCTGCTGCTGGTGCTGCTGTGCGTACGGGATTCGGCGACGGCGCACGGTGCCGCCTCTTGCGGCGGCAGTGACGACCGCGCTGCGTTATCGAACGTTAATAGAGAGCACGACCCGATTCCAAGCCGTTCCCGGGAATCAGAGCAACCTTTGAGGTGACGTTAACGACCAACATGGGACAGATGGGGGTGAGTCGGCAGCGACCCGAGCACACCCGGAAACGCCCCCGAACTGATCGTGCGTCAATCGTTATCCGGAGGGATCATGCTCCGCTACGGAACGTGTTCGGGCTCGGCCCCCGGCGCCACCGGGGCGCGGCGCAGCGCCAGCAGCGCCATGTCGTCCGCGGTCCCGCCGCCCGTATGCCGCTCCACATCCGCCACCAACGCGTCGAGCAGCTCCACCGGTCCGGCGAAGCGTCGGCCGCGCAGCTGGACCGCCGGATCGTAGAACGTGCCCTCCGCATCGCGCGCCTCGCTCACCCCGTCGGTGAACAGCAGCAGGGTCACCCCCTCCGCGAACCGCAGCTCCTCCACCCGGTCCGGCCACGCCCCCAGATCGCCCATCCCCAGCGGCAGCGCCGGCATCTCGGGATCGGCCTGGCGCACCGCACCCTCCCCGTCCAGCAGCAGCGGCGCCGGGTGGCCACGGTTGATCAGGCGGAGCATGGAGTCGCCGCGGGGGATCTCGGCCAGCACCGCCGTGATGAACCCCTCGGCCTGCTCGATATCGGCCCGCCGGGCCCGCTCCCGCTGCAGCGCCCGCTCCAGCCGCAGCGTCAGCCCCTCCAGCGTGGCCTCCTGTTCGGCGGCCTCCCGGAAAGCGCCGATGATGATCGCGACCACCTCGACCGACCCCAGCCCCTTGCCCCGTACGTCGCCGATGACCATCCGTACGCCGTGCGGGGTGTCCTGCACCGCATACAGGTCGCCGCCGATCGCGGCGTCCCGCTCGGCCGCCACATAGCGGGCCGCGATGTCCAGGCCGGCCAGCCGGGCCGGCGGCACGGGCAGTACCGCGCGCTGGGCCGCCTCCGCGATGCCGCGCGCCGACGCCAGCCGCCGGGAGCCGCGGCGGACGACACGGTTGATGAGGAGGGCCAGCAGGGCGACCGTCACGACGGTGGCGACCTCGGTGGCCGACTGGGCCCAGTCCCGGACGCCGTGGAACTCGGCCAGCAGGCAGGAGGCGGCGACGGTGAGGGTCCCGATGAGGGCGGTCAGCCGCAGCGGATAGAACGGGGCGGCGACCAGGGGGGCGGCGGCGAGGAAGGGGGCAGCGGTGTAGGCGGCCGGGGTGCTGATGTCGTAGATGACCCCGCCCACGATCAGCACGCCGGGGAGCCAGGGCGCGAAGCGGCGGCCGGAGGCGCCCATGGGCGCCTCATCGCCCACGCGGGGTCTGTCGGCGCGGGGCACATCGGCCCGGGGTCCGTCCGCGCGGGCCAGGTCCGCGCGCGGTGGTTCCCCGCGCTGGGGCGCACACGGTCTCGTACGGCGTCCCGTACGCCGCCTCATGGCCCTGTACGCCGTCTCATACGCGGGTTCGGTTCGTACGCACCCCATCAGACTCCCGGGTGACGGGGCGTCGGGCGAGCCGGTGTCGGCCAGGTGGGTGCGTCAGAACACGGCGCGGGGACAGGGAAAGGGAAGGGGCCGGACGGGGACGGGACGCGTCAGAGGTCGACGCCGAGTGCGCGGGCGTGGCGGTCCGCCGCCAGCTCGGCGGAGACCTCGTCGAGATACACCTCGCACACCAGCCGCCCGTCGGCGGTCAGGTTGTGCTCCAGCTCCCACAGGACGATCTCGTCCCCGCCGGCGAGGAGGAACGCGTGCTCATAGAAACGGCACCACGTGGCGTCGGGGCCGCCGGGGCGACGGCGCGGCTTCGGGGCCAGCGCGATGTCATGGGCGAACGCCGTGGCGAGCAGCTGCTCGGTGTCCGCGCCGGGGCGGTCGGGGTTCTCCGCGCGGCGCAGCACGCGGCGGGCGTGGTCGGCCGAGTCGTCGGCCACATACGCGCGCGGGGTCTCCACCGGCGCGACGGCGTGCAGCAGTTGCTCGGGCAGCCACAGTGGTAACCCCTCGAGCTCGTCCCAGCGGGCGCCGCCGCCGATCCGCTCGTGCACCCGGCGCTCGGCCAGGGCCAGGGCGTCCTCGTCGGCGTAGACCTCGAAGAGCGGGCGGCGGTCCTGGCCGGTGTTGTGCTCCAGCTCCCACAGCAGCAGGCTGCTGCCGTCGGGGAGCAGGAAGATATGGCGGTAGGTGCTGTAGCCGAGCGGACCGGCCGGCTCGTTGCACTGCCGGCAGGAGCGCAGCTCGGACTGGTGCATCAAGGCGTCCCGGGCCCGGCCCAGCACCGCCTCGTCGATCTCGAAGCCGTTCTGCGCGCGGGCGAGAAGCCCGTCCAGGTGCTCGGCAGGAGTGCCGCCACCCGCGCCAGCTCGTGAGTGCCCCATACCTGTCTCCTCCCGCCTCCCGGCCGTCCCCTCGCCGTCCCCCCGGCGACTGTTTCTCGCGCACTTACCGTAGCGGCGCGAACACAGGCCGCGCGTGCGGTTCGGCGAAGCCGTCTGTGGGCCGTGCCTCACTCAGTCCTGCGTCGGGAAGCTCGGATATATCACTCGTTCGGCCCGTCGAACAACCCGGACGGTGGGATTCCGGTCCCGCGCCGGGTTGACGGCACCTCTTTCGCAATTCGCATAACAGCCTCCGCACTCGCGCATCGTCCCTGGCCCGATCGGCCGGATTCTCCCGCTCAAAGGCGCAAGGCGAACGAGGCAAAGGGGCGACTAATTATGCCGGATGAGTGAAGGTGAAAGCCAGCCCGAAGCTTTTACAGATTTACGTCGTTGACGTGGATGTCCGTGATTCCGCGGCAGACACCCACCGGGAGGAATTAAGTGAACATCGTAAAGAAGGCCGCCCTCTTGGCCGCCACCGCCGGCGCGATCGTGCTCGCCGGCGCCACCGGCGCGTCAGCCGCCAGCGGTGGCGGTGGCGGCGTCCAGAGCAATGACTGTGACACGCGCGTCGGCTCCATCCTGGACCCCGCCGTGGCAGGGCCCACCGGTGACATCGAAGTCGGTTCCAGCTGCATCAACATCGACTACGGCGGCTCGGCGTTCCAGAGCAACGACTGCGACACCTCGGCGGGCATCGTCACCAACACGGCTGGGGCCGCTCCCTCGGGCGACATCAAGCTCGGCAGCAGCTGCTCCAACATCTCCTACCCCAAGGCGACCACGTCCGTCCGCTCCGGCGGCAGCAGCTACAACAACAACTACAGCGACGGACTCCGCAGCGACGGCCACGGCAACTACGGCACCGAGCAGCACGGCAGCTACGGCAGCTGACCCCATGCCAAGTTCGCTGTGTTCCCCCGAATGAGAAAAGCAGGGTGAACGCATCTCTGGCTTCCATCGCGGCCCCGGACACTGCTTCGTCCGGGGCCGCCTTGGCGTTGCGAGGAGGAATCGGCCAGCGCAGACTGACGATGTCTCTAATGCGCCGGACGGGTAGAGGTGCGGCGGCTCGGGGACCCATCGATGCCTGCCCTCGTTGGTCAGATGTTCACGGATAACCGTCGAGAACCCATTTGGAGGCTTTATGCACGGGCGCAAGAGGACGGCGCTGCTTCTGGCGGCTGTCGGTGCGCTGACCATCGGTGGCGCGGGCAGCGCCAGCGCGACCGACAACGGCTCGGGTGCCCCGTCCGCATCCGGCAGTCAGGGCGGCAGCCAGAAAAACCGCTGTGACACGAATTCCGTGCTCGGGCCCATCAACATCGTCGGTCTGGGTCCGACAGGAGACCTCTCGACCGAGACCAACTGCGTCAACTACACCGAGTCGGGAGTGTTGGAGCAGAGCAACCGGTGCCGGACCAACTCCACCATCGGACCCATCACCATTAACGCGGGTCTCGCCGGCTCACCCGATATCACCAGCCGGACCAACTGCATCAACTACAGCAAGACCGGTGGAGCGCTGAAGCAGAGCAACAAGTGCGAGACCAACTCCACCATCGGGCCCATCACGATCTCGCCGCTCGCCCCTGGGCCCAAGGTCACTCAGGAAACCACCTGCGCCAACGTGTCCGGGGCCGGCAACGGCAACGGCAACAGCGGGAAGCGCTCCGGGCGTTGACTTCCTGACGGCTTCGCACGGCCCCCGGTGGCACCTCCCGCCGGGGGCCGTGCTATTGGCCGAACGGCGCGGAATCATGGCGAAGATAGCCTTACTGCGACGGACGGGTGAAGCTATGGCCGACCCCGGATCCTTCGCCAACTGCCTTCGTTGTCAGGCCGTCTGCGGAATTCGCGGAGAACCTAAATGGAGGCACCAACCAATGCAGATTGGCAAGAAGGCCGCTCTCATGGCCGCAGCGGCCGGCGCGATCGTCATCGGCACCGCGGGGGGCGCGAGCGCCTACGGCTTCGGACCCCTGATCGGCGGCGGCGGCGCCGTTCAGAGCAACTCGTGTGACACCACCACCGGCGCGATCGCCACGACGGGCAGCGTGTCGTCGACCGGTGACATCAACGCCGGCAGCGACTGCATCAACTTCACCAACTCCGCTGCGGTGGCCCAGAGCAACGACTGCGACGTCACCACCGGCCCCATCGCCACGACGGGCAACCCGTCGCCGACCGGCGAGATCAACGTCGGCCGCCCCTGCACCAACATCGCTCTCGCCCAGAACGGCAACGGCAACAAGGCCAAGAAGAGCAGCAAGAAGTCGCACCGCGGCCACAGCTACTGATGCCATAGCAGGTGCCATGTGCCCGCCCGAGCGGGATCACGGCACCACCTCCCCGGTCGATGAGCACGGCCCCCGGCAGGAATTTTCTGCCGGGGGCCGCACTCATGGAGCCGGGCGATGAGGGAAAGATATCCTTACTGCGACGGACGGGTGAAGCTGCGATCGACACCGGATCCTTCGCCAATTGCCTTCGTTGTTAAGGCGTCTGCGGAATTCGCGGAGACCCTAAATGGAGGCACCAACCAATGCAGATTGGCAAGAAGGCCGCTCTCATGGCCGCAGCGGCCGGCGCGATCGTCATCGGCACCGCGGGGGGCGCGAGCGCCTACGGCTTCGGACCCCTGATCGGCGGCGGCGCCATCCAGAGCAATGACTGTGACACCACCACCGGCGCGATCCCCACGACGGGCAACGTGTCGGGGAACGGTGACATCAACGTCGGCAGCGAGTGCACCAACTTCACCAACTCCGCTGCGGTGGCCCAGCGCAACGACTGCGACGTCACCACCGGCCCCATCGCCGCGACGGGCAACCCGTCGCCGACCGGTGACATCAACGTCGGCCGCCCCTGCACCAACATCGCTCTCGCCCAGAACGGCAACGGCAACAAGGCCAAGAAGAGCAGCAAGAAGTCGCACCGCGGCCACAGCTACTGATGCCATAGCAGGTGCCGTGTGCCCGCCCAGGCGGGATCACGGCACCACCTCCCCGGTCGATGAGCACGGCCCCCGGCAGGAATTTTCTGCCGGGGGCCGCACTCGTTCATCGCCGCTGCAGGGCGCATCAGCAGCCGGGGAGGCCCGGCACGCAGTTGTTCGGGATGTTGCCGGAGACGGTGGTCCCGGGCAGCGTCACCGTTCCGCCGGCCACGAAAATACCGCCGCCCTGGCCGCCGTTGGCCGTATTTCCGGTCACCTGGTCACCGATGAGCTGGGCGGTTCCCGAGTCGTTGTACAGACCGCCGCCGTTCTGTCCGGCGGTGTTGTTGGTTACGGCTACGGATTGCAACAGCAGTTGGCTTCCAAAGTTCGCGATACCGCCTCCGTGACTTCCGGATGTATTACCGTCGATGATGCCGCTAGTGATGTTGAAATTGCCGCCGTTAGTGGTGATTCCACCGCCCTCGAAGCCAAGGGCGCGATTTCCCCGCAGTTCCACCGACGTCAGCGTCACGTCTCCGAAGTTGGAGATTCCGCCGCCCGAACCGCTGGCGGTGTTGTTGGAGATCCGACTGCTGAGGGCCGTCAGCGATCCCGCCGTGTTGATGTGAATGCCGCCACCGTCACCGGCGGTGTTGTTCGTCACCTGACTGGAGCTGAGCGTCAGTGAGGAATTGTTCGCGACCTCAATTCCCCCGCCAAGGTTGCTCGCAGTGTTTCCGGTGACCACGCTCGACGTCAGCATCAGCGTTCCCGCGTCGAGGATGCCGCCACCGTTGAGCCCCGCGGCCGCGGTGGTCGCCGCCCCGTTGGAGACCGTGATGCCATAGAGGCTCAGGGTTCCTCCCGGGGCGACCTCCGCGATACGGAATGCCGTGCCCGAGCTCCGGGTGATGGTCGTATCGGCCCCGATGAGGGTTACGTTCCCCGTGATCACCGGCAGCCCGTCGGGCCCGTTCGCCCCGGGGGCCACCGCCGCACCGGTGAGGGTGTAAACACAGCTCGGCGCGAGTGTGATCACTCCCGCCCCCGTGCTGTTGGCATCGTTGATGGCACTGATCAGCGCGGCGACGTCCCCGCAGGCCACATCCGGATGATCTTCGTCACCGCCGCGGCCACCGCCTTCGCCGCCGTCACCTTTGCCGTTGCCTCGGTCACGTTCGTCGTTGTAGCCATGGTGATGGGCAAAGCCCTCGTCGTGGCTGTGCCCATGCCCACCGCCCCCGCCGCCGTTGCCTTCGGCCGCCGCCGACGCGGGGCCGCCCCACACCGTCACCGCCAGCATCATCGCCGGGACGAGGCCGCGGAGCGTTGTCACAAGTCGCACGAGGTGTCTCCTTCGCCTTGCTGGAGTCCGGATGGCTCGAAGCAGCAAGATCAGCCTGAGCGGAGCGCCGGGGGACGGCATCCGCTCGGGCGCAGGTGGGTGACACCATGTGCCAAGAACGACGAAAACCGCAGGTCAGCGGTGCCTACCTGCGGTTCGCCAGTGGGTCATCAGGGGCTCGAACCCTGAACCAATGGATTAAAAGTCCACTGCTCTGCCAATTGAGCTAATGACCCGCACCCCCGCAGCATAGCTCGGCCGAGGGCGAAGACCCGAGCCAATACCCCACGGGGTCGAAAGGCCGTGCAACAACCGGGTGTTGCACGGCCCCTCAGTAGGCCGTTCGGTCGGCATCACGGCCGGCCGAAGGGCGGCCCGTCAGCCGTTGCGCTTCCAGCGCGGCTTGTCGGCGCGGCGGTCGAAGGACTGGTTGTGCGGTCGGTCGTACGAGCGCTCGTACGACCGACCGCCGGTGTTGCCGGACCGGTGGTCGTCACGGCGGGCCGGGCGGTCGTCGCGGCGGTCGCGGTTGAACGGACGGTCGCCGCCACGGTGGTTGTGGTCGCGGCGCTCGAACGGACGCCCCGGACGGTCGTCACGGCGGTCGTCGCGGCGGTAGCCACCACGGTCCCGGTCCTCACGGCGCTCGAAAGAACGGCCGCCCCGGTCGTCGCGCCGGTCGTACGAGGAGCGCGGGCGGTCGTCACGGCGGTCGCGGTTGAACGGACGGTCGCCACGGTCGCCGTCCCGGCGATCCCGACGCTCGAACCCACCACGGTCATCACGGCGGTCGTCACGCCGGTCGTACGAGCGGCCACCGCGGTCGTCGCGGCGGTAGCCGCCACGGTCCCGGTCCTCACGGCGCTCGAAGGGGCGCCCACCGCGGTCGTCGCGCCGGTCGTACGAGGAGCGCGGGCGGTCGTCACGGCGGTCGCGGTTGAACGGACGGTCGCCACGGTCGCCGTCCCGGCGATCCCGGCGCTCGAAGTTGCCCCGCTCGTCACGGCGCTCGTACGAGGAGCGCCGCGGCGCCTCGTCGGCCACGGGGGCGGCGACAGAGGCGGCAGGGGCGGCTTCGGCCACCGCGGGCTCGGCCGAGCGCTGGGCGGGCACCACAACGTCCGCGGGGGCGTCGGCGGCGCCCTCCGGAGCGGCAGCGGCGGCCTCGGTCCCGGCCTCCGCCCCGGCGTCCGACGCCGGGGCCACGTGCTCGCCGCGCTCCCGCGCCGCACGCGAGGTCAGCCGGTCGGCCTCCTCACGCAGCTCCGCCGCCCGCCGCTGCGCCTTGTCCAGCTCCCGGGTGAGCTCCTGGACCTCGCGCTCGGCCTGCTTGGCGGCGTTCGCGGCCGACTCGGCCTGCACCTCGGTCAGCGAGCGGGCGCCTGTGATACGCGCCACGTCCTCGTCGAAGACACCGGCGCCGCCGACGATGTGGCGCGAGGCGTCGACGCCCGCGTCCTCCATCAGCCGGAAGATCTGCCGCCGCTGGTGCGGCAGCGCCAGCGAGACGACCGTGCCGCTCTGCCCCGCCCGGGCCGTACGGCCGGACCGGTGCAGATAGTCCTTGTGGTCGCCGGCCGGGTCCACGTTCAGGACGAGGTCGATGCCGTCGACGTGGATACCGCGCGCGGCGACATCCGTGGCGACCAGCACGTTCACATAGCCGTCCTTGAAGTCGGCCAGCGTCCGGGTCCTGGCCCCCTGCGTCATGCCGCCGTGCAGCGCCTCGGCCCGCACCCCGGCGTCGCGCAGCTGCTCGGCCACGCGGTCGGCGCCGAGCTGGGTCCGTACGAAGATGATCGTGCGGCCCTTGCGCGCGGCGATGGCGGCGGTGACCGGCGCCTTGTCCTTCGGCTTCACCACGAGCACGTGGTGAGTCATGGTCGAGACCGCGCCGGCGGAGGGGTCCACCTCGTGGGTGATCGGGTCGACCAGGTAGCGCTTGACGAGGGTGTCGATCTCGTTCTCCAGCGTCGCGGAGAACAGCAGCCGCTGACCGCCCTGCGGCACCAGGTCGAGGATTTCGGTGACCTCGGGCAGGAAGCCCATGTCGGCCATCTGGTCGGCCTCGTCCAGGACGGCGACCTGGACCTTGTCCAGCGACGCGGCGCCGCGGTCGATGATGTCGCGCAGCCGGCCCGGGGTGGCGACGAGGATGTCGACCCCGCGCTCCAGCGCGTAGATCTGATTGCCCATCGAGGTGCCGCCGCAGACCACCTTGAGCTTGAGGCCCAGGACGTCGCCGTACGGCTGCAGCGCGTCGCTCACCTGCATGGCGAGCTCGCGGGTCGGGGTGAGGATGAGGCCGCGGGGGCGCTTCTTCTCGGTGTGGCCGCCGGCCAGCGTGGTCAGCAGCGGGAGGCCGAAGGACAGCGTCTTGCCGGAGCCGGTGCGGCCACGGCCGAGGATGTCGCTGCCGGCCATGGCGTCCGGGATGGTCGCGGCCTGGATCGGGAAGGGCGTGGTGACGCCGTTCTGCGCCAGCTTGCGGACGATCTGCTCAGGGAGGCCGAGGTCACCGAAGGTGATCTGGGGCTCCTCGGGAGCCTGCGGCTGGTCGGCGGTCTGGCTGTCTTCGGCGGTCTGGCTGTCTTCGGTGGCCTGGGCGGATTCGGTGGACTGGGCGGATTCGGCGGTCTGGGTGCGCTCGGCCTGCTCGGCCAGCTCGTTCTGCTCGTCGTCGGCAGCGGGCATGACGGCGTGGTCAGTGGCAACGGACATGCGAAATGCGAAACCTTCCGGAGTTTCGGCACGCGCCCAAACTCCGTGTGATGTCGCAAAAAACCGCCTCAGTGCGGTCAGCCACGGGAAGGTAAGGAACGCGCCACGCGGCGCTCTTCGGTTTGGCGCCGGGCAAATGGGATCAAACGATCTACCACCATACGCACTTCCACCCCTCAAGAGCAAATCCGCCGCGCGGCGCCTGACGTGCCCTCCGTCACTCCGTCACTCCATATCTTCGGCCTCCGGCGCCGGCGACGCGGGCGGGGACGCCGGGGCGGAGGTGGTCGGCCGCGGCGGCTCCGGGGCGCTCGACGACGGGCTCGAGGGGGCCGCGGTGGAGGGGGAGCCCCCAGACGGCGATGTCGGCGACGAGGGCGCGGACGGCACCGGCCGCTGCGGGCCCGGTCCGCTCTTGGGGGGCTTGGCGGGTGAGGGCTCGGCCGCGTCCGGCGCGGAGGCCGAGGCCGACCGCTTCGCCTCCTTCTCCCTCTCGTTCCCCTTCTTCCCGTCCTTCTTCTCGCCCTTTTTCCCATCCTTCCCGTTCTTGGCGTCCCCTTCGCGGTCCCCGTCCGGTCCGGCGTCCGGATACGTACGCGCCCTGCCGTCCGACGTCGCCACGCCCCCGCCCGGCTCAGCCGCCCCGTCGCGGTCGCGGGCGCCGTGCTGCGGGCCCGGACGCTTCGGGCCGTCGGACACGCTCGTACAGCCCGCCAGGGCCATGGCCGCGGCGACGAGGGCCGCCATCACGCATGGGCCCCGCTGGACGCGAGAGGTCCGGGGCGCCCCGGAGGTGCGGGCGGGACGGTCGGGACGGGGAGCGGGCGATCCGGGCATGCGGGGCGGGCCTCCAGGGCGCGTACGGACGGGACGCACTGCCCAACTGGACCCGCCCCGCCCAGGACACGCGCCGGCCGGATCAGCCGTAGCCGAGCGCGTGCAGCCGTTCGTCGTCGCACGTCTCGTCGAACCACGAACACGCTTACGATGAGCTACAGCGAGTAACGACAAGGGGGCTCTGTGTCACCACGCGAGGCATTCATCCGTACCGCTTCAGCAGCACTCAGGGCCATCCTGTACCTGCGCATATCGGACCTCACGGACACGTCCACCTCGATACCGCGTCAGGAGAAGACGGGCCGCTCGAAGGCGGACGATCTCAGCGCAGACGTCGTGAAGGTCTTCAAGGACGTGGCCAAGTCGGGCTACCACACGTACGTGGACCGCCCTGACTGGGAAGCCTCACTGACCATGCTCCGCGAGCGCCTGGCGGACGTGCTGATCGTCTTCAAGGTGGATCGCGCCACGCGCCAGGGCATCCTGCAGGCGTCGGAGATCATCCGCGTCGTCTACGAGACGGGATGCCGCTTCATCTCCATCGCGGACGGCATCGACTCCGAGAACGAGGGGTGGGAGCTTCAGCTCACGATCGCTGCTCACCAGGCGCACCAAGAGTCCAAAAACGCAGCCACCCGAGTGGCTGACCTGCGGGCCGACGAGCGGGATGCGGGCCGCTGGATGGGTTCACGCCCGTACGGCTTCCTGGTCACCTCGGAGCGAAAGTTGGAGCTGCACAAGGAGGAGGCGGAGGTCATACGGGCCATCTCTCGCAAGCTCCTCAACGGTGAGTCTTTGCGGTCGGTCACGGCACGGATCAACTCAGAGGGCCACGACTCTCCGCGCTGGGCGAGCCGCAAGATCCGCATTGCCCAGTTGGAGGCCAAGGGCGAACCGCTCAAGGCCCAGAAGCTCCGGGAGAAGCCGCTCAAGGACCCGAATTCCTGGTCCTGGCCTGTGGTCCGGAACATGATCCTTTCACCGCTCATGACGGGCTACCTGCCACACAAGGGCGAGATCTACCGTCACTCGCGCACGGGCGAGATGGTCCGGGTCGGCCCCGAGATCATCTCCCTCGCGGACTACACCCGCCTCCGGGCGATGTTCGGCACCCGCGTTCCGGTGCACTGGACTCGCGACGCAACACCGGGCAGTAAGTCAAAGGACACAGGGCGAGCCGTGACGGGACTCCTCTCGGACATCCTGTACTGCGGGGAGTGCGGGGCCCGCATGTCGTACGACGCGTACTGGATCCGGAACGGAAAACCCTGGCCGCGCTACCGCTGCTCACGCCGCCAGATGAGCGGCAGGTGCCCCGGAACTCTCATGAAGGGCGACCACGCCGACGCGCTGGTGACCGATGCCTTGGTGGGCCACCTCGCGGCCCTGGAGGACGACGCCCCAGCGCTGCTGGCCATCGCGGAACGCTGGGCGGACCTGCGACATCCGGAGCGACGGGCGCAATGGCAGGAGCTGGAAACCCGCATTCAGAGTGAAGAGGAGTTCCTGGACCGCTTGGAGGAGGAGAAGCTGAATGGCCTGTTCCGGGGCAAGCATGGCGAGGAGCGGTTCCGGCGCCGTTATGACGCCAGTAACGAGCGGTTGGAGCAGTACGAGGTGGAACTTGCCGCTCTGCCCAGCGCTCAGACCCTGGACATCACGTTTCTGCGCGAGGCGGAGCTGTTCACCGAGGCGTGGCAAGCCTGGCCGCTCAGCGAGAAGCGCGAGATCCTGCGGCTCAAACTCAACCGGGTCTGGCTCTTCAAGGCCCCCACGTCGGGTGTGAAGCCCTCCCTGGGCCGCTTCCGATTCTGGTGGGTAGGTGAGGAGGAGCCAGCTGACATCGGCGTACCCCGCACACTCCCCAGCGGCGACGCGTAGCCCGTCCCCGACAGGGTTTGCAAGGTGCATGGGCCGCCGGCCAGATATGTTCCCGTGGCGCATGGGCGGCCTCTGCATACCCCTTCACGCGCCCGTCCCTGACAATGGCTGTGTGCTGGAGATGACGCGCGAGGCGTTCGAAGAGCTGGTGAGTGAGGCCCTGGACCAGATCCCGCCGGAGCTGACGCGGGTCATGGACAACGTGGCCGTGTTCGTGGAAGAAGAACCCGACCCGTCCGCCCCTGAGCTGCTGGGCCTCTACGAGGGGACACCGCTCACGGAGCGCGGCGAGTGGTACGCCGGGGTCTTGCCAGACCGGATCACCGTCTACCGGGGCCCGACCCTGCGCTACTGCGAGACGCCGGAAGACGTGGTGCAGGAGGTGGCCGTGACGGTCGTGCACGAGGTGGCGCACCACTTCGGCATCGAGGACGAACGGCTCCACGAGCTGGGGTGGGGCTGACCCACCGGCGGCAGGGCCAGCCGTCACCTCCCTGCCGAGAACAGCCCAGGGGCGCGCCCGACACCCGCATCCTCGGAAACCGTTTTGGCGAACCTCACCGGCATCCCATATGCTTCTCACGTCCCCGACGGCGCCGGAAGGCGCCCAGGTGGGCCATCAGCCCTCATCGTCTAGTGGCCCAGGACGCCGCCCTTTCAAGGCGGTAGCACGGGTTCGAATCCCGTTGGGGGCACGCAACACCATGTGCGAGACTAGAGCTCGCACAAGCTTGGTCCTGTGGAGCAGTTTGGAGTGCTCGCCACCCTGTCAAGGTGGAGGCCGCGGGTTCAAATCCCGTCAGGACCGCTGCGGCTGGGTAGCTCAGTTGGTACGAGCGTCCGCCTGAAAAGCGGAAGGTCGCCGGTTCGACCCCGGCCCCAGCCACCGCAGCCCGTCAAGGGCGTACACCCCCTCCGGGATCTCCTGGAGGGGGTGTTCTCGTATCGGCCTGCCGCCCGTCAGTCCGCTGCCTGTCAGCCCGCTGCCCGCTCGGGCGTCGCCGGTTGATCGGTTCCGCAGTATCGGCACTTGGCGGCGGCTTCCGGGATGTCGGCGGAGAGGCAGGCCGGGCAGGTTTTGACGGGCGCGGGATCGCCGAACACGGTGACTCCGCGGCGCGTCTGGATCGCCTTGTACGGGAGGACGATCACGAAGTAGACCACCGCCATGAAGATGACGAAGTAGATCAGGGCGGAGATGAACGAGCCGACATTGAGGTAGGTGGACTTGTTCCCGGCCTGACCGAGCTGCCAGCCGAGGCCGGCCGACTTGCCGCCTTGGGCGCGGGCGATGATCGGATTGATGACGTTGTCGGTGAACGCCAGGATCAAGGTGGAGAACGCCAGGGCGATGATCAGCCCCACCGCCACCATGATGACGTCACCACGCATCAGAAAGTTCTTGAAGCCCTTGAGCATGCTCCCAGGACAGTCGATCTTGGATGGGCCGACAACCGGAACTGCTCCGAGTGGCGGACCGCCCCAGCGGCTACAGCGTCAGCGGTCATCGGGCCGGCGTACCGGTGTTTCGCGGCCGCCGGGGTGGCGGTGGCGCCAGGTCCAGAAGACGGCGCAGCTCAGCAGGGACCATCCGGCCAGCACCAGGAACGGGAAGGCGTGCTGGTACTCGCGGAAGTAGACCGCGGTGTGCTGCGCGTTGACGGAGGCGCCCGGGGGCAGCCAGCGGCCGATGTGGCCGAGGAGCGAGGGCAGCAGGGGCCAGGAGACCGCGCCGCCGGAGGAGGGGTTGCCGAGGAGCACCATCAGGCCCCAGGTCGGGATGAGCGACCACCGTCCGAAGAGGACGTTGAACATGGAGAAGACCATCCCGGAGGTGAACATCGTCAGCGCCAGGATCATCCAGGACTCCACGAAGGGCAGGTCGACCGCGCCGAGGCCCCAGTCGACGATGGCCGCGATCGCGAAGCCGCCGAGCAGCGCGTACGCGATGGTGAAGGCGATCCGCTCCGCCGGTTCGAGGGCCCGGGCGTTCACGCTCAGCTGGATGGCGCCGATGAAGCCGATGACCACCGCGGCGAGCGAGATATAGAAGATCGCGAGCCCGCGCGGATCGCCCGGCTGCAGCGGGTTCACGTCCCTGACCAGGACCGGTACCCCCAGCGCCCGGCCCACCTTCGGCCCGGCCGCGGTCAGCACCTGCGCCACCGACGAGCCCGAGGCGCTGGAGACGTCCATGCCCACGCCGCGGCCGTGCGGCCGGAGCACCGCGAAGACGGTCTGCTGGTCGACGGCCTCCAGGGCGCGCTGGTAGGTGGGGTAGACATGCAGCCGGAGCGAGGCATCGAGGGCCTTTTCCATGCCGGCGACGAAAGCCTTCTCGGTAGGGGTGCCGGGGACCACGACGGCGGTGGGGATGCGGTGCGGGGTGGGGTTGGCGAAGGCGTAGGTGTACGAGCCGGCGAAGAGGCCCGCGCCCGCGGCGATGATCACTACGACGACCGTCGCGGGGAAGTACGGAGAGTGTCTGAAAGTCGACCACCAAGATCGGCTCCCCTTTCCCCGCCGCCCGCCCTGGGCCTGTTCCCGCTGCCCACCCTCGGCCTGCTCATGCCCGCCGTCCTTCCCCCCGTCGGCCGTGTCGTCGCTCGCCTCGTTGCCCATGAGGTCACGCTAGAACGGACATCGAGGACATACCTCTCGACGTGGCCTGGACAACACAGGACGGAAATAGGTTCGCCAGCCGTTTTCGAGAGGTGAGATCCTGGAGCCCGTATGTCCACCACGCCTGCCCCCGCCCTGTCCGCCCTGCTGGAGCGGCTGCCCGAGCTGATGCTGCACGACCAGCAGCGGCTGGGGCGCCGGCTCGACGGCACGCGCCGGATCCGTAAGCCCGAGGCCCGCGCGGCCGTGCTGGGCGAGATCGCCGATGACATCGAGCGGGCGGAGCTGCGGGTCGCCGACCGCCGCGCCGCCGTGCCCGCCGTCACTTACCCCGAAGAGCTGCCGGTCAGCCAGAAAAAGGACGACATCCTCGCCGCGGTCAGGGACCACCAGGTCGTGATCGTCGCGGGCGAGACCGGCTCCGGCAAGACCACCCAGATCCCCAAGATCTGTCTGGAGCTGGGCCGCGGCGTCAAGGGCCTGATCGGCCATACCCAGCCGCGCCGCATCGCGGCCCGTACGGTCGCCGAGCGCATCGCCGAGGAGCTGCGGTCGCCGCTGGGCGAGTCCGTCGGCTGGAAGGTCCGCTTCACCGACCAGGTGAGCCAGGACACCCACGTCAAGCTGATGACGGACGGCATCCTGCTGGCCGAGATCCAGACCGACCGCGAGCTGCGCCAGTACGACACGATCATCATCGACGAGGCCCATGAGCGCAGCCTCAACATCGACTTCCTGCTCGGCTATCTGGCCCAGCTGCTGCCCCGCCGCCCCGACCTCAAGGTCGTGATCACCTCCGCCACCATCGACCCCGAGCGCTTCTCCCGCCATTTCGGCGACGCGCCGATCGTCGAGGTCAGCGGCCGTACGTACCCGGTCGAGGTGCGCTACCGCCCGCTGCTCGAGGAGGGCGGCGAGGACAGCGACCGGGACCAGATCACCGCGATCTGCGACGCCGTGGACGAGCTTCAGGCCGAGGGCCCCGGCGACATCCTGGTCTTCCTCTCCGGGGAGCGGGAGATCCGGGACACCGCCGACGCGCTGAACAAGAAGCAGCTGCGGTCGACCGAGGTACTGCCGCTGTACGCGCGGCTGTCGCATGCCGAGCAGCACCGGGTCTTCCAGCGCCACGCCGGCCGCCGGATCGTCCTCGCCACCAACGTGGCGGAGACCTCGCTGACCGTCCCCGGCATCCGGTACGTGATCGACCCGGGCAGCGCCCGGATCTCCCGCTACAGCCACCGCACCAAGGTGCAGCGGCTGCCCATCGAGCCGATCTCCCAGGCCAGCGCCAATCAGCGCAAGGGCCGCTGCGGCCGTACCAGCGACGGCATCTGCGTCCGGCTGTACTCCGAGGACGACTTCCTGACCCGCCCGGAGTTCACCGACGCGGAGATCCTGCGGACCAATCTGGCCTCCGTCATCCTCCAGATGACCGCCGCCGGGCTCGGGGACATCGAGAAGTTCCCGTTCATCGACCCGCCGGACCGGCGCAACATCAAGGACGGCGTGCAGCTGCTGGAGGAGCTGCACGCGCTGGACGGCACGGAAAAGGACCCCCGCAAGCGGCTCACCCCGGTCGGGCGCAAACTCGCCCAGCTGCCCGTGGACCCGCGGCTGGCCCGGATGGTCCTGGAGGCCGACCGCAACGGCTGTGTCCGCGAGGTCATGGTGATCGCGGCGGCGCTGTCCATCCAGGACCCGCGCGAGCGGCCCGCCGACAAGCAGCAGCAGGCCGATCAGCAGCACGCCCGCTTCAAGGACGAGAGCAGCGACTTCCTGGCCTTCCTCAACCTGTGGAAGTACATCAGGGAGCGGCAGAAGGAGCTGTCGTCGTCCGCGTTCCGCCGGATGTGCCGCCAGGAGTTCCTGAACTACCTGCGCATACGCGAATGGCAGGACATCTACAGCCAGCTGCGTACGGTCGCCAAGACCATGAACATCGCCATCGAGCCGTCCGACCAGGACGCGGCGCCGGACCACATCCATACGTCGCTGCTGGCGGGGCTGCTGTCCCACCTCGGCCTGAAGGACACCGAGAAGAACGAGTACCTGGGCGCGCGCAGCGCCAAGTTCGCGGTCTTCCCCGGTTCCGCGCTCTTCAAGAAGCCGCCGCGCTGGGTCATGTCGGCCGAGCTCGTGGAGACCTCGCGGCTGTGGGCGCGGGTCAACGCGAAGATCGAGCCGGAGTGGATCGAACCGCTCGCCCAGCATCTGGTCAAGCGCACCTACAGCGAGCCCCACTGGGAGCAGAAGCAGGCGGCCGTGATGGCGTACGAGAGGGTCACGCTGTACGGCGTGCCGATCGTCGCCCAGCGGAAGGTGAATTACGGCCGGATCGACCCGGAGACCTGCCGGGATCTGTTCATCCGCAATGCCCTGGTGGAGGGCGACTGGCGCACGCACCACCAGTTCTTCCACGACAACCGCAAACTGCTGGGCGAGGTCGAGGAACTGGAACACCGCGCCCGGCGGCGCGACATCCTCGTGGACGACGAGACGCTGTTCGACTTCTACGATCAGCGGCTGCCCGAACACATCGTGTCCGGGGCGCATTTCGACTCCTGGTGGAAGCACAAACGCCGCGAAGAACCGGAGCTTCTCAACTTCGAGAAGTCGATGCTCATCAACGAGCGGGCGGCGGGCGTCACCAAGGACGCCTATCCGGACTCCTGGCGCCAGGGGAAGCTCAAGTTCAAGGTGACGTACCAGTTCGAGCCGGGTGCGGACGCGGACGGCGTCACCGTCCACATTCCGCTCCAGGTGCTCAACCAGGTCACCCCGGACGGCTTCGACTGGCAGATCCCGGGGCTGCGCGAGGACTTGGTGACCGAGCTGATCCGGTCGCTGCCCAAGCCCATCCGCCGCAATTACGTCCCGGCGCCGAACTACGCCCAGCGTTTTCTGGACACCACGGTCCCCCTACAGGAGCCGCTGACGGCCGCGCTCTCCCGCGAGCTCCAGCGGATGGTGGGGGTGCGGATCGACCCGGAGGACTGGGATCCGGACAAGGTCCCGGGCCACCTCAAGATCACCTTCCGGGTGGTCGACGAGCGGCGCCGCAAACTCGCTGAGGACAAGGACCTCGAGGCGCTGAAGCAACAGCTGAAGCCCAAGACCCGGGCCGCCATCTCCAAAGCCTTCGAGAGCTCCAAAGAGGGCGGCGGCATCGAGCAGCGCACCGGGCTCACCCAGTGGTCGGTAGGCACCCTTCCGCGCACCTTCGAGACCCGCCGCGCGGGCCAGCCCGTCAAGGCGTACCCGGCGCTCGTGGACGAGGGTGCCTCGGTGGCCGTACGGCTCTTCGACACCGAGGCCGAGCAGCGGCAGGCGATGTGGCGCGGCACCCGCCGGCTGATCCTGCTGGGGCTGCCCGCGAGCCCGGCCAAGTTCGCCCAGGGGCAGCTGTCAAACCAGGCCAAGCTGGCGCTCTCGCGCAGCCCGCACGGCAGCGTGCCGGCCCTCTTCGAGGACTGTGTCGCCGCCTCCGCCGACCGGCTGATCGCGGCGCGCGGCGGCCCGGCGTGGGACGAGGAGGGCTTCCGCAAGCTCTTCGACGGGGTTCGGGCCGACATCATGGACGCGACGCTGGACACCGTGCGGAAGGTCCAGGAGGTGCTGGCGGCCTGGCAGTCCTGTGAGCGGCGGCTGAAGGCCACCACGAGCCCCGTGCTGCTGGCGTCCCTCGCGGACGTCAAGGAGCAGCTGGCGGAGCTCATCAAGCCCGGTTTCGTGACCGAGCACGGGGTGCGCCGCCTCCCGGACCTCATGCGCTATCTGGTGGCCGTCGACCGGCGGTTGCAGCAGCTCCCGACCAACGCCGAGCGGGACCGCGCGCGGATGGCGAAGGTCAAGGAGATGCGGGACGAATACGCGTGGCTGCTGGAGCAGTTCCCGGCGGGCCGGCCGGTGCCTCAGGAGGCGCTGGAGATCCGCTGGATGATCGAGGAGCTGCGGGTGAGCTATTTCGCGCACGCCCTCGGCACCGCCTATCCGATCTCCGACAAGCGCATCGTGAAGGCCATCGACGCGGCGGCGCCGTAGCGGACGCGCCGTAGCGGGTGTGAGGGAGCGGGCGCGCGGCTCCCGGGCCATCCGGGCCGGGAGCCCTGGAAGGCGCTCAGACGGCCTCTGGGGCGCCTTTACGGGCGCCCCAGGGCTCGTTACGGGCCTCGGCGGGGCGCTGAGCCCCACCCCCGTACGGCGCCCCGTACGGAGCCCCGCTGAGCGCCCCGTACCGCCGCCGGGCGCGAGTTCGACCGCACCCCCTGACCTGCTGTAGAGTCTGTCTCCGCAGCGCACGAAAGAGCGCGGCAGCCAAACGGCGCAAGCCGTATGGTCCTGTGGAGCAGTTTGGAGTGCTCGCCACCCTGTCAAGGTGGAGGCCGCGGGTTCAAATCCCGTCAGGACCGCAGCGCGAAAGGCCCGGACCCGCACAGAGGTCCGGGCCTTTCGGCGTCTTGACGGCGGCACGTACCAGGGGTACCCAAGCTAGAAGGCGACATGGGGGCGCGCGCGGGAGGTACGGCTCATGACGACATCCGCGAGGCATGAAACCAGGGCGTTGCTCCGTGCGCATCTAGCGGCCGCCACGGGCTATCGCCACTTCACCCGGCACTGTCCTATCTGCCATCGACTGCTGCGGCTCGCCATGGAACCGGCGAGGGACGCGGCGGCGGATTCCCGATCCGCGGAGACCGATGGCGACTCGGCGACAACTCGGTAAGCCCTTACCGCAGTTGCCGAGCGCGCGACAAGTATTGTGCGGTGTGACGGGAGTCACCGAATGGGCTTGCGGCGTGAGGGAACTTACACCCGTCCTACAACAAGTCAATTTAATATGTGCAATTGCACCGCCCATCCAAGGCCCCGGAAGGCTTCCGGAATGGGCGATTCCGGGTCGACCCGCCCAGCCGTTCCAGCCCCCTCACAACGTCGCGCCACGGCGTGTTACCGGTGAGTCACCAAGCCCCCCTAGCACCCCGGCAGACCTGGGCGGACCTCGGCAGACACCACAAGCAGGGCATAAAAAGATCGCGCTGGACCCGGCGGAGTCCAGCGCGATCGACGACGCACCCATGTGTCGAGCGGGCGTGGGCCTGTTGGGGCAGGCGCCAGTCGTTTGGAGCCACGGGCGGGATTCCGACTGGGGGGCCGGAAAATGCCCGGTTAAGCGGTTGTTCAGGCCTCGCTGCGCTGCTGCGGGATGCCCGCCAGAAGCGCGCGGACCTCCGCTTCGCGGTAGCGCCGATGCCCTCCGAGCGTGCGGATGGACGTGAGCTTGCCTGCCTTGGCCCACCGCGTGACCGTCTTCGGGTCCACGCGGAACATCGTGGCAACCTCAGCCGGGGTCAGCAGCGGCTCGGCATCAGGGGTGCGAGCGGTCATGAGCGGCCTCCTCGGGAGAACCGAACCATCACGGTTCTTTCCTCTAAATTCTGCACCTTGACCCACGTTGCCCGAAATGGCGGACGCGGGCCGAGTCGGTTATAGGACGAACGGCTTGTCCTCGGCACTACAACTACACCATCTGTCCAGCCCCGTCGGCCAAACCGATGGAATTGCCCTCTCAGGTGTTCAACCTCGACGGAAGCCGATGGACCATGTCATAGCGGACAGTCACGCGGCCGTGACGATCAGTCACAACAGGATCAGGGGCAACAGACCCCGCCAAGGAGTGCAATACCGATGATTCCGCCCATAGTTGAGCGGAAGGAGGCCTTCCCGGACTCCTTGTCCTATTTTGACACGAGGGTGGGGGATTGCCGCAAGGCCCGAAGTCAGTGCTTTAGGTCACGATTGAGGCATAGGCCCGGATCGGGACCTACGTCCTGCCCGTCCAATGCTGTCCGGCTTAGCGGTCTTATCGGCCTCGCCGGGCTCGCCGTCGTTCGGCGGCTCCGCCGACCCTGTTGGTCTTCCGCGCATGCGCGCGCCATCGCCACGCCATCCCCGTGTCCCCGTGTCCCCGTTCAACCTGTATTCCTCGTGCGTCCCCGTGCGTCCCCGTGCCAGTGGCCCAGCCGAGCCGGCCGGCTCAGCTCGCGTTCTGACGGCCGCGGACCGCTGTCCAGCGCTCCGTCAGCCGCTGGTACACGCTCCCCGCCCGCTCCCCGTCCCCGTCGCGCAGCGCCGCGAGACCCTCCGCCACATCGGCGGCGGAACGGTCGTCGTCAAGCTGCCCCGGGGGCACCGCGTGCACCAGGCCGCCGTAGTCGAGCTCGACCAGCGAACGCGGATGGAATTCCTCGAGCCACCGACCAACATCTACCAGGCCGTCGATCAGTGGACCCTCACCAAGGCCATCTTTGAGCACCTTCAGTCCGCGCGCCACTCGACGCCTGGCCTGGACCATGGGGGTCCGGTAGCGGAGCAGCGGCCCGTGTTCGCCCTTGTAGCTTTTCTCGTATTCCCGCTCGTCGTCCGCGAAGAGCACGAACCAGCGCACCGGCACATGCCACGTCGCCGATCTGATCCACGGCCGGGCGTCCGGGTTGCGTTCCAGCCACTGCTCGTAGTCCGCCGCCGCCTGCCGGCGCACCATCGGGGGCAGCACGGCGTCCAGCAGCGACGCCGGGAACCGCTCGGTGAGCTCTTCCAGGGCCAGCCAGCCGCGCAGCCGGGTACGCCACGGACAGACGCAGGTGACCCCGTCCACGACCGCCACAAAGGCGTCGCTGCTCTCGTGCACGGGCACCGCCACGGGCGGCACCGGCAGCAGGTCGGCCAGCGAGCGCCGCAGCTCGTCCTGGACGCCCGGGAGATCGTCCCGCTTGGCGTAACGTGCCCAGTGGGAGCGTTCGGGCTCGGGAAAGGCCGCCAGCGGCTCGTAGACCCTCAGGTACGCCGCGTACGGGACAACCACCGATGACGCCAGGGTCACGCGCGCTCCCTCAAGGCCGACGAGACGGTCCGCCGGGGGCTGCTTGTCCCCGGCTGCCCGCATCGTCCCACGCCCGTCCCGGGCGCTCGCCGCCCCCCATCGGGACTCGGCACGGACCGTGCCGTTCCGAGCCGACCCCAAGGGCTTACGCTCTTGCCCACCGGCCCTCCCCACCAGCAAGGAGGGCGTCCACAACGCGGCATATGGGAGTCACCACAGTGACCGACGTACGTCATACCGTCAGCGTCGACGGTCCGACGGGCAGCGCAGTACCCGATTCTTCGTCCGCCCTCACCACGCTCTTCGCCTCCGATCAGGGCGGCCATGAGCAGGTCCTGCTCTGCCAGGACCGCGCGAGCGGCCTGAAGGCCGTCATCGCCATCCACTCGACCGCCCTGGGCCCGGCCCTCGGCGGCACCCGCTTCCACGCCTACCCCTCCGAGACGTGCCCCGAAGAAGCGGCCGTCATGGACGCGCTCAACCTCGCCCGCGGCATGTCCTACAAGAACGCGCTGGCCGGGCTCGACCACGGCGGCGGCAAGGCCGTGATCATCGGCGACCCGGAGCAGATCAAGACCGAGGAGCTGCTGCTGGCCTACGGCCGCTTCGTGGCCTCCCTCGGCGGCCGCTACGTCACCGCCTGCGACGTCGGCACCTATGTCGCCGACATGGACGTCGTCGCCCGCGAATGCCCCTGGACCACCGGCCGCTCCCCCGAGGCCGGCGGCGCGGGCGACTCCTCCGTGCTCACCGCCTACGGCGTCTTCCAGGGCATGCGGGCCAGCGCCCAGGCGTCCTGGGGCGCGCCCACGCTGCGCGGCCGCCGGGTCGGCATCGCGGGCGTCGGCAAGGTCGGCCACCATCTCGTCGCCCACCTGCTGGAGGACGGTGCCGAGGTCGTGGTCACCGATGTGCGGGCCGAGTCGGTCGAGCGGGTCCGCGTCCGCCACCCCGAGGTGACGGCCGTCGCGGACACCGACGCCCTGATCCGGTCCGACCTCGACGTCTACGCTCCGTGCGCGCTCGGCGGCGCCCTCGACGACGCCACCGTGCCCGCGCTGACGGCGCGCGTGGTGTGCGGGGCCGCCAACAACCAGCTGGCCCACCCCGGGGTCGAGAAGGACCTCGCCGACCGCGGGATCCTGTACGCCCCGGACTACGTGGTGAACGCAGGCGGTGTGATCCAGGTCGCGGACGAACTGCACGGTTTCGACTTCGACCGGGCCAAGGCCAAGGCGGCAAAGATTTTCGACACGACTTTGGCCATATTCGATCGGGCACAGGCCGATGGAATTCCGCCCGCCGCGGCCGCCGACCGGCTGGCCGAACAGCGCATGGCCGAGGGCCGCCACGCCTAGGGCCTGTCTCAAAGTGTCCCCGACAGCCGCGCCCGAAGGGCGTACCGGGCCCCGGCACGGCCTCGCGCCGCCCGGGGCCCGCCCGGTGGTGCGGGGTTGTGTCCGGGGGCCCGTACGGAGCGCGTACGGGACGTATACAGGGCCGTACGGGGCCATCGGGGAGAGATCCCTCACGGCCCGTCGGCGGGTCGGCGTCCAGGACACGTTAAAATCGCAGCTGACCAGCGGGTACAGGGCTGCCCACCGGTTGTGCGACGTGGCACGTCATGCGGGCGACGTACCGTATGGCCACAGAAGCAGGTACCGTTGAAGCCCTACGGGCCGGGTTCTCTTTCGAGAGTCCGCTCTGAATTATGAACGTGAACGCGTGTCAAGACTCTGGGGCCGTCGAGCCCCGTCGTTGAGGGGGTCGAGCCATGGGGCGCGGCCGGGCCAAGGCCAAGCAGACGAAGGTCGCCCGCCAGCTGAAGTACAACAGCGGTGGGACTGACCTCTCACGCCTGGCTGAGGAGCTGGGCGCATCGCCATCGAACCAGCCGCCGAATGGCGAGCAATTCGAAGACGATGAGCTGGACAACGACCCGTACGCACAGTACGCGGATCTGTACAACGACGACGAGGACGATGACGACGCCGACGAACAGTCGGGGCCGTCCGCACAACGTCGTCGCGCCTGACCATTCATTTCAGGTCGTTTCAGGCGCTCGGCTGCGAGCCGCACCTCCGCCGGTCCGGGGCATCCGCCTCGGACCGGCTTCTGTGCTGTCTTCACGGTCGGCGCCGTCTTCACGCTCGGCTCGCCGTCAGCTCGCGTAGTCGCCGGTCATGGACACGGCCTCGGCGTGCTCGGCGGTCCGCTCGACGATCTCGCCGCTGACCCATGCCTCGACGCCGCGGTCCGCGAGTGTGGCAAGCGCCACATCGACCGACTCCCCGGGCACGACGGCCATCATGCCGACGCCCATGTTCAGGGTCTTCTCCAGCTCCGCCCGCTCGACCGAGCCCGCGGTCCCGACCAGGCCGAAGACCGGGCCCGGGGTCCAGGTGGAGCGGTCGACCACCGCGTGCAGCCCGTCCGGGATGACCCGCGCCAGGTTGTTCGCGAGCCCGCCGCCGGTGATATGCGAGAAGGCGTGCACCTCGGTGGTCCGGGTGAGGGCCAGACAGTCCAGCGAGTAGATCCGGGTGGGCTCCAGCAACTCCTCCCCCAGCGTCCGGCCGAGCTCCGGAACCTCCCGGTCCAGCGACCAGCCGGCCCGCTCGAAGAGCACATGGCGGACGAGTGAGTACCCGTTCGAGTGAAGTCCGGACGACTCCATGGCGATCACGGCGTCACCCGTCCGGATACGATCCGCGCCCAGCACCCGGTCGGCCTCGACCACGCCCGTACCGGCGCCGGCCACATCGAACTCATCGGCGCCCAGCAGCCCCGGGTGCTCGGCGGTCTCGCCGCCCACCAGAGCGCAGCCCGCCAGCGCGCACCCCTCGGCGATGCCCTTGACGATGGCGGCGACCCGCTCCGGATACACCTTGCCGACACAGATGTAGTCGGTCATGAACAGCGGCTCGGCGCCGCAGACCACCAGGTCGTCCACGACCATGCCGACCAGGTCGCGGCCGATGGTGTCGTAGACCCCCATCCGGCGCGCCAGGTCCACCTTGGTGCCGACCCCGTCGGTGGCCGAGGCCAGCAGCGGCCGCTCGTAGCGCTTGAGGGCGGAGGCGTCGAAGAGCCCGGCGAAGCCGCCGAGGCCGCCCACGACCTCGGGGCGGGTGGCCTTCTTCACCCACTCCTTCATCAGCTCGACCGCGCGGTCGCCCGCCTCGATGTCGACGCCCGCGCTCGCGTACGTGGACCCGGCCGCGCCCGGGGAAGGCTCAGACATGACGTTGAGATCTTTCGTGTGGTGGTGAAAAGGGGGCTCTTAAGGCGCTCTCCGCGCGCACTGGGACGTACGGCCGCATTGGACGTCTGGTCGGCCCGGGGGCCGGCCCGCCCTACGACCGGCCGCCTACGGGCGACCGGCCGCCTGGGGGACGCCTAGGGACGCCGCAGCGCGTCCGCACCGCCGACGCCCGCGGTCAGGGTCGCCACACCGTCCGCGTCGCTGCGGACCGGAGCCTGCGTCTCGGCCTCCAGGAGGTGCTTGCCGAGCAGTTCGGGGTCCGGGAGCTCCATCGGGTACTCACCGTCGAAGCAGGCCCGGCACAGGTTCCCCTTGGCGATCGTGGTCGCCTCGATCATCCCGTCCGTGGAGATGTACGCGAGCGAGTCCGCGCCCAGCGACTTGCCGATCTCCTCGACCGACAGCCCGTTGGCGATCAGCTCGGCCCGGGTCGCGAAGTCGATGCCGAAGAAGCACGGCCACTTGATGGGCGGGCTGCTGATGCGGATGTGCACCTCCGCCGCCCCCGCCTCGCGCAACATCCGGACCAGCGCGCGCTGGGTGTTGCCGCGGACGATCGAGTCGTCGACGACCACCAGGCGCTTGCCCCGGATGACCTCCTTCAGCGGGTTCAGCTTGAGCCGGATACCCAGCTGGCGGATGGTCTGCGAGGGCTGGATGAAGGTCCGGCCCACATACGCGTTCTTGACCAGCCCCGAGCCGTACGGGATCCCGCTGGCCTCCGCGTAGCCCACGGCGGCCGGGGTGCCGGACTCCGGAGTGGCTATCACCAGGTCGGCGTCGGCCGGGGCCTCGGCGGCCAGCCGGCGGCCCATCTCCACCCGGGACAGATACACGTTCCGGCCGGCGATATCGGTGTCCGGGCGGGCCAGATAGACGTACTCGAAGACGCAGCCCTTGGGGCGCGGCTCCGCGAACATCGTCGAGCGCAGTCCGTTCTCGTCGATCGCGACCATCTCGCCGGGCTCGATCTCCCGGATGAACGAGGCGCCGCAGATGTCGAGGGCGGCGGTCTCGGAGGCCAGCACCCAGCCGCGCTCCAGGCGGCCGAGGACCAGCGGGCGGATGCCCTGCGGGTCACGGGCGCCGTAGAGGGTCTGCTCGTCCATGAAGACGAGGCTGAAAGCACCCTTGACGTCGGGCAGCACGATCGGGGCCGCCTGCTCGACGGTCAGCGCCTTGCCGTCCTCGTCGACCTGCCCCGCGAGCAGGGCGGTGACCAGGTCGGTGTCGTTGGTCGCGGCCACCTGGGTGGCGCGGCCGTTGTCCCGGGGCAGCGCCGCGACCATCTCGGCGAGCTGGGCGGTGTTGACCAGGTTTCCGTTGTGGCCCAGCGCAATCGAGCCATGGGCGGTCGCGCGGAAGGTCGGCTGCGCGTTCTCCCACACCGAGGCACCGGTGGTGGAGTAGCGGGCGTGACCGACCGCGATATGACCTTGGAGAGAGCTGAGGGAGGTCTCGTCGAAGACCTGGGAGACCAGGCCCATGTCCTTGAAGACCAGGATCTGGGAGCCGTTGCTCACCGCGATGCCCGCGGACTCCTGTCCGCGGTGCTGCAGTGCGTACAGCCCGAAATAGGTGAGTTTGGCGACCTCTTCGCCCGGAGCCCAGACTCCGAAGACGCCACAGGCGTCTTGGGGGCCCTTCTCTCCGGGGAGCAGGTCGTGGCTGAGTCGTCCGTCACCACGTGGCACGGCATCGAGTCTAGGCCAGTTCCGCGGCACCGCCGAACGAGGGACCGCCAGGGGGGCGTAAGTCACATTCCCGGAAGACCTTCCGGACCTTCCGGAAGGCCCCTTCGAACGCTCCCGCAGGCCCTCGGACGCCCTCGGACGCCCCCGGGCGCCTTCGGGCGACGCGGCCCGTCACGCCTTCTGGCGACGCGGCCCGTCAGCCCAGCAACGGCAGGTAGGGCGCGATATCGGCCCGCTCGCCGCTCGCCGTGACCTCGGCCTCCTCGACCGCCTCGGACCAGTCCAGACGGCCCGTGGCGAGGCGGATCCAGGTCAGCGGGGCCGTCTCGACGACGTTCGGGGGCGTGCCGCGGGTGTGCCGCGGGCCCTCGACGCACTGCACGACCGCGTACGGCGGGACGCGGACCTCGACCGAGCCCCCGGGCGCCTTCGCCGCGAGCGCGTCGGCGAGCAGGCGCGTGGCGGCGGCCAGGGCCTGGCGGTCGTACGGGAGGGAGGCGCCGAGCGCGGCCGCCAGGTCGTCGGT
Organism: Streptomyces sp. NPDC020845; assembly: GCF_044334165.1. Lineage (NCBI taxonomy): Bacteria > Bacillati > Actinomycetota > Actinomycetes > Kitasatosporales > Streptomycetaceae > Streptomyces > Streptomyces sp. NPDC020845. The sequence goes on along the minus strand of NZ_JBIRSJ010000022.1, from coordinate 122,349 downwards.
GTGCACGACCAGCTCGACACAGCGGGTGACGAGGAAGTCGTCCAGCCGTATCGCCCCCACCCGGGCCGCCAGAAGCCGGTCGCCGGGGGCCTCGGGCACCAGCTCGGCGAAGCGCGCGGCGGCCCGGTCCAGCAGCTCGGCCGGCGCCGCGCTCGCCGCGAGCGATCGGGTGTCCTCGTCGATATCCCCGCCGAGCGCCGCCGTCGCGGCCACCCAGCCGGTGGCGGTGACCTCCCGCGCGGGCGGCGGGGGCTGTTCCAGATGGCGGGCGACCGCCCCCACGGCCATCGACAGATGCGCGACCAGCTCGCGGACCGTCCAGCCGCCGAGCCGGGTCGGCGCGCCCAGCCGCTCCTCGTCCAGGCCGCGCACCGCCTCCCGTACGTGCTCGAACTGCGCGGTCACGGCGGCGCGCGTCTTGGCCAGGTCATAGGTGCGGGCGCGGGCACGGGGCGGCATACGGCCGAGCTTATCGAGCAGCCCTGACAGGGGAGCCCCGAGAAGCCCCCGACGAACATGGACAGCCCGGGGACGGCGGCAGAGGATGGAAGAGAAGGCGAGAGAAATCAGCACGAAAGGCGTGAACCGCCATGGGTGAGCACCCGGATTGCGCCCTGATCCGCCGCGGCTACGACGCGTTCATCAGCGGCGACATGGACACCCTGGCCGGGCTGATGACCACCGACGTGACCCATCACGTCCCCGGCGAGAGCCTCATATCCGGACATCACAAGGGCCGCGAGGCCTGCGTCCAGCTGTACCGACGCCAGTACGACGTCACCGGCGGCACCCTGCGCGTCGAACTCGAGACGCTGGCGGCCGACGGGCGCGGGCATGTGATCTCCGTCCACCGGTGCCGCGCGGAGCGCGAGGACCGCGGCCTCGACATGAAGGACGGCATGTTCTTCACGATCGTCGGCGGGAAGATCAGCGACATTGACGAATGCCATGAGGACATCGACGCCTCGAACGCGTTCTGGAGCTGAGCGCCGCCGCCAAGAAGCGGCCCCGCTCCCTGTGTGACGGCAGGGAACGGGGCTTGTTTTATGCCTTGGGCGGGTCTATGCCTTGGGCGGGTCTATGCCTTAGGCGCGTTTATGTCTCAGGCGAGTTCTGTGCCTCAGGCGAGTTCTGTGCCTCAGGCGAGCAGGCCCGGGATCGTCGCCTCGTGGGCTTCCTTGAGCTCCGCCAGCGGGATGCCGAACTGGCCCTGGACGTCGATCGCGTCCCCGTCCACCACGCCGATCCGGGCCGCCGGAAGCCCCCGCGCCCCGCACATGTCGTTGAAGCGGACTTCCTCGCTGCGCGGAACGGCCACCACGGCCCGGCCCGCCGACTCCGACAGCAGGAAGACGAACGGGTCCATCCCGTCGGGTACGACGATCCGGGCGCCCTTGCCGCCGCGCAGACACGACTCGACGAGGGCCTGGATCAGACCGCCGTCGGACAGGTCGTGCGCCGCGTCGACCATGCCGTCGCGCGAGGCCGAGATCAGGATCTCGCCGAGCAGCCGCTCGCGCTCCAGGTCCACCTTCGGCGGCAGCCCGCCGAGGTGGTCATGGACGGTCTGCGACCAGGCCGAACCACCGAACTCCTCCTCGGTGTCGCCGAGCAGGTACAGCAGATGGCCCTCGTCCGCGAAGCCGATCGGGGTGCGGCGCGCCACATCGTCGATCACGCCGAGGACGGCGACGACCGGCGTCGGGTGGATGGCCACGTCCCCGGTCTGGTTGTAGAGGGAGACATTGCCGCCGGTGACCGGGGTGCCCAGGGTCAGACAGCCGTCGGCCAGGCCACGGGTGGCCTCGGCGAACTGCCACATGACCGCCGGGTCCTCGGGCGAGCCGAAGTTCAGGCAGTCGGAGATCGCCAGCGGCTTGGCGCCGGAGGCGGCGACATTGCGGTACGCCTCGGCGAGCGCCAGCTGCGCACCCGCGTACGGGTCGAGCTTGGCGTAGCGGCCGTTGCCGTCCGTGGCGACCGCGACGCCGAGGCCGGTCTCCTCGTCGATACGGACCATGCCGGAGTCCTCGGGCTGGGCGAGGACCGTGTTGCCCTGGACGAAGCGGTCGTACTGGTCGGTGATCCAGGACTTGGACGCCTGGTTCGGGGAGGAGACGACCTTGAGGATCTGCTCGCGCAGCTCGTCGGCGGTCGCCGGGCGCGGCAGCTTGTTCGCGTCGTCGGCCTGGAGCGCGTCCTGCCACTCCGGGCGGGCGTACGGACGCTCGTACACCGGGCCCTCGTGGGCGACCGTGCGCGGCGGGACGTCGACGATCTGCTCGCCGTGCCAGAAGATCTCCAGCCGCTCGCCCTCGGTGACCTCACCGATGACGGTGGCGATGACGTCCCACTTCTCGCAGATCTCCAGGAAGCGGTCGACCTTGCCGGGCTCGACGATCGCGCACATCCTTTCCTGCGACTCGCTCATGAGGATCTCCTCGGGCGAGAGGGTCGCGTCGCGCAGCGGCACCGTGTCCAGTTCGACCCGCATACCGCCGGAGCCGGCCGAGGCCAGCTCGCTGGTGGCGCAGGAGAGCCCGGCGCCGCCGAGGTCCTGGATGCCGGCGACCAGGTTCTCCTTGAAGATCTCCAGGGTGCACTCGATGAGCAGCTTCTCCTGGAAGGGGTCGCCGACCTGGACGGCGGGGCGCTTCGTCGGCTTTGTGTCATCGAAAGTCTCGGAGGCGAGCACGGAGACGCCGCCGATGCCGTCGCCGCCGGTGCGGGCGCCGTAGAGGATGACCTTGTTGCCCGTGCCCGAGGCCTTGGCGAGGTGGATGTCCTCGTGCTTCATCACGCCCACGCACAGCGCGTTGACCAGCGGGTTGCCCTGGTAGCAGGGGTCGAAGACGACCTCGCCGCCGATATTGGGCAGGCCCAGGCAGTTGCCGTAGCCGCCGATGCCCGCGACCACGCCGGGCAGCACCCGCTTGGTGTCGGGGTGGTCGGCGGCGCCGAAGCGCAGCGGGTCCATCACCGCGACCGGGCGGGCGCCCATGGCGAGGATGTCGCGGACGATGCCGCCCACGCCGGTGGCCGCGCCCTGGTACGGCTCGATATAGGAGGGGTGGTTGTGCGACTCGACCTTGAAGGTGACCGCATAGCCCTGGCCGACGTCGACCACGCCCGCGTTCTCGCCGATGCCGACGAGCAGCGCGTCGTTCTCGGGGGCCTTCTCGCCGAACTGCCGCAGATGGACCTTGCTCGACTTGTACGAGCAGTGCTCGGACCACATGACGGAGTACATGGCCAGCTCGGCGCCGGTCGGGCGGCGGCCGAGGATGGCGCGGATGCGCTCGTACTCGTCCTGCTTGAGGCCGAGCTCGGCCCAGGGCTGCTGGACGTCCGGAGTCTGCTCCGCGTGCTTGACGGTATCGAGGGTCACGCTCGGTCGCTCCTTCGCGCGATGTGGTTCTGCGTTCGCGGGCTGGGGCGCTCAGTCGCTCCCTCGGCTGTTCCGGCATCGAGGCTCATGCGTCGACCAGCTTCTTGAGGATCGAGGTGAAGAATCCGAGCCCGTCGGTGCGCCCGGTGCCGATCAGCGGCTCGACGGCGTGCTCGGGGTGCGGCATGAGGCCGACGACATTGCCCGCCTCGTTGGTGATGCCGGCGATGTCGCGCAGCGAGCCGTTCGGATTGAAGCCCATGTACCGGAAGGCGACGCGGCCCTCGGCTTCGAGTTCATCCAGAACCCGCTCGTCGGCCACATAGCGGCCGTCGATGTTCTTGAGCGGGATGTTGATCTCCTGGCCCTGCTCGTAGGAGCGGGTCCAGGCGGTCTCGGCGTTTTCCACTCGCAACTTCTGATCACGGCAGATGAAGTGCAGATGGTTGTTCCGCAGCATCGCACCGGGCAGCAGATGAGTCTCGGTGAGAACCTGGAAACCATTGCAGATGCCAAGTACGGGCATGCCCGCCTTAGCCTGCTCGATCACCGACTCCATTACCGGGGAGAAGCGGGAGATCGCTCCGGCCCGCAGATAGTCGCCATACGAGAAGCCGCCCGGCAGCACGACCGCGTCGACCTGCTTGAGGTCCTTGTCGCGGTGCCACAGCGGTACGGCCTCGAGACCGGCGACCCGGACCGCGCGCTGGGTGTCGCGGTCGTCGAGCGTGCCGGGGAAGGTGATGACTCCGACGCGTGCGGTCACGACTCCGCCCGCGCGGCGAGGGCGGCATCCGCGGCCTGGTCGGCCTCGATCCGCACGGTGAAGTCCTCGATCACGGTGTTGGCGAGGAAGGTCTCCGCGATCTCGCGGATACGGGCGAGGGCGGCGTCGTCGACCGGGCCCTCCACCTCGAGTTCAAAGCGCTTGCCCTGACGGACGTCGGCGATCCCCTCGAAACCGAGACGGGGCAGCGCGCGCTGCACCGCCTGTCCCTGGGGGTCGAGGATCTCCGGCTTGAGCATGACGTCGACTACGACGCGTGCCACTGGCACTCCCGGTGGTGTGGTGCTGGTGCGTAAGGCGGTTCGCCCAGCGTACCCCGGCCCAAAATCTACGCGAGTAGATCAGCCTCGCCTTCCGTCACGTTTAAGCATCGGCGCCACCATCCACTGGGGAAAGTTCCAGGAAAAACGTATGGTCCCGATTGCGGCGTGACACGCGGGCAGAATTAGTGGGGCTTCACAATGCATTGCTCGCCGCTGTACAAATGAAAAAGCATTGTTCACTAACAACAGGACAGCTGCCATCTTTGCACGTCAACGCATCGATGCAGCCCGAAAGGACCGATATCCCGTGGCGCAGCGCGTAGTAGTCACGCTCTCCGACGACATCGACGGGGGTCAGGCGGAGGAGACGGTCTCGTTCGGACTTGACGGCAAGGCGTACGAGATCGACCTCAACGCTGCCAATGCGGAGAAACTCCGCGGCCTTCTCGAGCCCTACGTGGAAGCCGGCCGCAAGCGGGCCCGCTCCGGCAAGGCGTACCGCCGCACCTCCGTCGCCCCCGACCCGGCCGCGGTCCGCGCCTGGGCCCGGTCGCACGGCATGGAGGTCCCGCCGCGCGGCCGGATCCCCAAGAAGGTCTACGAGGCGTTCAACGCATCGAACTGAGCGGCCACTGAGCGGCCTCCGCCGCCGAGTTGCACACCCACCCTGGTGATCCGCTAGAGTCTGGATCACGCCGAGGGGCGAGGCCGGAAGGCAAACCCCGAGGAACATGCGGGTGTAGCTCAGTAGTAGAGCGCCCTCTTTCCAAGAGGGAGGCGCAGTGTGCAATCCCTGTCACCCGCTCTCATCGCCTTACCGAACCACTCCGGTGGATCGGGTAGGGTGATGGACACGCCGATCGGCGAGAGCCGGTCGGATGCCATGCGGGTGTAGCTCAGTAGTAGAGCGCCCCCTTTCCAAGGGGGAGGCGCAGTGTGCAATCCCTGTCACCCGCTCTCATCATCGCCTCGACCACTTCGGTGGATGGGGTAGAGTGATGCCGCGCCGGTTGGTGAAAGCCAGTCGGATGCATGCGGACGTGGCTCAGTTGGTAGAGCATCACCTTGCCAAGGTGAGGGTCGCGAGTTCGAATCTCGTCGTCCGCTCCATGGCCTTGAGGCGCCGGTCGAATCGACCGGCGCCTCAAGGCTTTTATGGCCTCGTGGTCTCCCGCTCCTGCTGACATTTGTCATCCGGGCCCATGACAGCCCGCACTACCCGCGCCCCGCGGACGCCGGAAGCCTGGAGACATGGATCTCGGGGACAGTGCGCTGAACGACAGCGCGATACATGTCACAGAACTTCGACGCAGGTACGGACGCCCATCAGGTCCTTCCTCGGCCCAGGGCTACGAGGCCGTGCGCGGCGTCTCCTTCTCGGTCGAGCACGGTGAGCTGTTCGCGCTGCTGGGCACGAACGGCGCCGGGAAGACCTCCACCGTCGAGCTGTTGGAAGGCCTGGCCGCCCCGACCGGCGGCCAGGTGCGGGTGCTGGGCCGTGACCCGTACCGCGAGCGGGCGGAGGTCCGGCCGCGGATCGGGGTGATGCTGCAGGAGGGCGGCTTCCCGTCCGAGCTGACCGTGAGCGAGACCGTACGGCTGTGGGCCGGGTGCACCAGCGGGGCGCGGCCGGTCGGCGAGGCCCTGGAGCTGGTGGGGCTCGAACGGCGCCGGAACGTACGGGTCAAGATGCTCTCCGGCGGCGAGCGGCGCCGCCTGGACCTGGCGCTCGCGCTGCTCGGCCACCCGGATGTGCTCTTCCTCGACGAGCCGACGACCGGCCTCGACGCGGAGGGGCGGCGGGAGACCTGGGAGCTGGTGCGCTCCCTGCGCGACCAGGGCACCACGGTGCTGCTGACCACGCACTATCTGGAGGAGGCCGAGGCGCTGGCCGAACGGCTCGCGATCATGCACGAGGGGCGGATCGCCGCCTCCGGGCGGGTCGCGGACATCGTGGCCGAGCGGCCCTCGCAGCTCTCCTTCGCGCTCCCGGCCCCCCTCTCCGCCGCCGATCTGCCCTCGCTCGCCCAACTCGGCGCCGCCGGGCGCGAGACGGACGGGCGGACGGTACGGCTGCGCACCCGCGACCTCCAGCGCACGGCCACCGAGGTGCTGGTGTGGGCGCGGGACAAGGGGCTCGAACTCGGCGGGCTCGACGCCCGGTCGGCGTCGCTGGAAGAGGCATTCCTGCATATCGCCCAGGGCCTGGAGAAGACGGAAACGGCGAAGGGGAACGCCCGATGACCACGATCCACACCACCACCGGCGCCGCGACGACCGCCGGCCGCACGACCGCGCGCACCCGCGTCGCCTCCCTCGCCCGCGCCGAACTGACGCTGCTGGTACGGAACAAGGCCGCGCTGACCTACGCCCTGCTGCTGCCTGGTTCGCTCACCCTCAGCATGACCACCTTCACCAGCGAGATCGACCTCGACAAGGTCGGTCTGGATCTGCCCACGCTGATCCTCCCCGGCTCGATCGGCCTGGCGCTGATCCTCGCCGTCTATATGAACCTCGTGGGCGTCTACGTCGTCCGGCGCGAGGAGCTGGTCCTCAAGCGGCTGCGCGCCGGTGAGCTGACCGACCCGGAGATTCTGGCCGGGGCGGCGCTCCCCGCCGTGCTGATGGGGCTGGTGCAGTGTGTGCTGATGGTCGCCGCGGTGGGCCCGGCGCTTGACGCGCCGGCGCCCAAGGCGCCGCTTCTGGCCGTGCTCGGGGTGGCGGCCGGTCTGGTCCTCATGCCCGCGCTGGCCGCCGCGACCGCGGCCTTCACCAAGACCGCGGAGTCAGCGCAGCTGACCCCCATGCCGATGATGCTGGTGTCGATGCTGGCCTCGGGTCTGTTCGTACCGCTCGACGTCATGCCGGACCGGGTGGCGGCGGTGTGCGAATGGGCGCCGCTGACCCCGGTGGTCGACCTCGTACGGGCCGGGTGGACCGGCGGGATGGGCGCCGGCGAGGCGCTGACGGCCCTGGCCACGGCGGCGGCCTGGACGGCCCTGGCAGGGTGGACCGTACGCCGGCGGTTCCCCTGGGAGCCGCGGCGCTGACCGGTCGTGGTCTGTGGGGCCCGAGGGGGAGGGACGGGGTTCGTGATACGCCGATGGAAGCGGCGCAGCCAGCAGGTGCGCGTGGAGCTGTTCACCCGGTGGACGCTGTACGCGCTGCCCTGGATCATGCTGTTCGTCATGGCGGGTCCGCTGCCCGGAATGTTGCGGCTGGAGGCGCCGGCGAACGGACTGGCCTGGACGCAGCTCTGCCTTGCGGTGGTCCAGAACGCGCTCGCGATCCCGCTGCTGCGGCGGGGCATCGAACACCGGAGGAGCGAGCGCGAGATGCGGCGGGGGCTGTTGGTGCTCGCCGCGGCGCCGATGGTGGCGGGGCAGTGCGCGGGGGTGGCGCTCCTGTCCGTGGCCGGGGCCCCGGACGGCTCGGCGTTCATGACGGCGGCGACGATGAACACGCTGCCGTTCTCCCTCTCATGCGCCCTGCTGCTGTCCCCACGCACCTTCACCCTGCTGCACGCGGGGATCGGCACGGCGACGCTCGGGGCGCTGGCCGTCGCGCAGACGGGCGCCTTCCTGACGGTGGCGTCCGCCCTCGCGGTGCTCCTCATGGCCGCGCTGTCCGCGTTCACGGTCCGCAGCTCGACATGGATGCTGGAGGTGCTGTGGGAGCTGGACGCGAGCCGCGGGGTGCAGGCGCGGCTCGCGGTGGCGGAGGAGCGGCTGCGGTTCGGCCGCGATCTACACGATGTGATGGGCCGGAACCTGGCCGTGATCGCGCTCAAGAGCGAGCTCGCGGTGCAACTGGCGCGGCGCGGACGGCCGGAGGCCGCCGAGCAGATGGTGGAGGTGCAGCGGATCGCGCAGGAGTCGCAGCGGGAGATCCGGGACGTGGTGCGCGGTTATCGGGAGGCGGATCTGCAAGTGGAGCTGGCCGGAGCGCGATCGGTGCTGCGGGCGGCCAAGGTCGACTGCCGTATCGACTACCAGATCCCGAACGAGGGCGACGCCGAAGGCGAAGGCGCACGGCCCGCTTCGGCGGTGCGGTCGGCGCTGGCGTGGGTGGTGCGCGAGGGCACGACCAATGTGCTGCGCCACGCGGAGGCGGCCCGTTGCACGGTGCGGGTGCAGACGGGGCGGGCGGCGGACGGGGCCCGTACGGCGGTGCTGGTCATGGAAAATGACGGGGTGCCGGAGACCGAGCCACGCGTGCCCGGTACGCGGGGCAACGGTACGTGGGGCAACGGTACGTGGGGCAACGGTACGTGGGGCAACGGGCTCAAGGGGCTGCGGGAGCGGCTGGCGCCGCTGGGCGGCACGCTGTGGTCGGGCCCCGGGGAGGGCGGTACGTACCAGCTGCGGGCCGAACTCCCGCTGGAGGGACACGAGGGGCCCGAGACGAACAACAGGCATGAGGGGGCCGGCGTATGAGCGGGACGTCCGCGATCCGGGTGCTGCTCGCGGATGACGAGCATCTGATCCGGGGCGCCCTCGCCGCCCTGCTGTCCCTCGAAGAGGATCTGCTGGTGGTCGCGGAGGCCGCGTCCGGGCCCGAGGCGCTGGCGATGGCCCGGGCGCACCGGCCCGATGTGGCGGTGCTGGATCTGCAGATGCCGGGGACGGACGGGGTGTCGGTGGCCGCCTCCCTGCGGTCCGAGCTGCCCGGCTGCCGATCCATGATCGTGACCAGCCACGGCCGCCCGGGCCATCTCAAACGGGCGCTGGAGGCGGGGGCACGGGGCTTTCTGCCCAAGACCGCGTCGGCGCAGCGGCTCGCCGAGATCATCCGCACGGTGCACGGCGGCAACCGCTATATCGACCCCGATCTGGCGGCCGACGCGATCAGCGCGGGCGACTCCCCGCTGACCGCGCGGGAGGCGGAGCTGCTGGAGCTGGCTGCGGACGGCGCGTCCATCGCGGAGATCGCCCAGCGGGCCGCGCTGTCGCAGGGGACGGTCCGCAACTATCTGTCCTCGGCCGCGTCCAAGATCCCGGCCGAGAACCGCCACGCGGCGGCCCGGATGGCGCGCGAGCGCGGCTGGATCTAACGACTTGGTCTAAGCGACTGCCTCGCACAGAATCCGGGCCAGCTCCTGGGGCTGGGAGAACATCGGCCAGTGGCCGGTGTCCATCTCGACCAGCCGCCACCGCTCGCTCTTCAGCAGCTCGACCACGTCGTCGTTCGGCTGGGGCCAGTCGAGCAGGCACTTGATGTATGTCGTCAGCAGCTCGCCGAGCGGGCGCGACAGCTGGGCCGGTTCGATCAGGGAGGCGCCCGGGTGCGGGGTCGCGCGGTCGACGAAGTGGGCGATCTGCTCGTCGGTGAGGCCCTGACCGGCGAAGTCGGCCGCGGGGGGCACCGCCCAGAAGCCGCCGTTCTCGGCGATCTCGGTCACCTCCCGCCCGTCAGCCCAGCCGGAGACGAACGACTCCCCGTCGGTCGGCACATTGGAGTCGACGAACACCACATGAGCCAGCCGGTCGCCGATCCGCTCGGCGGCCTGGCCGACCGGGATGCCCGAGTAGCTGTGGCCGACCAGCACGACATCGCGCAGGTCGAGACGCTCGACCTCGTCGACGATGTCCGCCACATGCGTCTGCTGCCCGGCCGGCGCGCCCCGCTTCTCGGCCACGCCGGACAGCGTCAGCGGATGGGCGCCATGCCCGGCCGCCCGTAGCTCCGGCACCACCTCGTCCCACGCCCACGAGCCCAGCCACGCACCCGACACCAGTACGAATTCAGCCATGCGGGGAACCGTAGCGCAGGGGTACGACACCCCGCAGCCAGACCATAAAATCGCACACACATTCGGTCGACCGGGTTACCCTGGACCCATGCCCCCGTACCTCCAGGGCTCGCTCTTCGACCAGGCCGACGACATCCGTCTCGGCCCGCTGGGCGATATGCGCAGAACGGTGCTCGGCGACGGGGCCTGGATCGATCTGCTGCCCGGGTGGCTGAGCGGGGCGGACGCCCTGTTCACGCACCTCGCCGACGAGGTGCCCTGGCGGGCGGAGCGGCGGCATATGTACGACCAGGTCGTGGACGTGCCGCGGCTGCTCGCCTTCTACGGCGCCGACGACCCGCTGCCGCACCCCGTCCTGGACGAGGCGCGGGCCGCGCTCTCCGCGCACTACACCACCGAGCTGGGCGAACCGTTCACCACCGCCGGACTCTGCTACTACCGGGACGGCCGGGACAGCGTGGCCTGGCACGGCGACCGGATCGGCCGGGGCGCCCGTGAGGACACCATGGTCGCGATCCTGTCCGTGGGCGCACCGCGCGACCTCGTGCTGCGCCCGCTCCGCGGCGGGACCGGGGTGCGGCAGCCACTCGGGCACGGCGATCTGATCGTGATGGGCGGCTCCTGCCAGCGGACCTGGGAGCATGCGATCCCGAAGAGCACCCGGGCCACGGGGCCGCGGATCAGCGTCCAGTTCCGGCCGCACAACGTCGCCTGATGGCGAGAACCGGGCCCGCGCGGGGAACGAGGTAGTTCCCCCGTCTCGGGTTTGGTTATAGTGGAGGCGCGCCGGACGGAATCCGTCCCGAATCCGGACGGAAGTGACCGGCGCATGCGGACGTAGCTCAGTTGGTAGAGCGCAACCTTGCCAAGGTTGAGGTCGCGAGTTCGAGCCTCGTCGTCCGCTCTTACAAGGAAAGCCCTGGCCATGTCGGCCAGGGCTTTCGCCGTTGTCAGGACCAGCGGGTGCCGGTCAGTCGCTCGTACGCCTCGACGTACTTCGCCCGCGTCCGCTCCACGATCTCCTCCGGCAGCGGGGGCGGCGGCTGCTCGCTGTGCCGGTCCCAGCCGGAGGCCGGGGAGGTCAGCCAGTCGCGGACGAACTGCTTGTCGAACGACGGCTGCGGGCGCCCCGGCTGCCACTGGTCGGCGGGCCAGAAGCGGGAGGAGTCGGGGGTCAGCACCTCGTCGGCGAGGACCAGCTCATGCCCGTCCGCGCCGCCCTCGGCCGGCGCATGGCCGAACTCGAACTTGGTGTCGGCCAGGATGATCCCCCGGTCGCGCGCGATATCGCGGCCCCGGTTGTAGACCGCGAGGGTGGCCTGGCGCAGCTGGGTGGCGGTCTCGGTGCCGACCCGGCGGGCCACCTCCTCGTACGGCACGTTCTCGTCGTGCTCGCCGACCTCGGCCTTGGTGGCCGGGGTGAAGATCGGGGAGGGCAGCTCGGAGCCGTCGGCCAGGCCCTCGGGCAGGGCGATCCCGCAGACCGTACGGCTCTCCCGGTACTCGGTCAGGCCCGAGCCGGTCAGATAGCCGCGGGCCACGCACTCCACCGGGAGCATGCTCAGCGACTGGCACACCAGCGTGCGGCCCGCCCAGTCGGCGGGGGCGCCCTCGGGCACCTCGGTGGACAGGACGTGGTTGGGCACGACGTCGATCAGCTGGTCGAACCACCACAGGGAGAGCTGGGTGAGCACCCTGCCCTTGTCGGGGATCTCGGTCGGCAGTACCCAGTCATAGGCGGACATCCGGTCGCTGGCGACCATGACGAGGTCGCCCTTCTCGTTCCGGTAGAGGTCGCGCACCTTGCCTGTGTGCAGATGCACAAGGCCGGGCACCTCCACCGGCTCGGGCTTCTCCACGAATCCGGACACGGTTCCTCCTGGTGGCTTTGTCCAAGACCCCACGATTCTGCCCCACGTCCCACCGCCCGGCCGAAGCGGGGCGCACCGGGCGTGGCCTGGGGCTTCAGCCCCGTTTGCAGATGCGGTCCAGGAGGTTGGCGGTGGCCCGCTGCGCCCGTACGTCGGTGTGGCCGGGCCGGTCGAGCGCCGGGGTCCAGGCGAAGGTGCCGGAGGCGAAGACGAGGGCTCCGCTGGGAGCCCGGTACAGCGAGGTGTCCTGATGCCGGACGGCCCCCTCGGCATCCCGGTACGGGGAGTGGGCGAGCAGGATCCGGCGCAGATGCGCGGGCAGGCAGGTGCGCGGGAAGTAGCGGTCGGCCTCGCCCGCGACCAGACCGAGCAGCTCGTCGCCCTCGTCGGCGCCGGTCGCCTCCCACAGCCAGTGGCTCGCGTTCCGCACGATCAGCGGGGCCGGCTCGGGCACCGGGCCCACGTACTGGATGCCCAGCAGCTGCTGCTCGGGCGCCGTCTCCCGCCACAGCGCGGAGCGGCCGGGGCCGCGGCGCTTATGGCAGGTCAGCAGGCGGTCCGGACCGGAGGGCGAGGGCACGAGGCCGACCTGCCAGTACATGGTGTTGGCGGAGAGGAAGACCAGCGAGGTGCCGGCGTCGCGGGCCTCCTCGACGGTGCGCCGCAGCGGGGCCGACCAGTACTCGTCATGGCCGGGGAAGACCAGGCCGCGGTAGCGGGTCGGGTCGATACGGCCCGCGTGCAGATCGCGGGTCTCGGCGTACGCGAGGTCGTAGCCCATCCGCTCGGCGAAGCGGATGAAGTCGTACGCGTGGCCCACGTGCAGCGGCAGCCCGGCGCCCGCGTACGGCCGGTCGAAGGAGACCGTGACCGCCGCCCGCGACTCCCCGAGCAGCCGGCCGCGCTCGTCCCACGCGTGGTACAGGCTGGCGCCGGTCCGGCCGTCCTCCGGGTAGAGGTTGTACGCCTGCCAGGTGATGTCCGGGAGGACGAGGAGCAGATCGGCGGGGTGGGTGTCGCGGACGGTGAAGGGGATGTGGTTGCGATAGCCGTCGGCGGTGGTCAGCACGGCGACATAGGCGCCGGGGTTCCAGTACGAGGGGATCTGGAGCCGCCAGGACAGCCACCAGTGGTGGCAGGAGACGGTGCGGTCGGCGGCGAGCGGGGGCGGCTGGACGATACCGGCCAGCCGCGGGCTGCTGGTCATCTTGGCGGCGCCGTCGCCGCCGTAGTGGCCGATGCGGTAGACGTCCACGCTGAACTGCTGGGGCGGGTCGACGGTGATCCGGAAGTCGATGGACTCGCCGGGGGCGGCGGCGGAGGCCGAGGTGAAGCCCTTGATCTGGCGGTGTACGTCGTCGGCGGTCCGGGTGGGGGGGATATGGCCGGACCCGGGGTCGGCGGTCTCGGTGGCCCCGGTAGCCGGGTCGTGGTCCACGTACCACGGCACCAGGCGGCCCGTCTCGCTGAAGTAGGTCTGCCTGCCCCGCAGCCAGGGCAGCGGGCCCTGGCCAAAAGGGTCCGTCACCGCGTGTGCGAGCGCTCCCGACTCCCAGCGCCGGACCGGTTCCGTGGCGTCCACGACTGGCTCCCCTCCCTGCCTCCCCTGGCGGCATATCGCCACCAGCCCCAGCACATCACATTACGCACTCAGTCCATCACTGATCGTCGCGAATTTGCCGAACCCAGACCCAGGGCGTTCACGTCTGAGTGCCATCCGGGCGGACCTTGATTGCGGACCTTGATCAACGTGCTGAGCTGCGAGATCGCGCGGGCGGTGGCGCCCGACGTCACACCAGCCGGACCGGCTTCTCCGGCCGTACGCCCACCTCGCCGAGCCAGGTGCGCAGCGGCTCTGCGTCCCCGTCCTCGACCAGGCTCAGCACCGGATGCGCCAGATCGGCCCGCCGCCGCCCGCCGAACAGCAGCGTGGGCCCGTCCAGCCAGTCGAGCCCCGGCGCCGCTCCCGCGGTGTCTATGGCGGCGCAGCACACCATGGCCGTGACATGGTCGGCCAGCAGCTCCCGGCCGGTACGGGGCGGCTGCAGCGGGAAGAGCGGCGCGAAGCCGTCGATCCACGGGTCACCGCCGCCGGACCCGGCCCCCGGGTCCGTAAGGCCGGCCTGGCCGGTCGACCGGGTCGCCGCCTGGTGGGCGGCCTCCTCGCGGGCCACCTCCGTGCTGAGCCGGGCCGCGACCTCCTCGCCGAGCTGCCCCGTCGGGGCGAGGCCGGGGGCGGCGGTGAGCCGGTCCATGACGCGGGCGAGGGTGGGCGCGGCGGGCCCGGGCTCCGGGCCCTGGCCGCGCGTCGCCTCATGGGGCGCCCCTTCATGGGGCACCGCGCCGCCGGGTACGGGGCCGCTGGAGCGGGTCTGCTCATCGAGCACGCGGTGCAGACGGGCGGCCTCCACGCGCCATTTGCGGTCCACGACCTCCTCCGGATACTCGCCCCAGTCGACCGGCGCCCAGTCCGGGCCGGGCTCGCTCGGGCCGCCGTGGAACAGCCGGGCGGCCAGCAGAGACGTCGCCTCGTCGATCAGCCCCGGCTCCTCCAGCAGATCGCAGGCGGGCCGCTCGCTGAGCCGGGAGGCGAACCCCTCGGCCAGCCGGTCGCGGCGGGAGAGCTCGGTGAGGGCCGCGACCACGCCCGCGTCCAGCCGGGCCGGCCAGCGGCCCATCCGCCACGCGGGCAGCGCGACCCTGGTCAGCAGCCGGTCCCACCCCGCGTACGCCAGGCCGACCTGCTCCTGGGCCACGATCCGCAGGCCGTAGTCGACGGTCTGGGCGCGCTCGGAGGCGGCCGCGGCGACGGCCCGCTCCATCTCGGCGGCGTGGTCCCGGCAGCCGCGCAGCAGCAGCCGGGCGATCCAGCCGAGGAACGCGAGGGCGGGGCGGCGAACCGCCCGGCCGAGGGCGGCGACAGGGGCTGTACGGCCCGTATCCCCGGCCTTGCCCACGCCCCCGGAGCCCCGGGCGGCGACGGCGACGGCGGCGTCCAGGCCACGGACGAAGCGGCGGGCGGCCGCTATGTCCGGGTGTACGGAAGGGCCGGTGCCCGCGACGACGGGCGCGAGCAGGGCGCGCAGCTCGGCGACCCGCATCCACCACAGGAACGGCGAGCCGATGACCAGCACAGGGGCCTGCGGGCCCCGCCGCTCACCTCTCCCCACGACCGAAGCACCAGCGGGCACGCTGCCCATGCCACCGCTGCTCTTGGCGCCGTGCGCCCGATGCGTACGGTCCTCCAGCCAGCTGTCGCAGTCCGGCGTGAGCGCTATCGCGGACGGGGCGGGCACCTCCAGCCGATCGGCCAGGTCGCGGACCAGGCGGTAGAGGTCCGGGGCCGTCTCCTCGGCGATGGGCACGGTGGGGCTGAGCGCCGGTCTGGCCCGGACCACCACGGCGGCCACTGCCGCCGCCAGCAGCAGGACCACCACGGCCCCGCCGACCACCGCCCAGCGGACGGCGGTCCACTCCTCGCCATGGGAGCCGCCGAGCCGCCCCGTGGCCCCGCCGACCAGCAGCACGGCGGCGACCGCCGCCGGGAGAAGCGCCACTGCGAGCGCGGTGCTCCGGATCCGCAACACCGCGAGAGCGCGAGCGCGCGCGGAAAGCGCGCCTGCTTCTGGACCTGCCACGGTTCCATCACCCCCTGCTGTCCAGCCATGAATGAACAGCGGACGACGGCGGTGTTGTGCCCTTACTCCCCCCACTGTCGCACCGGCCGCCCGCGCCGCAATACCGGTGGGCCAGTTGCCGCACCGCGCCTGAGCGGCACACTAGTTGGGGGTCCGCGCGTGCGTCAGCAGGATGCCGGGAGGGCTCACCCGATGGAATGGCCTTGGCCAGAACCGGGAACTTCTCGAGGAACCTTCTGGACGCCTACAGGCCCGCCTCGACCCCAGCTCTACCCTCTCTCGACCGGACCTCCAGGGCCTCAGGCCGACGCCACCCCGGGCCCGGCGTCCTCCGCCGCCTTGGCGGCGATGTCCGAGCGGTGGTGGGAGCCGTCCAGGCCGATCCGGGCGACCGCGCGGTACGCCCGTTCGCGCGCCTTGACCAGGTCGGAGCCGGTCGCGGTCACGGACAGCACCCGGCCACCCGCGCTCACCACGTCACCCGACGCAACGTCCCGCTTGGTGCCCGCGTGCAGGACGTACGCCTTGGGCGCGTCCTGCTCCGCCACCTCCGCCAGACCGGTGATCGGATCGCCCGTACGGGGCGTCCCCGGATAGTTGTGCGAGGCGACCACGACGGTCACCGCCGCGCCATCGCTCCAGCGCAGCGGCGCCAGCGAGTCGAGCCGACCGGTCGCGGCGGCCAGCAGCACACCGGCCAGCGGGGTCTTCAGCCGGGCCAGGACCACCTGGGTCTCCGGGTCGCCGAAACGCGCGTTGAACTCGATCACCCGCACCCCGCGCGAGGTGATCGCCAGCCCCGCGTACAGCAGCCCCGAGAACGGCGTCCCCCGGCGGCGCAACTCGTCCACGGTCGGCTGCAACACGGTGGCCAGCACCTCGTCGACCAGCTTGGGGTCCGCCCACGGCAGCGGGGAGTACGCACCCATGCCGCCCGTGTTCGGCCCCTCGTCGCCGTCGTAGGCGCGCTTGAAGTCCTGAGCGGGCTGCAGCGGCACGACCGTCTCGCCGTCCGTGACGGCGAACAGCGACACCTCCGGGCCGTCCAGATACTCCTCGATCACCACCCGCCCGCACGCCAGCGCATGCTCGCGGGCGGCGGCGATGTCGCTGGTCACGACGACGCCCTTACCGGCCGCCAACCCGTCGTCCTTCACGACGTACGGCGCGCCGAAGGCGTCCAGCGCCTCGTCGATCTCCGCCTCGTTCGTACAGACGTAAGCACGCGCGGTAGGCACGCCAGCCGCCGCCATCACATCCTTCGCGAACGCCTTCGACCCCTCCAGCTGCGCCGCGTCGGCGGACGGCCCGAACACCGGGATCCCCCGCTCCCGCAACACATCCGCCACCCCCGCCACCAGCGGAGCCTCCGGGCCGACCACCACCAGCTCCGCCTCCAGCGAGGCAGCCAGCTCAGCGACGGCCGCGCCGTCGAGGGCGTCGACCGTATGCAGCTCGGCGACCTCCGCGATGCCGGCGTTGCCGGGCGCGCAGTGCAGAGCTGTGACGTCGGGGTCGAGGGACAGTGCGCGGCACAGGGCGTGTTCGCGGGCGCCGCTGCCGATGACGAGGACCTTCACGGTGTGCAGCCTATTGCCTCGCCGACGGCCCCCCGCGCCCCGGGGCCCGGCCGCACCCTGTCGGCGGGCCCGGCGTGCGCCATGGAGGCACCTGACCTCACACTGCAGGCGAAGGACACTGGGGCCACCGGCTCTGCGGGATGTCCCTCATGAGCACGATGCCGTCGCTGTCCGCCAAGTGGGCCGGATAGCGGTCCTCCAAGAGCGCGTACAGGAGCCCTTCGCAGGTACGGGTGTGTTGGCGCTCCGCTGCGCTGCGTGTCGGCTGCGCTTCGCTGCGCCTGTGCCTAGGCACCGTCTCGCGGCATTCGGCTCAGGCGGGCGCGGGTTTCGTCTCGGACCCTCCGGGTCCAAAGCGCTGGCGAGAAGGGGGAAGGGGGCGGCCGACCCGGCGTCCCGATCCCTCGGCCCGGCAGGCGGCCGAGCTCAAAACAGGCTCCGCTGCGCTCCACCGCAGCTGCTGCCGCGCGGTGGCCGACCAATCAGCCCAACGGTGCGCTCGGCCGGGGACGCGGGAGCGCGACGGACAGGCCAGCACCGACGAGCAGGACCGCCCCTCCCCCACCCCCTCTTAGAAAAACGCTTGATGCAGTACTTGATATAAAGCAAGCATTTTTTTAAGAGGGGGTGGGAGGAGAGCCCAACCGGACCGGCACCCACCGCTCCGGGCGACCGCCCACCGTCCCACCGCCCACCAGCCGGTGAACACCACTTGGGCAAGACGGCGACGACGCCTCCGGCGCCCCCTCCCCTCCCCGCTGCTGGCCGCTTTGCGCCGAAGGCGCGAGACGATGCCCGCACTCGGCGACCGGACCATGCCGCCCAACGGCGCCGGCCCGTCCGTCGCGCTCCCGCACCCCGGACCAGCGCACCGCTGAATGCAGTGGTCGGCCACCGCGCGGCAGCAGGCGCAGCGGAGCCCGTCCTGAGCTCAGCCGCCCACCGGGCCAAGGAATCTCGACACCGGGCCAGCCGCCACCCCACCGTCCCCACCATCCGTCGTCGACAGCTGCGCGCGGACGACGGACGCTGACCACTCCACTTCCAGTTTCTAGCAGCGCTAGCTTTACTGTCGTCGACCTGATAGCGTCGACCATGTTCCTAGCGCCGCTAGCAAACGGGAGAAATCATGCTCACGCCCATCGCCTACGGACTGGCCGTCTTCCTCACCCTCTTCGTCGTCTTCATCGGCGCCCGGTTCCTGGTGAGCCCCCAGGCCGCCGCAACCGGCTTCGGCGTACCCGCCAAGCCGCACGGAGACGCCGCCTACCTGACGGTCAAGGGCCTGCGCGACCTCACCTCGGGCGTGATCGGGCTCGCCCTGCTCGCCTTCGCGGACGCCCACGCCGTGGGCTGGTACATGCTGGCCGTCGCACTCACCCCGCTCGGCGACACCCTCATCGTCCTGCGCAACGGCGGCACCAAGGCGGCGGCCTTCGGCATCCACTTCGCCACCGCCATGGTGGTCCTCATCAGCGCCGCCCTCCTCTTCGCCGCCTGAACCTTCTTCGCCGTCTGAGCCGTCGCCTGAACCTCAGAACCCCTCAGAACACCTCAGAACACCTCAGAACCCATCGCCCAAAGGGAGCTACGCAAATGTCTCTGATCGTGCCGGAATTCAACGAGACCGTGATCGTCCGCGACGCCGAGGCCGAGGTGATCGGCCAGGCCCCGACCACCATCAAGCTGCTGGCCGACAGCGGCTCGACCGGCGGCGCGCTGTCCACTCAGCGGGTCACGCTGACCGACGGCGCGGACGGTGCCAGGCCCCATCACCACGCCAATTCGGCCGAGTTGTTCTACATGCTGGACGGCACCGCTCAACTGCTGTCCGGCGAGCAGGTCGTGACCGCCGAACGCGGCGATCTGGTCATCGTCCCGCCCGGCCTCGCACACGCCTTCGCCGCCGCACCGGGGCACAACGCCGACATCCTCATCGTCATCACCCCCGGCGTCGAGCGGTTCGAGTACTTCCGCCACCTGGAGCGCATCGCTTACGGGAAGGTGCCGCCGGAGAGTCTGCTGGAGGTCCAGGAGCTCTACGACACCTACTTCCGCACCAGCGCCCACTGGGACCAGGCTCGATCCTGAGCGAACACCACACCCAGCATGGAGGCGGACACAGTGAAGCGCATCGGCATCATCGGAGTGGGCGAGATCGGCCGGGCCATCGTGATGGGCCTGTGCGACGGGGCGGAGGGGACCAACGGGGCGGAGGCTGCCAGCGGGGCCGACGGGCCGCCGGAGGTGTTCCTCTCCCCCCGGGGAGCCCGTACGGCCGCGGAACTGTCCGAGCGCTACGAGGGCGTGCGGGTTTGCGCCGACAACCAGCAGGTGGTGGACCGCTCCGAGATCGTGCTCATCGCCGTACGCGGCCAGGACCGGCACGAAGCGCTCGCAGACCTGCGGGTGGCCGACGACAAGATCGTGGTCAACGTCATGGCCGGTGTCGGCAACGACGACCTGCGCCGGACACTGGCCACCGACGCCCCGCTGGTACGCGCCATCCCCCTGCCCGCCATACGCGAACGCCGCTCCGTCACGGTGACGTACCCGTCGCACCCGGTGGTGGATTCCCTCTTCGAGGGCCTGGGCGGGGCGCTCCCGGTCGCGGACGAGGCGGCCTTCAACGTGTTCTCCGCGCTGACGGGAACGCTGACCACCCACTACGCGTACCTCGCCGCACTCACGTCATGGGCCGGCCACCACGGCATCGCCCCCGACGACGCGGACCGCTACATTCGCGGCCTCTTCCAGGGGGTCGGCCGCTCCCTGAGCGACCAGACCCGCTCACTGCACCAGCTCGCGGCCGACCACGAGACCCCGAACGGAAGCAACGAACGCATCCGCACCACGTGGTTCACCCCTGCCAACTCCGAAGCCCTCAACAAGGCCCTCGATGACCTTCTCGACCTCCTCAGCGATCTGAGGGGACGTCCTTGACGAACACGATCCCGTCGTAGTCGGCCAGGCGGGCCGGGTCGAGGGGGGCGTAGCCGAACCAGGGGGAGACGCGGGCGGCGGGCCGCGGGTCGGCGAGGGACGTGGCCAGCCGGGGAGTGTCGATGAGGTAGCGGTCCTCCGGGAGGGCGTACAGGAGGCCTTCGAGGGTATCCGGGGGCGGGGTGTCCACGCCCTGGTGCCGGATCGTGCCGAGCGCCGTGGCCACGAAGGCGTACCCCTCGGCCAGGTGGGCGCTCACCAGCGCACCGGCGCTCCACCACTCCACCGGCCCCTGCCACATCTGCATCGTGCTCTTCTCCCGCTGGAGATGAGAGTTGTGGGCGTGGATGAGTACCGGGCCCCGTTCGACGATGGCGAGGAGGTTGTCGGCCATCATCCGGTCCCGCAGCGCGCACAGCCGGGTCATGCGGGCCGGTGAGGTGTCGGCCATCCAGTAGTGGTAGCGCAGCAGACCGGTGGCGGCGCGCCCGTACAGGCGGGCCCGGCCCCAGGCCTCCCGCGAGGTCGCCGTGATCAGGTGTGGCGTCTGCTCGTCGAACAGCGCCACCAGATCGTCGGCGAGCAGCCGCAACTCCCTCGCCTCGGCCGACTGCCCCACGGACTGTGCCGGGTCCATCATCGCGTCGGGATTGGTCCACTGGTCGTCGGCGCCGAGCAGGCGGTCGAGGGTTTCCGCGGTGCGGGGGAGCAGATCCGCGGCCACGTGGGCCGTGAGGTAGCCGTGGAGTGCGGTGATGGCCTGCCGGGGGCTCGCGGCGCCGCTGATCTCCAGCGGGCCGTCGATACCGGCGAAGCGCAGCCGATCGGGCTCGGGCCGGCCGTCGTTGTACTCCCGTATCCAGCGGACGAGTTCGCGGTTGGCCGCGGACGCGCCCCACCCGTGGCTGAATCCGCGCTCCATGACGTCGTCGAGGGAGCCCGTGCCCGAGGTGACGTAGTCGTCCACGACCAGGCCCATCATGCAGTCGCTCTCGATCGCGATCGTCCGGTAGCCCTCCTGCTCGACGAGTTGGCGGAAGAGGTCGTTGCGCACATCGAGCAGCGTGTCCTCGCCGTGGGTGGGCTCGCCCAGGGCGAGCAGCCGGGGCCGGGCCGGAAACAGCCTCATGACGGCTTCGGCCTCGACGGCATGGGTGGTGTCCTTGATGTCGGTAGCCATGCCTTAAACGGTATCGTTGAACCTCCGGTTGAAACTTTTTTGCGATATCGGCAGGCTCATGGGACGAAACCTTCAAAACGACGAACGGCTCAGGCCCGTTGACCTGGCACGTGGGCACGGTCTGTCCACGCAGGCGATCAGAAACTACGAGGAGGCCGGCATCCTCCCGGCCGCCGATCGCACACCCCACGGCTACCGCGCCTACACGCCACTGCACGCGCGCGCCCTGGACGCGTTCCTCGCCCTGGTGCCCGGTCACGGCCACCACACGGCGACGTCGATCATGCGGGCGGTGAACGAGGGCGCGGTCGACGAGGCGTTCCGCCTCATCGACGAGAGCCACGCCCAACTGCTCGACGACCGGCGGACCCTCCAGGCCGTGGAGAACGCCCTCCGCGACCTGGCACCCACGACGTCCACACCCGACCCGACGGCGTCCGGGCCCGGTGGCACGTTCATCGGGCCGCTGGCCGAAGAACTCGGCCTCCGGCCCGCGACGCTGCGCAAATGGGAGCGCGCCGGGCTGGTCCGCCCGCCCCGCGACCCGCTGACCGGATACCGCGTCTACGACGAGGCCGCCGTACGGGACGCCCGCCTCACGCACCAGCTCAGGCGGGGCGGCTACCTGCTGGAGCAGATCGCCCCGCTGATCGCCCAGGTGCGGGCGGCCGGTGGGCTGGAGCCGCTGGAGGCGGCACTGCGCGACTGGCACGGCCGGCTGTCCGCCCGCGGGCGGGCGATGCTGGCCGGGGCGGCCGAGCTGGAGGCGTATCTGCGCGAACGCGGATGACACGCGTCGGTCGCCGGCCGATGAGACGTCGGTCGCCGGCCGATAGGACGTCGGTCGCCGGCCGATAGGACGTCGGTCGCCGGCCGGAGAACCCGCGCTGTCAGTGCCGCCTGCGACACTGCCCACCATGCCGGAATCGAATGCGAAGGCCCATCTCCGCCGCTACCTGGGCACCGCCCGCGAAGCCCTGCTGTGGAAGCTCGACGGACTCTCGGAGTACGACATCCGCCGCCCGCTGACGCCGACGGGCACCAACCTCCTGGGGCTGGTCAAGCACTCCGCCGGAGTGGAGGTGGGCTACTTCGGCGATGTCTTCGGGCGGCCGTACGACGAGCCGCTGCCCTGGATGGCGGAGGACGCCGAGCCCAACGCGGACATGTGGGCGACCGCCGACGAGTCGCGCGAGGACATCGTCGGGCTGTGCCAGCGCGTATGGACCCATGCGGACGCCACGATCGAGGCGCTACCGCTCGACGCCAGCGGTCAGGTGCCCTGGTGGCCGGAGGAGCGGCGCGAGGTGACGCTGCAGCAGATCCTTGTGCATGTGATAGCCGACCTTCAGCGGCACGCCGGGCACGCCGATATCGTCCGGGAGCTCATCGACGGGTCCGTCGGACTGCGGGCCGGCAACGAAAACATGCCGCCGGGCGAGCAGTCGTGGTGGGAGGAGTACCGGGGCCGGCTGGAGCGTGTGGCCCGGGAAGTCGGCCGCACCCAAAAGGAGATGCCCTGATGCGAGTAACCCTGCGCGACGTAGGAGACAGTGACCTCTCCGTCTTCTGGGCTCAGAGCAATGAGCCCGAGGGGATTCATATGGCGGCCTTCACCGCCAAGGACCCCTCGGACCGCGCCGCTTTCGACGCCCACTGGGCGCGGATCCGCCAGGACCCGGCGATCGTGTCGCGCACCATCGTCGGCGAGAGCGGTGAGATCGTCGGGCACGCCGCCGTGTTCGGCCCGCCCGAGGAGCGCGAGGTCACGTACTGGATCGGACGGCAGCACTGGGGTCGTGGAGCGGCTACCGCCGCCATGCGAGAGCTTCTCGCTGTCGTGCCGGAGCGGCCGCTGCACGCCCGGGCGGCGGCGGACAACGGCGGCTCCATCCGGGTCCTGGAGAAGTGCGGATTCGTGCTGACCAGCAGGGAGCGCGGTTTCGCGAACGCACGGGGTGAGGAGATCGAGGAAGTGCTGCTGACCTTGAGCGGCTGACCTTGAGCGGCTGACCCGGTACCTTCGCCCGCCATGGAACACACCTGGGACACCGTCCAGCGCCTCGTCGCATGGCTGGACGCGGAGAGCACGGCCATGTCGCCGGAGGTCGCGCGGCTGCTGCGCGTACTGAAGATCAGCGAGGAAGCCGGGGAGGTCGCCGAGGCGATCCACGGCGTCATGGGCGGCAATCCGCGCAAGGGCGCCAGCCACACCTGGGCTGATGTGGAGCGGGAGTTGTGCGATGTGATCCTGACCGCCATGGTCGCGCTGGCCAGCCTGACCCCGGATGCCCGGAAGCGGTTCGAGGAGCATGTGGCGTACGTCGCCGGCCGGTCGCTGGGGTGAGACCGCCGCCGGTCGCCTCTGGCACCCTTTCGGGTGAGGTGGCGGACGGCCCTTTTATCGGATGACGCATCTCGTACGGGCGGTTATCTTGCGATCTCGGCCGTGTGGCCAGCCGTTCGGCGGTAGGTAAGGTGGTTGCGCATCAGCCGCGCGCCAAGAGAGACGCAGCGAGTACATGCAGCGCAGAGGGAGTGCCACGGGTGAGTCAGCCGGAGATGCAACCCGAGGGGCTTCCTCGGCAGGAGGGCACGAAGAAGCAAGGGGACCTGCTCGGTCGGCCCTTCCCGCACGGCGACTGGGGCGAGCCCGCCGAGCGCCTTGACTCGCTGTACCGGTGGGTTGAGGAAGGCGCGCTGCAGGTCGCGGAGTGGTATCTCGCGGACCGGGTGTGGAAGCGGCGGACCGCGCGGGCGCTGCGCGTGGGGGCCGCGGTGCTGGGGGTCGTGGGGGCGTCGCTGCCGCTGCTGGATCTGAACGGGGTGCTGGGCGACGGGGCGGCCTGGGGCTGCCTGGTGCTGCTGATCGCCGCCGCGTGTGTGGCGTGCGACCGGTTCTTCGGGCTGACGTCGGGGTGGATGCGGGACGTGGCGACCGCGCAGGCCGTACAGCGGCGGCTGGAGGGCCTGCAGTTCGACTGGGCGTCGGAGAGCGTACGCGAAGTGCTCGGCCCGACCGAGGGCACCGCGGCCGAGGCCGTGGAGCGCTGCCTGGCCGTGCTGCGCCGCTTCTGTGAGGACGTGTCGGAACTCGTACGGACCGAAACCGCGGGCTGGATGGTGGACTTCGGCTCCGGCTCTGCGCCGCTGTTCACCCAGGCCCTGGTCGCCCAGGGCTCCCGCCCGGAGGGCGGAGGCCCCGCGAACCGCCTCCCGATGCCGCCCACCGCCCGCCCCAACATGCCGCGCCAGCGCCCGCCGGAGCCGCCCCGGTAAGGGCGCCCCGGACGCCGTCCCGGTAAGGCGGAGCCGCCCCGCCAGGGCTGGGCCCTGCCCTCAGCCCTTGCCTTGCCCCCAGCCCATCCGCCGGCGCTTGGTTTTCGCGCTCACACGCTCGCGGAGCAGGTCCTGGTAGTAGCGGGACCGCTCGTCGTCCAAGTCGATGAGCTCGCAGATATCCGCCGCCGTCTCGGCGTCGTCCGCGCTGCCCGTAAGTCCGATCCGCGCGATCAGCCAGTAGCCCTCGCGGGCCCGAGCCCGGCACTCGTCGCCCAGACGCGTCCGCCCCAGCACCTGTTCGGTGGCGTGTGAGTCACCGCTGACCAGATGGCACAGCGTGTCCAGCTCACCGCAGCCGCATCTCAGCGCCGCCCAGTCATGCCGCTCCAGCTCCGCGCGCACCAGCGCGCCGACGCTCAACCGCGCACCGCCGACCGGTGATCGTCGCCCTGGAGCCGGTACACCACGCTCCGGCGCAGCGGCCCCTCGGGCACGGTCATGTCGTCGAAGTCGTCGGCCGGGTCGCGGGTCATACCGAGGCGGCGCATCACCGCCTGCGAACGGAGGTTGGTGGCCGTCGTGATCGCGAGGATTTCGGTGAGGCCGACGCTTCCGAAGCCGTGGTCCAGCGCCGCGAGGGCGGCCTCGGTGGCGTAGCCGTGCCCCCAGTGCGGGCGGGCCAGCCGCCAGCCGACCTCCACTCCGGTGAACGGCATGTCCTCGTCCACCGGATCGAGCCCGGTGAACCCGATGAACGCACCGGTGGCCTTCACCTCCACCGCCCACCACCCCCAGCCCCGCTGGTCGAGGTCGGCCTGGAAGCAGGCCACCGACGCCTCGCTCTGCTCGCGGGTGAGGGTGCCCGGGAAGTACTCGCGGACTTCGGGATCGGCATTCATGGCGGCCCACGGCGCGAGATCGGATTCCCGCCACCCGCGGAGCACAAGACGGTCGGTGCGCAGCTCGGACATCGCGTCAACGTAAAGGAACGAACGAGCGCGGAGCCATCGAATAAATCGACCCAGCACGCGACCCTGGGCCCTGACCCTCGACATTATTACTGAGCACGACACAGCAGTGTCAGTATCAGTCGTCTTGTGATCAGCAGTCTGCGTAGAGGCCACCAGGAAGGCCATTGCGGACGCGGAAAGGGAGCTGGCCAAGCTACGCGAGCAGCGACGACGATGTCCGCGCAGCCTTGACGCCACCCGTCGGCGAAAAGCTCCCTTACGGCCGGGTGAAGCGCCTTCAGCTTCTCTTCGGCTACGAAGACAACAGCAACCTGTACCGGATGCGAGACCGCAGCATCCAACGAGCCGAGAAGTCGTTCACCGAGAACTCCGAGGCGGACGACGGCACAAAGCCATCGGCCAGCGATGATGAGAACGTCCTCGCCGATCAGATGAAGCCGGCGGCAGCCTGACCGCGCCGCCGAAGGAACCTGCCGCTCATGACGACCGCCGGCATCACAGGGGCCACCGTCCCCCCATGCCCGAGAAGACGCCCAAGGCGCTCCGTGCCGCCACCGCCCGGCACACCCCGAAGCTCCTCGTCGACTTCGAACGACACTGGCGCCGGGACATCATGGACACCTACGGCCTCGCCCCCGTCCCCGCCTTCATGGCCCGCTGGTGGGGCGAGTACGCGCTGGCCCGCAACCCCGGCCTTGAGGCCGAAGTTCACCGCCTGGAGGACGAGGCCGCGCAGCAACCCGACTACGCCCGCGCCAAGGCCATGATCGAAGAGGCCGGACGGCTCCGCCGTGAAGCCGCGAAGCCGGAACCCGGCCAGTGACAAGCGAATTCCTGGGGCCACCCTGGCAAGCCGACTGGACCAAGGAAGCGGAGTACAAGGGCAACGTCCTCCCCGTGGAGGCCGCGCCTGGGTCGACGCCGCCCGTGCCGAACTCGTCACCGCGAAGGACCCGTACCTTCCGGGGCATCGACGCCGACCGCGACCTACCAGTCGGAATGAGCGTCGAGTCCAGTCCACCCGCCCCAGCGGCGAACACGTCCTCTACTTCGACCACGGGCGCGACTGGCTCCGATACCACTTTGCACCCCGCACCACCGACCCGCAGATCGTGATCGATGAGTGCTACTGGCAATAGGCCCGCATGACCATGCCCCCCCCGCCGCCGACTGGCGGGCTTGAACGGCCGGTTCAGGCGGCAACCTTTGGTGCGTTCAGGGCCACTACGTATCGCCTTCACGGAAAGCGCTTACATCAGCCAAGGCCCACGCATGAACGCCCCGAAGGGAGCCCGTGATGTCCGCATTACCCCCGCCTCCGCTCGGCCGTCGGCGTCTGCTCGCCGGTGCAGCCGCCACCTCAGCCGCGCTGCTCATGGGCGGCTCGCCCGCCTCCGCCGGGCAGCGAGCCGCCGTGGCCGCCGCGGGCCCCGACGGCTATGCCGGGATCGACACGCTCGGGCAGAACGGCACCACCGGTGGGGTCGGCGGGCCCGTGGTGACGGTCAGCGACGCCGATACGTTCCTGGACTACTGCGACCGCAACG
Source organism: Streptomyces sp. NPDC020845 (assembly GCF_044334165.1). Classification (NCBI taxonomy): domain Bacteria; kingdom Bacillati; phylum Actinomycetota; class Actinomycetes; order Kitasatosporales; family Streptomycetaceae; genus Streptomyces; species Streptomyces sp. NPDC020845. Next base: position 95,147 of record NZ_JBIRSJ010000022.1, on the reverse strand, counting down.
AGCCGTATGTCATCCAGGTCTCGGGCACCATCCGCATCTCCAGCAAGCAGGGCGTGCGCTCGAACAAGACCATCGTCGGGCTCGGCAAGGGCGCGGAGATCACCGGCGGCGGTCTTGACATGTACCGCCGACAGAACGTGATCATCCGCAACCTGCGGTTCACCGGCGCGGATGACGACGCCATCAGCATCCAGCAGTCCTCGCACCACATCTGGATCGACCACTGCGAGTTCTCCACGGGCGCCGATGGCCTGATCGACATCGTGCGCGGGGCGACTTACATCACCGTCTCGTGGAACCACTTCCACGACCACAGCAAGAACATGCTCCTCGGCCACTCCGACGCCAACGGCTCCCAGGACACCGGCGCGCTCCGGGTGAGCTTCCACCACAACTTCTTCGACGGCACCACCCAGCGCAACCCACGCGTCCGCTTCGGCGAGCCGGTGCACGTCTACAACAACTACTTCCGGAACAACACCCTGTACGGCGTGGCCTCCACGATGGACGCCGGGGTGCTGGTGGAGGGCAACTACTTCGAGAACGTGCCCCATCCGATCTACTCCGGGTACGACGAGAGCGGACCGGGCCGGGTGGTGGAGCGGAACAACGTGTATGTGAACAGCGGTACGCCGCAGACGCTGGGCACCGTGCAGGAGCCGGCCACGTACTACGCGTATCGCCTCGACAACCCGACGAGCCTGCCCAGCACCGTCCCCGCCGGGGCCGGGGTCGGAAAGATCTGAGCGGGCCGATGGATCGTCTCCGTGCCGGTCCGCTGGTGGGCGGGACCGGCACGGGGGCGGGCGGGCCTAGCTGAAGACGATCATCGAGCCCTGGCCCAGGCTGCGTGTCGCCGCCGCGTGGAGGCCCAGCCAGACATGGCGCTCACGGGCGAAGGGACTGTCCTCGTACGGGATCGGCGCCGCCGGTTCCTCCAGGGTGGTGGGGCGGGCCGGGGGTGCGGGGGTGGCCGGGGGGTTGGCCGGGTCGATGCCGAGGGCCGTGGCGACCGTCTCCAGCTCTCTGAGCAGGCCGTGGCTCGACCCCAGGGGGCCACCGCCTTCGAGGAGTTCGTCGTTGGACAGCGGGCGTTCGAAGTCGACGGGGACATAGGCGCCGGCGTGGTCGTAGTGCCACACCAGATGCGACTGCTGGGCCGTGGGCTCGAACATCTCCAGCAACTGTTCGTAGTCCCCGCCGAGTTCGTCCACCGGCGTGACGGCCAGCCCGCAGACCTGCAGCAGATAGGCGCGGCGCAGCAAGTGCAGGGCGTCGTAGTCGAAGGCCGCGACCGGGGCGACGTCCCCGGACAGGCCCGGCATATAGCCGAAGACGGGCACGGGCGGCAGTCCGGCGTCACCGAGCGCCTTGTCGTACGCGGCGATCTCCTCCGCGAAGGGGTTGTCGGGGCTGTGACACAGCACATCGACGAGGGGGACCAGCCAGAGGTCACATGCCACGCGATCTCACTCTCGTATCCGTACGGTCGGTGGTCGGCCCAGCGTAATGCTCCCCGTACGCCGCGCGAAGGGCCCTGTACGTCAGGGGGGCGCGGTGGTGGCGAATGTCGTCCCGGACGGGCTCGCCGGTGACGTGAATGCGCCCCTGTCCGCGCCCGACGGCGTGCCCGACGGCGTGCCCGACGCCGTATCCGTCGGGGCGTCCGGCGATCCGCTGGGGGACCCGGTGGGCGATCCGCTCGGCGGCTCCGTGGTCGGCACGTACTCCGATCCGCTCGGTGATCCGCTCGGTGATCCGCTCGGCGACGCGGACGATGTCCCGGTGGGCTCGGTGGGCGACGGCGTCGGGCTCTGGTGCACGGTCGTCGTCACGGTGCGGGTCGGGCCCGGGCCGGCGGGCGGGGCGCCGCGGCCGGGCAGCACCTGTACGGCCAGGGCCAGCGCCACGGCCACCAGCGCGACGACCAGCCCCGCGGCCACGGGCAGCGCCGCCCGGCGCGCCCGCACCCGCCGCCGGCCGTGCCGTACGGCCCGGGCCACGTCCACTCCCGGCGCCGCGGGGCCCGGTTCAAGACCGCGCAGCGGGGAGAGCAGCCGTGCGGCCTCCCGTTCCAGCTCGTCGTCCCGCATGGCGGCTACTCCTTCCCCACAGGTGGCATCGGAACAATCGGCTGACCGCCGAGTTGGGCGCGCAGCCGGGCCAGGCCCCGGGCGGTCTGGCTCTTCACATTCCCCTCGGAACAGCCGAGGACCGCGGCCACCTCGGCCACCGGCAGATCGCACAGGAAGCGCAGCACCAGCACGGCGCGTTGGCGCGCCGGGATGCGCGAGAGCGCGGTGTGCACGACCGTGCGCGTCTCGATGTCCGGTACGCCCCCGACGGGCGGCAGCCCCGGCGTCTCGTGCGGCGCGCCCGAGAGCCGGACGACCCGGGCCCAGCCGAGGCGCTGCTCGTTGAGGAAACACCGGACGAGGATCGTGTGGACGTAGCGGTCCAGGTCGTCGGCGGCGCGGGCGCGGTTCCAGTGGACGTACAGCTTGGTCAGGGCGGTCTGGACGACGTCGTCGGCGCGGTGCGGGTCCTTGCAGAGCAGATGCGCGATGCGGCGGAGCGCGGGCAGCCGCGCGGAGACGTACGCGGTGTACGCCCCCTCGGCCTCCGCCCTGTCCTCGGAAGCCCTGTCCCCGGCCCTCCGGCTCATGTTCCTCCGTGCACTTCCCACACCCACACGCCCCCGATCCACTCCCCCTGCCACCCCAACAGCCGCTCCAAGGTGACACGCAGCGCCTCGTCCCCCGGTTGCGGAGCCAGCACAACCGCGCCCGCGCGCCAGAATTCGAGGTCCGCGCGGACGGCGCGGCGCTGCTTCTGGCCGATGTGCGGGACCCGTCCGGTGCGGTGGACCTCCTCGAGGAGGGCGGAGGTGTAGCGGTATTGCGGGCCGTAGATGCCCCTCCGGTCGGGGCCGCCGGGGCCGTTGAAGTAGCCGCCGGGGAGCGGGAAGCCGAGTCCGGCGGCGGTCTGCCAGTGCAGGGGCTCGGCGTTTCCGGGGCTGGGCAGCGGTACGGGGACGAGGGAGTGGCCCTTGGGGACGTGGGCGCGCCAGATGCCGTCCGCGACGAAGGACGGGACGGGGACGCGGTCGGCGGTGGTGAACGGCGTGGGCGCGAGGGGCAGCAGGGCGGCGGTGACGGCGGCCCATCCGGCGATCCGCAACGCCCGGTCGATGCCGCCCGGCTCACCGGCCTTGCCGGTGCCCGGTGCCCCCGCGCCCGGCTGCCGCGCCAGCGTGCCCGGCTCCCGCGCCAGCGCGCACAGTTGGTCGCAGGCCAGGGCCAGCAGGATGCCGAGCGCGGGCACCGCCGCCATCGCCACCCGCGACTCGATGACCGACTCGAACAGCGGCTGATCGGCGAGCGCCCGCCACGGACCCGGCAGCACGATCCCCGTCCAGGGCACGGGGATCGTGCGCCCGAGGGAGAGCACGGATGCCGCGAACGCCACCCACCCGAGCGCCCGCACCCGCGGATCCCGCCACAGCCACACCACCACGGCGGCGGTCAGGGCGAGCAGCGGCCAGCCGAAGAAGGCGTTCTGCTCGGTGCGGTTGATCGCCAGCGCGTCGGCGGTGTCCTCGTGCCCGGCCAGCGAGCGGCCCGCGAACTCCCAGAACGCGCGTGGTGAGTTGCCGACCGGACCGTGCAGCACGCTGTGATAGCTCTGCGCGCCGAAGAACTGCCACAGCAGCGGATACGCGAGCAGCGGTACGCACACCGCGGCGGCGAAGGCCAGCCCCCGGGCCAGCGGGCGCACCACCGCGCGCGCCTCGGCCGGGCGTACGGCCGTGTAGCCGACCGCGAAGAGGACGAGGCCCACGGCGGCGAGCAGCAGCGCCTCCTCGCCGAGGAAGACCTGGTAGGTGAGGAAGAGGCCGAGGACGACCCCGTCGCGTCTGACGCGGGCGCCCGCGCACAGCCGCAGCAGCCGGTCGATGATCAGCGGCATCATGAACAGCACCGCGAAGTTGGGGTGCGCATTGGCGTGGGAGACCATCGGCGGAGCGAAGGCGCACAGGGCGCCGCCGAGCGCGGCGGCGCGGCGCGCCCGTACGAACCGCTTGCGCAGCAGCCAGTACCAGGCGCCCGCGGTCCCGGCCAGCCCGCACGTCAGCACCAGCGCCCAGGTGGCCCCCGGGCCGAAGAGCGCGGTGACGGGCGCGAGCGGGACGCCGAGGCCGAGCATGGCGGTGTTGGCCATCAGGTTGACCCCGAGCGGGGTGTTCTGGAGCTCGGTGAAGAACGGGTCGCCGAGCCCGGATCCCCCGAAGATCTTGTCGGCGGTGACCGCGAAGAACCACTCCCACTGGTTCTGGTCCTGCCCGCTGTCGACGAGATAGCGGTGGCCGACGTCCGCCCACAGCCCCTTGTAGAGCAGCACCGACAGCAGCAGATAGCCGAGGAGCACGGCCATATCGCCCGCGCGCAGCCGCTCCCGTACGCCCCGCCGCCACAGGCGCAGCAGCTCCAGCAGCACCCGGCCGTAGTCCAGCGGACGGATCTTGGAGCCCGCCTGGTGCGCCCAGCGCACCGGCACCTCGGCGACCGGCCAGTCCGCGCGGCGGAAGGCCCGCAGGATCTCCACGTCGATACCCCATCCGTCGAGCCGCGACCGCCCGAAGGCGGCGCGCGCCCGGTCGCCGTCGAAGAGTTTGAAGCCGCACTGGGTGTCGCCGACTCCGGGCAGGACGACCGCGCGTATCACGCGGTTGCCCGCGCGGCCCGCCAGCCGACGCAGCGGGTGCTGGTCGACCTCGATCAGCGCGTCGGGGTGCGCGCGGGAGCCGATCGCGGCGGCGAAGCCAGCGTCGAGCCGGTCGTGCAGCGCAGGCAACTCCTCGATGGGGGTGGCGAGGTCGGCGTCGGTCAGCAGCACCCGGCGCCCGCGCGAGGCGAGCACGCCCAGGCGCAGCGCATGGCCCTTGCCGTGGTTGCGCGCCCGCCCGGCGGAGGTCGGGGGCGGGGCCAGCAGCCGGATGCGCGGCTCAGTCACCGCCGCGTCGCGGACGACGGCCGCGGTGGCGTCGCTCGACCCGTCGTCGACGACGATCAGCTCCCACTCGGCGTGGCGGCCGGGCGAGGAGCGCAGATAGCGGCAGATCGCGTCGAGGGTCCGGGGCAGCCGGTGCTCCTCGTTGTACGCGGGCACGACAACAGTCAGATCGACGGTGTCGGTGTCGATGCCGGTGCCGGTCGCGGGCCGAAGGGCCAGGGACCGGGCGGGCGGAGTGTGCAGCACATGAGGGTGACCGCTCCGGACCCCCGACAGGTTGTGTGTCCTGCGTCACATCACCGTGAGGGTGGGGTGGTTCAGTCCTTCTCGTCTCCGCTGACCAGGCGCTCGATCAGGGCGACGGAGTGCGCGTTGTACGCGGCTATCAGCCGCTCGGAGACCTCGGCGTCGCCGCGGGTGACGGCCGCGGTGAGCTCGCAGTGCCCGGCCCACAGCCGCCCGCGCAGATCCGGTACGCGCCGCAGATACGGCACCGTGAAGACCCAGGACTGCACCCGCAGCCGTTGCAGGAAGTCGAGGATGTACGGATTGCCGACGAGCCCGCAGAGCTCACGCCAGAAGCGCAGGTCGTAGCCGATCAGTATGTCGAGGTCGCCGGAGCGCGCGGCGCGCTCGGCCTCCTCCGCCCGGCGCCGCACCGAGGCCAGGGCCTGCGGGGTCATGGTGCGCAGGGTCTCCTCGACGGAGTGCCGGAAAAGCCCCTCGACCACCATGTTGCGGGCGTTGATCATGTGCCGGAAGTCCTCGAACGTGAACTCGTGGACCCTGAAGCCACGGTGTTCCTCGACGTCCAGCAGCCCCTGTGCGCACAGATCGAGCAGGGCCTCGCGGACGGGGGTGGCGGAGACCCCGTACTGGTCCGCCATCTCCTTGACCGTGAACTGCCGTCCGGCCGGAAGCCGGCCCGCCAGCACCTCGTCACACAGCGCGTCGGCGATCTGCTGCCGCAGCGTATTGCGCTTCACCGGGCTGGTGCCGGGCACGGGCATCGAGGACCGTCTCCTTCCGCGGCCGTCGTGTCGTACGGATGCGGACGGCCCTCGCATCACGATATGCGAGGGCGTTGCGCGAAGTACGCGAAGAGTGCGCGGGTGAAGCGGTCTACACCGTTATTTGATCTCCATCTGAGCCTACGGGCGCGGCGATACGGGTCGGCGATGGCGTCGTACGGGGTACCGTCAGGCGGTGGTGGTGTGGGCGTCGGCCGCGGAAAGGGCCTCGTCCAGGATCGCCAGACCCTCCTTGGCCTCGGCCTCGGTGATGGTGCACGGCGGGACCACATGCGTGCGGTTCATGTTCACGAACGGCCACAGACCGCCGCGCTTGCAGGCCGCCGCGAAGTCGGCCATGGGCTGATTGGCCGGGCCGGTCGCGTTGTACGGGACCAGGGGCTCGCGGGTGGCCTTGTCCTTGACGAGTTCGACCGCCCAGAACACGCCCAGGCCGCGGACCTCGCCCACACAGGCGTGGCGCTCGGCGATCTCGCGCAGCCCCGGGCCGATGATCTCCTCCCCGATCGCGGCGGCGTTCGCCACGATGCCCTCCTCCGCCATCGCGTTGATCGTGGCGACGGCGGAGGCGCAGGCCAGCGGGTGGCCGGAGTAGGTGAGGCCGCCGGGGTAGGGCCGCTGGTCGAAGTCGGCGGCGATGGCGGCGCTGATCGCGACCCCGCCGAGCGGGACATAGCCGGAGTTGACGCCCTTGGCGAAGGTCAGCAGGTCCGGGGTGACGCCGAAGTGGTCGGCGGCGAACCAGTGGCCGGTGCGGCCGAAGCCCGCCATGACCTCGTCGAGGATGAAGACGATGCCGTAGCGGTCGCAGATCTCGCGGACCCCGGCGAGATAGCCGGGCGGCGGCACCATGATCCCCGCGGTGCCGGGGACGGTCTCCAGGATGATCGCGGCGATGGACTGCGGGCCCTCGAAGGCGATGGTCTGCTCCAGATGCGCGAGGGCGCGCTCGCACTCCTGCCGCTCGTCGGTGGCGTGGAAGGGGGAGCGGTAGAGGAACGGCCCCCAGAAGTGGACGACGCCGGCCGAGGCGGTGTCCGAGGCCCAGCGGCGCGGATCGCCGGTCAGGTTGATCGCGGCGGCGGTGGCGCCGTGGTACGAGCGGTAGGTGGAGAGCACCTTGGTGCGGCCGGTGTGCAGCCGGGCCATGCGGACGGCGTGCTCGACGGCCTCGGCGCCGCCGTTGGTGAAGAAGATCTTGTCCAGGTCGCCGGGTGTGCGCTCGGCGACCAGCCGCGCCGCCTCGGACCGTACGTCCACGGCGAAGCCCGGCGCGAACGTGCACAGCCTGGCGGCCTGTTCCTGGATGGCGGCGACGACCTTGGGGTGCTGATGGCCGATGTTGGTGTTGACCAGCTGGCTGGAGAAGTCGAGGTAGCGGTTTCCGTCGTAGTCCCAGAAGTACGAGCCCTCGGCGCCCGCGACGGCGAGGGGGTCGATGAGCCCCTGGGCCGACCATGAGTGGAAGACATGCGCCCGGTCCGCCGCCTTGACGGCGGCACCGGTGGCGGGGTCGGGCACGGGGCCTGGGGTCGGGGCGGAGTGCGCGGGCTGTGCGGCCACGTTCGGTACCTCTGATCGCTCGGGATCGCTCGCGGGTCTGTCGCGCCCAGGGTACGGATCGGCGGCCCGGGCGCGGCACCGGAGAATCGACACGGTCAGATACGGAACCGATAACGGATCCCATGCGTCGTCCACTTCGCTCTCAGCCCCCTTTATTCTCTGGCCAGAGGCTGATCGCAGGGGCTGATCACAGGGGCTGATCAGGGGAACAGGGGAAGGACAGCTACGCATGGAAGACCTGGGGCCCGAGGACCCTCGTTGGATCGGCGAGTACCGGTTGATCCGTCGGCTGGGGGCGGGCGGTATGGGACGGGTGTTCCTCGCCCATTCACCGCGCGGCCGTACAGTCGCGGTCAAACTCGTACAGACCGAACTCGCGCAACAGGCCGAATTCCGGCGTCGGTTCAAGCAGGAAGTGCGGGCCGCGCAGCGGGTCGGGGGTGAGTGGACCGCGCCCGTACTCGACGCGGACACCGAGGCCGCCACTCCCTGGGTCGCCACGGGCTATATCGCCGGGCCGTCCCTGCACTCGATCGTGTCCGAATCGGGTGCCCTGCCCGAGCGGTCGGTGCGCATCCTGGGCCATGGACTCACCAAGGCGCTGCAGGCCATCCACGGCGTCAACCTGATCCACCGTGACCTCAAACCCTCCAACGTCCTGATCACGATCGACGGGCCCCGCGTCATCGACTTCGGCATCGCGCGCGCCCTGGAGACCGTCACCGACGGCATCCTCACCCGCAGCGGCGCCGTGGTCGGCTCGCCGGGCTTCATGTCCCCCGAGCAGGTGCGCGGCGAGCGGGTCACCCCGGCCAGCGATATCTTCTGCCTCGGGTCGGTGCTGGCGTTCGCGGCGATCGGCCGTCAGCCGTTCGGCACCAGCGACAGCGGGGTGCACGCGGTGATGTACCGGATCGCGCAGGAGGAGCCCGACCTGGACGGGCTGCCCGAGGGGCTGCGGGACCTGGTCACCGACTGCCTGAACAAGGACCCGGCCGCCCGGCCGACCCTGGAGCAGCTGCTGGCCCGTACGGCCGGACCCGAGAACGCAGACGGCGCCGACGACGCGGAGGACGCCGACGAGCCCTGGCTGCCGGGCAGCCTCGTCGCCCAGCTCGGGCGGCACGCCGTACAGCTCCTGGACGCGGAGACCCCGGCCGCGCCGGCGGCGCACGGTGTCCCCGCGCCGCCGTCCACCCCGCCCGTCGGCCCGCCCGCCTTCCCGCCGGCCAAGCCGAGCGTTCCGGCACCCCCCGCCACGCCGCCGACGGCCACGTCGTACCCGCTGGCGCCCGCGGAGCCGCCGACGCCCCCGCCGCCGACCAACCCGCCGCCGCAGACGGCCCCCACCACGCCTCTGGCCGCTCCCCCGGCCACGCCTCCGGCCGCTCCCCCGGCCGCTCCCCCGGCCACGCCTCCGGCCGCTCCGCCCGCCATGCCCGCCGCACCGCCGGTGGGGCCCGTGGCGCCCGCCGCCGCGGCCCAGACGCCGCAGGCGCCGCAGACGCCCGCCGCACCGCCACAGGCGGCTGCCGCGCCCGCGGGCGCGGTGCCCGAGCCGCGGGCGGAGAACGCCGCCGCCGCGCCGGGCGCGCCGACCCCGGAGGCCGCCCAGCCGGCACAGGCCACGACTCCGGGCGCGACGCCGCCGGGCGCCACTCCGCCGGCCGCCACTCCGCAGGCCGCGGTTCCCGGCGCGACCCCGCCCGGCGCGACCCCGCAGGCCGCGGCCCCGCAGGCCGCGACCCCGCAGGGCGCCGAACCGGCGCCCACGCCGCCGCAGGCGTTCGGGCCGCCTGAGGTCACCTCCTTCGACGCCACGCCCAGCACACCCCCCGCGGGCCTGGGCTCCGTCGGCCTGGGCGGACCCGGCGGCCCGGGCGTACCCGGCGGACCCGGCGGACCCGGTGGGCCGTTCGGACCCGCGCCTACGCCTACGCCCACACCCCCGCCCGCCGCCAAGCGCAGCAGGCGCAAGCCGGTCATCATCGCCTCCGCCATCGCCGCGACCCTGGTCGTCGCGGGCGCGGCCACCTTCGCCTACATCGCCTCCAACGACGGCAAGGACAAGAAGCGGGACTACAGCAAGATGACCCACACACCCCCCGCCAAGTCCTCGCCCTCGGACGGGGCGTCACCGTCCGGCGACGACTCGGCCTCGCCCGAGCCGTCCTCGACGTCCCTGGGCTCCAGCGGCGATGTCCCCAACGAGTACGTGGGCGCCTGGGAAGGCGAGATCATGGAGAGCGGTTCGGCCACCGGCAAGATCCGCCGCATCGTGATCAGCCAGGGCACCACCGGTTCGAAGATCATCGAGACCTTCACCGCCACCTCGAGCTCCTTCTGCGCGAGCAAGGCCACGCTCAAGGAGGTGAAGAGCCTTCTGGTCATCGAGGACGAGGAGGTGAACACCAGCATCCCCACGGACGACTGCAGCGCAGTCGGGGAACAGACCCTGAAGCTCGGCAACAACGGCACCATCGCCTGGAACAACTCGGACGGCTCCGCCTCGGCCACGCTGAGCCCGTCGAAGCCCGACGACAAGCCGATCCCCGACAAGTACCTGGGCACCTGGCTGGCCAAGGACGCGTTCGGGGTGTCCGGCGCCACCTTGAAGATCACCATCAAGCAGGGTGCGATCGGCACGGTGGTCACCGAGGACCTCGGGGAGAGCGAAAGGTACCAGTGCGAGACCAAGCGGATTCTGGTCTCGGTCGACAAGGGACTGGTCCTGAGCGTCGGCGAGATCGTCGACGAGACTCCGGCGGATTCCTGTCCGGCGAGCAGCATGCTCACCTTCACCGCCGACGGATCTGACAAACTCCGGGTGCAGTACGACGATCCGGACGACTACAGCAGCGATGAGACCAAGACGCAGACGTTCACCCGCGTAGGCTGAGCGTCCGTCAGTCGATCGCCCCGTCGTCGACCGAGCGCACACGGACAGGAGCCGCACGGCAATGGAGAACCTCGGGGCCCAGGACCCGCGGTGGATAGGCGAGTACCGGCTGCTCGGCAGGCTGGGCGAGGGCGGAATGGGCAGGGTCTACCTGGCCCGTTCCGCCCGCGGTCGCACGGTCGCCGTGAAGCTGGTGAAGGCCGAACTCGCCCGCCACGCCGACTTCCGCAGCCGCTTCAAGCGTGAGGTCGCGGCCGCCAGACGGGTCGGCGGACAGTGGACCGCCCCCGTCCTGGACGCCGACACCGAGGCCGAGGTGCCCTGGGTGGCCACCGGCTATATCGGCGGCCCCTCCCTGCACGACGTCGTCGCCGAGCAGTTCGGGGCGCTGCCCGAGCACTCCGTACGGACCCTCGCGCACGGACTGGCCCTCGCGCTCCGCGATATCCACGGCGCGGGGCTGATCCACCGCGATCTCAAGCCCTCCAACATCCTGATCACCATCGACGGGCCGCGCGTCATCGACTTCGGCATCGCGCGGGCGCTGGAGACCATCGCCGGTGTGGGCACCAATCTGACGGTGGCGGGCGGGGTCGTCGGCTCGCCCGGCTTCATGTCGCCCGAGCAGGTGCGCGGCGAGACCGTGACGACCGCGAGCGATGTCTTCTGCCTCGGGTCGGTGCTGGCGTTCGCGGCCACCGGCCGGCAGCCGTTCGGCAATGTGACCAGCGGGGTGCACGCCCTGCTGTACCGGATAGCCCAGGAGGAGCCCGACCTCGCGGGCCTGCCGGAGGGGCTGCGCGAGCTGGTCACCGGCTGTCTGCACAAGGACCCGGCCGTCCGGCTCTCGGTCGAGGACGTGGTGGCGCGTACGGCCCCGGAGGCCGACCCGGCCACAGCGGGCACCTGGCTGCCGGGCGAACTGCTCGCCAAACTCGGGCGGGACGCGCTCCAGCTGCTCGAGATGGAAGCAGACTCAGACGACTCAGCCGAGTCAGCTACGGACTCCGACACCGCCACGCTGCGGACCACCGGGCCGATCGGGGCCGTGGGGGCCGCTGCGCCCGGCCCGGCGACGCCCGGCACGCCGAGCGGCTACGCGACCCCAGCCACACCCGGTGCGGCCGGCTACCCCGCTTCCGCCGCCCAGCCGGGATATCCGATGGCCGGCGGAGCCGGGCAGCCCTGGCCGGGCGCCGCCCACCACCACTTTCCGGGCCCCATCTCCTCCCCGCCCGCCCGGAGCCTGCGGACCTCGCGGGGCCTGGGCTCCGCCCTGAGATGGCTGCTCGGCGCCTTCGCGCTGCTGTCCGTCGCCCATCTGGGCCTGAGCGGCACGCTGTTCGGCGCGTACGACGACTACCTGGCCGGCAACGATGCCAAGGGGGCGATCAACGACGCCAAGAACTCCTTGGAGATCTTCGAGGTCTTCACCGGGGTGCTGGCGATCGTGCTCGTCGTGACGTTCCCGGTGTGGTTCCGGCGCGTGTACCTGAACGCCACCTTCCTCGCGCCCGGCCGCCAGCGCTACGACAGCGGCATGGCGATCGGCTCGTGGTTCATCCCGGTCGCCCAGCTGTGGATGCCCAAGCAGATGGCCAACGACATCTGGACCTCCAGCACCGCCCCGGGCACCCGGCCCGCCTCCCGCGCGGTGCTGAACTGGTGGTGGGTGCTGTACGTGGCGATGTTCGTCATCGTCGCCGTCTCGACGCTGGCGGAGGCCCTGGCCCGGTCGCCCGAGGACAACCAGGTCGTCGCCGGCCTGGCCATCTTCGACGATCTGGTCTCGATCCCCGCGTCCGTGCTCGCGATGGTCGTGGTGGCCCGTATCACCAAGATGCAGCAGCCCCAGCAGTGGCAGCCGGAAGGGGCGGCCTTCGGGCCTCCCGTCATGCGCTAGGAAGGCCCTTCGGGCCCGTCATGCGCCAGGAGGCCCTTCGGGCCGTGGCCCCTGAGGTGCGGCCGTGGCTCACAGGCTTGCCGTGGCTCACAGGCTCAAGGCCGCACCTCAGCGGCTCATCACAGGAACGAGTTGATCTGGATCGTCTCGTCGCGGCCCGGTCCGACACCGATCGCCGAGATGGGCGCGCCCGACATCTCCTCCAGCGCCGATACGTACTTCTGCGCGTTCTTCGGCAGCTGGTCGAAGGACTTGGCCTGGGTGATGTCCTCCGACCACCCCGGCAGCGTCTCGTAGATCGGCTTCGCGTGGTGGAAGTCGGTCTGGCTGTACGGCAGCTCGTCGACCCGCTTGCCGTCGATCTCGTACGCGACGCACACCGGAATCCGCTCCCAGCCGGTCAGCACGTCCAGCTTGGTGAGGAAGAAGTCGGTCAGGCCGTTGACCCGGGTCGCATAGCGCGCGATGACCGCGTCGAACCAGCCGCAGCGCCGGTCGCGGCCGGTCGTCACGCCCCGCTCACCGCCGATGGTGCGCAGCTTCTCGCCGTCCTCGTCGAGGAGCTCGGTCGGGAAGGGGCCCGCGCCCACGCGCGTGGTGTAGGCCTTGAGGATCCCGATCACGCGGTTGATCTTCGTCGGGCCGACCCCGGTCCCCGTACAGGCACCGCCCGCGGTGGGGTTCGAGGAGGTGACGAAGGGATACGTGCCGTGGTCGACGTCGAGCAGCGTGCCCTGGCCGCCCTCGAAGAGGACGACCTTGCCGTCGTCGATGGCGTTGTTCAGGAGCAGCGTGGTGTCCGCGACAAAGCCGCTGAGCTGGTCGGCATAGCCCAGCAGCTCCTCGACGACCTGCTCGACGGCGATGGCGCGCCGGTTGTAGAGCTTGGCGAGGACCTGGTTCTTGAAGTCGAGGGCCGCCTCGACCTTCTGCCGCAGGATCGACTCGTCGAAGATGTCCTGCACCCGTATGCCGACACGGTTGATCTTGTCGGCGTACGCCGGGCCGATGCCCCGACCGGTGGTGCCGATCTTGCGCTTTCCGAGGAAGCGTTCGGTCACCTTGTCGAGGGTGGTGTGATACGGAGTGATCAGATGCGCGTTACCGCTGATCAGCAGCTTGGACGTGTCGATGCCGCGCGCGTTCAGCCCGCTCAGCTCGGAGAGCAGGACCGCCGGGTCCACGACGACGCCGTTGCCGATGACCGGGGTGCATCCCGGGGAGAGGATTCCGGAAGGGAGGAGGTGGAGCGCGTACTTCTGGTCGCCGACGACGACCGTGTGGCCGGCGTTGTTGCCGCCCTGGTAGCGCACCACATAATCCACCGAGCCACCGAGCAGGTCGGTGGCCTTTCCCTTGCCTTCATCACCCCACTGAGCACCGAGCAGCACAAGTGCGGGCACAGGCGTACACCCCTTCCGGGCGGGGCATGTCCAACGTGCGCGGTGGCTTGTGCCACCACAAGAGCCGTCGAACCGGTGCCCCGGATAGACGAAGCCCCTGGCGCAACAGCGACAGGGGCTCTTGCACCGAGAGATTACCTGAGGAAGGACCGAGGTGTCGGCTCCAGATCCCTGGCAGGTTTCCCCGGACGCCGTCCGGGGGCGCCCCCTGCTTGTGCTCATCGACCCCACCGCCCGTCGAACCGACGGGGAGTCGGTGCGGATCGCGAAAGATGTGCTGTGTGCGGGCGCGCCTGCGAAAATCTGCCTGCCGGAGGGGCCCGACGAGGTCGAGCGGGCGCTCGCCCGCCGTGGCAGCCGCCGGCCCGTCGTGGTCGGTGACCACCGGGCCCTGCTGCGCACCGTGGAGTTGCTGCACCGCAAGCGGGAGCTGGCGGACGCGGCGCTGTCGGTGGTGCCGGTGGGCGGCTCGGCCACGGTGGCCCTGGCCCGCGCCTTGGGCCTGCCCACGGACGCGGTGAGCGCGGCGCGTACGGCGCTCGACGGCACCGCGCACCGGCGTGACCTGCTGGTCGACGAGAGCGGCGGGGTGGTCCTCGGAGGCTTGCGGATCTTCGGCGGGGAGCAGCCGGGCAGCGGGGACGGGGACGTCAGCGGGGCTGGGGACGCGAGCAGGGGCGCGGACGAGGACGGGAGCAGGGACGGAGACGGAGACGGGGACGGGGAGGGAAGCGGGGCGGGCAGCGGCGCGGGCGGCGGTACGGACGGGTACGACGGCGGCCATCAGCCGTGGTGGACCCCCGCGGCCCGTACCGCGCGCACCGCGCTGACGCTGCTGTCGCTGCCGGGCGGCGGCCTGGGCGGCTCCCGGCGGCGGACCCGGCCGCCCGCGCAGCGGCTGCGGGTGGAGGCGGACGGGATGCTGCTGGCCGATCTGGACCGGCCGGTCGAACGGGTCTCGGTGTCCACGTCCGTGGCGGGCCGCGGCGGCCTGGCCGATGTCGTGGTGCACCCGTGTGCCGGGTCCGGCCCGGTCCGCGCGCGGGCGCGGGCGGTCACCGTCTCGGGCCCGGACTTCCGCTACCACGCGGACACCCTGACCCGTGGCCCGGTGCGCACCCGCACCTGGACGGTCCTCACCGAGGCCTGGCGCCTGATGGTCCCCCGGGGGGAGTGAGCGGATGCCGGGAGAGTTAGCCCGTCTTCTGATCTCCCACGCGGGGCGCCTCATGGCGGGTGTTCTCCAAGTGGGCCCGCCAGCGCGCCAGCATGTCGAGCAGCTCCTGCTGCATGAACTCGTAGAACTCCGCGGTCCTGATCGCCCGCGCCCCCGCCGGGGTGTGCGGGCCGAGGATCTTCGCACCGTCCTGCATCGTGTGGTGCCAGCGGGTGAGGATCTGGTCGCGGTTGGACACGGCCTCGTACCAGACCTCGTTGTAGAGGCGGTACTGGTCGCGCCGCGAGCCCGGCTCGCGCTCGCGGGTGATCAGGTTCACCTGGGCGAGGTAGCGGACGGCGCCCGAGACCGCGGCCGGGCTGATCCGCAGCATCTCGGCGATCTCGGCGGCGTTGAGCTTGCCGGAGTCGGAGGCGAGAAGGGCGGCGAAGACCCGGGCGCCCATCCGCTGCATCCCGGCCTCGGTCATGTCCGCGGCGAACCGCTCAACAAACTGCGACACCGCCTCCTCGTCGCGCTCGAAGTCCTCGCCCTCGCCGTCGCGCGCGCTCTCCTGCCGCGTCACCTCCGTCACCGCCGCCTCATCTCCCTTCGCTCACTCGTTCACTCGTTCAATATCAGTTTATACACTTCGCTAACTTCACAATTTTGTGAAACTAGCGTAGCTTCAGAAGCATGACAACGGCAATCTCCACCTCCGGCCTCCACAAGTCATTTGGCCGCACGCATGCGCTGGACGGCCTCGACTTGGAGGTCGAGACAGGCGAAGTCCACGGCTTCCTCGGGCCCAACGGGGCCGGCAAGTCCACCACCATCCGCGTCCTGCTCGGCCTCCTGCGGGCGGACAGCGGAGCGGTCCAGCTCCTGGGCAAGGACCCCTGGCACGACGCGGTCGAGCTGCACCGCCGCATCGCCTACGTGCCCGGCGACGTCACCCTGTGGCGCAACCTCAGCGGCGGCGAGGTCATCGACCTGTACGGGCGGCTGCGCGGCGGCCTCGACCACGACCGGCGCACGGAGCTGCTGGAGCGGTTCGAGCTCGACCCCACCAAGAAGGGACGCACCTACTCCAAAGGCAACCGGCAGAAGGTCGCGCTGGTCGCGGCCTTCGCCTCGGACGTCGACCTGCTGATCCTGGACGAGCCCACCTCCGGGCTCGACCCCCTCATGGAGGAGGTCTTCCGGGACTGTGTGATCGAGGAGCGGGAGCGGGGCCGTACGGTGCTGCTGTCGAGCCATATCCTCAGCGAGGTCGAGGCGCTCTGCGACCGGGTCAGCATCATCCGCAAGGGCCGCACCGTCGAGACCGGCTCGCTCGCCGAGCTCCGCCACCTCACCCGCACCTCCGTCACCGCCGAACTGTCCGGCCCGCCCAACGGTCTTTCCGCCCTCCCCGGCATCCACGACCTCGACGTCCAGGGCAAGCGCGTCAAGCTCCAGGTCGAAACCGACAAGCTGGACGCCGTGCTGCGGCAGCTCGGCGAGTCGGGCGTGCGCAGCCTCATCAGCACCCCGCCCACCCTGGAAGAGCTCTTCCTGCGCCACTACCAGGACGACCTCCACGACGAGGCAGAGGCGGTCGCCCGATGACCGCCGTAGCCGACACCCGCGTCTCGGCGCCCGAGCGCACCGGCTCCCGCGACCTGGCCGGCACCGGCACGCTGCTGCGGCTCGCGCTGCGCCGCGACCGGATCATGATCGCGGTGTGGGTGCTGGCCCTCGGCATGACCGGCAGCAGCACCCTCAGCCGGATGAAGAGCTCGTACGAGACGGCCGCCGACCGGGCCAAGGTCGCCGAGGACATGAACGGCAACGGCGCCATGCGGTCCATGCTCGGGGTCGCGTTCGGCGACTCGTACGGCGCCCTCACCGCCTGGCGGGTGAGCACCTTCCTCATGGCCTTCGCCGGGATCATGAGCGTGCTCATCGTGATCCGGCACACCCGTGAGGAAGAGGAGACGGGGCGCCAGGAAGCGCTGTCCGCCGGCATGGTCGGCCGCCGCGCCGGCCTCACCGCCGCCCTGCTCACCGTCGCCATCGCCAACGCCGCCATCACCCTGCTGGTGGTGGCCACCCTCGCGGGAGAGGGAAGCGGCGGCGCGCTCGCCCTGGGCCTGTCCATCGGCCTCACGGGCATGGTCTTCGGCGGTCTGGCCGCCGTCGCCGCCCAGATCACCGAGAACGCGCGGCTGGCCAGGGGCCTGGCCGCCGCCGCGGTCGGCGTCGCGTATCTGCTGCGCATGGCGGGCGACGCGGCCAAGGACGCCTCGGAGGGCTCCAGCCATGTGCTGGTGTGGCTCTCGCCCATCGGCTGGGCGGAGAACACACGGCCCTACGCACAGGAGCGGTGGTGGACGCTGCTGCTGCTGGCCGTCCTCGCGGCCGCCTCGTTCGCCGTCGCCTACGCCCTCACGGGGCGCCGTGACGTCGGTGCCAGCTTCTTCGCATCGCGCCCCGGCCCCGCGACTGCCGGTAACTCTCTGACGGGCGCGTACGGCCTGGCCTGGCGCCTCCAGCGCGGCACCCTGCTGGGCTGGGTCATCGGCGTCGCCCTCTCCGCCGCCATGCTCGCCGGCGTCGCCAACGGCGCCGGCGACGTCGTCGGGGACAGCGACAAGAACCGCGAGATCATCGAGCGGATGGGCGGGGCGCAGAACATCGACGACGCCTTCCTCGCCGCCATGATCGGCGTCATCGGCGTGATCGTCACGGTCCACACGGCCACCGCCGTGCTGCGGCTGCGCGCGGAGGAGACCGACCAGCGCGCGGAACCGCTGCTGGCCAACGCCGTCAGCCGACTGCACTGGGCCATGAGCCACCTCGTCTTCGCCTACCTCGGCCCGGTCGTCATCCTCGCCGCCGGCGGCCTCGGGGCGGCCATCGTCTACGGAGTCGGGGCCGACGACCTGGGCGGTGAACTGCCGCGCGTCCTGGGCGCCTACCTCGCCCAGATCCCGGCGGTGTGGCTCGTCACCAGCGTCGTGGTCCTGCTCTTCGGCCTGCTGCCCTCGTACACCACGTCCCTCGGCTGGGCCGTGGTCGGAGTGGTCGTCGCCATCGGCTGGCTCGGCCCGGCGCTCGACGCGCCCCAGGGCGTCCTGAACATCTCCCCCTTCAGCCATCTGCCGAAGCTCCCGGGCGAAAGCGTCTCGGCGGCGCCCTTCGTATGGCTGATCCTGGGGTCGGCCGTGCTGACGGCCGCGGGGCTGTGGGGGCTGCGGCGCCGCGACATGACCAACTGACCGGTCCCTGAATGGCAGAACCCCCGTCGTCGTCCACAGGCTGTGGACGACGACGGGGGTTCTGCCGTTCGCGGGTTCTGCCGTTCGCGGGTTCAGACCTCGACCAGCAGCTCCCGGAGCCCCCGGATGACAAACCCGGGATTCCACCGCGGCTCCGCGACCGGCCGCAGCCCCGGCGCCCGCCGCAGCAACGCACCGAAGGACGCGGCCAGTTCGAGGCGGGCCAAGGGCGCGCCCAGGCAGTAGTGGATACCGCCGCCGAAGCTGAAGTGGGCGTTGTCCGTACGGGACAGGTCCAGCCGGTCGGGGGCGGGGAAGCGCTCCGGGTCCCGGTTGGCCGAACCGAAGAGCAGCGCGACCTCACTGCCGCGCGGGATGACCGTCCCGCCGACCTCGATATCGTCCAGCACCCACCGCTCGAACAGCTGGAGCGGCGTGTCGTAGCGCAGCAGCTCGTCGACGGCGGTGGGCAGCAGCGCATCGGGGTCGGACCGCAGCAGCGCGAGCTGATCGGGGTGGCGGAAGAGGGCCAGCCAGGCGTTGCCCGTGGAGTTGACCGTGGCCTCGTGACCGGCGTTCAGCAGCAGCACACAGGTGGAGATCATCTCCTGCTCGGTGAGCCGGTCCCCCTCGTCGTACGCCGCGACGAGCCCGCTGATCAGATCCTCCCCCGGGGCCCGGCGGCGAGCGGCGATCAGCTCACGCAGATACGCCGAGAACTCGACGGAGGCACGGACCGCGCGCCGCGCGGCCTCGTCGCTCGGGTTCAGCTCGAACATCCCGCAGATATCCGCCGACCAGGGGCGTAGCGCCGAACGATCCTCCGGCGGAATGCCCAGCATCTCGGCGATGACGGCCACCGGCAGGGGCTCGGCTACCGCCGCGACAAGATCGCCACCACCCTCGGCGACGAACGCCTCCGCCAGCTCGTCCGCCAGCCGCTCGACGACCGGCGCCAACCGCTCGACCGTACGCGGCGTGAACGCCTTGGACACCAGACGGCGCAGCCGGGTGTGGTCCGGCGGCTCCAGGTCCAGCATCCCGTGGTCGTTGAGCGTATGGAACGGCTCGTGCTCGGGCGGCGGGGCGGTGCGGCCGAACTCCTCATGGCTGAAACGGTGCAGATAGGTACGGCCGAGGCGGCGGTCCCGCAGCAGGGCCCGGACGTCCTCGTGGCGCGGGATCAGCCACTGCCGGGAGCGGGCGTAATAGTGCGCGCGGCCACGCTCGCGCAGCGCCGCGTACGCCGGGTAGGGGTCGGCGACGAAGGAGGGCTGCCAGGGATCGAAGACGGGGGCGGGGGCTGCGCTGCTGCTCATGCCGGGGACGCTACTTCCTTTTCCCATCGCCTCAGCGGCGGGTGTTACGGGTGTTACGGGCGACGTGGGCGATCTCGTCGGCGACCGTGCGTACGGCGGCAGCCGTGGGGTCGATCAGCGGGAAGTGCCCGGTGGAGGCGAGGCGCACCGCCCGGACCGGCTGTCCGGCGCGCCGCGCGGTCTCCGTGAACGCGTACGCCACCTGCGGCGGGACGTCGATGTCGGTGGCGCCCTGCACGATGGCGGTGGGGACGGCGGTGGGGAGCAGCGCGGCGGGATCGGCGAGCGGCAGCCGGTCCTCGTGGTGGGCCTGGTTGCCGGGGATGTCGAGGTCGAGGAACTGGCTGACGGCGTCCGAGCACACCCGCAGCTCGCGGGCGGTGGCGAAGTCCGCGATGGGGGCGAGGGCGACCACGCCGCACACGGGGGGAGGCGAGGGGAGATACCAGGGGCAGTCCGGCGGCAGGACATGGCGGGCCGCCGCCCACAGCGCGGCATGCCCGCCCGCCGAGTGCCCCACGAGCACCACGCGCGCAGGGTCCACGGGCAGCGCAAGACCCCGCGCGAGCCCGGGCACGGTGTCCACGGCGGCCGCGATGTCGTCCAGCGTCTCCGGCCACCGCCCGGCCCGCGGCGGGGAGCCGTCTCCCCTGTGCGGGCCGCCCCGGCGGTACTCCACCGACGCCACCACGAACCCGCGCCCCGCCAGATACGCGGCGAACGGCGAGATATGACGCCGGTCGTACGGGGCGCGCCAGGCGCCGCCGTGGAACAGCAGCACCAGCGGGGCGGGCAGCGCCGCCGCGCCCGCCTCCGCCTCCGCCTCGGGCAGATAGAAGTCGACCATCTGGTCGCGGTGGTCGCCGTACGCCGCGACGCGGTCAGGGGACACGGGCGCGAGGCCGAAGAGGGACGCCTCCTCGGCCTCGGCGGACGCCGTCGGGCCGGTCTGGTCGGCCAGGTCGGCCTGGCCGGCCTGGCCGGTCATCGGTGCGTCGGGCCAGACGGGGTGATGCCCCACGCATGACCAGGCGCGGCGGCGCGGCACGGCTAGGCCACCTCCCCCGGCTCGCCCGGCGCACCCGGCTCGCCCGCCAGCACCGCGGCCAGCACGCGCGCCGCGCGCTCCGTGTCGGCGAAGCCCGTGTAGAGCGGGGTGAAGCCGAAGCGCAGCACATCGGGACGGCGGAAGTCGCCCACGACGCCGCGGCGGATGAGCTCGGCCATCACCTCACCCGCATCGGCGCAGCGCAGCGCGATCTGGCTGCCGCGCCGCTCATGCGCGGCGGGGGTGACGGACTCGACGCGCCCCACCGGGACGTAGGTGTCCACACAGCGCAGGAAGAAGTCCGTCAGGGCGAGGCTCTTGGCCCGTACGGCGGCCGTCGAGACGCCGTCCCAGACGTCCAGCGCGGCCTCCAGCGCGAGCATGGACAGGATGTCGGGGGTGCCGACCCGGCCGCGGACGGCGCCGTCGGCCGGGGTGTACGCGGGCGCCATGCCGAACGGGTCGGCGTGGGAGTTCCAGCCGGGCAGCGGGGAGTCGAAGCGGGGCTGGTGTTCGTGCGCGACGTACAGATAGGCGGGCGAACCGGGTCCGCCGTTGAGGTACTTGTACGTACAGCCGACCGCGAGGTCGACCCCGTGCGCATCGAGCCCGACCGGCAGCGCGCCCGCGCTGTGGCACAGATCCCAGACGACGAGGGCACCCGCGGCGTGCCCGGCCGCCGTGGTGCCGGGCAGGTCGTGAAGGCGGCCGGTGCGGTAGTCGACGTGGTTGACGAGCGCGACGGCGGTGCGCGGGCCGACGGCGGCGGCCATCTCGGGGGCGGGTACGGGCCGCAGGGTGCAGCCGGTCAGCCGGGCGGCGGACTCGGCGATATAGCCGTCAGTGGGAAAGGTGGACTCGTCGACGAGAATTTCGTCCCGGGCCGCATCTCGCCCCTGGACGATCCGTACTCCGCCGACGAGGGCCTTGAAGACATTGACGCTGGTCGAATCGCCGACCACCACCTGCCCGGGCGCGGCGCCGACGATCCGCCCGATGCGGTCGCCGATCCGCTCCGGCGCGGTCCACCAGCCGCTCTCCTCCCAGGAGCGAATGCGCAGCTCCCCCCACTCGCGGGCCACGACGTCGGCCAGCCGGGCGGGGACGGCGGCCGGCAGGGCGCCGAGCGAGTTGCCGTCGAGGTAGATCGTGTCGTCGAGGACGAAGTCGGCGCGCTTGGCGTGGAGCTCGTCGGCGGCGTCCAGCTTCGCCGCCTCCTCGGCCAGCGGCCGGGCCGACGCGGCGGACGCGGCGGACGCGGCGGACGTGTGCTGCTCAGACAGGTCAGACATGGCTGCGAGCCGTCCACAGCTCGGGGAAGACGTTCTTCGCCGCCCGCTTCTCCAGCCAGGCGACCCCCGCCGAGCCCCCCGTACCGGCCTTGGCCCCCATGGCCCGCCGGGTCGCGACGAGATGGTCGTTGCGCCAGCGCCACACCAGCTCGGCGACCTCGGTCAGCGCCTCGCCCAGGCGGGCCGGCGCGGTGTCGTCCGGGCCGGAGTAGATCTCCTGCCACACCCGCTCGACCGCGCCGTCCGGCTCGTACCGCCGCGTGGGATCGCGGTCCAGCACGGAGTCGGGGACCGCGAAGCCCTGGCGGGCCAGATAGCCCAGCACCTCGTCGTACAGGCTGGGCTCGGTCAGGGCCTTCTCCAGCTCCGCGTGCACGCGCGGCGCACCCCGGTGCGGGACGAGCATCGACGCGGACTTCTCACCGAGCAGAAACTCCATCCGCCGGTACATCGCGGACTGGAAGCCGGAGCCCTCGCCGAGCGCGGAGCGGTAGGAGTTGAACTGGCCGGGCGTGAGATGCGCGAGCGGCTTCCACGACGCGTTGAGCGATTCGAGCTCGTACGTGGAGCGCTTGAGCGCGGCCAGCGCGGTGGGCAGATCGTCCTCGCGCAGCGCCTGCGCTGCGGTGTGCCACTCGTGGACGATCACGGTGAACCACAGCTCCATGACCTGGGTGGTGACCAGGAAAACCATCTCTCCGGGGTCGTCGGAGAGCGGGTGCTGGAGGTGGGTGAGCACGGACGCCTGGACGTAGTCCTCGTATGGGGTCGTGCCTTGGAAGTCGAGATTCGGGGTATCCGGCTCGGCTTCGTGCGGGGCAGGCTGATGCGACATCGCCGTCTCCTGAGAATGCTGCTACCGGGTAGCGGTCCGCCCCTTCGTACTCGGCATCGGAGCCCCGGTCCCCTCGGGACCCGCCCTGGGCGGGCCCCGAGCGCATCATGCGTGTCATGCGCACTCATCCGCAAGTGCGCTGTCGGCCAGAGGAGGGCCTGACAGGGGAAGCGGCCCGCCTCTCAGCAGAGACGGGCCCAAGCAGCGGGACGGACGTCAGGAGAGGGTGTCCGCCGCCGTCGGGGAGCTCTCCCGCAGGAACGTCGAGCAGCGCTCGTACTCCTCCTGCTCGCCGATCGCCTGGGCGGCGCGGGCCAGCGCATGCAGGGCACGCAGAAAACCGCGATTGGGCTCGTGCTCGAAGGGCACGGGCCCATGCCCCTTCCAGCCGTTGCGCCGCAGCGCGTCCAGCCCACGGTGGTATCCGGTACGCGCGTACGCGTACGACTCCACCACGCGTCCGGCCTCGAAGGCCTCGTCGGCGAGCTGCGCCCAGGCGAGGGAGGAGGCCGGATACTTCGCCGCCACCTCGGTCGGAGCGGCACCGGAGGCAAGCAGCTCACGCGGCTCGGGGTCATCGGGCAGCTGGGTCGGGGGCGGTCCCCCGAGCAGGTTCTCATGAATGGCCATGACCCCCAGTCTGCCTGGTCCGCGGCCGGGCGGGGCACGTCCGGAACACCCGCTCGGCGGGTCAGCGGCCCGGGCCGCGCGCAGCGCGGCGCGGCGGGGTGGGCGCGGCGGGGCGGGGCGGGGCGCGGCGGGGCGGGGCCGGCCGATCCGCCCGGGCTCGCCCGGCGCGCTCAGGTGCCCGGGCCGCCGGGGTTGCCCAGATTGCCGGGGTCCAGTGGCGGGGCGCCGACGCCGCAGTGGTACGCGCACTCGGGGCGGCACGGCCGCCGCGGCACGGCAGCCTTCTCCTCCGCAGCTTCCCCCGCAGCCTCTTCCGCAGCCTTCTCCACCGGTGGCGCACCGGCGGGCGGGGCGGCGGCCTCGGGGGGCGCCTGCTCCAGCACATCGGACCGCACCGTGCACCAGGCGATGATGGCACCCACGACCAGCACCCCGGCACAGATCGGCATCGCGCGTCCGAACGTCTCCGAGAACCGGGCCGCCGAGCGGTACGCCTCCGGCCCCATACCGGCCAGCAGCGGCAGCGCCGCCACCGCGATCAGGCCCGCCGCCCGCGCCGCCGCGTTGTTGATGCCGCTGGCCAGGCCCGCGCGTTCGACTTCCACCGACGCCAGCACGGTCGCGGTGAGCGGAGCGACCAACGCCACCATGCCCAGGCCCAGCACCAGCAGCGCGGGCAGCACATCGCGCCAGTAGACCGCCCCCACCCCGACCCGCGTCATCAGCAGCATCCCGGCCGCAGCCAGCAGCGGGCCGACGGTCAGCGGGATACGCGGCCCGATACGCCGCCCCAGCTCGCCGGAGCGCGCGGACAGCAGCAGCATCAGCACGGTGGTCGGCAGCAGCGCGGTGCCCGCGGCGAGCGCGGAGTAGCCGACGACCACCTGGAACTGGAGCACGGACAGGAAGAAGAAGCCGCTGAACGCCGCGTACACACACAGGGTCACCGCGTTGACGGCGGTGAACTGGTGGGAGGCGAAGATGTCGAGCGGCAGCATCGGGTCCGGCCGCCGCCGCTCCACGTACACGAAGGCCACGCCCAGCAGCACCCCCAGGACGGCCGGGACGATCACGGCGGGCGAGACGCCCTGGCCGGGCGCGGCGATCAGGGCGTACGTCACCCCGGCGAGCGCGAGCGCGCCCAGCGCGGAGCCCAGGACGTCGAACCGCCCGTGCGCGCGCGGATCGCGGGACTCGGGCACATGGCGCAGGGCGACCGGCACACACACCGCCGCCAGCGGCACATTGAGGAAGAACACCCAGCGCCAGCCGGGTCCGTCCACCAGCCAGCCGCCGACGAACGGCCCGATCGCCGCCCCGACCCCGCCGAATCCGGACCACAGGCCGACCGCCCGCGCGCGGTCGTCGGGGTGGAAGGTGGCCTGGATCAGCGCCAGGGACCCCGGTGTGAGCAGCGCCCCGCCGATGCCCTGAAGGGCGCGGGAGGCGATGAGCAATCCGGCGTTGGGCGCCAGCCCGCACAGCAGCGAGGCCACGGAGAACCACACCACACCGATGACGAAGACCCGCCGCCGCCCGAACCGGTCCCCCAGCGCACCGCCCAGCAGGATCAGTCCGGCGAGGGTGAGCATGTAGGCGTTGATGGTCCACTGCAGGACGGGGAGATCGGCGTTCAGGTCGAGGCCGATGTGGGGCAGCGCGACATTGACGACGGTGCTGTCGAGCAGCGCCATCGACGACCCGAGCACGGTGGTCAGCAGGACCCAGCGCCCGACCGGCGAGGACACGCGCATCGTGCCCGCGCCCCCGGCCCCTCCCACCACCGCCGGCGCGCCGGGCGGAGCGCGATGCTCACGCCGTGGGCCGGGCCCCGGCCCGGAGTCACCCATATCTGGATCCTCCCCGCCCCCACCCCTCCCCGCCACCTCGGCAACGAGGAAAGCCAGCAAAGGGGAACCAGCGGGCCCGGCACCCCACGGTGGGGTGCCGGGCCCGGAGAAGCCGAGAAACCGCGGCGCGGGTTACTTCAGCTTGGTGCCCGTGGAGCGCAGGTCCGCGCAGGCCTTGGTGACGCGGGCGGCCATGCCCTTCTCGGCCAGCTTGCCCCAGCTGCGCGGGTCGTACGTCTTCTTGTCACCGACCTCGCCATCGACCTTCAGCACACCGTCGTAGTTGCGGAACATGTGGTCCGCGATCGGGCGGGTGAAGGCGTACTGCGTGTCGGTGTCGAGGTTCATCTTCACCACGCCGTTCTCCAGCGCGGTACGGATCTCCTCCTCCGTGGAGCCGGAGCCGCCGTGGAAGACGAAGTCGAACGGGTCGGTCTTGCCGTGCTTCGCCGCCACGCCGTCCTGCAGCTCGCGCAGCAGCTCGGGGCGCAGCACGACATTGCCGGGCTTGTAGACGCCGTGGACGTTGCCGAAGGAGGCGGCCAGCAGGTAGCGGCCCTTCTCGCCCAGGCCGAGCGCCTCGGCGGTCCGCTCGGCGTCGGAGACGGTGGTGTACAGCTCGTCGTTGATCTCGTGGCTGACGCCGTCTTCCTCGCCGCCGGTCGGGGTGATCTCGACCTCAAGGATGATCTTGGCCTTGACGGCCTCGGCCAGCAGCTCCTGCGCGATCCGAAGGTTCTCGTCGAGCTTCTCCGCGGAGCCGTCCCACATGTGGGACTGGAAGAGCGGGTTCTGCCCGGCCGCGACGCGCTCCTGGGAGATCGCGATCAGCGGGCGCACATACCCGTCGAGCTTGTCCTTGGGGCAGTGGTCGGTGTGCAGGGCGATATTGACCGGGTACTTCTTGGCGACGACGTGCGCGAACTCGGCAAGGGCGACCGCACCGGACACCATGTCCTTGCTGTACTGACCGCCCAGGAACTCCGCACCACCGGTGGAGATCTGGACGATGCCGTCGCTCTCCGCCTCGGCGAAGCCGCGGAGCGCGGCGTGCAGAGTCTGCGTGGAGGTCACGTTGATCGCCGGGTAGGCGAACTTGCCTGCCTTCGCCCGGTCGAGCATCTCGTTGTAGATCTCGGGGGATGCGATGGGCATCTGTCCGCTCCTTGTGATGTGCGGGGTGTTGTTTCTTGGCCCTGACCTAAGGGATGTGGGGGCGACGTCGCCGTCGTGGCCATCCTCCCAGACTCTGCGGATTGCTCCACACGGCGCACGGCGGGATGACTCGGACGGAGGGTGGTGGTTTCACGTGAAACCACCACCGCCGTTCAACTCAGCCCAGGTCGAGGTCGGCCAGCGAGTACGCCGGTACGTACCGCAGCCCTGCCTCCGCGATCGCCGGCGCGGCCCCGCGCTCGACGATCGTCGCCACCGCGACCACCTCCGCACCCGCCTCGCGCGCCGCCTCGACGGCGGTCAGCGGCGACCCGCCGGTGGTGGAGGTGTCCTCGACCACCAGCACCCGGCGGCCCTTGATGTCCGGGCCCTCGATGCGCCGCTGCATACCGTGGGTCTTCTGGGCCTTGCGTACGACGAAGGCGTCGAGCTTGCGGCCCCGCGCGGCGGCGATATGCAGCATGGACGTGGCCACCGGGTCGGCGCCGAGGGTGAGCCCGCCCACCGCGTCGTACTCCAGGTCGGCCGTGGTGTCGAGCATGACCTGGCCGACCAGCGGCGCCGCCTCGGAGTCCAGGGTGATCCGGCGCAGGTCGATGTAGTAGTCGGCCTCCAGCCCGGAGGAGAGGGTCACCTTGCCGTGGACCACGGCCTTGTCCTTGATCTGCTGTAGCAGGGCGTCACGCGCATCGCTCATGGACATGAGCTTAGGCGCTGCCCCTCTAGTGCTTTACCCGAGCCGCCGCCAGCTCCAGGTCATGGACATCTCCAGCGGGTCGATGGGGGTGACGAGGCGCGGCAGCGTGTTCAGACCGTTGGGCGGGCCGGACTGCGGCTCCACGCAGACGGCCTCCGCCTGCTCGTCGTAGACCACGACCCACTCGCTGCGGCTGGTGACCTTCAGCTCCAGCCGCCCCGGCCAGGTGAGCGTGACGTCCACGCCGTCCGGCATGCCGAAGCAGTCGTCCCAGGGCCCGGGGCGGGGCTCGATCCGGCGGCCGGTGGGCAGGTGGTTCTCGCCGCGCTCCTCCTGCCACTCGGGCTGGAAGGAGATCTCCGCCTCGCCACCGCCGGCGCCGTCAGCAGCCTCTTCACCGAGATCACGCAGGAACCACGGGTGCCAGCCCGCCTGCGCCGGGAAGGAGTCGCCCTCGGTCTCCACGCTCATCGTGGTGGTCAGCGAGTCCGGGGTCAGCTGGAAGGTCTGGCTGACCCGGCCGCTGTACGGCCAGGGGTCGGCGAGGTCGTAGGCGAAGGCCGCGGCGGTGGTGTCGGCGCTGATCGTGCGCCAGGCGACCTCCCGCCCGGTGCCGTGGATCGCGTGCGGGGGCGCGTTCACGGGCAGCTGATGGCTACGGCCGCCGGTGCGGAACCGCCCGAGCTCGACCCGGCCGCACCAGGGCACCATCGGGAACGATCCGAACCTCGGGCCCTGCCGCAGCAGCTCCGTACCGTCGATGCGCAGCGAGGCGACGCGGCAGCCGTTGTCGGGGGCGACGGTCAGCTCGACATCCCCGGCGCTCAGCCGTACGCCGCGGGTATCCGTTCTCTCTTCGGTGGTCACGCCCCGACTTTATGCGCCCGCGCGCGCCTCGCTCACCTTCTCCGAGCCTTCTGCGGCGGTCACTTTCCGCGGCGGTCACTTTCTGCGGCGGTCACTTTCTGCGGCGCAGCACCCGGCTGACCACGACCGCGGAGGCGAGGACCACCGCGGCGGCGGGCGCGGCCCAGCGCAGCGCGATACCGGAGGACACGGTCTGGGGCGCGGGTACCGGGGCGTAGCGGCCGCGCGGCGGGGCGTGGTCGACCTCCTCCGTGCTGCGGCCGATCATGGTGCGGCGCGCGTGCGCGGCCTCGGCGGGGGGCTCGTCGTCGAGCTCGCCCAGCTCTTCGAGCTCGCTCAGCTCACTGAGGTCGCCGACCTCGGCCACGTCCTCGACATCGTCGATGTCGTCGAGGTCCCCGACGTCGTCCACGGCGACCCCGTCGTCGGCCGTATCGATGTCCTCGACGTCCTCGACATCGTCGGGCGTGGCGACCGGCTCCTTCTCCAGGCCGGTGGCCAGCGCCGCGCCGAAGCGGTCCAGCAGCCGGCGGGCGACCATGACGGCCGCCTGCTCATCGAACTCCGCCAGCCGCCCCTCGCTGCGCACCGTCCCCGAGCAGACCAGCGCGGTCCCGCCGGACACGGCCTTGGGCACCACGGTCAGCGCGAGCTTCACCGAGCCGCTGCCGCGCGCCTCCGTCCCCTCGCCCGCCACCTCGAAGCCGGCGCCGCGCTCGGCGATCCGAAGCGAGCCGCGGTAGGTGATGGTCGAGCCGCCGATCCGCACCCGGAGCCGCCCGGCGAGCGGACCCCCGGCCGCCGCGTCGGCGTCCTGCTGGAGCCCGGGGACGCAGCGGGCGACGCGGTCCGACTCCGTGAGCGCCAGCCGGACGGTGTCGACGGGAAGCGGAACGAACACCTCATGCTCCATAGCTCAAGACACTACCCATCGCGCCTCCCGTGAGACCCGTTCCGGCGCGACTTTCCCCGTGTGCGGCCATGAATTCCCCGCGACCCGGCGATATGCGATACGGCGAGTGCGCCGGTGCCGTCATGACGTGTGCGGTGCCGTCATGGCGTGTGCGGTGCCGTCATGGCGTGTACCGGGGGTGCGTCAGCGTCGAGGCGGGCAGCCCCGGCTCCCGCTGCCGCGCCGCCTCCCGCCCGCCCGCGCGCAGCGCGCCCGGCGTGAGGGACCGCGGGCGCGGACCGTGGCCGGGCAGGCCCAGCCGTACGGGGGTGCGCCCGGCCAGGACGAAGCCCCAGTCCTGCGGCGCCGCGGCGGCCCCGCCCGGGGCGCGGTCCGGGGTGCGGTCCGGCCCGCCGGAGGAGCCCGGCGGCTGTCTGCCGACCGTGTACGGCGCGGTCCGCAGGCCGACCGAGCGCACCGTCGCCTCGACCGTCCAGTACGCCCGCGGGCGCGCACTCAGCGTTCCCGCGTGCACCGCGAGCCGTCCGCCGGGCGCCAGCGCGCGCTCCACCAGCCCGTAGAACTCCTGGGAGTAGAGCTTGGTGCTGGGCGTGATGCCGGGGTCGGGCAGATCGCAGACCACCACGTCGTACGCACCGGGCGTAAGCGAGGCGGGCTCGCCTGCCGAGTCGTACGCACCGCCCCCGCCGTCCGCCCGGCGCAGCCAGTCGAACGCGTCGGCGGTGACCACCCGCACCCGCGGGTCGCGGTAGGCGTGCGCGTTCAGGGCGGTCAGCCCGGGGTCGGTGCGGGCCAACCGCACCACCTCGGCGTCGATTTCGACCACGGTGACCGAGCCGACGCCGCCGTACCGCAGGACCTCGCGCACCGCGAGTCCGTCGCCGCCGCCCAGCACCAGCACGCGCCGGTGCGGTCCGGTCATCGCGGGGTGGACCAGCGCCTCGTGGTAGCGGAGTTCATCGCGCCCGCTGACCCGCAGCCGGCCGTCGAGGAAGAGGGACAGCGTCCGCCCGTCCGCCCCGCCGCCGGTCAGCACGATCTCCTGGACGCCGGTCCGTACGGCGACCCGTATGTCCGGCCCGTACACGGCCCGCCGGGCGGCCCGCTCGAAGGCGGGGGTCAGCGCCGCGGCGGCGGCCAGCAGCGCGAGCACCACCACATTGGTCACGACCAGCGTCCACCGCGCCCGCGCGCTCAGATCGCGGCGGAACAGCCACAGCACCAGCGCCCCGCCCGCGACCGCGTTGACCGCGCCGGTCACCAGCGCGCCGGTCAGCTGGCCGAGCGCGGGCAGCAGCAGAAACGGGAACGCCAGCCCGCCGACCAGCGCGCCCACATAGTCCGCCGCGAACAGATCGGCGACCGCGCCGCCCGCGTCCTGCCGCCGCACCCGCTGGATGAGGGTCATCAGCAGCGGCACCTCGGCGCCGATCAGCACCCCGATCGCCAGCGAGAAGCCGACGAGCGCGGCGCGCGACTGCCCGGACCATACGAAGCACGCGTACAGCGCCATCGCCGAGCAGCCGCCGACCAGCGCGAGCACCGCCTCGACCGCGCCGAAGCCGACGGCGGCGCGGCAGCGCAGCCGCTTGGCCAGCAGCGAGCCGAGGCCCATGGCGAAGACCATGACCGACAGCACGACGGACGCCTGGGTGACCGAATCACCCATCAGGTAGGAGGCGAGGGCGACCAGTTCGAGCTCGTAGACGAGCCCGCAGGCGGCGCAGACGAAGACGGTGCCGAGCACGAGGAAGCGGCCGAGCCCGGCCGGGACGGGCAGCGGCGCCGGGCGCTCCGGCTCGGCGAGAGACGGCGCGCCCGGGGCGGGAATCGGAGCAGTACTCCCGTCGGCACTCGGGGCGGTACTCGGGGCGGCGGGCACCGGCGAATCGATCACGAAGGGCACGCTACGTTACATATCACCCACGCCCCGTCACCCACACGGATGCATTGCCCGCCGCTCATCCGTGCATAGCCCCCTACCGGAAGGGGACTTCACAGCGCCGCCGCCACCCGCGCCCCCACCCATGTACGCGTCGCGACCAGCCGCCCCTCCTGCGGATAGGCGTGCCAGGTCCGCCAGCTCAGCGCCCCTTCGCGGCATTGCGCGACCATCGCCGTGAACGCGTGCGGACTGCCGGGGAAGGTGCCGGCCAGCCCGTGTGGATGGTCCGCCACCAGCGCGAGCAGTTCCTGCGCGCGCCCCGCGAACGAACCGCGCGACAGCTCCTCGACGCGCGCCGCGAATTCGTACTCGCGGCCGTCGACGACCGTGGAGACGCCCATCGGCAGCGGGGTGCTGTTCCCCGACATACAGGCCACGGTCTCCGAACAGGAGCCCTCCTCGCCCTCCATGAGGACTTGATGGGAGGCCCCGAGCAGCCTCAACTGTACGGAGAACTCGCGCAGTCGCAGATCGAGCACGGCCAGGGCCGGGAGCGGCTCCCGCCCCAGGGACCAGGCGAGGTCGTCGGCGCGGGTGTCGGTGTAGGCAGTCTTGAGGGTCGTGAGCATGGGTCGGCTCCGCAAACAGCGCAGGGGGAAGAGATGGGCCGGCCCGCCCCGCCGTGAGCCGGGCGCGTTCGGATGCGCCGACTCGGGCTCACGCGGGGTCCGTAGGGTCGGTGGTATACAGAATCATGGAATGAGCGCGCGCCACATCGTTTTTACCCATCTTCGCCAGGTTTCCACCCCTGCGGGCGCCTATCAGTTCATGTGTTCAATAGGCACTGGCGCTCAACAGCCGTGCGCCCGGCGTGCCTTGGCACGCCGGGCGCACGGAGCGGATGGAGAAGCCGACCCCCCGTGAGTCAGCTGCCCCCTCCGCAGCCACCACCTCCGCCGCCGCCGCAAGACGAGCCGCCCCCACACGACGACCCGCCGCCACCGCAAGAGTGGTGATGTCCTCCGCTGTGTCCCCCGTGTCCCCCGTGACTGTGTCCCCCGAACCCGTCGGAGCCGGCCCACCAGCTGCCATGGGACCTGCCGCCGTACGCGGAAGTGCCCCAGGCCCTGGCCCGCCGGGTCCGCGCGGTGCCGAGCGCGGCCAGCGCCGCGACGGCGAACGCCACCACGATCAGCACGACCATGAAGGCCATCGGACCTCACTCTCCCTTCCGTTTCCCCCGTAGCGAGGTACCGGTCCGTACCTGTTAAGAACGATGCCCGGGCCCCTGAGGGGTCAAAGCGGAGTTGAGGAAGTCCAGAGGTTGGGCGGAGGATGACCCCCATGGGACGACCGCTGCTCAACCGCCGCCTGGCCGAATTCGGCACCACGATCTTCGCGGAGATGTCGGCGCTCGCCGTGGAGACCGGCTCGATCAACCTCGGCCAGGGCTTCCCCGACAGCGACGGCCCCGAAGAGGTGCGCGAGGCGGCGGTCCGCGCGCTGCGCGACGGCCGCGGCAACCAGTACCCGCCGGGTCCTGGCATCCCCGAGCTGCGCACCGCCGTCGCCGAGCATCAGCGGCGGTGGTACGGACTGTCGTACGACCCGGACCGCGAGGTGCTGGTCACCGCGGGCGCGACCGAGGCCATCGCCGCATCGCTGCTCGCGCTGCTGGAGCCGGGCGACGAGGTGATCGCCCTGGAGCCGTACTACGACTCGTACGCGGCGTGCATCGCGATGGCCGGCGGCACCCGCGTCCCGGTCACCCTTCGTCCCGACGGTGACGCCTTCCGGCTCGACCTGGACGAGCTGCGCGCCGCGGTCACCGACCGCACCCGGCTCATCCTCCTCAACACCCCCCACAACCCCACCGGCACCGTCCTCACCCGCGAGGAGCTGGCCGCCGTCGCCCAGCTCGCCACCGAGCGGGATCTGCTGGTGGTGACGGACGAGGTCTATGAGCACCTGGTGTTCGGCGCCGAGCACACCCCCCTCGCCTCCTTCCCCGGTATGCGCGAGCGCACCGTCACCATCAGCTCGGCGGGCAAGACCTTCTCCTTCACCGGATGGAAGGTCGGCTGGGTGACCGGATCGGCGGAGCTGGTCGCGGCCGTACGCTCCGCCAAGCAGTTCCTCACCTACGTCTCCTCCGGCCCCTTCCAGTACGCGGTCGCCGAGGCGCTGCGCCTGCCCGACAGCTACTTCCACACCATCCGCGAGGACCTGCTGGCCAAGCGCGATCTGCTGGCCGGCGGCCTCGCCGACGCGGGCTTCACGGTCTTCCGCCCCTCCGGTACGTACTTCATCACCACCGATATCCGCCCCCTCGGCGAGACCGACGGCTTCGCCTTCTGCCGCGCCCTCCCCGAGCGCTGCGGCGTCGTGGCGATCCCCAACGCCGTCTTCTACGACCACCAGGACCAGGGCGCCCCCTTCGTCCGCTTCGCGTTCTGCAAGCGCGAGAGCGTCCTCGAAGAGGCGGCGACCCGCCTCAAGAGCCTCGCGGGCTGAGCCGGCCCCAGCCCCCCGTACGGGTCACCCCGGTCGCGGGCGGGCGCGGCGTCGCGCATGGTCGTGGTGTGCCGGGCCCCGCCGCATTCCCGGGGCTCGGCACGCGACAGCCGCGTGTACCCTCTCCGGAGGTGCCCCGTGTCCGCCGACACCAGCGCGCCCATACGGGCCCCGGAGCCCCCGGCGCCGCCCCCGGCGCCGCTCAGTGCCACAACCCGCCTGTGCGCATCGCTGCGCCGGGCCGCGCCCGCGCTCGGGCTGTACGCCGCCGGCCGGCTGATCGGGCTGGTGTGCATGACGGTCTGGGCCGGGTGGGTCGGCAAGCATCCGCGTACGCTGCTCGGCTACTCCTGGGACAGCGTCTGGTACGTGGGCATCGTCCGGCACGGCTACAACAGCACCCTCCCGCCGGACCCCGCCAAGCACGGCGTCACCTTCAGCGACATGGCCTTCTTTCCGCTGTTCCCGATGCTCATGCGGACCCTCACCACCCTCCTGCCCATCACCGCGGTGACCGCCGGGCTTGTGGTCGCCTGGGTATCGGCGGGGGTGGCGGCCTGGGGGATCTACGCCGTCGGGGAGCGGCTGCACGGGCGGCGCGTGGGCACGGCGCTGGTGGTGCTGTGGGGGCTGCTGCCGCACGCGATCGTGCAGTCCATGGCGTACACCGAACCGCTGCTGACCGCGCTGGCCGCCTGGTCGCTGTACGCGGTCCTGACCCGGCGCTGGCTGTGGGCGGGGACGCTGGCCCTGCTGGCCGGGGCGTCCAGGCCCAACGGCATCGCCGTCGTGGCGGCGGTCTGCTGCTCAGCCGCCGCCGAGCTGTGGGAGCGCCGTACGTCCTGGCGGTCGTCGTGGCGGGTGTGGGCGGGCGCCGCGCTCTCGCCGCTGGGGTGGCTCGGCTATCTGGCCTGGGTGGGCTACCGGCGCGGCAGCTGGCACGGCTACTTCGCCGTCCAGGACGAATGGGGGTCCCGGTTCGACTTCGGGGTGAACGCCCTCCGGTTCATCCGGTACCTGCTGATCAGCAAGGCGTCGTTCGCGTACTTCGTGGCGCTGGTGATCCTGGGCGTCGCGCTGGTGCTGTTCGCGCTGCTCACGGCCGACCGGCCGCCGCTCTCGCTGCTGATCTACACGCTGGTGCTGGTCACCATCACCCTCGGCGGCAGCAACTACTTCGCCTCCAAGCCGCGTTTCCTGCTGCCCGCCTTCCCGCTGCTGCTCCCGGTGGCCGTGGCGATGGCGAAAGCCCGGCCGCGCACCGCCATGCTGACCGGCGGCGCGCTGGCCGGGCTCTCCTTCGTCTATGGGACGTATCTGCTGACCGTGGCCCGCATCCCGATGTAGACAAGCCTCATCAAGCCGGGGCGGTTCAGGCCTTCAGGCCACCTCGCCGTCAGGCCTCGTCGCCGTCAGGCCTCGTCGTCGTCCGGCTTGTCGTCGCCGTCGGACTCGATATCGGCCTCCAGGCCCAGCTGCTCGACCAACCACTTGTCGAATTCGATCGAGGCCCGTACCCAGCTGACCGTGCTGGACACAAAGTGCTCCAGGCTGACGCCGGTGCCGATCAGCATCTGCGCCTCGCCGATCAGCCGGACCGTGCCGTCGTCGTTGGTGTGGCTGTAGACCTTCGGCCACAGCGTGCGACGGTTCCAGTCGTCGATCGCTTCGAGCAGTCGCGGCTTCTCGTCGATCTCGTGCGGCCGGTCGTAGAAGGTCCGGACCGAGAAGACCTGCTGCTCCTCCTCACCACGGAACATGAAGTAGGTGCGGAACTGCTCCCACGGCGCGGCGAGGTCCCCTTCCTCGTCGACGACGTACTTCAGCTCCATCTGCTCCAGCAGCTGCTTGACCAGGTCCTGGTCGGGCAGCACGGGGCCCGTCGGACCCGTCGGTTGCGGCTCGGGCTGGCCCCCGAAATTCGGAATCGAGGACGGGTCGATGCTCACCGTGGATTTCCCTTCGTCTGGATACCGCCATCCTCCCTCACACCCGCCCCCGGCGTGCAAGTGCGGGCGGGCTGTTCCCGTATCCAATCCACGGCGGCCCGCTGGTGAGCATGCGGGGTGAGCACACGGATGGCCCGCGGCGAAACCTCCGCCGCGGGCCATCCGCCGCTCCCTCGCCCCTACTGCGCCGGGCCCACCAGCAGGTCGTCGCCGATCCGGTCCACCCGGACCGTGTCGCCGTCCCTGACCTCGCCCGCCAGGATCTCCTTGGCGAGCCGGTCGCCGATCGCGGTCTGGATCAGCCGGCGCAGCGGCCGCGCCCCGTACGCCGGGTCGTTGCCCTCCTCCGCGAGCCAGGCCAGCGCGGCCGGGGTGACATCCAGCTTCAGCTGCCGCTCGGCCAGGCGCTCGGCAAGCCGGTCGATCTGGAGCTCGGCGATGCGGGCCAGCTCGGGGCCGCTGAGCGCGGTGAAGACCACCAGGTCGTCCAGCCGGTTCAGGAACTCCGGCTTGAAGGAGGTCCGCACGGTCTCCAGCACGCTCTGCTTCTTCTCCTCGTCGCCGAGCAGCGGGTCCACCAGGTACTGGCTGCCGAGGTTGGAGGTGAGGACCAGGATGGTGTTCCGGAAGTCCACGGTCCGGCCCTGGCCGTCCGTGAGCCGCCCGTCGTCCAGGACCTGGAGCAGCACGTCGAAGACCTCGGGGTGGGCCTTTTCGACCTCGTCAAGCAGCACCACGCTGTACGGGCGGCGGCGCACCGCCTCGGTCAGCTGGCCGCCCTCCTCGTAGCCGACGTAGCCGGGGGGCGCGCCGACCAGCCGCGCGACGCTGTGCTTCTCGCCGTACTCGCTCATGTCGATGCGGACCATGGCCCGCTCGTCGTCGAAGAGGAAGTCTGCGAGCGCCTTGGCCAGCTCGGTCTTGCCGACGCCGGTCGGGCCGAGGAAGAGGAACGATCCGGTCGGCCGGTCCGGGTCGGCGATTCCGGCCCGGGTGCGGCGTACGGCGTCGGAGACGGCCCGTACGGCCTCGAGCTGGCCGATCAGCCGCTTGCCGAGCTCGTCCTCCATGCGCAGCAGCTTCTGGGTCTCGCCCTCCAGCAGCCGCCCGGCGGGGATGCCGGTCCAGGACGCGACCACATCGGCCACATCGTCCGGGCCGACCTCCTCCTTGACCATCGTGCCGCGGCCCTCCTGGACCTCGGCCTCGGCCTCGGAGGCCTCCTCCAGCTCGCGTTCGAGCGCCGGGATCTCCCCGTACAGCAGCTTGGACGCGGTGTCGAAGTCCCCGTCGCGCTGGGCCCGCTCGGCCTGGCCGCGCAGCTCGTCCAGCTTCTCCTTCAGCTCGCCGACCCGGTTGAGGCCCTGCTTCTCCTTCTCCCAGCGCGCGGTCAGCCCGCGCAGCTCCTCCTCCTTGTCGGCGAGGTCGCGGCGCAGCTTCTCCAGCCGCTGCCTGCTGGCCTCGTCGGTCTCCCGGGCGAGCGCCATCTCCTCCATCTTCATCCGGTCGACCGAGCGCTGGAGCTCGTCGATCTCGACGGGCGAGGAGTCGATCTCCATACGCAGCCGGGAGGCCGCCTCGTCGACCAGGTCGATGGCCTTGTCGGGGAGGAAGCGGGAGGTGATGTAGCGGTCGGACAGGGTCGCGGCGGCGACCAGCGCGCCGTCCGCGATCTGCACCTTGTGGTGCGCCTCGTAGCGGCCCTTGAGCCCGCGCAGGATGGCGACGGTGTCCTCGACGGTCGGCTCGGCGACCAGCACCTGCTGGAAGCGGCGCTCCAGCGCGGCGTCCTTCTCGATCCGCTCGCGGTACTCGTCGAGCGTGGTGGCGCCCACCATGCGCAGCTCGCCGCGGGCGAGCATCGGCTTGAGCATATTGCCCGCGTCCATCGCCGAGTCGCCGCCGGCGCCCGCGCCGACCACGGTGTGCAGCTCGTCGATGAAGGTGATGATCTGGCCGTCGCTGGACTTGATCTCGGCCAGGACGGTCTTCAGCCGCTCCTCGAACTCACCGCGGTACTTGGCGCCCGCGACCATCGCGCCCAGGTCCAGCGCCACCAGCCGCTTGTTCCGCAGGCTCTCGGGCACATCGCCCTTGACGATCCGCTGCGCCAGGCCCTCGACGACGGCCGTCTTGCCGACGCCGGGCTCGCCGATCAGCACCGGGTTGTTCTTGGTGCGCCGCGACAGCACCTGTACGACGCGGCGGATCTCCTGGTCCCGGCCGATGACCGGGTCGAGCTTGCCGTCGCGCGCGGCGGCGGTGAAGTCGGTGCCGAAC
Source organism: Streptomyces sp. NPDC020845 (assembly GCF_044334165.1). NCBI lineage: Bacteria > Bacillati > Actinomycetota > Actinomycetes > Kitasatosporales > Streptomycetaceae > Streptomyces > Streptomyces sp. NPDC020845. The sequence continues at coordinate 57,661 of NZ_JBIRSJ010000022.1, read as the reverse complement.
TTCTCCAGGGCCTTGTACGTGCCCTCCGGGTCCGCGTTGGTCACCCGCTGTCCGCCCCTCGCCTTCTCGAACGCGGCGAGCAGCTTCTTGGCGCCCGCCCCCTGCTCCGCCAGCAGTTCCCCGGCCCGGCCGCCCTTGGCGGCGATACCGATCAGCAGATGCTCGGTGGAGACGTAGTCGTCGCCCAGGTCCTTGGCGCGCTCGGCGGCGTCCGCGAGCACCGCCAGCAGCTCGCGGTTCGGCTGCGGCGGGGCGACGGTCGACCCGCGCACGCTCGCCAGTCCGGCCAGCAGCCGCTCGGTGCCGTCCCGTACGACGGCCGCATCGGCGTCCACGGCGGCCAGCAGATCCATCAGGTTTTCGTTGTCCTGGCCCTGCAGCAGGGCCAGCAGCAGATGCGCGGGCGTCAGGTCCGCATGCCCCGCGGAGACGGCTCGGTCATTGGCGGCGCTCACCGCCGCCCGGCTCTTGTTCGTCAGCTCGGCGTCCACGTCCCCGTGCTCCTCCTCATCGCGCTGGTGGCACTCAATCCCTGCCGTGCCCAACATCCGTAAAGTTGAGTCTATTCCACTCAAGTGCTCGAGTGCGAGAGGTCGGAGCGGCGGCCACCATGAACAGCACAGCCGATAGATTGACCACCATGGCCCTCGACCCCCGCGACCCCGGCCCCGACTACCTCGCCTTCTGGCGCGAGCGCCATGTGTGCACCCTGACCACACCGCGCCCCGACGGCACGCCGCATGTGGTCCCCGTCGGTGTCACATACGACCCGGCGGCCGGAATCGCTCGCGTCATCGCCAACAAGCACAGCCGGAAGGTCGCCCATATCCAGGCGGCCGGCCCCTCCGGCGCACCTGTCGCCGTCTGCCAGTTGGCCGGGAGGCGGTGGGCGACGCTCGAGGGCCGGGCGGTGATCCGTACCGAGGCCGAACTCATCGACGACGCGGTGCGGCGCTACGCCGAGCGCTACGAGCGCACCCCCTCCCCCAACCCGGACCGGGTGCTGATCGAGATCACGCTCACCAGGGCGCTGGGCCGGGGGTGAACACGAGGGACGCCGCCGGGCCTCGCCCGGCGCCGCCCCTGTCCCCCATCGCCACTCAGCTCGGACCTTTCGCCTTCGCGTACTCGGTGGCCATCTCGCCGGCGACGTCGTACAACACGACGGCCTCGTCACCGACCACCCGCGCTTCATGCCCCGGCGGGACGACAAAGACATCGCCGGGTCCGACCTCGGACTCCGCCCCGTCGTCCATCCGGATGCGCATCCGCCCTTGGGTCACGATCCCGCGGTGCTCCACCTCGCAGCTGTCCGTCCCGGCTATCTCCTTGACGGACTCCGTCCAGCGCCAGCCGGGCTCGAAGGTGCCCACGGCGAAATCGAGACCGCTCAGGTGCAGGACCTCGATATGGCCCCGGGGAAAGTCACGCCGCTCGTCGGGCTTTTCGATCGTCTTGACTTCCAACATGGCGGTACCTCCTATGCCGTACTTCCATCGTGCGCCTGAACACCCCGCCCGCGCACATGCCGGACAAACCGGCGAAGCTCACCGCCCACCACCGTGGTCGCTGTCGTCGTGGTGCTGCTGCGCCGCCCACGGGTGGCGCAGCCTGATCCACACATCCCGCGCCCGCCGCCCGGCCCGCGCCCGGCGCCGACCGCCTCCGCCGCCCGCTCGGCCTCCAGCCGGAACGCCGGGGTCTCCTCCAGCCGCAGCCGCATATACAGCCCGATCAGAGGGCAGCCGACGGCAACTCGGGTCACTCCGCGTAAAGTCCAGGCCAACGCTGATATAACGCGGCGTCACGCACCGGCTTGGAGGACTTCCATGTTCCAGTCGCTGTCCACCAGCACATGGATACTGATCGCCGCAGGCGCCACTCTCTTCAACCTCGCCGCCATGCAGTGGATCATCGAAATCCCGCAGTACCGCACGAGGCAGCTCTGGATGCCGGTCATCGGCATCATCGCGGTGGGAGGGAACAGCCTCGCCCAGGGCGACGGGCCGGCCAGCACGTGCTACCAGTACACGGCCCTCATGATCATCATGCCGGTCACGCTCGCCCCGGTACGCCGCCAGATCACCCGCGACTACTACCGGTGGGTCCAGGACCCGACGACGAAGCCGGGCAAGGGGGCGATGGCCTGGGTCACCACCTCGTTCCTGATCATGGTGATCGCGGCCGTAGTCCTCTGGAAAGTGGGGAACTGATCATGACCGTCTGCCGCCGGCGCGCCCCCGGCCCAGGTCACCGTTCCCCGTCCCCGTCGTGGTCCCGGTACCGCTGCGCCGCCCACGGGTGGCGCAGCCTGATCCACACATCCCGCGCCCGCCGCCCGGCCCGGGCCCGGCTCACGGCCACCAGCCTCCGCGCCTCCTCGACGGTCTCCACCATGGGCCCCGAACCACGCAGCGGCTTGCCCGCCGTCTCGTGCAGGAAGTGCGCGGAGACCAGCCCGATCAGGCCCGCGGCCATCAGGTAGTACGCCGGCACCAGGTTGTCGCCGGTCGTGGCGACCAGCCAGGAGGCGACCAGCGGGGTGGTGCCGCCGAACAGCGACACCGAGATATTGAACGAGATCGACAGCGCGCCGTAGCGCAGCCGGGTCGGAAACAGCGCGGGCAGCGTGGCCGCGCTGGTCCCCGCGAAGATCACCAGCAGCAGCCCGAGGATCACACAGCCCACCGCGGGCATCAGAATCCCGCCCGCCTGGATCAGCAGCACCGCCGGGATCGCGAGCGCGATCATCGCCACACTGCCGGCCATGAACATCGGCCGCCGCCCCCAGCGGTCGGAGGAGCGGCCCACCACGGTGATCGTCAGCGCGACGAGGATCATGGTGGCGAGCACCAGCACCTGCGCCGTGGTGGCGTCCTGGCCGAGAGTGGAGGTCATATACGTCGGCAGGTAGGACGTCACCATGTAATTGGTGACGTTGTAGAGCAGCACAAGACCCATACAGACCAGCACGGCCTGCCAGTGCCGGGTGAAGATCTCCTTCAGCCTGCCCTTGCCGGACTGGCGCGCCTCCTCCACCGGGTCCACATCCCCGCGCCCGGCGCCGACCGCCTCCGCCGCCCGCTCGGCCTCCTGCCGGAACGCCGGGGTCTCCTCCAGCCGCAGCCGCATATACAGCCCGATCAGCCCGAGCGGCCCCGCGATCAGGAACGGCACCCGCCAGCCCCAGTCCACCATCCCCCGGTCGCCGAGCACGGCGGTCAGTACTGTGACCACCCCGGACCCCAGCGAGTAACCGACGAACGTCCCGAAGTCCAGCCAGCTGCCCAGAAAGCCGCGGCGCCGGTCCGGGGCGAATTCGGCGATATACGTGGTCGCCCCCGCGTACTCACCCCCGGTCGAAAACCCCTGCACCACCCGGCACGCCAGCAACAGCAGCGGGGCCGCGAAGCCGATGGACGCGTAACTGGGCAGCAGCCCCACCGCGAAGGTGCCGATCGCCATCATGATCATGGTGGTCGAGAGCACCCGCCGCCGCCCGATACGGTCCCCCAGCGGCCCGAAGACCAGCCCGCCCAGCGGGCGCACCAGGAACGCGACCGCGAAGGTGGCGAAGGTCGAGACCACCTGGGTCGCCGGTGAGCTCGACGGGAAGAAGACCTTGCCGAGGGTGACCGCGACATACGCGTAGACGCCGAAGTCGAACCACTCCATCATGTTGCCCACCGCCGTCGCGGCGACCGCCCGGCGCAGCCGCGGCCGGTCGACGACCGTGACATCCGAGATGGTCAGCGGCTCCTTGCGGCGGCGCAGCAGCGTCCGCAGCATCCGATCGGTGCGCTCGCTCCCGCCGCCGCGCACCGCCTGGCGGGTGCGGCGTAGGGGATGACGGGGTGGTGGGCGACCGGTACTCATCCTCTTCCCTGCCGACGTCCCTACTTCCCTGCCGACGTCCCTACCATCGTGCGCCCGCGCGCGCGGGGCCGCACGGGGCCGCACGGGGCGAAAACTCTTCCAAGATTTTTTGCCGGGGCTGTCGATCCGGCCGACTCCCGTTCGACGCAAGGGTGAGAGCAGGAAACAAAGAACCAAGGAACCAAGGAGTCACCATGCCGCGCTTCATGACGCTGATCCGCATCGACGAGCAGAACGCCCCCGCCGAGGGCCCCAGCCCCGAGCTCATGGAGCGCATGGGCGCGCTGCTGGAGGAGATCACCAAGGCCGGGGTGATGCTGGAGACCGCCGGGCTCACCCCGACCTCCGAGGGCACCCGGGTCACCTGGTCCGGCGGCAAGCTCAGCTACACCGACGGGCCCTTCACCGAGAGCAAGGAGGTCATCGGCGGCTACTCGATCGTCCAGGCCAAGGACAAGGCCGAGGCGCTGGAGTGGACCAAGCGGTTCCTCCAGACCCACGAGGACTACTGGACCATCACCGCCGAGGTCCGCGAGATCGCCGAGGGCTGACCGGTCGCGCTTGCCCCGTTGTGGTGCGGCTGCTCTGATGGGTGGACGTGACGGGAGCAAGCTCGGAAGCGACCCAGGCGACCCAGGCGACGCAGGCAACGCAGGCGATCGAGACGGTCTTCAGAATCGAGTCCGCGCGGATCATCGCCGGTGTCACCCGCATCGTGCGGGATGTGGGCATCGCCGAAGAGCTCGCACAGGACGCTCTGGTCGCCGCGCTGGAGCAGTGGCCGGAGTCGGGCGTCCCGGACAAGCCGGGCGCCTGGCTCATGGCCACCGCCAAGCACCGCGCGATCGATCTCGTACGCCGCAAGGAGACGTACGCGCGCAAGCTGGCCGAGGTCGGCCGGGCCCTCACGGACACCTCCCCGCCCGAGTACTCCGAGGATCCCGCCGAGGACATCGACGACGACCTGCTGCGGCTGATCTTCACCGCCTGCCACCCCGTGCTGTCGACCGAGGCCCGGGCCGCGCTCACCCTGCGGCTGCTCGGCGGGCTGACCACCCAGGAGATCGCCCGCGCCTTCCTGGCCCCCGAGCCGACCGTCGCCCAGCGGATCGTCCGCGCCAAACGCGCGCTGGCCAAGGCCGACGTCCCCTTCGAGGTCCCGTACGGCGCCGACCGCGCCGCCCGCCTCGCCTCCGTCCTCGAAGTCATCTACCTCATCTTCAACGAGGGCTACTCCGCCACCGCGGGCGACGACCTGGTCCGCCCCGCCCTGTGCGAGGACGCCCTCCGCCTGGCCCGCGTCCTGGCCGGACTGATGCCCAAGGAGCCCGAGGTCCACGGCCTCGCCGCGCTCCTGGAGTTCCAGGCCTCCCGTATCCCGGCTCGCACCGGCGCCGACGGCGAACCCGTACTCCTCGCCGACCAGAACCGCGCCAAATGGAACCGCCTCCTCATCCGCCGCGGCGTCGAAGCCCTCCACCGCGCCGGCCACGGTCCGTACTCGCTCCAGGCCGCCATCGCCGCCTGCCACACCCAGGCCGTCCGCTACGAGGACACCGACTGGGCCACCATCGCCACCCTGTACGGCCGGCTGATGGCCCTGACCCCCTCCCCCGTGATCGAGCTCAACCGCGCCGTCGCCATCTCCATGTCCCAGGGCCCCGCGGCCGCCCTCCCCCTGGTCGACGCCCTCGCCGACGAACCGGCTCTCAAGGGCTACCACCTGCTGCCGAGCGTCCGCGGCGACCTCCTGGAACGCCTGGGCCGCGCCGCGGAGGCCCGCGCCGAATTCGAGCGGGCCGCCACCCAGACCCACAACGCCCGCGAACGCCAACTTCTGCTGGAACGGGCCGCCCGGTGCGTGTCCGAGTGACTACCGCAGGGTGAGCGGGGTCTCGGACCCTACGCGGGTCAGCTTCTCGGGGTTGCGGACGTAGTAGAGGCCGACGATGCGGTCGTCCTCGAAACGAATCGCGATGACACCGTCCGTCTCACCGTCCACCCGCAGGACGAGCCCCGGGCTGCCGTTGACCACGGTGGGCTCACCGGTGAGCGTGACTCCGGCCGAGCCGCCGACGATGTAACGGGCCACCTTGTCGGCGCCGACGACCGGCCGCCGCGCGGCCTGCTTGACGCCGCCGCCGTCGGTCATCAGGACGACCTCGGGGGCGAGTACGTCGAGCAGACCCTGGATGTCCCCGGTGGCGAGCGCCCGCTGGAACGACTCCAGGGCCGCCTGAGTCCTGCTCGCGGAGACCACCGTACGAGGCCGGCGGGCATCCACGTGCCGACGGGCGCGGTGCGCGATCTGACGCACGGCCGCGGGGCTCTTGTCGACGGCGGCCGCGATCTCGTCGTAGCCGACGTCGAAGACCTCGCGCAGCACGAAGACCGCGCGCTCCGTCGGCGACAGCGTCTCCAGCACAAGCATGAGCGCCATCGACACACTCTCGGCGAGCTCGACGTCCCGGGCCACGTCCGGCGAGGTCAACAGCGGCTCGGGCAGCCAGGGTCCGACGTACGCCTCCTTGCGGCGCGTCATGGTGCGCAGCCGGTTGAGCGACTGGCGGGTCGTGATCCGCACCAGATACGCGCGCTGGTCCTGCACCTGCTCCAGGTCGACCTCGACCCAGCGCAGCCAGGTCTCCTGGAGGACGTCTTCGGCGTCGGCGGCCGAACCGAGCATCTCGTAGGCGACGGTGAAGAGCAGGTTGCGGTAGCCGACGAAGGTCTCGGTGGCTTCGTTGACGGAGTGGTCACTCATATGTTGCTCCTGGTCAGGCTGCCGGTTCGGCGTTCAGGGTGGCCGAGGCCGCACCGCGCTCGGCCTGCAGCAGCTGCCGGCGCTTGTCGCCCCTGGGCCAGTGGTGCGAACCGGGCTTGTGTGCCTCGACCGCCAAATGCTTGACGCTGAAGTTGCAGGAGACTTCCTTGAGCTTCGCGCCCGGGCGGCCGCCGATGTAGAGCCTTATCGCGATGTCGTCCTTGTTGGCGAGCTGGAAGACACCGGCGCCACGCCCCAGGCCGACGCACATGGCCGGGAACGACAGGTTGATGGGCGCGGGCCGCTTGTCCGCGATCCGGTTGAGCACCGTGTCGGCGGCGTGTGCGCCCAGACAACCCGCGCCATAGGCGCTCATCCGAAACGGCAGGTCCGACGGCGCCGACGAATCCCCGGCCGCGACGATGCGCTCGTCGTCGACGCTGGTCAACGTCTCGTCCGTGAGCAGTCGTCCCAGGGCATCGGTGCTCAGCCCGCTACGCGCGGCCAGGTCCGGCACACCGAATCCGACGGTCCAGATGGTGATTTCACTCGGGAGCTCGCGGCCATCGCCGAGCCGCACGGCATCGCGCGTCACGGCCGTCACCTTCGTGTCCGGGCCGTCGAGCACGGTCGCACCGAGCTTGGCGAGCCGCTTGGCAACCGCGCGTCGCCCCCGAGGGTGCAGATACGGGCCGAGCAGACCTCCGCAGACCAGGGTCACCCGGCGCCCCTGCTCCGCCAGCTCCGCGGCAGTCTCGATGCCGCTCGGACCGGCTCCGACAACGGTCACCGCGGCCGTGGCGGACGCGGCGTCGAGAACCGGCCGCAGCCGCTGCGCCTCCTCCAGAGTGGCGATCGGGTATCCGAACTCGGCCGCCCCGGGCACGCGCGGGTCGGCGCTGCCACTGCCCACCGCGTAGATCAGGTAGTCGTAGCCGACGCTGTCGCCGGTCGCCAAGGTCACGCTGCGCTCGGAAGCGTTGATCCGCGTCACGGTGTCGACGACCAACCGGATGCCCTTGCCCAGGATGTCCTGGTAGTCGACGACCGCGTCATGGGTCCCGGCCACCCGCTGGTGCAGGCGGAGCCGTGCGACGAAGTTCAGGCGCGGGTTGATCAGGGTCACTGTCACGTCGTCGCGCTGCGTCATGCGGTTGGCCGCCATGACGCCGGCGTATCCGCCGCCGATCACGATCACATTGGTGTTCTCGGTGTTCTCGGTGTTCTCGGTGTTCTCGGTGTTCTCAGCCATGGTGTCTCCTCCGTTGCGAGGGTTCGGGCTCAAGACACCGGGTCATCGACCGCTGTGACACCTTGTGAGGCAGGTCACTCCACAGGCGTGGGCAGGATCAAGGCATGGAGCGGGAAGTGCGGCTGTCGGGCGGGCGTGTCACGCCGGGAGTGGTCTTGGTGGGCGACACTGTCCGGCGGCCCGTTACGGCCGCGTCGGCGTTCGTCGCTGCACTGCTCGACCAGCTCAAGCAGCGCGGATTCGCAGGTGCACCGCGATATCTGGGCCTCGATGAGGCCGGGCGGGACACGTTCAGCTACCTGCCCGGGTGGGTCCCGGCCAGGTTCCAGCGCTGGACGGATGCCCAAGTGGCCGCCGCCGGCGCCCTGCTCCGCTCACTGCACGACGCGACCCGCGGCAGCACGCTTGCGGCGTCTTCTCCCGTCGTGTGCCATCACGACCCCGGACCGAACAACACCGTCTTCGTGGGCAACCGGCCCGCGGCCTTCATCGATTTCGACACCGCAGCCCCCGGCGACCCACTCGAAGACCTCGGATACATGGCCTGGACCTGGTGCGTCTCATCCAAACCCGATGCCCCACCCGCCGACGAGCAAGCCGCGCAGGTACGAACCGTGGCCGACGCCTACGGACTTCACGCGCATGAGCGTGGCGACCTCATTGACGCCATGCTCGACCGCCAAACGCGCAATGCCCGCTGGTGGCGCGAGCAGCTTGACGGTCCGAGGCGTTCCCGGGTCGCTTCAGCAGAGCAAATCCTCTCCCGCATCGCATGGTCGGAACGCGAACACGCCTTCACGGTCATTAACCGGCCTGCGCTCGCCTCCGCACTGCGGTGAAGAGCCCCTGCTCATCGCAAGTCCATACCCGCTAGCCAGCACCTGCGGCACCTCTGCGAGAGCCGCCTTCGGGGAGGCATCTGGGACACCGGCATCTGGGACACCGGCATCTGGGACACCAACCCGCTCGTCCCCGCACCCTCGACACCCCACCCGGACGCCTCGACCGCTTCACCGCCCCACCGAGGCCGCCACCAAGGTCGACGACACCCACGGCCGTGGCCTGCTCATCGTCCGGCTCCTGTGCGGACAGCGCTCCGCTGCGCTGCGCGTGGGCTGCGCTTCGCTTCGCCTGCGCCTGTGCGCCGTCTCGCGGCATTCGGCTCACGCGAGTACGGCTTTCGTCTCGGACCCTCCGGGTCCAAAGCGCCGGCGAGAAGGGGGAACGGGGGCGGCTGGCCCTACGTCCTGGTTCCTCGGCCCGGTGGGTGGCTGGGCTCAAGGAGGCTCCGCTGCGCTCCGCCGCAGCTGCTGCCGCGCGGTGGCCAAGCCGGTCAGTCGGCTCTCCACCCACCCCCTCTTAAATAATCGCTTGATGCAGTACTTGATGTAGAGCAAGCATTTTTTTAAGAAGGGGCGGGGCGGTCCGGTGGAGCCTTGCCCGGCACGGGATCCTGTGCCGCTTCCGACGTCTGATTCTCAGCCGGGTCGCTTGGCCATGACGATCAGACCCGGCCCGCTGTACTCCTCCGGGGGGAGCCGGAGTTCGGCGACCGGGTGCAGGCCGGCCTGCTCGATCAGGTCCACGAGTTGTTCCGGCCGCCATTTGTGCGTCGTCCAACGAACGGGTACGCCCCCGTATGCCTCAGTGCGCACCGCGTCTTCGTCGCCGACGTGTGTTGCCGTGATGAAGTGCCCGCCTGGCTTCAGGGCGCGCGCGAACAGGGCGAGAACCTGAGGAAGGACGTCGCGGGGGAGGTTGAACAGTGACCACCACCCGAGCACGCCGCCAAGGGACGCTTCATCAAGGTCGAGGTCGGTGACAGAGGCGACGCTGAAGCGGCATTGCGGATGAAGACGGCGTGCGTTCTCGATCATACGAGGGGAGAGATCCACCCCGGACACGTCGAGTCCGCGTTCGGCAAGGTAGGCCGTCACCGTTCCGGGTCCGCAACCGACGTCGAGAACGGGCCCAAAGTCGCTCACGGTATCGGCGAAGGCGTCGATTGACGCCTTGAGCCATGGATGGCGACGGATGTCGCCGACTCCCGTCGTCACCACCATGTCGGCGTAGTTGTCAGCCACGCGGTCATAGGACTCACGAACCACGTCGAGATCGGCCGGGCGGTCGATAGGGTGTGCGCGCATCGGCCGATGATAGGACTACGGCCTCCCACCCGCCCGCCAAAGCCTGCGCCGTCAGCACCACGCCGCCCTCGGCGCCGACCAGCCCGGTCAGCGAGACCGGCCCCCTTACTCACCGCAAGCGGTCGAACTCCCCCGCCTTGGCCGCCCGAATGAAGGCCGCGAGCGGGCGCCGGGCGGTACGTATGGCTGTGCCGGGGGTTTCGCTCTCGCGGAGGTGTATCGCGCCGTCGGCGGCCGCGAGTTCTACGCAGTTGTTGTCGGGGCCAGTCCCGGAAAAGGAGGACTTTCGCCAGTGGGCCTGATGCATGTCCTGATCCCTTACAGCTCTCGTGCGATGCGGTGGATGAAGTCTCGCGACTTCTCCGGATTGAGTGCCGACGCCTCGACGGTGCGCAGCAGGGCTCGGTAGTAGTCGAGTTGGGCCTCGGCGTGCAGGAAGTCGATGCCGTGCATGTGGTCGATCTGCACGGTATCGAGTTGAGGGAGGCGGCCGGCCGCGTAGGTCATCGCATACCCCATGCCCGCGAATCCTTCTGCCGAGAAGGGAACCACCCGCACGGTCACGTTGGGGAGTTCCGACTTCTCCATGATGAAGTCCAACTGTTCACGCGCCGCCTTACGGTCGCCCACCTTCATCAACAGCGCGGCCTCGTGGATGATCGCTGCGAAGCCGGGCGGATCTTCACGTTCAAGCACGTCACGACGCCGTAGACGGAAGTCGATGACCGCCTCAAGGTGGTCCGAGGCGTGGATGGAGCCCGCGTAGGTGAACAGTGCCCGCATGTACGGCTCCACTTGGAGCAGGCCCGGGATGTGCACCACTTGCAGGCTCTCCATGCGGATGGAGTGCCACTCCAGGGCGGCGAGGTCCAGGGAGGTCGAGGCGAGGGTGCCGCGATACCCCTCCCACCAGCCGCGCACCCGCTCCGTCGCCAGCGCGGCCAGCGCGTCCACCAACTCGCCGTTCCCGCAGCGGTATTGGTCGGCGAGCGTGCGCAGTCGCTCCTCGCTGACGCCGAGACGGCCGACCTCCATGTGACTCATCTGCATGGGGCTCACGCCCAGGCGCTTGGCGGCCTCTCGTGCGGTCATACCGACCCGCTCCCGCATCTTCCGCAGCTCGGCGCCCAGCCGCTCCTGACGGGCGGTGGGGTTACTCCTTGGCGGCATGTGCCTACTCCCTGCTACTCAGCGGCTGCGGCGCCACGATGCCATGAGCCACCCCGTTTGGGCGAACTTGGCGTACTACGTTGCGCCGGTGCTACATAGCACCCTACGTTGAGTATCGCGACGCTCACCGAATGAAACATTCGGCAGACCCGAGCTCGCACACCCCACCGCGCCCCAGGAGGCCCACATGCCCCTCGTCACCCCTGCCGTCGCGCCCTTCGAATACTGCCTGCACATCCCCCACGACCCCCGTGCCATCCGCGTCGCCCGGGCCTCCCTCCGTACCGCCCTCACCACACACGAGCTACCCGAACTGATCGACCGGGCCGAGCTGCTGGCCAGCGAGATGCTCACCAACGCGATCGTGCACGCCGAAGGGGAGGCCGACCTGCGGGTGAAGTGGTACGCCGAAAGGTTGCGCATGACGGTCTGGGACACCAGCGCGACGCCTCCCAGCCGCCGGGAGATCCGCGTGGACAGCGAATGCGGGCGGGGGCTGCAGCTGCTGGAACTGCTCGCCGACAGCTGGAATCACTTCCCGCTCACCGGCGAGCTGTGGGGTCCCGCGTCCAAGGTGGTCTGGTGCGAGATCAGCCGGACGCCGCCCCCAGGCTGGGGCTGAGCGGGCCCGGCGCCGTCAGGGGACGGCGACGGCCACGCGGCGGAACTCGACGGACTCGATGGTGACGCCCGGTGCCGTCCAGCCGACGGCGGGCGGGGTGGCCGCGCGGGCCTGCTCCTCGGTCTCGAAGACGGTCATCGAGAAGCCACGGCCGTCGACAGGCTCCAGCCAGTACCCGGTGAGAAAGCCGGGCGCCGAGCGGATCCTCGGCAGGATGTCGTCCATCAGCGCGGCGGCGGCAGCGGGGGCCTGGGCCGGGTCGATGGTCAACGTCACCAGGGCTGCGTACATGGGAAGCTCCCTGCTGTCTGCGGGCGGTCCGGTCAGCAGGTAGGACGTCGCGACAGGGCGAAAGTCATCGGTCGTCACGGAGTCTTCGAGTAGCCCAGCGCCTCGGTGATCCGGCCGTCACGCACCCGCATGACGTTGACGCCGAGCACCGATGTCGTATGCCCCTCGCCGAACGTGGCCTCGCCGTCGGTGAAGGTGGCCCGCCACTGGATGGTCGCGCGGTCGCCCGCGACGAAGACGTCGTGCGGAGTGAAGCTGGTGTTGAGGTCGGCGGCGAGCGCCGCCCAGAACTTCAGGCACTCCTCGCGGCCTTCGTAGCGCGTGCCGTCCGGGGCGGGCTGGACGGACACCATCACGCAGTCGTCGGCCAGCAGGTCACCCAGGCCGCTGGGGTCATGGCTGGTGAACGCCTCGTTGAAGCGGCGGATCACCTCAGCGGTGTCGATGTCTGACATGGATTCGTTCCCCTCTCGTGGTGAGGGGAACGATCCTGCGGAAGCCGCGCGCAGCCGGCAATTCCCTGCGGGGAATGCCGCCTCAGTGATGCGTGTCGTACGCCCGGCGCGCGGCCGCGATGGCCGGGCGGTTGCGGTCGGCCCAGGCCGCCAGGGCCTCCAGGGGCTCGCGGATCCCGTTGGTCAGCGGGGTCGTGGCGTACTCCACGCGGGGCGGCGCGTCGGGGTGGACGGTGCGGGTGATCAGGCCGTTGCGTTCGAGGCTGCGGAGGCTCAGGGTCAGCATGCGGCGGCTGACGCCCTCGATGGCCCGCTCCAGCTCGGTGAACCGGCGCGGGCCGGAACCCAGTTGGACCAGCACCTGGGTGCTCCACTTGTCGCCGATCAGCGCCAGCACCTCGCGCAGGGGGCAGTCGGCAAGCGGGTGGGAGTGGGGAGCGCCATCGAGGGGTGGGGTGAGCTGGTCCGTAACTTCGGTGTGCCGTTGCGACATAAAAGTGCCTCCTTCCGCACGGCCTGAGCTTGCTTCAGGATGGCGCTCGTTACAAGTCGTAACGTTCCTGGTAGAGGAGTCACGGGTGCCGATCGCACGCAGCCATGGGTTCAAAATCTCCTATGAGGTCTCCGGGGACGGGCCGCCGCTCGTCCTGCATCCGGGGATGTTCCAGACCGGCGCGAGCTGGCGCGCCGCCGGCTACACCGAGGTCCTGGAAGCCACCCACACGGTGATCGCCATCGACCCGCTCGGCCTCGGTGCCAGCGACGGCCCGCACGACGCCGCCGCGTACGCGCTGGAGCGGCGCGTCGCGTCGGTGACCGCCGTGTTGGACGAGGTCGGGGCGGAGCGGGCCGCGTTCTGGGGGTACTCGATGGGCGCCCTGACCGCGCTCGGCATGGCCATCCACGCCCCCGAGCGGTGCACCCGGCTGGTCGTCGGCGCCTGGGACCCCGTCGAGGGCTTCGCCTCCGGCGTCGCCCACGCGCTGCACCACTTCGGACTTCCCGCCGACACCGACGTGTTCGCCCTGCTCACCCAGGCCGCCCACACCGACCCGGCCCAGGCCGCCGTCATCGACGCCGGGGACCAGGCGGCCTTCCGCGCGAACTTCGTGGCGTTCTCCCGGGAGGGAGAACTGGCCTCCCGGCTGGAGTCCGCCACCGTCCCCATGCTCATGTACTGCGGTACGGAAGACTCTTGGCATGCGCCGTTGCGGGAAGCCGCGGAGCGCATCGGCGCCGGCTTCTTCTCCGTACCCGGGGCCGACCACCTCGCGAGCTGGAAGCGCGCCGGGGATGTGCTGCCGCACGTACGGCCGTTTCTCAACCGCTCCTGACGGGCTCCGCTCACCTAGCGCCTGGCGAGGACGTCGTAGTCGCGCAACGTGATGTTCTCGGCTGTCTTGCGGGCGATCTTGGCGGCCATGTTCTTCCCCGGCAGGTAGGGGATAAGCCTGTAGTAGCCGTTGAGCAGCGCGGCGAGGGCGCGGGTACGGGGGACCATGAGCCCCGCGACGCCGTCGCCCATCTTCTGGCAGCCCGTCGCGTACTCGCGCATCTCCTCCTCGTAGCGGGCGAACGCGACGCGGTGGTCGCCGTGCGCGGCGGCCAGTTCGCCGGCGAGGACGTACGCGCCGACCAGGGCGAGGCCCGAGCCCATGCCGGAGAGGGAGGAGGGGCAGTAGGCGGCGTCGCCGACCAGGGCGACCCGGCCGCGGTTCCAGCTGTCCATGCGGACCTGGCCCACGGAGTCGAAGTAGAAGTCGGGCGCGTGGCGCATATCGTGCAGCAGCCGGTCGCTCTGCCAGCCGTTGCCGGTGAAGTGCTCGGCAAGGACCGCCTGTTGCCGCGTCACATAACGGCGGTCGAGGTCCTGCTGCGGTGAGGCGAAGTAGAAGACCGCCTTGGCCTCGGTGTTGTGGCGGGCGCTGTACATCGCGACCAGCCTGCCCGCGGTGCGGTAGGCGTGTCCGGTGTGGTCGAGGCCGAGGTGGTTGGCCGTGGTGAAGATCGCGCAGTGCACGCCGAGGTGCTTGACGAACCGCTCCTCGGGCCCGAAGGTCAGCCGGCGGGTGTTGGAATGCAGCCCGTCTGCGCCGATGACCAGGTCGAACCTGCGCGGCGCGGAGCGTTCGAACGTGACGGTCACGCCGTCGGGGTCCTCGGTGAGCGAGGTGATGGAGTCTCCGAAGACGTATTCGGTGTACTCCTTGGTGGCGTCGTAGAGGATGCGGGCCAGGTCCCCGCGGAGGATTTCGAGGTCTCCGGCGAACAGGTCGGCGGGCATCTCGGACACCGGCTTTCCCGCGCTGTTGACGTACGACATGGAGCCCATGCCGGTGCGGGCCCGCTCGAGGTCGTCCAGGATGCCCATGCGGCGGAGGATCGACAGGTGGGCCTCGCCCCGGAAGTCGACGGCGTAGCCGCCGTCGCGCAGCGCCGGGGCGCGTTCCACGATGGTGGGGTTGAAGCCGTGCCGGTGGAGCCAGTAGGCGAGGGCGGGGCCGGCGATGGAGGCGCCGGAGATCAGTACGTTGCGGTTCTTCAGTGCGTTGTGGTTTGTCATGGCGGAGAGCTTGGCCGGGAGGGCTCACCGCACGCTCACCGCCGACTCACCGCCTCGATGACGGGCTCGACGACGGACTCGGGGAGGCCCATCAGGCGGAGCCTGTCCGAGTCTCCCGCGGCCTCGGCCGCCTCCTGGTAGCGCGTCCGGGCGGTCGGCCGGTCGCCGCGCGCCTCGGCGACGCGGCCGAGTCCGGCGAGGGTGCGCACCCGGTTGCCGAGGCTCTTGACCCAGTGCGGATCGATGCGCTCCAGGGCCTCTCCGTAAAGCCGTTCCGCCTCGTCCAGGTCTCCCTCCAGCGCGGCGATGTCACCGAGTCCGCGCAGGGCCGCCCCCAGGCACGTGGGGCTGCCGGCGCGACGAGCCAGCTCGGCGGCGCTCGCGTAGTCGGCGCGGGCCGCGGCCGGGTCGTCGAGGTGGTCGCCCCGGTTGACCAGCAGGTCGGCGCTGTCCTCCAGAGCCCCCAGCTCCCCGGTGAGGGCGAGGGCTTCGTCGGTCAGCGCGATGGCCCGCGCCCGGTCGCCGCGCCCGCCCGCGAGCCCGGCCAGCACGTCCAGGGCCAGCGCGGTGCCCCAGCGGTCGCCGAGCGAGCGGAACCCGTCCGCGGCCGTGCCCAAGGCGCGCTCACCCGCCTCGAAGTCTCCCTCACCGAGCGCCCCGAACCCCGTCACGTACCAGGCGACCGCCCGTGCCCACGGCTCGGGGCAGTCCCGCTGGGACGATACGAGCGCGAACGCGCCCTGCGGATCGGTCTCGCTCGCGTTCCGCATCAGCCACAGGAGCAGGGCGGCCGGATATCGGCCCGCTTGGCCGCCCGGCCAGGAGGCGG
Source organism: Streptomyces sp. NPDC020845 (assembly GCF_044334165.1). Lineage (NCBI taxonomy): Bacteria > Bacillati > Actinomycetota > Actinomycetes > Kitasatosporales > Streptomycetaceae > Streptomyces > Streptomyces sp. NPDC020845. The sequence continues at coordinate 41,692 of NZ_JBIRSJ010000022.1, read as the reverse complement.
CCAGCGCCTTCTCGGCCGCCGCGCGGTGCCGCCGCCAGACCGGTCGTCCGGCGCTGCCGGACGCCGCAAGCAGCACGCAGATCGCGTACTCCTCGCCGAGCCCCTGCTGGGATGTGTCGCCGACCGTGTCGAGCAGCGCGATCGCGTACGGGGCGGCCGAGGCGGAGGCGCCGCGGATCCACAGATAGGTCGAGGCGGAGGCGAGCAGTTCCAGGGCCGTCGGTACATCCGAGGTCTCGACCGCCCAGCGCAGGGCCGCCAGCAGGTTGTCGTGCTCGGTCGCCAGGACCCGCAGCCACTCCAGCTGTTCGGCCCGGCGCAGGTGCGGATCGGCGGTCCGCACCAGCTCCAGGAAGTGCCGGGCGTGGGCGCGCCGTGCCGACTCGCGTTCGCCCGCCTCGTCCAGCCGCTCGGCGCCGTACGCGCGGATCGTCTCCAGCATCCGGTAGCGCCCGCCGCCCGCGGCGTCCAGGAGCGACTTGTCGGCCAGCGACTCCAGCGTTTCGCCGTCCGTGCCGCACACTCGCAGCGCGGCCTCTGCCGTCGCGCCGCCCGCGAACACCGCGAAGCGACGTGCGGCCCGCTGCTCGGGCTCCGGGAGCAGGTCCCAGCTCCAGGCGACCACCGAGCGCAGCGTCCGGTGCCGCTCATCGGCCGTACGGCTGCCGCGGGCCGCGACCCCGAGCCGGTCGTCCAGCCGGCCCGCGAGGTCGTCGAGGTCCAGCGTGCGCAGCCGTGCCGCCGCGAGTTCGATGGCCAGCGGCAGATCGTCGAGGGCGGCGCAGACGCGCCGTATGAGTCGAGGGTCGGCGGTGAAGCCGCGCCGTACAGCTCCGGCCCGGTCGGTGAACAGGCGTATCGCCGCCTCGTCGGCCAGCGGCCGCACCTGCCGGACGTGCTCGCCGATGATGCCGAGCGGTTCCCGGCTCGTCGCCAGGACGCGCAGCCGCGGGCAGGCCGCCAGCAGCCGCGCCGCCAGGGCGGCGGTCTCCTCGACGACATGCTCGCAGTTGTCGAGGACGAGCAGCAGCATCCGGTCCGACAGCGCGGCGATCAGCCGCTCGACCGGCATCTGGGGGCCGCCCCCCAGCTGGAGCCCGTTCGCGCGCAGGCCGAGCGCGCCCAGCAGCGCCTGCGCCGGCCCCGAGCCGTCGCGCAGCGGAGCCAGCGCCACGAAGCACACCTCGTCGGCCGCGACCCCGGCGACCTCCACCGACAGCCGGGTCTTGCCGACCCCGCCGGGACCGATCAGCGTGACCAGCCGGGCCACCCGCAACAGCTCGGCGACCTCGGCCACCTCCTCGGTCCGGCCCACGAAGGACGTCAGCTGGGCGGGTGGCGCGACGGGCGACGGGGACGGAGCGGCGCTCAGCAGCTCCCGGTGCAGTGCGACGAGTTCGGCCGAGGGATCGGCGCCCAGTTCCTCGGCCAAGTGTCTCCGGGTCTCCTCGAACACCACCAGCGCCTCGGCCTGCCCGCCCTCGGTGAACAGGGCACGCATCAGCAGCCCCGCCGGCCGCTCCCTGAGCGGATGGCGGTCGACCAGCTCGCGCAACTCCGCTACGGCCGCGCTCCGGTGTTCACCGAGCCTCAGCTCGCCCTCGATCCGGTCCTCGAGCGCCCCGAGCCGAAGCTCCTCCAGCCGCACGGCGGCGGCCCGGGCCGTCTCGCTCTCGGCGACCTCGGCCAACGCGGGCCCCCGCCACAGCCCCAGCGCCTCGCGCAGCAGCGCGACCGCCCGCCCGGGGTCGTCGTGCCCGGGGTTGCCGTCGCCCAGCGCGGCCCGGCCTTCCCGGGCCAGTCGCTCGAACCGGCAGGCGTCCACGTCCTCGGGCGCCACCACGATCCGATAGCCCGCTCCGGCCCGCTCGATCGCGGCCGCCGGGCCCAGTACCGTGCGCAGCCTGGACACCTGGGACTGAAGCGCATGCGCCGATACCCCGCCGCCCGGGTCGAGTTCCTCGGCCAGCCGGTCGGACGACACGACCTCACCGGGACGGACCAGCAGCAGCGCCAGCAGCGCCCGCCGGGCCGGCCCGCCCAGCGGAACCTCGGCCCCGTCGTCGCGCCACGCCCGGGTCTCGCCGAGGATTCCGAACCGCATGCCGGTGATTATCCACCGGCGAAGATCACGCGGGGGCGATCGGACCGAGATAGGTCCCGCCCGAGACATCGATGGTCTGGCCGGTCACCCACCGGCCCCGCGGCCCCGCCAGGAACCCCACGACATCGGCGATGTCTTCCGGCTCGCCCAGCCGCCCCAGCGCCGTGATCGCCTCCAGCCCCGCGACCACCTCCGGCACGCAGGTGTATCCCGCGGTCATGTCGGTCCGCACCGCGCCGGGCGCGACCGTGTTCACCGTGACGCCGCGCCGGCCCAGCTCGTTGGCCAGCGACGGGGCCATCGACTCCAGTGCCGCCTTGCTGATGGTGTAGCCGATCTGCGTGGACACGGCGAACCGGCTGGCCGTCGAACCCATGTTGACGATGCGACCGCCGTCGTTCAGCAGCGGCAGCGCCCGCTGGATCACGAAGAACGGCGTGGCGACGTTGACCGCCAGCAGCCTGCCGAACTCCTCCTCGGTGACCCGCGCGATCGGGTTGCCAGAGCCGATGCCCGCGTTGTTGACCAGGATGTCCAGCCCGCGTCCCGCCAGACCGGTGGTCAGCTGCTCGAACAGCCGGTCCACCGCACCGTCCTCGCCGAACCGCGCCCGTACGGCGAACGCCCGGCCGCCGCTCTCCTCGATCCGCCTCACGGTCTCCTTGGCCGCGTCCTCGTCGCCACCGTAGTGAACGGCGACCTCAGCGCCCTCGGCCGCCAGCCGCAGCGCGACCGCCCGCCCGATCCCCCGCGATCCACCCGTCACCAGCGCCGTCTTGCCGGTCAGCATGCCCATCACTCTGCTCCGCGTTTCCAAGGCCGGTCCTCGGTGGACCCGGCGATGGCCCCACAGTGCCGACGGCGGCTCACCGCGCGCTCACCGTCGGCTCACCGGCGGAGAGCGCACCGCGCGGCCATCGCCCGGCCGGCAGCGAAACGGCCCGGTGACCGAAGGATCGGTCACCGGGCCACCGAGTCGGGATCAGGCCGGGGGCTACTCCGGCCGCTTGGGCTTGGGCCGCCATACCACCAGCGCGCTGGTCTGCCGGACCTGGTCGTAGGGGACCAGGTCGCGGCGGTAGGAGGCGTGGACCGCGGCCTCGCGCTGCTGCATCGCCGCGGCCGCGCCCTCGACCGCGGACTGGAGTTCGGCGACGCGCTCCTGGAGGGCGGCGACCTGGTTCTCCAGTTCGATGATGCGCTTGATACCGGCGAGGTTGATGCCCTCGTCCTGGGAGAGCTGCTGCACCTGGCGGAGCAGCTGGATGTCGCGGGCCGAGTAGCGGCGGCCGCGGCCGGCCGTGCGGTCGGGGGAGACCAGACCCAGACGGTCGTACTGGCGCAGGGTCTGCGGGTGCAGCCCGGAGAGCTGGGCGGCGACCGAGATGACGTACACCGGCGACTCGTCGGTCAGCTCGTACGGGTTGCGGCTCCTCGCCCCGCCCATGCCACTTCTGCCTCCGGGCCCTCGGCCAGACGTCTCCATCGGGTCACGCTCCCTTCGCGGACTGGAACAGCTCCGCCCGCGGGTCCTCCCCCGCGGTCGCCTCTCGGTACGACTCCAGCGCCTCGCGCGCCTCGTCGCTGAGGTCCTTGGGGACGGTGACCTCGACGGTGACCAGGAGGTCGCCGCGGGTGCCGTCCTTGCGCACCGCGCCCTTGCCGCGGGCGCGCATCGTGCGGCCGTTGGGCGTGCCGGCCGGCAGTTTGAGGGTGACCGGGGGGCCGCCGAGCGTGGGGACCTTGATCTCGCCGCCGAGCGCCGCCTCCGGGAGGGTGACGGGCACGGTGACGGTGAGGTTGTCGCCCTTGCGGCCGAAGACCGGGTGGGGGTCCACATGGACCACCACGTACAGGTCGCCGGCCGGGCCGCCGGTCTCGCCCGGGGCGCCCTTGCCGCGCAGCCGGATCCGCTGGCCGTCGCTGACGCCCGCGGGGATCCGGACCTGCATGGTGCGGGCGCTGCGGGCGCGCCCGCTGCCCTTGCAGGTCTCGCAGGGGTTCTGCGCGATCAGGCCGCGGCCGCGGCAGTCCACGCACGGGTCGGTGAGCGAGAAACCGCCCCCGCCGCCGCGGCTGACCTGGCCGGTGCCGACGCAGGTCGGGCACACGCGGGGGGTGCCGTTCTTGTCGCCGGTGCCCGAGCACGCCTTGCACGGGGCCTGGCTGGACATCCGCAGCGGGACCGTGGCGCCCTCCACCGCCTCGGTGAAGCTCAGCGTCACCTCGGACTCGATGTCCTGGCCGCGGCGCGGCTGGGCACGGGTGCCGGCGCCACGGTTGAAGAGTCCGCCGAAGACGTCCCCGAGGCCGCCGCCGAAGCCGCCGGCCGCTCCGCCGCCGCCCTGGGCGCCGCCGAAGAGGTCGCCGAGGTCGAAGTTGAAGCTGCCGGGGCCGCCCGCGCCCGGCCCCGGGCGGAATCCGCCGTTGCCGAACAGGGCGCGGGCCTCGTCGTACTCCTTGCGCCGCTTGGGGTCGCCGAGGACGTCGTTCGCCTCGGAGATCTCCTTGAAGCGCTCCTCGGCCTTGGCGTCGCCCTTGTTGGCGTCCGGGTGGAACTCGCGGGCGAGCTTCCGGTACGCCTTCTTGATCTCCGCCTCGGTGGCGTCCTTGGGGACGCCGAGGACCTTGTAGTAGTCCTTCTCGACGAAGTCCTTGGTGCTCATCCTCGACGTCCCTCCTTTCCTGCCACCGCTGTCACGTCAGCTGTCACGTCAGCCCTCGTCCGGGCCACCGCTCTCCTCGTCCGGCGTCTCGTCCCCCTTGGGCTGGGCGCCCGGCTGGGGCTCGGCGACCGCGACCCGCGCCGGGCGGATCGTACGCTCGCCGATTCGATACCCCGGCTGCAGAATCTGCACGCACGTGGTTTCGGTGACGTCCGGCGCGTACGAGTGCATCAGCGCCTCGTGCACCAGCGGGTCGAAGGGCTCGCCCTCCGTGCCGAACTGCTGCAGCCCCATCTTTCCCGCGACCGTCTCCAGCGATTCGGCGACGGACTTGAAGCCGCCGACGAGCTCGCCGTGGTCACGGGCGCGGCCGATGTCGTCGAGCACGGGCAGCAGCTCGGTCAGGAGGTTCGCCACGGCGATCTCCTTGACCGTGACCCGGTCCCGCTCGACCCGGCGTCGATAGTTCTGGTACTCCGCCTGGAGCCGCTGGAGGTCGGCCGTCCGCTCGTTGAGCGCGGTGCGGACCTGGTCCAGCTGGGCCTGGATGGCCACCTGCTCGAGGTCCCCTGCCGGGGCTGCCGGGCCCGCCTTGTCGGCGGACCCGGCGGCACCCTTGGCCGCATCGTCAGGGGTCTGTGCGGCCTCGGAGGGGACGTCGGGCTGCTCCTCGAAGCCCGGGGTCTCCTCCGTCACGCGGCACCACCCTGGCCCTGGCCCTTGTTGTCAGCCTTCTCGTCGTCCACGATCTCGGCGTCCACGACGTCGTCGTCGGCCTTGGCCTGGCCGCCGCCGGCCGCGCCCGCTCCACCCGCCGCGCCCGCGCCGTCCGCCTGGGCGTTGGCGTACAGCGCCTGGCCCAGCTTCTGGCTGACGGCCGCGACCTTCTCGGTGGCGGTGCGGATCTCGGCGGTGTCGTCGCCCTTGAGCTTTTCCTTCAGCTCGCCGAGCGCGGTCTCGACCTCGGTCTTGACGTCGCCGGGGACCTTGTCCTCGTTGTCCTTGAGGAACTTCTCGGTCTGGTAGACCAGCTGCTCGGCCTGGTTGCGGGTCTCGGCGGCCTCGCGGCGCTTGTGGTCCTCCTCCGCGTACTGCTCGGCCTCGCGCATCATGCGGTCGATGTCGTCCTTCGGCAGCGCGGAGCCGCCGGTGACGGTCATCTTCTGCTCCTTGCCGGTGCCGAGGTCCTTGGCGCCGACGTGCATGATGCCGTTGGCGTCGATGTCGAAGGTGACCTCGATCTGCGGCACGCCGCGCGGGGCCGGCGGCAGGCCGGTCAGCTCGAACATGCCGAGCTTCTTGTTGTACGCCGCGATCTCGCGCTCGCCCTGGTAGACCTGGATCTGCACGGACGGCTGGTTGTCCTCGGCCGTGGTGAAGATCTCCGAGCGCTTGGTCGGAATGGTCGTGTTGCGCTCGATCAGCTTGGTCATGATGCCGCCCTTGGTCTCGATACCGAGGGACAGCGGGGTGACGTCCAGCAGCAGGACGTCCTTGACCTCACCCTTGAGGACACCGGCCTGGAGCGAGGCGCCGATGGCGACGACCTCGTCCGGGTTGACGCCCTTGTTGGCCTCCTTGCCGCCGGTCAGCTCCTTGACGAGCTCGGCGACGGCGGGCATCCGGGTCGAGCCGCCGACCAGGACCACGTGGTCGATCTCGGAGAGGGCGATGCCCGCGTCCTTGATCACGTTGTGGAAGGGGACCTTGCAGCGCTCGAGCAGGTCGCTGGTCAGCTGCTGGAACTGGGCGCGGGTGAGCTTCTCGTCCAGGTGCAGCGGGCCCTCGGCGGACGCCGTGATGTAGGGCAGGTTGATGGTGGTCTCGGTCGAGCTGGAGAGCTCGATCTTCGCCTTCTCAGCGGCCTCGCGGAGGCGCTGAAGGGCCATCTTGTCCTTGGACAGGTCGACGCCGTGGCCGTTGTTGAACTGCTTGACCAGGTAGTCGACGACGCGCTGGTCCCAGTCGTCACCACCGAGGTGGTTGTCACCGTTGGTGGCCTTGACCTCGACCACGCCGTCGCCGATCTCCAGCAGCGAGACGTCGAAGGTGCCGCCGCCGAGGTCGAAGACCAGAATGGTCTGGTCGTCCTTCTCGAGCCCGTAGGCGAGGGCGGCGGCGGTAGGCTCGTTGACGATACGCAGGACGTTGAGGCCCGCGATCTCACCGGCTTCCTTGGTGGCCTGGCGCTCGGCGTCGTTGAAGTACGCCGGGACGGTGATGACCGCGTCCGCGACCTTCTCGCCCAGGTAGGCCTCGGCGTCCCGCTTGAGCTTCTGCAGAATGAAGGCGCTCATCTGCTGCGGGTTGAAGTTCTTGCCGTCGAGGTTGATGTGCCAGTCGGTGCCCATGTGGCGCTTGACCGACCGGATGGTCCGGTCCACGTTGGTCACGGCCTGGCGCTTGGCGACCTCACCGACCAGGACCTCGCCGTTCTTGGCGAAGGCGACGACGGACGGCGTGGTCCTGGCGCCCTCGGCGTTGGTGATGACGGTGGGCTCACCGCCTTCGAGCACACTGACGACGGAGTTCGTCGTACCCAGGTCGATGCCGACCGCACGAGCCATTTCGCAATCCTCCAGCTACACAGCATTGAGTGGAACAGGCTCAAGAGTGCATGATCAACTTCTGTGTGTCAACAGACCTGAGTCCAGCAGGCTCAACTTTTATATGGCTCTTATGGACAGGACACGGACAAGAGGAGGGGAGGGCCGAGGACATGACCCCCCATGCGACCCCCACACGACCCCCGCGGACGCGACCAAAGGCGCGGCCAAGCGACGGCCAAGCGACGCAGATCACCGGCCGGTCGACTACATAGGCCAGCGCTTCCCCGGGTAATCTCGGTCAAGACCCGATAAGTTACTGCTTAGTAATTCCGCTCTCGCAGGTTCGAGGAGCCCCCATGCAACTCGCCGCGATCATCGTGTCGCTGGTCCTCACCGCGGTCGGCGTTGCCCTGCTCGGCCGCGCCATCGCGCAGTTCGTGCGCTTCTTCAAACTCGGCGCGCCGGTGCCGGCGGGCGCCCGGACCGACAACCCCTATCAGCGCAGCGTGACGCTGGTGAAGGAGTTCCTGGCGCACACCCGGATGAACAAGTGGGGCATCGTCGGCATCGCCCACTGGTTCGTCGCGATCGGCTTCCTGACCCTGCCGCCGACCATCATCAACGCCTACGGCCAGCTCTTCCAGGCGGACTGGACGCTGCCGATCCTCGGCGGCTTCCTCCCGTACGAGCTGTACGTCGAGTTCATCGGCACGATGACCACGCTCGGCATCGCGACCCTGATCGTGATCCGGCTGCTCAACCTGCCCAGCCGGGCAGGCCGCAAGTCGCGGTTCGCCGGCTCCACGGCCTGGCAGGCGTACTTCGTCGAGTACGTCATCCTCATCATCGGCCTGGCGATCATGGCGCTGCGTGGCACGGAAGGCGCGCTGCACCACGTCGACTCGTACGAGCCGGAGTACTTCGCCTCGTATCCGCTGGTGCTGCTCTTCAAGAGCCTCAGCGTCGGCACGGTGCAGAACCTGACCTACCTGTTCGCGATGATCAAGCTCGGCACCACGATGGTCTGGATGATCATGGTCTCCACGAACATCGACATGAGCGTCGCCTGGCACCGCTTCCTCGCCTTCCCCAACATCTGGTTCAAGCGCGAGTCGAGCGGGGACGTGGCGCTCGGCGCGCTGCAGCCGATGACCTCGGCCGGCAAGCCGATCGACTTCGAGGACCCGGGCGAGGACGACCAGTTCGGCGTCTCGCAGATCGAGCACTTCTCCTGGAAGGGCCTGCTCGACTTCTCCACCTGCACCGAGTGCGGCCGCTGCCAGTCGCAGTGCCCCGCCTGGAACACCGGCAAGCCGCTCTCCCCCAAGCTGCTGATCATGTCGCTGCGCGACCACTCGCACGCCAAGGCGCCGTATCTGCTCGCGGGCGGCGGCAAGGACGCCGAGGGGGAGGAGAAGGCGAGCGCTGAACAGCTCAAGGACGTGCCCGCCGCCGCCCTCGCCGAGGCCGAGCGGCCGCTGATCGGCACGCTGGCGGCTGCATCTGATAGCGGCTCTGCCGCGGGCGGCGTCATCGACCCCGATGTGCTGTGGTCCTGCACCACCTGCGGCGCCTGCGTCGAGCAGTGCCCGGTCGACATCGAGCACGTCGACCACATCGTGGACATGCGCCGCTACCAGGTGATGATCGAATCCTCGTTCCCGTCGGAGGCGGGCACGATGCTCAAGAACCTGGAGAAGAAGGGCAACCCCTGGGGGCTCGCGAAGAAGCAGCGGCTCGCATGGACCAAGGAAGTCGAATTCGAGGTCCCGGTCGTCGGCAAGGACGTCGAGGACCTGTCCGAGGTCGACTACCTCTACTGGGTCGGCTGCGCGGGCGCCCTGGAAGACCGCGCGAAGAAGACCACCAAGGCCTTCGCGGAACTGCTGCACATCGCGGGCGTCAAGTTCGCGATCATGGGCGGCGACGAGGCGTGCACCGGTGACTCCGCCCGCCGCCTCGGCAACGAATTCCTCTTCCAGCAGCTCGGCCAGCAGAACGTCGAGATGCTGAACATGGCCTTCGGCGAAACTGTGTCCGATAGCGGCTCCGCCGCGGGTTCCGACGGTGTGGTCGTCGAGAAGTCCAAGAAGAAGATCGTCGCGACCTGCCCGCACTGCTTCAACACCATCGCGAACGAGTACCCGCAGCTCGGCGGCCACTACGAGGTGATCCACCACACCCAGCTGCTCCAGCACCTCATCGACGAGGGCAAGCTGATCCCGGTCACCCCGGTCGAAGGGCTCATCACCTACCACGACCCCTGCTACCTGGGCCGGCACAACAAGGTCTACACCCCGCCGCGCGAGATCATCGCCAAGGTGCCGGGGCTGCGCAACGAGGAGATGCACCGCCACAAGGAACGCGGCTTCTGCTGTGGCGCGGGCGGCGCCCGGATGTGGATGGAAGAGCGCATCGGCAAGCGCATCAACGACGAGCGCGTGGACGAGGCGCTGTCCCTCAACCCGGACATCGTCTCCACCGCCTGCCCGTTCTGCCTCGTCATGCTGACCGACTCCGTCAACGGCAAGAAGAATGATGGAAAGGCAAAGGAGTCGCTGCAGGTCGTGGACGTCGCGCAGCTGCTGCTCGACTCCGTCAAGACGCCCGCGGAGCCGGAGGACGACGGTGAGACGGCGGAGGAACCGGAGCCGGAGCCGGTGAAGTAGCCGCCGATCACCGCGGACTCGCCGATCTCCGAACGTGCCGACGGGCTTGATCCGACTGACCGGATCAAGCCCGTCGGGCGTTGGGGCCACGGCGCCTTCACGCTGCTGGGGCAGACCGCCCTACCCCCGCCGCTTACCGCGCTCCGGCAGCGTCTGCTCCGTCCAGATGACCTTGCCCTCCGCCGTGTATCTCGTCCCCCACCGGTCGGCGAAGCGCGAGACGAGGAACAGCCCGCGCCCGCCCTCGTCCTCCGTCGCCGCGTACCGCAGATGCGGCGAGGTGCTGCTGGTGTCGGACACCTCGCAGATCAGGCTGCGGTCGCACAGCAGCCGCACCCGGATCGGCCCGGTCGCGTACCGGATCGCGTTGGTGATCAGCTCGCTGAGGATGAGCTCGGTGGTGAACGCGACGTCGCCCAGATCCCACTCGGCCAGCCGCGCCGCCACGGCGGCGCGCACCGCGGAGACCAGGGCCGGTTCGGACGGCACCTCCCAGTCCGCGATCCGCTCCGGCTCCAGCACCCGCGTACACGCGACGATCAGCGCGATGTCGTCGCCGGGGGTGTCGGGCAGCATCTCGGCGAGCACCGCCGTACAGGTCTCCTCCGGCGTCCGCCCGGCGTGGGAGAGGGAGGCGCGCAGCAGCTCCAGGCCCTCCTCGATGTCCCGGTCGCGCTTCTCGACCAGGCCGTCGGTGTAGAGCACGAGATGGCTGCCCTCGGGCAGCTGCAGCTCCACCGTCTCGAAGGGCAGGGTGCCCAGGCCCAGCGGCGGCCCGGCGGGCACCTCGGGGAACTCCACCGAGCCGTCGGGGGCGACCACCGCGGGCGGCGGATGTCCGGCCCGGGCCATCGTGCAGCGCCGGGACACCGGGTCGTAGATCGCGTACAGACAGGTGGCGCCGATGATCACACCGCCGCCGTCCAGGCTCTCCGAGGTCTCGTCCTGGTCGATCCGCGCGATCAGATCGTCCAGGTGGGAAAGGATCTCGTCGGGCGGGAGGTCGAGGGTCGAGAAGTTGTGCACGGCGGTACGCAGCCGCCCCATCGTGGCCGCGGCATGCAGTCCATGGCCGACCACATCGCCCACCACCAGCGCCACTCGAGCCCCCGGCAGCGGAATCACATCGAACCAGTCACCACCCACCCCCGACTCCGCCGGCAGATAGCGATACGCCACATCCAGCGCGCTCTGCTCGGGCAGCACCTGCGGCAGCAGGCTGCGCTGCAGCGTCACGGCCATCGTGTGCTCGCGGGTGTAGCGCCGCGCGTTGTCGATGGACACCGCGGCCCGGGCGACCAGCTCCTCCGCGAGGGAGACATCGTCCTCCTCGAAGGGCTCGGGCTTCTCCGAGCGCATGAACGTGGCGATGCCCAGGATCACGCCCCGGGCCCGCAGCGGGACCGCGATCATGGAGTGGATGCCGCGGTCGACGATCGCCCGCGCCCGCTCCGGATCGTGCTCATGCCACCCGGCGAAGTCGGGAAGTACGGCCTCCACCGTCGTCTCACCGCTGGCGTAGCCCTTGGCCTGGGGCGTGGCCGGGCCGTAACGGATCATCCCGCCCAGCGGATAGAGCGGTACGTCCTCGCGGATACCGCTGAGGGCGGTGCGGCGCAGCGAGGTGCGCGCCGTGGCGCCGCTGCCCGTCGCCGCACCGTTCGGCTCCTCGCCGCGCAGCACCGGGTCCACCAGGTCCACCGCCACATAGTCGGCGAACCGTTCCACCGCGTACTCGGTCAGCTCCTGGGCCGTACGCACCACATCCAGCGTGGTGCCGATCCGCAGGCCCGCGTCGTACAGCAACTTCAGCCGCTTGCGCGCCAGATCGACCTTGCCGGACAGCGTGCGCAGCTCGGTGGTGTCCCGGAGGGTCGCGACGCTGCCGGGCGGCCCGCCGTTGCGGTCGGTCGGCCGGTGGCTGACGGTCAGCAGCCGCTCCCCCGCCTTGTGCACCTCGTCGGTGGCGGCGCGGCCCGACACCAGCAGCTCGGCCGTGCTCTCGTCGAAGCCGAGGTCGGCGACGGGGCGCCCCTCGGCGTCCGGCGGCAGGTCGAACAGCCGGCGCGCCTCGTCGTTGGCCAGCATCAGCCGCCGGTCGCCGTCGACGATCAGCACGCCCTCCCGTACGGCATGCAGCACCGCGTCATGGTGCTCGTACATCCGGGTCATCTCGCCCGGGTCCAGGCCATGGGTCTGCCGCCGCAGCCGCCGACTGACCAGCGCCGTACCGCCCATGGCCAGGGTGAGGGCGGCGGCGACACCGCCGAGGAGGATCGGCAGCTGCCGGTCGACCGCGCCGCTCACCTTCTTCACCGTGATCCCGGCGGCGACCAGTCCGACGACCTTGCCCCGGCTGTCGGTGACGGGCACCACGGCCCGTACGGAGGGGCCCAGTGTGCCCGTGGACGTCTCCGTGACGGTGCCGCCCTCCGCGGCCTCGCGGTAGCTCCCGCGGAAGTGGTGGCCGATCTCGCTCGCGGTGGGGTGGGTGTAGCGGATCCCGTCCGTCGTCAGGACGACGATGAAGTCGACGCCGGCCCTGTTGCGGGCGCGCTCGGCGCGCGGCTGCAGGATCGCGGTGGGGTCGGGGGAGCGCAGCGCCTCGACCATGCCCGGGGCGCTGGCGAAGGCCTCGGCGACGGCCAGCGAGCGGCGGCGGGCCTCCAGGTCGGTGTCGTGCCTGGACTGCAGCACGAGGGCCGCCGCGGCGGCGACGGCGAGCAGCAGCACGACCGCCACTTGCAGGAAGAACACCTGGCTCGCGACCGTACGGGTGAGGCGGAGTACGCCGCGCAGCACGGCGCGCCGCACGGACCGGGCGGGGCGGGTCGGGCGGGAGAAGGGGGCAGGGGCGGGGGCGGGGGCGGGGGCGGGGGCGGGCCGGGCGACGCGGCCGGCGGGCTCGCGGGTCTCCGGGGCACGGCTTTGTGGGGCACGGCCGCGTGGGGCTCGGCTGCGTGGGGCACGGCCGCCCGAAGCGCGACCTTCCGAGGCACGGCCGCCCGGGGCACGGCCGCCCGGGGCACGGCCGCCCGGTTCATCGCTTCCCAGGTCGCGGCCGTCTCGGCCGTCGGGCTCCGGGGGCGGCTCAGGGCCGCCGTCGGGCGACGGTAACGGCTGCGGAATCGCTTCGCCATGGTGCTCGCCGACCTCGGCCCCGGCCCCAGCCCCGGCCCCGGCCCCGGCCCCGGCCCCGGCCACAGCTTCCGCACACGGCCCGGCCCCGTCCCCTGCTTCGGCCCCAGCCCCGCCCTCGGCCTCCGCGCGCGGGCGTGCGCGGCGCCCGCGCTGCCGACGGTCGGTCAGCGCGCGGGCCAGCGGCACCCGGGACAGGCCGAAGGGTCCGGCCGTGTCACCGTCACCGCTTCTGTCGCTCTCGTCCTCCGGCGGGCGGGCGGCATCCGCCGCGGCCGGCCGACCACTTGTATCCGACATCTGTCTACGCTCCACCCACCCCCCTCCCCCGCGTCCTTTTCACCCGCTCAAAAACCACCCGCATGCCGTGCAGTACGACCATGGCCGCCCCCGCCTCAACCGCTCCGAACATGACTCGATCCTGACCGCGAATTGGCCCTTCTCACAACAACGTTGCGGATCTCTACAGGATCATGCCCCAAACCTCCGCACAGGAATGTCCTGAACAGCCCTTCCGCACCAAAAGTCATCTCTACAGCCAACCAGATCTTCCGAAACCGAAACGCTCGGAAGATACCGATATACACCCCCTGTCCCACCGATACAGAGAGCGCTTCGGCTCCACTCCCCTCACCCCGGAACAACGACAACTGACTCGCGCTCCCTGCCAGTTCGCCTTCACAACACCCCCCGCACCATGGACGCGCAACCCTCCGAACGCCCCACGAGTCACACCCGCCAGGAGTTCCCGGCTCCACATAAGGCCGCCCCCGGGAGGCCGTAACGTACGCGCTCCCCCGTGCGCCCCCTACGCCCCGCGCGCCCCCTCGGCGGCGCCGTCACAAGAAGCAACAGCCGCACACGTACCACCACCGCACCCCCGAGGAGCCCGCCCATGCACCCCCGCAGCCGAAGGACCCCGCGCCCGCCGCCGCCCCGGGGCGCTGGCCTGCGCCGCGGCGACTCTGGCGGCGCTGCTCACCGCATGCGGCAGCTCCGGCGGTTCCGGCGACGACGGCCTCAAGGACCCCAAGGACCCCAGGGGCCAGAAGGGGGACGAGCGGACCACGGCGCCCGGTGGCTCCCGCTCCGGCGCCCCGGTCATCACCCCCACCGCAACCGCGCCCATCCCCCGGGGCAAGGGCAGCAAGTTGCCCGACGACCTCAACGGCGACGGCTACCCCGAACTCGCGCTCCCGCTCGTCGGGAGCAAGGAAGAGACCCAGCCCACCCGGCTCGCCCCTAATGACCCTCGGTTCGCCTCCGGGCGCTCGGGTCCGGTGCCGACACTCCTCGACACTGCGCTCGCTCGTTCCTCGCTCCCTTGGTCTCATCGCTTTCGACACCGGAGCGCCCTTTGGCTCACTCGGGACGTCCACGGCTCGTCCCGCGGCGCCAACCCCGCCACCCGCACACGCTGCGCAAGGGCAACGCGATCGCCTTCGGCGACTTCGACGGGGACGGCACGCGGGATGTGGCGGTCGGCGACAGCGGCACCCGTAACGACGAGCCGGGCTACGAGACGGAAGCGCCGGATGTGGACCACACGCTGACCGTCTACACGAAGAAGACCCCCAAGGACGCGCCCATCAAGATCGCGAACATGGCGGGCGGCCTGGCAGCCGCCGACACCGACGGGAACGGCACCGACGAGCTGGCCGTGGCGCTCGATACGGGCGGCGTCGAGCTCATCACCGTCCAGCCGGACTCCCCGGGCGACATCGCGCGCCGCCACACCCTCACCCGTACGGCCCCCGCCCACGTGGACAGCGAGAAGATACGGAAGACCCGGCGCGCCGCCCGGCTCTACGGCGCCCGCGACTTCGACCAGGACGAGGTCGTCCTCGCCTGGGGCCGCGAGGCGGTCTTCGCCCTGTACGGTGACCGGCCGGAGTGGTGGTGGATCACCGACGGCACGGCCGACAAGACCGCGTTCAACGCCAAGCCCTTCACCACGGACACCCACTGACGGTCACCGACCGACCGGCAAACCCCCGCCCACCCGGGGGAAAACCCCTCAGGGTCCCCCTAAGGGATGTCACAGGTCGGCCGCAATGCCGGACCTGTTCTGAGAGGTCCGGCACCCCAGTCGCTACGACCGGGTACGTTCGAATCGTGGCTGGATTCAGGATCGGACGCGGACGGGACTCCCGGTCCGCGCAACAAGGGCAGCAGCAACCACCGCAGCAGCAGCCGTACGGCCGGCAGCCGCCGCCGCACGGCGGGCAGCCGCCGCAGTGGCAGCAGCCCGCCTCACACGGAGAGCCGGAGTACTTCGGCGGCCAGGACCCGTACTACGGCCCGCAGCAGGGCCACGGCCAGGGCCCGGGCTATGGCCAGGGCGGCGGCTCGTACAGCAACAACAATCCGGGCCATACGCAGCAGTTCAGTGTCGGCGAGGCGCCCGACGCCTACGACCCGTACGGCCAGGACCCCGGCTACGGCCCCGGCCCCGGCTCGTACGACGACGGCTACGGCAACACCTACCGCGCCGGCGCCTCCACCGCCCCACCGGCCGGCCCCCGCCTGCCCTGGAAGCAGCTGCTGAGCGGCATCGTGCTGCGCCCGTCGGCCACCTTCTGGCAGATGCGCGACTACGCGATGTGGGGCCCGGCCCTGATCGTGACGTTCGTCTACGGCCTGCTCGTGGTCTTCGGCTTCGACCAGGCCCGCGAGGACGTGCTGAACGCCTCGATGGGCAACAGCATCCCGTGGATCCTCGTCACCGGCGTCGCCGTCGTGATCAGCGGCCTGATCCTGGGCGCGGTCACCCACACCCTGGCCCGCCAGCTGGGCGGCGACGGCTCGTACGCCCCGACGATCGGCCTGTCGATGCTGATCATGTCCATCACGGACGCACCACGGCTGGTGTTCGCGCTGTTCCTGGGCGGGGACAGCCCGACGGTGCAGGTGCTGGGGTGGGCGACCTGGCTGGCGGCGGGCGCGCTGTTCACGTCGATGGTGAGCAAGTCGCACGACCTGCCGTGGCAGAAGGCGCTGGGGGCGTCGGCGATCCAGCTGATCGCGCTGCTGTCGCTGCTGAAGCTGGGCACCCTGTAAGAAACGCGCAGAGGGGCCCCGCAGGGCCCCTCACCCGACTCTCCTCGGCAGACCTCGGGCAGGCAGGTGCAGGCAGGTGCAGGCAGGTCAGGCGTCCAAAACCTGCCCGGCCCGCCGTACGACGGGCGGCTCGACGCTCCAGGGGAAGTTGATCCAATCCTCGGTGCGCTTCCAGACGTACTCGCACTTCACGAGCGACTGCGACTTCTCGTAGATCACCGCGCTGCGCACCTCGGCGACCGTGCCGACGCAGAAGTCGCGTACGAGCTTGAGCGTCTTGCCGGTGTCGGCGACATCGTCCGCGATCAGGACCTTCTTCTCGGAGAAGTCGATCGCGTTGGGCACGGGCGCGAGCATCACCGGCATATCGAGCGTCGTCCCGACGCCGGTATAGAACTCCACATTCACCAGATGGATGTTCTTGCAGTCCAGCGCATACGCCAGCCCACCCGCGACGAAGACCCCGCCGCGCGCTATGGACAGCACGATGTCCGGCTCGTACCCGTCATCCGCGATCGTCTGCGCCAGCTCCCGCACCGCCGTGCCGAAGCGCTCGTACGTCAGGTTCTCCCGCTGCTCACTCACCGGCTCACACCTTCGTCCGGTGGAAGTTCTGATACGAACGCGACGGCGTCGGCCCGCGCTGCCCCTGGTAGCGGGAGCCATAACGCTCCGACCCGTACGGATGCTCGGCCGGCGAGGTCAGCCGGAACATACACAGCTGCCCGATCTTCATCCCCGGCCACAGCTTGATCGGCAACGTGGCCACATTCGACAACTCCAGGGTCACATGCCCCGAGAACCCGGGGTCGATGAACCCGGCCGTGGAGTGCGTCAGCAACCCCAGCCGCCCGAGGCTCGACTTCCCCTCCAGCCGCGAGGCGATGTCATCCGGCAGCGAGATCACCTCGTACGTCGAGGCGAGCACGAACTCCCCGGGATGCAGGATGAACGCGTCATCCCCCTCCGGCTCCACCAGCCGCGTCAGATCCGGCTGCTCCACCGCCGGGTCGATATGCGGATAACGGTGGTTCTCGAACACCCGGAAGAAGCGGTCCAACCGCACATCGATGCTCGACGGCTGCACCATCACGGGATCGAACGGATCGATCCGTACCCGCCCGGCGTCGATCTCGGTCCGGATGTCCTTGTCTGAGAGAAGCACGCAACGAGGATACGCAACCAAACCCATGACCTGGGCCCGGCCCATCCGGACCGGGCCCCCGCCGCAATGATCAGAACCCGGCGGCCATCAGACCGCAGCGGCCCCTACCGCTTCCCACCGGCCACCGGCACCGCCTGCCGCAACCGCGCACAACGCGGACAGCGCAGCAGCCGACCGGGGCCGATCCGGTCGACGGTGAGGTGCTGCATCGGGAACGAAGCGGTGCTGAACACATGCCCTTCGGCACAACGGACGACGGTGCGCTCCATTGAGTCCCTTCCCCATAAACAACGTGGACAACAAAAGCCACATTAGGGGATCAACCACCCACCACTCCACGCGGCACTCCGCCCCCACGGTACGCCCCAACTCCCCCACCCTTATAGCGGCTTCCCGCCCGTCCCGCCCCTGCCTCAAGTCCCCGTCAAACCCTCCCGAAGAACACGAAAACCCCACGGCAAATGCGCCGGGGGTCGGGCATGGGGTACAGTGTGCGACGATGCGACACCGACGGATGGTGTGCCTCGCGGGTGTAGTTTAATGGTAGAACATGAGCTTCCCAAGCTCAGAGCGCGGGTTCGATTCCCGTCACCCGCTCCACGACGAAGGCCCAGGTCAGAGACCCGGGCCTTGTTTGTTGTCTAGACCTATTTAGCGCCTTCTAAGCGTCGCGCACCAGATCCGCACCAGATGCCGCCTCAGCAGCCTTCTGCCGGTCGGCGCGCACGAGAGCATCGATCCCGGCGGCCACCTCCTTCTGTCGCTCTGTGGTCGAGTGCTGATAGATCAACGCGGCTCGTTCGGAGGACTGCCCGGCGCGGACCATGGTGTCCTTGAGCGTCGCGCCGGACTGGGTCGAGAGGGTGTGCCCGGTGTGACGAAGATCGTAGAAACGGAAGTCATCAGGAAGTCCGACTTTCGCCCGCGCCCTACGCCACTTCCGCCCGAACGACGACCGCCGGAACGGCGCGCCCTTCTCACCGACGAAGAGCAGCCCGTTCGGCTCCTTCTCGGCGAACCACTTCAGATGCCGCTCCAGGTCCTTGCGCATGAAGCCGGGCAACACGATGAACCGCTTCCCCGCCTCGGACTTCGTATCGCCCACCACCCGCCGACCGGTTGTCAGCTCAGGCGCAGCCCGGCGCACCCACACCCCGACCGCGTCCAGGTCCACGTCAGGCCGCCGCAGCTCGGCTTGCTCCTCGGGGCGAGCAGGGCCGTACGCGGCGATGTAGACCATGAGCCGCCACCGGGGCCCGATCGCGTCCGCCAAGGCGTCCACCTGCTCAACAGTGGCTATGGGCCGCTCGCTGGCAGACTCCTTGCCCGCACCGCGAATCCGGCACGGGTTGCGGCGGATCAGCTCATCCTCAACGGCCGTCTCCAAGATGGCCTTCAACAACCGGTACGACTTCGCAACGGTCGTTGTCCCAGTCGCCTCCAAACGCTCAGCGCGCCAGGTCCGCACACGCGGAGGCGTGATCTCGCCCAGGTCCCAGACCTGGAAGGTCGGCAGGATGTGCAGCCGCAGGAGCCGCCGGTACAGCTCTTCTGTGGTGGGCGAAAGCCCACGCTCCTTCACCCACCGCAAGGCGTACTCCTCGAAGTTGACGGCGCCCGCGTTGGGGTCCTGCCAGTCTCCGCGCGTCAGATCCGCCTCAACCTGAGACAGCCACACCTCAGCGTCCTTCTTGGTGTCGAACGTCCCCGGCGAACGCTGCTCTTGCCCGTCCGGCGCCAGGTAGCTCGCGGTCCAACGCCCCGACCGGTACTGACGGACCGAGCCGAAGCGGCGCCGGTTGCCCTTCCTGTTCCCCATCAGGCAGCCCTCCCGAGGCGACGCCGCCGAGGCTGTACCGGCCGCACGGTGTTGGCGTCGATGTACTCCTGAATGACGCTCGCCGGGATACGGACGTGGCGACCAACCTTGACGTAGGCGATGCGCCGCTCGGCGACCAGGCGCCGAGGGAAACGATCGGTGGTGCCCAGCAGCTCGGCGACCTCTCTGACGCTGAGGTACCGGTCACGCATGGGTAGGTTCTCCTTCCGTTCCAGGGGCGGGGGTGACGGTGGCGGCGAGCCATTCCTCAGCAGGGGTGAGACCGGTCCCGGCGTAGACCCAGTGGGCGAGGACGAGCGTGGTGTCTTCCTGCTCCAACTCGGCGGCGACTTGGGCCCGACGCCAAGCGGCGCGAGCATCACGGAGCGCGCCGAGGGTGGTGGAGTAGCGGCGGGACTTGGTGGAGAAGTGGCCCCGGAAGCCGAGCATGTGAGCCCAGGCGCGCAGCCGGAGGTGTTCCAGGTCCTTGCGGCCGCCGAGGGCCCAGGCTGTTCGGATGAGGCGGCGGGTGTGCTCGGGGACGTCGATCTGAGCGAGTTCGGCGATGAGCCGTATCGGCCGGTCGAGGGCACCGGTCGCCGTCTCGGCGCCTTTGGTGGCGTACTTGGCGATGTACGCGGCGACCGCCCGATCGGTGAGGGCCGTTCCGCCGTCGAGTTCGGGCCCACGGATAGGCCGCACGTCGAGCTGAGCCCCGAAGGCGAAACGGTAAGCCCGACCATGGATCACCGGCCCCTTCACCTGTGCTTTTGCTGCCGCAGCGCGGATCGCTTCGGTCAGCAGCTCGGTGGTGGCCCAGGCCGGCGGCGGGGTGTCACCTCCCTCCGGACCATCCAGCCGGATGACGGCGTGGAAGTGGACGGCGCCGCGCTTCTGGTACTCGGCGACTTTGGCGAAGGACAGCCGAGCATGGTCACGGAAGGCCTGTTGCGTGAGCCCGGCGCGCTTGGCGACCTCTCGCCTCAGGTAGATCGAGAACCGCCGCCACAGGGGCCCGGCGTGGGCGTTCCAGAGCACCGCGGATTCGTAGTCGTACGTGTCCGGGTTCAGCGGAGCGCCAAGCACGTCGTCGTCCTGGTCGTGGCGGACGCCGCAGCGGCAGCGCCGGACGGTGCCGCCGGGGCCGGTGGGCCGGTTGTGGACCGGGCCGAAACTCGGTGCGGTGAAGGTGGCGAAGACGCGCGGGTGCGTGGCTACGTCCTCAGGGGTGCCTTTGCCGCCGCGTAGTCCGGCGGTGATCAGGTGGAAGGTGTCGCGGCGGTAGACCTCGGCGCAGGCCGGACAGCGGGTGACACGGCGGTTGTTGCAGCGGACCAGCAGATGCCCGGCGGGCAGCTCGGCGGAGTCCAGGTGGCGGAGGACGCGCCCGATCTCGCCGGTCTGCCGGTCGACCTGGTGCTCGGTGCGGTGGCCGTCGAGGCGGATCGGGCGAGTGCAGCCGCCGAGGCCGGAGAGTTGGCGGAGCAGGGCGGGCATGGTGCCGAGTGCTGCCAGGGTGCCCAGTTCGGGCAGCGGTGGCGGGGTGGTGCGGGTGATGATGGGGTCTCCTCTTTCGGCTCTGGTCGGGAGGGGGTTGGGCTGCCGGGGTGGCGGATGCTTGGCGGTATCGAGGCCGCCCCGGCAGTCGTGTTGTGGTTCAGCGGCGCCGCTGGCTGCTGAGCAGTGAGCGCATGACGACGGCGGCGACCGCGACGGAGATAGCCGTGACGGCGACGGCGGCGAGCAGAGCCGTCAGGACGATGCCGACCGTGACCACGGCGGCGACGGTCCCAGCGCTGAGCCCGGGCAACATCCGATGAGCGGGCGCAGGCGCGGGGGCGGTGTGCTGGCAGGAGCAGGCCGGGGCGTGCCCGTGCTGGACGGCCGGGACGCTCGGGCTAATCACGTGGGTTGAGGGCAGGGCGGGGGCCTCGGGGAACTTGGGTCGGAACACGATGGATCTCCTCTCAGCTACTCGTCTAGGCGAGTTGGATCAGCGGTTGACGACGTCCACGCCGGAGCGCGTACCGGATTCAATGACCGGGGCGAGAACGGTGTGGGAGAGCCAGAAGCCGAACAGAGCGATCACGACGACCACCCACACACGAACACCGAGGAACTTGATGGCGAACCAGGTGATGCCTCCGAGGACGAAGATCAGAGGCAGGCTGATAGTCACGGACGGATCTCCTTCAGCGAACGGGGCAGCGGTGGGTACGGGCGGCCAGCTCGGCGGCGGCCCGGGTGTCGTAGTCGGCGGAGAAGTCACAGCGCGGCGCGGTGCATACGGCGGTGTGCTTCTCGCGGCCCCGCTGGTCGTAGGCGGTGCCGACCCGGACAGGGCCGATGCGAGCGATGTTGCGGAAGCGACGGAGCGACATGGGGACTCTTCTCAGAGACGGGCGGCGATGGCGTCGGCGAGCGGCGCGGGCACGCCGAGGCGGGCGCGCAGAGTGTCGGGGTCGATGGGCGAGCCGGTACGGGCGTGGTGTTCGTCGGCGAGCTTGCGCGCGTGGGTGACGAGCGCGGCCGGAACGTGTGGGACAGGCAGTTGCGGCTTCTCGGGTTCCGGTTCGGCGAGTGGCCCCGCGGCTTCCGGCTCGACAGCCACCGGCACGGAAGCGGCAGCGGGCGCGGTATGGGCCAGCAGGGTTCCGCCGAGGAAGGCCACGGCGGGCCATCCGGCGACGAGGATGCGCAGCCAGGCCGGTACGTTGTCCAGGTCGAGCAGCCCGGCGGTGGCGACGTTGGCGCCGAGCGACGCGGCCAAGGCGACGAGGAACCAGCACCAGCCCGCCGCCTTGGAAGCCCCGGACCGCAACCGCCTCCAGGCCGCGACGAGCAGCAAGTCCACGGAGACCGGATAGGCCCAGGCTTTCCAGCCGTCCTGTCCGGCCGCCGAGGCGAGGTCGTGCAGGTGGGCGAAGGACAGCGCGGCGGCGATGACCGCTTGGATCAGTACGGCGTCGAGGCGGACAGGCAGCCGCATCACGGTTGTCCGTCCGGCTTCTGGTCGCCGTCGGCCCGCGCGGCCGTGTACGTCTCCAGTGCCTTGACGTAGTCGGCGGCGGTGGTGGCGAGCGCGTGAGCGAAGGCGAGTTGATCGGCCACGGGAATCCGGCCGAAGGACGAGACGGACAGCGTGTGGTCCCGGCCATCGAGAGTGAGGATCGGAGGGCTTTTGGTGCCGTATTCGTTCAGGCGGACGGTGGTTCCTGCGTCGGCGTAGAAGGCCATCGAGGCGGTCATCAGGGTTCATCTCCACGTTTTGGCATGGCGGGGGTAGGGACTTGGCGCGAAGCGGTCGCGCCGACCGTGAGAGGAAGGCGGGTTACTTGGTGACCGTGACCGGCTTGACCAGCGTCGGAGCGTTCACCGGGACGGCCGGCACGGCGGGCCGGAACGGTTGGAGCGCGGGCAGGTCCGGCACCAGGTGCGCGTTGTCGCGGCAGGTGGCGGCAGCGTCGGCGAGGGACAGGTAAGGGGTGCGGGTGCGGGACCAGCCGCCGGAGGTGTCCCCGGCGACCGCGAGGCCGGGCCGCTCGGGGGCGATAGCGCAGGCCGCGCCGACCGCTTCCGGGGCGATGTCGCCCAGCGCCATCTTGGCGGAGGCTTCATCGTTCACGCGGTGGCAGACCCGACCGGTCAGCTGAGCCCGCAGCATCGTTGCACCCTTGCCCAGCTCGGCGCCGAACCGCTGCCCGCACACCTCCAGGTAGATGCCCGCCGCCCGGCCGAGTTGGGCAAGCCTGATGAGCTGGGTGACCATCTCATCCCGCCGCTCCTCGTCCTTCCGGGTCGCGACGAGGAACAGCTCGGCCACCTCGTCCACGAGCAGCACCACCGGCACCGGCCGCTCATCCTCCGGCAAGCCCCAGATGTCAGAGGTGATCTCCTCATCCGGAGTGCTGGGGGCGATGCCCTGCCGAGCCTTGATCAAGTCGTACCGGTCCTCCATCAACTCAACGAGCACAGGCAGCAACTCGGCCGCCTGCACAGGATCGGTCGCCAGCGCCGACAGCCGGGGAGCGAACGGCGCCAGCTCCACACCCCGTTTGCAGTCGATCCCGACCAGCGCGACCGGATGCCGCGCCAGGCCGGTGATCAAGTGCCGCAGGAACATCGACTTCCCCGACAACGTCGCGCCGAGGGTGAGCTGATGTGGGATAGCCCGGTAGTCCCGTACGAACGGCGTCGCGTCCTCCCGCAGCGCCACCGGCACCTTGAGGAACCCGCCCGCCGTCTTGCGAGGCATCCGGACCTTCCGCAGGACGTCGAAGCCGATCAGCCGCAACTCGACCACACCCGGCTTGATCTCCTCGACATACGCGCCGTGGACGCCCCAGGCGTGCCGGAGCCGTTCGGCCGAGGCTGCCACGTCGGCGGGTTCCTGGCCTGGGGCCAGCCGCAGCCGGACCCGAAGCCCGGTTGATGTCGGCCGGATGATCCCGCGTCGCGGCGGGACCGGCCGGACTTCTCGGCGGGTGAGCGCGTGAATCGCCCAGGCCCGGAGCCGGGACGGTGGCACGGTCAGCCCGCAGGCATCCATGACCGCCCCGTACGAGCCGAGCAGCTTCACCGTGGAGACCGGCAGCCCGACCGTCGACCAGTACGCGGCCGGGTGCTTGACCCGGAGGTAGGCGGCCCCGCCGACCGTCGCGGCAACGGGACCACCCACCTCCAGCAGCGTTGTCACATCGGTCATCAGGCTCAGGCCCCCGCACCCACGGGTATGACGGCCGGGGCGATGGCGTCGGCCCGGAAGGCGATGCCGTGCCGCTGCTGCCCGTTGAACACGCTCTCCCACGGCCGAGCAATCAGCCCGATCAGCGTGACCGGCGAGCCGAGAGCCAGCCCGTCGGTCACCCCGCTCTCCGGCACGGTCACCTGAAGCAGGGAAGACTCCCCGCCGTCGATGAAGACGACGCCCAGGCGCATCAGGGCCTCACCGCTCTGGGCATCCTTGGCGATCTCGCCGGTCTGCCGGTCCTTCACCTTCGGCTCAGGCGCCTCAGTCAGCAGGATCGTCGCGGTAGACGTCTCAACACGGATGGAACGCAACTTCTTCTCCTTCTCTCACACTTCAACCATCTAGTCATCTAGACGAGTTGCCGTCCTCCGACCCGAACGGGCGGGAACGGGGACCACCATGCCACACAACTTGCCCACTCGTCTATACGAGTATGTGTCTTCGTGTGTACGAGTCGAGAGAAGCGGCCCACCACGGCCGCGCAGCGCGCCATCCGGCGAGCCTGTCAGGTGGCAGGCAGCTGGTAAGAGAGGACGTACGCGTCAGCGGCCATCACGGTGTCGCAGACCTCGACTGCCCGCCCCTCGGCGTCGTAGGCAGTGCGGATCAGATGGATCACCGGCACACCCGAGGCCAGATGCAGCGTCCGCACCTCGGCAGGCGAGGGCATCCGGGCGCGGATCTCCTCATCGAAGTGGTCCAGGCAGTGACCCATCTCTTCCAGCCGGGCGTAGATGCCGCCGGGGCCGGGGTTGGGCTGAGCAATCGGGGTGTCCCGGGCGAGGTCAAGCGGCAGATAGGACGCGGCGAACTCCACCGGGCGTCCATCGAGGAGATAGCGGCGCCGACGGGCGAGCACCTTCCGGGGCGATCCGAGCCGGGCGGCGATGTCCTGCGAGGGCCGCTCTTCCTTGACCTCCAGGCTGTCCACCTCGGGACGGCTTCCCGCGGCTTCCGCCTCCACCGTGAACGCCGACTTCCCCTGATCACGATGACGCCGCGCGAACCGGTCCGAGGCCAGGCGCCGCACGGGCGGCCGGGGCCGGACGAAAACACCCTTGCCGTGTTCGGAGACCGCCAAGCCTTCCTGTTGGAGCAGGGCCAGCGCGTTGCGGACGGTCATCCGTGAGACGCCGAAGTGCTCGACCAGCTCAGTTTCCGAGGGCAGCTTGTCACCCTCCTTGAAGCGGCCCTTGTCGATCGCTTCGCGCAGCCGGTCAGCGATCTGCCGGAACACGGCCCGATCGCTGGTCGGGTCCAGCGCTCCCAGGACGGAAGTCAGAGAAGGCATGTGTTTGTACTCCTTTAGGTGTCTAGACGAGCGGCTGACCCTGGTTGCTACGGTGGAGAGCCTAGCCAGCCGGAAGGGCAGAGGAACGTGAGCACTGATCGCCCGCACTCCGTGAGCGTCGCCGGGGTCATCGTCGATGACGCCGGTCGCGCGTTGCTGATCAAGCGACGGGACAACGGTAAGTGGGAACCGCCCGGCGGCGTGCTGGAACCCGGAGAAACCATCCCCGATGCCTTGCAACGGGAAGTCCTCGAAGAGACCGGCGTCAAGATCGCGCTTCCCGCGACCCTTACCGGCGTTTACAAGAACATGACTCGCCTGATCGTCTCCATGGTCTTCCGCTGCGAGGCGATCGACGGCACCCCGACCACCGGAGCGGAGACCCGGGCACTGCGCTGGGCCACCCGCGAGGAGGTCATCGAGCTCGCCGACGAGGCGTACGCGATCCGCGTCCTGGACGCGCTCGACAACACCAGCCCGCCGGCCGTCCGTGCCCACGACGGCGTTCGACTCATCTAGCACGAACCCATGACCCATGGCCCCTACCAGCATAGAGGAACTTGTATGCACGAGTATATGAGTAGCGTTCGTGCCTGGGGACTGACTTGCCCAGGATTCCCAGAAGAGATCGGCCGCGCCCGCCGCTGGACCCGCGACATCCTCAGCGCCCACCCATGCGCAGACATCGCCGCCCTCATCGTCAGCGAGCTGAGCACCAACGCCGTGACCCACACCGCCAGCGGCAGCCCCACAGGCACCTTCCATGTCGCTCTGGCCCTGTCGAAGCAGGTCGTAGCGATCTCCGTCACCGACGACGGAGGCAAACCCGAGACACCCCATCCTGCCGAGCCGGACCAGGACGCCACCCACGGCCGGGGCTTGAGCATCGTCATGGCCCTCGCGAACCACCTCGGCATCACAGGCGACGAGCACGGCCGCACCGTCACCGCCGAACTCCTCACACCAACCGCACTCGTCCCACAAGGAGGGGCCCGATGACCACCCCGCCGACCTCGGGCCGCAACGACGGCTGGGAGATGGACCAGCTCCACCGCGACGAGATCACCGTGGCAATGAACTGGGTCATCCGCACGTGTCAGCAGATCGTCCGCGACCGCAGCCACAAGACGTTCTGGGCACCTGCCAGCACCAACGACGGCACCCTTTCACCCGAACAGCTCATGCAGACGGCCCGCACGGATGTACTCGACAAGCTCCAACGGATCATCGAGGGGGCCCAGTTCGTCATGCACCAGGTCGAGCACGAGCGCGCCAAGCGCAAGCTGTCTAGTCCCAGTTGATGCGCGACGTTCTGGTCCCAGCTGTTGCTTGACGGTGGGCCTAGACAACATCGGAAACCTTGTGGGGCTTGTTCGCCTTCACGTGGCGGACAGGGATGTCGGTGGTGCGCTGGATGACGCGGACCTGGCCGTCCAGCTCGACGGTGAGAGTCGATTCCGCCACGTGCACGGTTACGGTCCGGCCCGCGTACGGGCGGCCGAGGGAGACGACCTGGCGGCAGACCATGACCGTACCGACCGCGCTGACCCGCCGCTGGACCCGCACCGGCTCCACCGGGGTCCGGGGCGGCGGACCGGCCGGCCGCAGCCCGCGCAGGCGCTGGACCTCCTCAGCCCTGAGCGGGTTGGGCCGCACCCGCAGCAGCTCCCGCGAGGACAGATCGAAGAACGACAGCGTGGCCTCGTCGATCCGGATGCCCACCTGCCGTCCGCCCAGGATCTCCGCCGCCAGCACCTGACGCCCGCCCAGGCCCACCAGCCCGCTGTTGTTCACGCTCCGGTCCACCTCGAACGCGGCCCCATCCCCGGCCGGCAGTGGCGACGGCCCCGCCGCACGCCCGCCCCGAGCCGCCAGTTGCGCCAGGTCCGCCACCGACAGGTGCGAACGCACCGTCTTGATCCGCGCCCCAGCGACCAGCAGGTGGACCACCTGCGTGTCGGCCCAGAACGTCACCGTCAGCCCTGAGCGGGCCGGACCGAGCCAGAACTGCTTGCCCGCGACCTGCAGATTCCCACTCGCAGGCACCACCCGATCGAACTCCACCGGCCCGCCATGCCCGACCGACGCCACCCCATCCGGCCCCTGAACCGGCAGGTCGGACGCCTCCGGCGCCACCATCGCGGGCACCCGCTCAACCGGCTCCGCCGCAGAAGGCGCCGCTACAGGAGCCGTCCGCTGCTTCGGCACGAGTGAGAGCACCCCGGGCACCTTCAGGCCCAGCACATCCCGTTCCTCCTGAGGAACTGGCGAG
This sequence comes from Streptomyces sp. NPDC020845, assembly GCF_044334165.1. Taxonomy (NCBI): domain Bacteria; kingdom Bacillati; phylum Actinomycetota; class Actinomycetes; order Kitasatosporales; family Streptomycetaceae; genus Streptomyces; species Streptomyces sp. NPDC020845. The sequence goes on along the minus strand of NZ_JBIRSJ010000022.1, from coordinate 14,209 downwards.
AACCGGTCTGCAGGAGCCTGCATCTCCAGCGCCTGATGCGGACGCGAGGAGTTGTACTCCTCCACCCACACATCCAACGCCGACTGAGCCGCCTCAATGCTCTCGAACGGGCCGCAGTCATCAAGGAGTTCACGCCGTAGCGTCTGATGGAACCGCTCCACCTTCCCCGTCGTGGTCGGCGATGCCGGCTGGGTCAGCCGGTGCGCGATCCCGTTCTCCCGGCAGACCCGGTCGAACAACACCTCACCACCCTGCCCGAACCGGTCGGTGAACTGCTTGCCGTTGTCGGTGAGCACCTCCTCCGGCACCCCGAACGCCCGCAGTGCGCCCACGAACGCCGAGCACACCGCACGCCCGGTCGCCCGCTCGACCACCTTGGCGATCACGCAGAACCGGGAATGATCGTCCACACCGGTCACGATCTTCGCCTCGGTCAGCTCCCCGGTCACCGGGTTGACCAGCATCACCCCGCCGACGATGTCCATCTGCCACAACTGCATCGGCCGATCCCGCTGCCAGCGCTTGTAATCCGACCGCCGCCGACGCCGAACACCCGGCTCTACCAGCCCATGCCGCACCAAGATCCGATACACGGTCATCCGCGACGGCACCGGATCCGCCTTCCCCGACCGCTCCAACACATACGCGATCCGCCGCGGTCCCCAACCGGGATGCTTGCGCCGCAGCTCACACACCGCTGCCTCCACCTCAGCAGATGCCTGATGCGGACACGACGCCGGCCGACGAGAACGATCCGCCAACCCCGCCAATCCCGAAGCCGCATAACGCGACTTCCACCCACTCACCGTCTGCCGCGACACCCCCAGCTGAGCGGCAACCTCCGTCACCGTCGCACCCGCCAGCACTGCCAGGACAGCCCGATATCTCTGCTCAACGACCGACAACTCCACCAGCGCCAATCCCGGCCTCCTGCCACGCGCCGCAACGACGCGCACAGAAAAGCCGATCACGGCCACTGTCAACCATCAGCTGGGACCGAAGTGTCAAGCATCTCCCGTGACCGGACAGCGCCAAGCGCAAGCAGTGAGTTACAACCTTCTCTACAGGTTCAAGTCGGCTCGCTCCGCTCACCGCGCGCGGCCCGGCCCCCGGCCGGGCCTGCGCTCCTGTCTCCGCCCCGCTCCAGCCCGGCCGCCGCCCGTGCCGCGCACACAGCAAGCAGCCGCCTGACGTCAGAGAAGGGGTACATCGTGGCTGGGGCGGTCGGCTCCACGGCTTTACGGAGCCACTTTGGGGCGAGCCTCTAAGATCATGGCCCCAACGTCGTGCTTTACCGGGCAGGTCCACAGACTGCCCGACGCGCCGCAAGCTTACGGGGCCATGATCACTCGCCCCAAAGCAGCGCCACCCCAAAGCCGCTCCGCCGACCTGACGCTTACGTACAGCACCGTACTCAAGAGCATTCTGCGAAATACTGCTAGTCGCCTTGGGCGACTTGCACCCAGTTGGCGCGAACGCGTCCATCGGATTCAATCCTCGGAATGAACCGAACGACGCACCCTGCGAGGTCCTCGAGGCCCGCGCCCCGATTGCCATCCTCCAGTGCCGAAGCGTGAAAGAACACGTCTTTAGGGAATCGCGGGTGAGCGATAAACCCGTATGTAGAGCACCAAGCTTTCACCGCACCTTCGACCACGTCGTCGCGTTGTACATCCTGATCCGTTAGCTCCGCATCTACTGACGGTCGAGCATATTCCAAAATCCTGTCACACAACTCTTGGATTTCGGAACTGCTTGTCGTGCGCCGCAGCTTAGCAACACGACCAGGAAAGTAACGCCACACCCGGCATGCCTCAAATGCAAAAAGTTGTGTGCTGACGCGCTTCATCATGCGAACTGTTTGAGAGTCCATTGTGGCGCCATCAACGCCCGGTGACGTTATACACCGAATATACTGCGACACACTTTCCAGAACTGCATCGAAGAGACGTAGGTCGGATACGCCGCCCCGGATCTCCTGGTCGCCGATGGAGAAGCCGGCGTGAGCCTTGTCTGCGGCCTCCAGTGCTCTGTGTTCGTGGTCGACAAGGTACTCTGACCAGCGTCGCCAGGAGTCCACAAGGGCAGTAAGCGTAATGAGCTTGATCCTCCCTTCGGCGCGATCTAACCCCCACTCAAGCAACTGCTGACCTTCGCCAAATTCCTTTACCCAAATCAAGTAAGATCCGAGCGTTTGCGCCGTCTCTGCACTGTTGAAGTACTCGTGCGCAATTCGCGCGTACTCCACGGCTTTGTCAGTTTCATGCGCCTTCCTCGCGAGATGACCGGCGAAGAAATAGGCCACAACCGCCTCAGCAAGACCACCGTCACTTGCCCTGGCCTTCCTAAAAGCCGCTAGATAAGCAGACGTCGCCGTCTCAACGTTTCCTTGCGCCGACAGGATGAAGCCTTGAACACGATCCACCTCCCAAAATTCTGGGCTCATGGATCGCGCCTTCTCCACCAACGTTAGGCTCGGCCCGAAGGCACCCTCTTTTGATTCCGATAGAGCCTTCCGGAGAAGGTGCGCCACGGGTTCATCGTTATTTGTGCGCGTGCGCACGACGTTAGGCGCGAGCTTCCTCGCCTTTTCGTCGTTACGTCGACGCTCGGCAGAACGCCTGAAGTCTTGCTCTTTTTCCAAGATCGCGTTTACTGCGACTGGGTTCGGCGTATTCACCCGCCGTAGGTACGACTTAGCAGTCTCCGTGAGGCTAACTCGCGAGATCAGCGACCCATCTGGATCGTTCTCCAGGCGTACCATAGAACCCTTGAGGAGCTCTTGGATCGACCTACGCAGCGAATCAATATCAACCTCCGTGAGTACGGCCAACTCCTCGAAGGCGACTTCTCTTTCGAGAGCGAACAGCGCCAAGAGAACACCTTGCGCGCTCTGTGTCGTGCTCTCGTATACAGACCTCACACAGAAGTCCAAAAGCTCTTCTTGGTTCGCCAGGGCCAAGTTAGGCTGTTCACCTGCCTCCACGGATAGGATGTACCACCGAATAGCCAAGGGACTATACCTAAGCCTCTTGACCACTTCATTTACTGTATTGGGAGCTAGGCGTACCAGCCTAGAAACATCTCGCGATCGAGCGAAGTGACGGAAGAGACTTGAGGCGTCCTTTTCCTTCAGTGGACCCAAAAGAATTCGACGCTCGAACTGCCCCACCCCAACACGACTTGTGAACAGATAATTGACGCTGTCCGGTAGCCGTTCGTATAGCGCCACCACCTCTTCACTGTCAACAGTTTCCAAGTTGTCAATAACGAGGAGGGTCTCAATCCCTTCAAGAGCCTCTGCAAGATCGTTGATGCCGCCACGGAAATCGGCATCAAAAGCCTGACCGAGCTCTCTCGCAGCACCTGTGAGATCTCTAATCGAGTTCACGATACCAACAACTCCCGAGGCAGTCAGTCGCTCCGTCTTGAGTGAAACCCAGAGAATGCATTCGTAGGGCGACTCTGGATCATCTGCCAGCGTGTAAGCCGCCTCAAGCGCGGTTGCCGTCTTACCGATTCCTCCCTCGCCCGTAATCGTAAGCATTGATTCCCGCCGCTTGACGAGATGAGAGACGATCTTCTTGCAGTCCTCGGATCGACCAATCAGCCCCGTTTCGTCGTACTCCGGAAGAGGCAGGTTATGCAAGACTCGATCTGAGCGTCGCCCTTGGGTTTCGAAAGCGGGTTCCCAAGTGGGGTCTGCGTCGAGATGATCCAGAATGCCCTTTAGAGTGTTCCAGTAACGGGTTTGGAAGTTCCTGCAAACACTGACAGCCGTCTCCGGGTCCCCAGCCCGTAATGGTCGCCCATGCATCACTCGATTTCTGATAGGCACGAGTAGATCCATGGACGGAGTATTCTCGCGCAGTTCTCTCCCTAGGTTTGCGGGCAGAGATTCGCGATGCCTGTTGAGAACGTCATAAGCCTCACGCATGTCCAAATATTGGACTGCACTAATGGGTTCCCCTAGCCCCTCCGCCTCGCGGCGCAAATTTGCCTTGTCGTAGTTTGGCCCCAGAGCGGACTCTTCGTCCATGTGATCGAGCACGTAGCGGACTAGGAGGTTCCGCATGTCGGCTTCAACTGAGTCAACGAGAACGTAGAGTCGAGACCTTGTCATACGAGTATGGGGAATCACTCAGTCTCCCAGGTTGGCACCGTCGAGCCGACAATTTTGCCATCGCCTAGTGCACCCGTCAGTGAAACCTGCAAGTTTCTCAGCGGCAGTGGTGTCCTCGGCAGTGCGTCACTCAGCCACCAGACCTTAGGCGCACCAGATGGGGTGGCAGCAGTGGAGCGCCAGGGTGCCCCGTCAGCGAACGCCGAGGCCCTGCCGGCCGAAGCCAAACCACCGTAGAGCTTCACGAGACCCGACGGGGAAGCAGCATGACCAAACGTGGCGCCCCGACCAAGGCCGGGGGCGGTGCCAGCGGCCAGTACCGACCAGCACGTCTCTGTGCCCGATCCACCAGGGACCGTGGTCCCCGTACGGTCTCGCCCAAGGCAGAGAGAAGGAAGCCAAGAGAAGCGCGAGATCCTCAGTAAGCGCTAGCTTCGGCTGACATCCACGGCTGACATCAACAGCAGCAGACGCAGACATCCGCGTACGGCCTGTCACGTACCACCCGACCTTGCGCGGGCGCCTTCGGGCCGTGCCCGTATCGAACTCCTAATGCGGTGCTCATCTCAGCATGACGGAACGGAGCCAGTCGGCGAGCGCGGAGAAGTCGGCGTCCACGAGGCCCGTGGTTGGGTCGACGCGATGAAGCAATGACGGCGCGAGGTGACTGGCGTCGACCCACAGGCGGTCCATGGCGCTGATCTCGTCATCGACCCAGATGAACGGCTGGCCGTCGGCCCACTCGACAAGGCGGCGGGTCTTCCAGTGCAGGCCGCGCGGGCCTTCGTCGGCGCAGGGGGCCGGCCACTCCACCACGGGCAGCCTCGGCAGTCCGATGCGTGGGGAGACAGCCTCGTTCGCCTCCTCCATCCAGGTCGTCGCCCACACAAGATGGCAGCCCAGGGCCATGAGACGCGCTCCGAGCCCAGGATCGAGCCGCTTCAGCAGTGGGTTCCCCTGATCGGGAAATGTCGAGGGGACGGCGGCAGCGGTCTGCGGGTGGCAGGACGATGAACCGAACGGGATGAGTGGACCGTCGACGTCGAGGAAGAGGAGGGGATGCTCCGTCGCGCTTGTCACGAGGGCACGATAGCCCGGCTTAGCAAGGAAGCGGCCCCCTCGTTGCTGGGCCGTCTCTGGGCCGTCCGAGGCCGCTCGGCAGTACCCAACAACGACCGATGACGGCCGCTCAGAGCGGAGTGATCAGGGCGGCCACCAGGGATAACGCAGGTCGCCAAGATCCCCGGCAAGACCCAGGGCAAGAAGACAGACCTTGGCTCGGTCTTTGAGACCCCGCCGACCTCACTTCACGATGCCGCGCTTCACATAGGATCAGATGCGTCCGTGATCCCTTAAGGGGGGTGGTCCCAGTTCGACCCTGGGGCTTCCGTGGGTGGTCGACTGCAAAGTGCTGACCATCTATCTCGTCGCCGGGATCGTCATAGCAACGGGAACCAAATGGCTCATCACACGAGTGATCGAGCCGAAGGCGATCAAAGCGCGGGAGCGCATCAGCAAGTCGACGATTCGAGAGGTGGTGGTGGGTATGATCTCGAACTTCGTGGGAGGGATCGGCGCCAAGTTGACCGTCGCCGCCTTCACGGAAGCTGGAGTAACCGGTAGCTCGTCCCCGCTTAAGGGATCACGGCCGCAGCACCCAGGCTCCTGCGCTGGCTCCCGGCATAGCTCGCCTGTGCCAGATGCGTGCCAGAACGAGCGGTGAACCACGGTAAACACAGGCAACCACGAGTCGGGCTTAAGATCACCCCAGGAGCCGTTTCCACAGGTCAAAGCAGTGATCTAGCTCCGCCGCCCCGTGATTCCCAAGCTCAGAGCGCGAGTTCGATTCTCGTCACCCGCTCCACCACAAAACCCCCCGCCCGGTCAAAGCTGCTTGAGAAGTGCACTTCCCCGAACTCGACGGACCCGACATCGCGACAGCCGCCGCCTGACGGACGATGCACACCGCCATCTGCTCCGCCTGGGCTTCAAGATTGCTCGTACTGATAGCACAATTTTGGCTTAGGTTCACCCAGTTCGCATGGGCATTCGATGTCGGGAAAACCGCACCATCGCCCCTCAGCAATCTCCTGGCGAAGTGTAGCCTCCTCCGCCTCCCTCTCCGAGGCCAAGCGAGCCTGCCACTCAACCGGGTCGCGGTCTGCAGGAGAAGACACAAGCCCTTGCTTGCCTACGTCGAGACTGAAGGGGATTCCAAGTGGTTCGAATTCATCGACGTCCGCCTTCAACCCACAGATCTGACAGAAATAGGAGTGCGCTACGAATACGCTTACTGAGTTCTCATCAGCGGGCATCGAGTGGCCAACCAGCATTCCGGTGTGCCCCTCCGTCGGACATGGCACGCCGTGCCCGGATCCCCCAGGACCAAACATCCCTGTATAGCCCCAAAGGATTGGCCCTTGAGGAACCGGCGCGTTTGATTCACCGTAATTCTCCCTGATGCGCGCACGCGCTTTTGCCAGTCGCGCACGCATACGACGAGTGACATCGTCTAGATGCGCCTTCCCAAGACTCTCCCGGATGTCCATCCACGTACCCCAGTAAGCACTACTTGATTCCCCTAGTTCCTTTATCAGCGCCTCTACGATTTCGAAGCATGTAGCTATATTATTCTCGGCCATGGAAATATCAACAACACCGAGATGCGCAACACTATTGCGCGCATTTAGGGCAGATGTCCAGCGTTGCTTACTTACGCGGTCGAGACCTTTTGTGAACTCTCGCGCGAGCTCCAAGGCGTCTCTCGCGGTAATCGACGCCCCCGTCTCCAATCGACGTTCCGCAGCGTGCTGGGTTCGTTGGCTAATCGCCCCTGTTAGATGCAGCAGCATCGTGGTGTTGTCTGCAATAAGTGCGGGCTCCACCTTAAACAAGAACGCTTTAAGGAGATGCTCAGCTGCAACTTGGGCATGGTGAACAGCGAGATCGTACGCAGGCGGCTCAGCAGCGGCATGCCGCATGGCCTCGTGCATCCAACGCCTCGAAGATGCAAGGAACTTGCCCACATCGAAGAGCTCACCACTGCTAGCCATGTGGAGATCGTAGCTAGCCCCATGGACCGCGTACACGAGATTCTCTGCAGGCACGGACGGCAACGAGAGATACGCCGACAGGTAAGTGCGGGGCCAGCGGCGTCCGACACAGCGACCGCATCCCCACGTCGGTCCGCACCAGATGCGCACCAGATACAGCGGTAAACAGCGGTCAATGACGGGTACTGCGGCGGGCACACCAGCCCGCCGTCAGCACTCGTTTACGCTGGTCAGCGGCATGATCAGCGTCGAGCACCCTGTGATTCCCAAGCTCAGAGCGCGGGTTCGATTCCCGTCACCCGCTCCACGACGAAGGCCCAGGTCAGCGACCCGGGCCTTGTTTATTGTCTAGACCTCTCTATGCCGCCCGTGCCCATTGCGTGCCCTATCAGGCGCCGAGCATACCGACCAATCCCTCGCAGCCGACGTTCACTCCGTAGTGCACTCGGCTGCGATATCAGTGCCGTTGGCAGGCTCTATCAGGCATGCTGGAGCCATGAGCAGGTATGCAGCGGCGAAGCCATACGTACTGCCGGAGTCGCTCGCCGAGCTGAACGGGCCCACCACCGGTGGCGTCACGCTGCCGCGCCACATCGACTGGGGACCGCACTACGTCTACGACCTGGCCGACGAGGCGGACTTCCGGCTGATGTACGAACGCGTCATCCGCGAGGCCCAGACGCGCGACGACCTCAGTGCGTACCTGCACGCGACGTCTCTGCGGCAGGTATGGCAGGAGCTGTTTCTCCCCTTCCCTGTCAGGGCCGCTTGGGAAGCCCGCTTTCCTGAACTCCGCGAGTCCGGCACGACGACAGCCGCTGCCTAGTGGACGAGCTGCACCGTCAACTGATTCGCATCGGCCTGGACGCACTCGCCAAGGACTACGGATACGCGCTCGCGGGCGGCTACGCCGTCCAGGCCCACCACATCGTCAACCGAGTCAGCGACGATGTGGACCTCTTCGCCCCCTTCGAGAGGGCGAGTCACGAGATGAGCCAGGCTGCGGAGCGGATCACCGCTGCCTACGAAGCCGCCGGCTACACCGTTTCGCAGGCCCATCTGACCCGCACCTACACCAGGTTGAACGTCACCGACCCAACTTCAGGCACTCAGAGCAAGGTGGAGCTCGTCGCCGAATTCCTGCACCACACACCAGTCGAATCCGACCTCGGCCCGGTACTACACCGCGACGACGTCGCCGCAGGCAAGACCAGCGCACTGTTCACCCGAGCCGAGGTCCGCGACGCCATCGACGTCGCGGGACTGTTGAAGGTCGGCTACACACGCGAACAGCTCATGGAACTCGCCGCCCAGAACGACGCCGGCTTCGACCGCCGCATGTTCGCTGACTCGCTCGGCCGCATCCAGCGCTACACCGACAAACAGTTCGCCGCCTACGACATCACGGCCGACGAGGCCACGGCAATTCGGCAAACCTTCGCCAACTGGCAGCAGCAACTGCTCTGAACCGCGCTCCGCACCCCGTTCGGCCGTCCCGCAACACTTCACAGTGCGCGCTGAGGCCGCCATCAGCAGCACCGGGTCCAAGCCCACGCAGCCCAAGGGAACCGACAAGTTCAAGCGCCTAGCAAGCGCGGGGCGTGCGGTCCGGCGGCACGAACCGCTGCTCCTGCTCCGCCCCTCTCCGGCCCGACCGCCCGACCGCATCAGACACCTTGGCTGAGGAGAAGAGCGCCGTCGTGGCTGGGGATCGGCTCCATGCACTTCCCCGGTCCGGGTCCGCGCCGGACAAGGCCAGGGGGCCAGTCATGCTCATTGCGGGCAGGTCCAAAGCCTGCCCGAGTTTCGGGCCAGCGTACGACCCCGTGACCATGCCCGACCCCAAATCAGGCAGGCCACCGCTCACACCTGCTCCACCGACCGCGAGCGGCGGCTTTCGTGTGTCTCGTTAGGAGACGGTGCGGGTTCCCGGCAGCGTCGAGATGAATGTATCGACATCAAGCACTGCTCGCCTGATAGCGCGAAGATCCTGGGTCGGCACTTCGACGTAATGGGGCTCCTCATCCTCCGGCCCGATTGGCAGCACTCCTTGTGGCGCGTAACGAGTCTGCATGAGGTCGACATAAGCGCCGTAGTCAATCACATACACGTCATACCTTTCGCCAGGTTCATCCTGCGCAGAGTAACCCCGTCGGACAACATGGAGAACACGTGCATCAAACAACGCCAGCAATAGCGAGTTATTGGCATCGCGCTGATTGACCAAGAACCCGCGGGCGCGTCGCTCGCGAATTACCTTGTCGATAATCCAGTTCAACAGCCTGGAGGCCTCTTCTTTACTTCTGAGAGCCGCCTCCTTGTCCGACTGGAACCACCCTCGACCAGCAGCCCGCACATCGTGAACAGAAATCTTATCCATAGCAGCCCTAACCGCCGCCTTTGCCGCGATATTCAAAGCATCACGCGGAACTCCTTCAGCCGCGCGCACCAATTCATCGAAAGCGCGCGTATCGGTAAACCCTTGACGAACAACCCCTTGCGGACTAGATATGCCAGACAAGGGAGAGTTGGGCGCACCGCCCAAGGTTAGATGGTTGAAGAATAGGCTCTTGAAGAATTCACGAGACCGTTCCTTGTTCTCTTCGAACACCATGAATTCGTCAAGACTTACGTTGGCTGCAATATCAGCCCCAAGCTCGAGACCGATCAACTGGCCGGATGGTAGCGTGGCACGGAAGTTGGTCTGCTGCTCGATCGCCGCGATCTTTACGGTCAGCCCCTGAATCGGCAGAAGGCATCGAACCAGGAATTCGCCCATGTAAGGCTGAATCTCACCAGGAACACTGCTCCATTCGTCAAGTAGAAGCCATACGCGACGACTCCTGAGTGACCCAAACAGGGAACGCAAGCTTCGCGCTATATCGCTAAAATTTAGCGATATCCCCTCAGTGCCACGACGAATCTCCGTCGTCATCCTTCTGGTTTCGTCGGAGTCTTCTGCCGAAAGATCCACCTCAGGGGCTTTAAAGCCGAGCTTGACAGCTAATCCTGACTTCGACGCCTTAACCCTCTCACCCTCCTTCGATACCTCAACCTCGCCGGACACTCGGACCGTCGAGATGGAATCGAGAAGAGCGTCGAGTTTGGAAATCAGCGCAACATCCGTGATTAGATCGTCGTCCTCGAGGGCTGCTTCCATTAGAGAGTCATGGAATTGATTAAGCAAGTCGACTAGCAGCCTGGAGGCCCGCTCCGTGGGTTTCACCTCCTCTCCCAAGAAGAGGCCCTCGGGAGATCCTACGGTACGCAGGTCAAGATAGACAGGAATATCCCCATTAGCCCTTAAAATCGTTTCAAGGTACCTGAACGCGTGAGTCTTTCCCGTGCCTCGTCGACCGTAAATGATCTGGTGATCGACCGCTTCCATGACGACAGCAACACCCGAGTCAACAAAAGTGTCCCTCAACTGCTCGGACTGGCGCGACTCAGCCCGTTTGGGTACAAGATTGAGAGCTCGGTTCAAAGGAGACAGTCCGGATGCCATGTGGTGATGATAGGGCCAGTAACGCCTTGATGGGACACTTTGGGTCAATTGCTGTTGAACGGCGAGCTCTTCCCGCGAGCACTCAGGACGGGCCTACACGCATGTAGAGCCGCTCCGTCACCTGTGGCCAGATCGCTCCCTTGTGGGCGCTTCGTAGGCGTGTCACACAGTTCATGAACGGGTGTCGGGGAGGGGGACGCTGCATGTCTTCATTGAACGAGGATCGAGCTGTGCCATCGGCTTGGGCGGCTGAGCTGTTTGGGCGGCACGCCGGGGAGCTCGCTGCTGCGGTTCCGGTGCAATTGGCTCGGGCTCACGCTCGGGCTCATGCCGTGCACCTGACGGCGGGCTTGAAGAAGCGAAGCCCCTACGGAGTCACCCTCGCGGAGGCCGTACGCGAGAACCTGGCGGACACGGCGCGGGAGCTGGGCGAGTCCGTGCGAGACGTGCGCGGGTACGAATATGCGGTGATCAACGATCACGCACTCTTCCCCTTTAGATACGCAGACAGGCCGAGGCCTCTCGATCGCGCCCGGTTGTCCTCCAACACTTCCCCCACGCGCCGTCGGCTGTTGCGGGCGCACGGGCCGCAGCCTCAGGAGGGGCTGTTTGACCTCGACGACGACCTGACAACGGAGGAGTACCTGGAGCTACACGAAGCGTTCGAGGAGTTGGGGGCATCCACAAAGCTCGTCTGCATCTTCTTCACGGCCGACGTGGAGAACGGCATTCATGCCATCCACTGGGGAGAAACCCACCTCGAACCAGACCGCACCTTCACGTGGCACCACAGCGAACAGCTCCCAGTCGTTCCTCAGCCGATGGAGTAACCGGCGAGGGCTGTCTACCTAGCGTCGCAGACGAGGCTGCTGATTCTTGGGCCGTCCGAGGCTCTCCGAGGTCGACCAAGGATGACCAACAGCGACAGTCGAACCACAGCCGCCAGTAGCGAAATCGCAGGTCAGGGCCAACCGGTCAAACGGGTTTCCGTCGCGCGGCGGCGCGGGCAAGGTAGGGCGTTCCTCACCACATGGACGAAGGTCCCGCAGAGACACGCGTACCAGATCTGGGCCGGCAGCGCAGTCATCAAACCCGTTGGGCGATTGTGGGTACCCCGCCAGCACTGTACGTTCCCGCCTACGGATCGAATCGGCTCGGAGGGGCGAGATGCCTGGATACGGCCGTGCAGACAGCGAGTGGGACTTGCTCGTAGCCGCCGGGCGGGAGTTCCTCGTTGAACGCGCGAAACTTGGCAAGCTCACCTCGTACACGGAGCTCAACGTTACTTTGGCCGGGCGAACCGGCTGCCGCGCCTTCAACTTCGCACGCGCTGACGAGCGGGCCGCCATGGGGCGTCTGCTGGGACTGATCGTGGAACGAGATCAGGAGATCGCTCCCTCTGATCCTCCTCTGATGCTCTCGGCTCTGGTGAACTACTTGAGCGCCAACGACGCTGGGCCCGGCTTTTATCAGTTAGCCAAGGAGCTCCAGCTTCTCCCCATGAGCGCATCCAAGGACGAGAAGTTCGCCTTCTGGATCAAGCAAGTGAAGCGGCTCTATCAACGTTACGGGGCTGACCCGGCCATGACCTGAGCGGGAACGGCCCGAAGTGTCTAACCGCGTGACAACCGCATCGAACGGCGGCGGGCAAGCGCGCACACCTGCGGAACACCGCCGCAGGTGAGAGGCACACCGCCCAAGGTCGAAGAGGCTCCCGAGTTACTTCAGAACGAAGAGGTCGCGTGCCAGATGCGTGCCAGAACGGGTGGTGAGCCGCGGACAATAGCGGTCACTACGAACCTGGGTCCTGAGCTGCATCGAGAGTCATTTACGCAGCTCAGAGCCACATTCAGGCTTGAACAACCGTTGATTCCCAAGCTCAGAGCGCGGGTTCGATTCCCGTCACCCGCTCCACGACGAAGGCCCAGGTCAGCGACCCGGGCCTTGTTTGTTGTCCAGCCCTCTCCGTGGCACCCGTGCCCGTTGCGTGCCAGATCAAGCGCCGGGCATGCCGACCGATCGCCTTGCCAAGCCGGGCGGGCCGACTCCTCCCCCTCTCAGTCAAGACGACTCGCCGCCGTCAAAGTGGCGGCGGTCAGCAGCCCGCCGAGTGAGCTGAAGCGGACCATCTCCATGCGCACGAGAGGGACGAACACGTACCGTAGGGCGCACAGCGGACCTGCCGATCCTTACTGGAGACCGCGATGACCACGCAGCCCGAACATCCGATGCACGACATCGCCGACAGTGATCCGGAAGCCCACCGCATCGCCCAGCCGGCGAGCACACCTGAGGAACTGCGCGCTGCTCTTGCGCTGATCGCCCCGGACGCACTGCCGACATTTGATGCCGAGCGCGCCGCGGCACTCCGGCAGTCCCGAGAGCAGGTGAGCGCGGCACCCATGCGTCGCTTCGTCGGGCAGTGGGCCGTCTACGTGGCCGTCGAGCGCCACCCGGACCGAGCCGCCCGACTGCGGGCGCTGGAAGCCCGTGCAGCCGAGACCGGCGATATCCACGAGGCTCGCGAACTTGCGGCGGAGATCGGCCGCATCCTTGACACAGCATGCGCTGAAGCCGGCATCGACCAGGAGCAGGGTGCAGCGTGAGCGACCGGGACACATGGCGTTGGGAGTATGACCCGGACGCCGAGCACGTCGTGTCGGGCCTGCCCCCGCAGGTGGTCGCCGAGGTTGAACGCCTTGCGGGAGAGATGGTTGCACTGGCCGACGTCGGCGTTGACGTCACGGATCTTGGTCAAGGACCGCGACGGGGCGTGCCGGGCGGAGTGCGGCGCATCCCCCTGCTCGTCGACGGCTGGTTCTACGCGCTGCCCCTCCCCCGGCTGCGCCTCATCGCGATCACGCGAGTGATCCCCCCATTCTCCGATCTTTAGCAGGTGAACAAATCTCGCTTCGAGGGACTAGACCCCAGCGCGGACTGGTCGGCAGTGCGCCAGGTTCCGCACCAGAAGCGCACCAGGTCGGCTCAACAGCCCTCCGCAGCGCTGCTTCCCCCACCTGGGGACCGGGCCCGTCCGGGTCCTGGACGCGGAAACCATGAAGTTCGATGCCATCCGCGTCGACGTCGTCAGGTTCGGGGCAGCCCTCCTGAATGAACCCGCAGAGCGCCCGCAGCGCGTCCTCACCGAGGTCCAGGGGGTGGAAGGGCAGCGGATATGGCTCTTTCTCCTCGCCCGGCCAGGGAACAACGTCTGCGGGACGCTCGCCGGACCAGTAAGGAAGCTCGAAGGGGAACGAATCCCCGATATTCTCGATGACCCCATCGTCCGGCGACAGGCTCAAGGAGCGGATAAGGCGTCCGTCGCACCACACGGCGAACGCGAACCAGTCGACCACGCTGTGCATCGCATGCAGGATCAACCGTCGTCCTGCACTCGCAGCGATCAGATGCTCAGGGAGCCGCGACGGAAAATTGTCGGCGACGGGCGAAAACTGACCGCCATACGACGGATGAAACGGGACCCGCCGGAGTAGATCCGATTCTTCTCGCGATCGTCTGATCATTCTG
>NZ_JBIRSJ010000021.1:0-213608 GCF_044334165.1 Streptomyces sp. NPDC020845 | reverse complement strand
TAGTGTTTCGGTGGTTATTGCGTTAGGGAAACGCCCGGTTACATTCCGAACCCGGAAGCTAAGCCTTTCAGCGCCGATGGTACTGCAGGGGGGACTCTGTGGGAGAGTAGGACACCGCCGAACAATCTTTGATAAAGCTCCGGGTGGGAACCATTGGTTTCCGCCCGGAGCTTTTTGTCGTGCCCGGGGCCCCGTGCCGGGCCTCGATACCCTACCGGTAAGGTCATGGGGCATCCATCGGCACCGTTCTCACAGGAGGCTCCCGGGTGGAGGTCCAGGAGACACGCGTCCAGACCGACCGCGTGCTCACCATCCCGAACATCCTCAGCGCCGCGCGTCTGCTCGGCGTGCCGCTTTTCCTGTGGCTGATCCTGCGGCCCGAGTTCGGCGGGCCGAAGAGCGATGAATGGGCACTGCTCGTGCTGGCGCTCAGCGGTGTGAGCGACTATCTCGACGGGAAGCTGGCCCGCCGCTGGAACCAGATCAGCAGTCTTGGCCGGATTCTGGATCCGGCGGCCGACCGTCTCTACATTCTGTCTACACTCGTCGGGCTGACCTGGCGCGACATCCTGCCGATCTGGCTGACCGCGGTGCTTCTCGCACGGGAGTTGGTGCTGCTGGTCATGGTCGGCATCCTGCGGCGTCATGGGTATCCCCCGCCCCAGGTCAACTTCCTCGGCAAGGCAGCGACCTTCAACCTGATGTACGCCTTCCCGTTGCTCCTTCTGAGTGATGGAAGTGGCCCACTTCACACAATCGCTGCTATTTTCGGATGGGCGTTCGCCGGATGGGGTACAACGCTCTATTGGTGGGCAGGAGTCCTCTACGTGGTCCAGGTCCGCCGTCTCGTGAAGGCGGACGCCGCGGCCGACTGAGCTCGCTGATGTGGCAGCCCGTAGTGGTGGGGTGTCCGTAATACGATAGGTATGTGGGCCATCGGGGTGCGCCAGTCGGCATGACCGTCGTCTCTTCAAGGAGGACGCTTCCGACATGAAGGCCGTCGTGATGGCGGGAGGCGAGGGTACTCGCCTGCGCCCGATGACCTCGACCATGCCAAAGCCGTTGCTGCCAGTGGCCAACCGGCCGATCATGGAGCATGTGCTGCGGCTGCTCAAGCGGCATGGTCTGTGCGAGACCGTGGTGACCGTCCAGTTCCTCGCGTCGCTGGTCAAGAACTACTTCGGGGACGGCGAGGAGCTCGGGATGGAGCTCACGTACGCCAATGAGGAAAAGCCACTCGGCACCGCCGGCAGCGTCAAGAACGCGGAAGAGGCACTCAAGGACGATGCCTTTCTCGTGATTTCGGGTGATGCCCTGACGGATTTCGACCTCACCGAGCTGATCAATTTCCATAAGCAGAACGGGGCGCTGGTCACGGTCTGTCTGACCCGTGTACCCAATCCCCTCGAGTTCGGCATCACCATCGTCGACGAGGGCGGCAGGGTCGAGCGCTTCCTGGAGAAGCCCACCTGGGGTCAGGTTTTCTCCGACACCGTGAACACCGGCATCTATGTGATGGAGCCGGAGGTCTTCGACTATGTCGAGCCCGATGTTCCCGTCGACTGGTCCGGTGATGTCTTCCCGCAGCTGATGAAGGAAGGCAAACCGATTTACGGCTATGTCGCCGAGGGCTACTGGGAGGACGTCGGCACCCACGAGAGCTATGTCAAGGCCCAGGCCGATGTGCTCGAGGGCAAGGTCGATGTCGAAATCGACGGCTTCGAGATCTCCCCGGGGGTGTGGGTCGCCGAGGGCGCCGAGGTGCATCAGGACGCCGTGCTGCGCGGCCCGCTCTACATCGGCGACTACGCGAAGGTGGAGGCGGACGCGGAGATCCGCGAGCATACGGTCGTCGGGTCCAACGTCGTCGTGAAGAGCGGTTCCTTTCTGCACAGAGCCGTGGTTCACGACAATGTGTACGTCGGTCAGCAGGCCAATCTGCGCGGCTGCGTCATCGGAAAGAACACCGACGTCATGCGGGCGGCCCGGATCGAGGATGGCGCGGTCATCGGTGATGAGTGCCTGATCGGTGAGGAATCGATCGTCCAGGGCAATGTCCGGGTGTACCCGTTCAAGACAATCGAGGCCGGCGCCTTCGTCAACACGTCGGTCATCTGGGAGTCGCGCGGTCAGGCCCATCTCTTCGGCGCCCGCGGCGTGTCCGGGATCCTGAACGTGGAGATCACCCCGGAGCTCGCCGTACGGCTGGCCGGCGCCTATGCGACGACGCTCAAGAAGGGCTCGACGGTCACCACCGCGCGTGATCACTCCCGTGGTGCGCGGGCGCTCAAACGAGCCGTGATCTCGGCTCTCCAGACCAGCGCCATCGATGTGCGTGACCTGGAGAACGTGCCGCTGCCCGTGGCTCGCCAGCAGACTGCGCGTGGCAGCGCCGGCGGGATCATGATCCGTACCTCGCCGGGCGTGCCCGACTCCGTCGACATCATGTTCTTCGACGAGCGCGGCGCCGATCTGTCCGCCGCCGGGCAGCGGAAGCTGGACCGGGTGTACGCGCGCCAGGAGTACCGGCGGGCGTTCCCCGGCGAGATCGGCGACCTCAGCTTCCCCTCCAGCGTCTTCGACTCGTACACGGGCTCCCTGCTGCGTGCCGTGGACACCAGCGGCATCGCGGAATCCGGCCTCAAGGTTGTCGTGGACGCCACGAACGGCAGCGCCGGACTCGTTCTGCCCAGCCTGCTCGGCCGGCTCGGCGTCGACGCGCTGACCATCAACCCTGGCCTGAACGAATCGCGTCCCACCGAGACGGCGGAGGCGCGCCGCTCGGGTCTGGTGCGGCTCGGTGAGATCGTGGCCTCGGCCCGCGCGGCGTTCGGTGTGCGATTCGACCCGGTGGGCGAGCGGCTTTCGCTGGTGGACGAGCGGGGGCGGATCGTGGAGGACGACCGGGCCCTGCTGGTCATGCTGGACCTGGTGGCCGCGGAGCGCCGCAGTGGCCGGGTGGCGCTGCCGGTGACCACCACCCGTATCGCCGAGCAGGTGGCGGCGTACCACGGCACGCAGGTGGAGTGGACGACGACCGCGGCCGACGACCTGACCCGGGTGGCCAGGGCGGAGGGCACGATTTACGGCGGGGACGGGCGAGGCGGCTTCATCATCCCCGAGTTCAGCAGCGTCTTCGACGGTACGGCGGCCTTTGTACGCCTCATCGGGCTGGTGGCCCGTACCCAGCTCACCCTGAGCCAGATCGACGCCCGTATTCCGCGCGCCCATGTCCTGCGCCGGGATCTGGCCACTCCGTGGGCGGTCAAGGGGCTGGTCATGCGCCGTGTGGTGGAGGAGGCGGGCGACCGGTCGGTCGACACCACCGACGGGGTGCGGGTGGTCGAGGCCGACGGCCGCTGGGTCATGGTGCTGCCCGACCCGGCGGAGGCGGTCACCCATCTATGGGCGGAGGGACCGGACGACGCGTCCGCGCAGGGGCTGCTCGATGAGTGGTCCGCCGTGGTGGACAGCGCCGGGCGCTGATCCGTTCCCCCTGGTGGGGAGCGTCTGAGAGCCCGTAGGCGGTCCCCGGGCGCACAAGGGGTCCCGCAGCCGCCCATGGCCCGCCTCCGGCGCGCCGGAGGGGCCATTCGGCGGCTGCGCCCCCGACGTGCGACGATGTGCGGCATGCCGCAGCAGCCCCCCGTTCGGAGCACAGCCCCGCCGAGCCCCCGTCCACGTCTCGACGCGTCCATGTCGCTGCTGACCAACGTGATGGACCACAGTCTCGACGAGGGGTATGCGGAGGCCGCCGCGCGCCGCGGTACGGAGGGGCGGCGGGGCCTGCCGCGCACCCTGCGCGGCAAGCTGGTGCTGGCGGCGGGGCTGCTGCTGGCCGCGGGCATCGTGACCATCGGCGCCGACGAGGCCCGGATATCGGCGCCCAAGCTGGCCAAGGACCGGGAAAAGCTGATCGACCGCATCGAGTCTGGGAACTCGAACGCGGACGACCTCCAGAAGAGCCTGGACAGG
The DNA here is from genome assembly GCF_044334165.1 of Streptomyces sp. NPDC020845. Taxonomy (NCBI): domain Bacteria; kingdom Bacillati; phylum Actinomycetota; class Actinomycetes; order Kitasatosporales; family Streptomycetaceae; genus Streptomyces; species Streptomyces sp. NPDC020845. The sequence goes on along the minus strand of NZ_JBIRSJ010000021.1, from coordinate 209,633 downwards.
CTCCGCGGGGAGGTCGACGACCGGCAGCGGCAGGCGCTGGAGCAGCACGGCGGGGACAAGGGCGAGCTGCTCGCGCTGCTGTCCGGGGCGACCGAGGTGAAGGGCCCCGGGGTCAAGCTGGTCGTCAATGACGCCAAGGAAGCCGACCAGGGCGGCGGAGGGCCGCGGCAGAGCACCGGCTTCTCCGATACGGGGCGGGTGCGCGACCGCGATCTGCAGCGGGTCGTCAACGGCCTGTGGGAGTCCGGCGCCGAGGCCGTCTCGATCAATGGGCAGCGGCTGACGGCCCTGTCGGCGATCAGGGCCGCGGGAGACGCCATACTGGTCGACAACAAACCGCTGGTGCCGCCCTATACGGTGCTCGCGGTGGGGGACGGACGGCGGCTGAGCACGACCTTCCAGGACAGTGCCGACGGACAGTACCTGCACGTACTGCACGAAAATTACGGCGTCCGCACGAGCATTTCCGCCGCGGACGAGGTGCGGCTTCCGGCCGCGCCGAGTCTGATCGTACGAACCGCAGAACCGATAGCCGGTGGCGCCCGGAAGGGCGGCACCGACACAGGGAAGGGCACATCTTGATCGCCGTATTGGGCCTCGTCGTGGGAGTCGTGGTCGGACTTTGGGTCCAACCCGTGGTGCCGACGGTGGTCGAGCCCTATCTGCCGATCGCCGTCGTCGCCGCGCTCGACGCGGTGTTCGGCGGCTTCCGGGCGATGCTCGACGGGATCTTCGACGACAAGGTCTTCGTCGTCTCGTTCCTGTCCAATGTGGTGGTCGCCGCGCTGATCGTCTTCCTCGGCGACAAGCTCGGGGTCGGCGCCCAGCTGTCCACCGGCGTCGTGGTCGTGCTCGGCATCCGGATCTTCTCCAACGCCGCCGCCATCCGCCGCCATGTCTTCCGGGCGTGAGCCGATGACGACTGACGACACGGCGGAGGAGCCCCGGCAGCCCCACGAGCCGACCGAGCGGCCCGATCGCCCGGAGAAGCCTCGTACGCCCGAGAGCGGCCCCGATGCGCGACGGGAGAAGGCCGAGGGGGAGCGGCGGGAGACCGCACCGGCCCCTGAGCCGACCGAGGGCGCTGGCGAAGAGTCCGGTGAGGGGCCGGGAGACGGTCCAGAGGACCGCGCGGAGCCCGAGGCGGCCCAGGAGGTCCAGGAGCCGTCCAACGGCCGTCAGCGGCTGGTGAAGGGCCTGTGGCCGCCGCGGCTGACGCGGGCTCAACTCATCGTCGCGCTCCTGCTGTTCGGCCTCGGCCTCGGTCTGGCCATCCAGGTGCGCTCGACCAATGACAACAACAACGTGCTGCGCGGCGCCCGGCAGGAGGACCTGGTACGGATCCTCGACGAGCTGGACAACCGCACCCAGCGGCTGCGGGACGAGAAGCAGCGGCTGGAGACGCAGCGGACCGAACTGGAGAACAGCTCGGACCGGGCCGAGGAAGCCCGTAAGCAGACGGCCCAAAAGGAGCAGCAGCTCGGTGTCCTCGCGGGCACCGTCGCCGCCGAGGGGCCGGGTATCACGATGAAGATCGACGCGTCGAAGGGCACCGTGGAGTCGGACATGCTGCTCGACGCGGTCCAGGAACTGCGCGCCGCCGGGGCCGAGGCCATCCAGATCGGCAAGGTACGGGTGGTCGCGAGCACGTACTTCACGGACGTCGGCGGCGCGGTCGAAATCGATGGACGGAAAGTGACGCTGCCGTACGTGATCAAGGTCATCGGCAAGCCGGAGGATTTGGAGCCGGCCCTGAACATTCCGGGCGGAGTGGTGCAGAGCCTGGAGAAGGAGCAGGCCACCGTGTCCATCGAGCGCTCGAAGAAGATCGTCGTCGATGCCTTGCGGTCGGCGAAGCGGCCTGACTACGCTCGGTCGTCGTCGCGGTGAGGTGGTCAGGTATGGGAGTCTCGCGGCCGGACGACGAGGACGCGGGGGGTCGGCGCACCGGAAGAGTCGCGCGTGATGGAAACTGTCTGGTGGTCACGGACGTTGTGAGGATGTCCGGACCGTCTGGTGTGTGCATCGAGGGTTTGCCCTGCCCCACGGGCGGGTCTGTTTCAGTCAAGGGGAATCGCCCGTGAAGTTGTTCGGGAAGTTGTTCGGCAAGAGCGCGCGCCAGGACGGCGGCAGCAGCACCGCCCGCCATCGCGCCCCGCGTGCCGCGGAGGAGAGCGGGGTGAGCGAGGAGCGTCCGCTGTTCCGGGACGGTGGCGGCATTCCGGGTGGTCAGGGCGCGTCTTCTGTTGACCCTTCTGCGTCCGGACGCATAGGTTTCGGGGAGCCATCGACCGCGAACACGGGCGGAGGGTTCGGCTTGCCGGTATGTCAGAGGTGCGGCCATCGGAACGCCCAGGACAGCCGTTTCTGCTCCAACTGCGGCGCACCGCTGCGGGGCCAGGCGCCCTCCGAGCGTGCTTCGGAGACCACGTCCACCATTTCGATCTCCGGTCTTGAGGCATACGACGCCGAGGTGACCGGGCAGACTCCGCTGCCCTCGCTCTCCCCGGAGGCTCAGGCGGCCGTCGATGCGCTGCCCCCGGGCTCCGCGCTGCTGGTGGTCCGTCGCGGGCCGAACTCCGGCAGCCGCTTCCTGCTGGACAGCGATGTGACCACGGCCGGCCGTCATCCGCAGAGCGACATCTTCCTGGACGACGTGACCGTCTCGCGCCGCCATGTGGAGTTCCGCCGCGGCCAGGACGGCTCCTTCACCGTCGCGGACGTCGGCAGCCTGAACGGGACGTACGTCAACCGTGAGGCGATCGACTCGGCCATCCTGAACAGCGGTGACGAGGTGCAGATCGGCAAGTACCGGCTGGTCTTCTACCCGAGCCAGCGAGGCTTCGGTATCTGACCCGTCAGGGGAGGTCCATGCTTCAGACACCGTCGGGCGGTGCCGACACCGGCACCGCCCCCGCGGGCGGCCGGGCGATGAGCATCGGCACCGTGCTGAATCTGCTGCGGGACGAATTCCCCGAGGTCACCCTCTCCAAGATCCGTTTTCTGGAGGCCGAGGGCCTGGTTGAGCCGCGGCGCACGCCCTCCGGCTACCGCAAATTCAGCCCGCAGGACGTGGAGCGGCTCGGCCATGTTCTGCGCATGCAGCGTGACCACTATCTGCCACTGAAGGTCATCCGGGAGCATCTGGACGCCCTGGAGCGAGGAGAGCGGCCCCAGCTGCCCGCCGCGGCCCCCGGCGCCCTGCCGGAGGGATCATCGGCCGAGGAAGGGCTGGAGGGCGCCGTGGAGCGCCCCACGGCCGCCCGGGTGGGCCGGGCCGAACTGCTGGCCGCCACCGGGATCGACGAGGGGAAGCTGGCCGAGTGGGAGTCGTTCGGGCTGATCGGGCCGGGCGCGGACGGCGGATACGACATCGAGGCGGTGACCGTCGCCAGGCTCGTCGCGGACCTGGGTCGTTTCGGTCTGGAACCACGTCATTTGAGGATCATGAAAGCCGCCGCGGAGCGCGAGGTGGGACTGCTCGAGCAGGTGGTCGCCCCGCTGCGGCGACACCCGAATCCGCAGACCAGAGCCCATGCGGAGGCCAGCGCCCGGGAGCTGGCCGAGCTGTCCGTGCGGCTTCATGCGGCCTTTGTCCAGTCCGCTCTGCGGGCCGGTTCCCGGTGACCGGCTCGGTCCCGACTATCCAAACCGGCCGGGCACGTCCTAGGGTTGCTGTGTGAACGAGCTCGACGTCGTGGGTGTCCGGGTGGAGATGCCCTCCAACCAACCGATCGTGCTCCTGCGCGAGGTAGGAGGCGACCGCTACCTCCCCATCTGGATCGGACCGGGAGAGGCGACGGCGATCGCCTTCGCTCAGCAGGGCATGGCTCCGGCGCGTCCGCTGACCCACGACCTCTTCAAGGACGTGCTCGACGCGGTCGGCCAGCAGCTCACCGAAGTCCGCATCACGGACCTGCGCGAGGGTGTCTTCTACGCGGAGCTGGTGTTCGCCAGCGGCGTGGAGGTCAGCGCCCGGCCGTCCGACGCCATAGCGCTGGCGCTGCGCACCGGCACGCCGATCTACGGCAGTGACGGGGTGCTGGACGACGCGGGGATCGCCATCCCGGACGAGCAGGAGGACGAGGTGGAGAAGTTCCGCGAGTTCCTCGACCAGATCTCGCCCGAGGACTTCGGCACCAGCAGCCAGTGAGCCCGGCCGGCGAGCCATCGGCGGCCAGAGAGCGACGGACCGTGAGCTGTGCTGAAGCTGTGCTGTCCGCCGGTCTTCGACAGCACATTCGAGTAGCCTTTCCCGGCAGAGGGACACGGGAAACCACCCTTAGGGTGATTATCACTCGGCGTGCCGAGTGTGGCGATCGTTGACGCACCCCGGGTGACTGCCTACCGTCGAGAAGGCAGGTCGAGGACGGAGGTCGGCGTGAGAAGCAGCGGCGACGGCACGGCGGCAGGCGGTCCGTACACGCTCGATGGGAGCGTACCGGCCGAACCGGTACTGAAGGCTCGGGTGGCGGCACAGGCCACGCCGCCGCGCGAAGGCGCCGTGGCGAAGCCCGAGAAGGTGGGCTATCGCGGGCCGACCGCCTGTGCGGCCGCCGGCATCACCTACCGCCAGCTGGACTACTGGGCGCGCACCGGGCTCGTGGAGCCGAGCGTGCGGCCCGCGTACGGCTCGGGCAGCCAGCGGCTCTACAGCTTCCGGGACGTCGTCGTCCTCAAAATCGTCAAGCGGCTTCTGGACACCGGCGTGTCCCTGCAGAACATCCGGGCCGCCGTCCAGCATCTGCGCTCGCGCGGCCTCGACGACCTCGCCCAGATGACGCTGATGAGCGACGGGGCGACGGTCTACGAATGCACCTCGCCCGACGAGGTGGTCGACCTCCTCCAGGGCGGCCAGGGCGTCTTCGGGATCGCCGTGGGCGTGGTGTGGCGGGACGTGGAGAGCGCGCTGGCGCAGCTCCACGGCGAGCGCGTGGACACCGGCGAGACGCTGGTGGGGCACAACCCCACCGACGAACTCGCGCGGCGCCGCAACCGCGCGGGCTGAGCGCGGAGCCGCCGCCCCCGGTTGTCAGTGCCCGGTTGTCAGTGGCCCGTGGTCACTGGTCTAGATGGGTAGTCCCGATTGTCGGTGGCATGCGGCAGCATCTGTAGGTGTGAGGGGTGCGCCGACGATTCTGCATCTGGACATGGACGCCTTCTACGCCTCGGCGGAGCAGGCGGCCAAGCCCAGCCTGCGCGGCAAGCCGGTGATCGTCGGCGGCCTGGGGCCGCGCGGCGTGGTGGCCACGGCTTCCTATGAGGCGCGGGTTTTCGGGGTCCACTCGGCCATGGCGATGGCCCAGGCCCGCCGCCTGTGTCCGAACGCGGCGTATCTCACCCCCCGCTTCTCCCTGTACCGCCAGGTGAGTGACGCGGTCATGGCCCTGCTGGCCGACCTGTCCCCGCTGGTCGAGCCGCTGAGCCTGGACGAGGCTTTCGTGGATCTGGAGGCGGGCGGTGTCCCGGCCACGGCCGGGGCGGCGCTGGCCGTGGGGGAGCGGCTGCGCGCGGACATCGTGGCCGCGACCGGGCTGACCGGCTCGGTGGGCCTGGCCGGGTCCAAGATGCTCGCCAAGATCGCCTCCGAGCGGGCCAAGCCCGATGGGCTGGTGCTCATCGAGCCGGGCACCGAGCGGGAGCTGCTGGGGCCGCTGACGGTGCGCACCCTGCCCGGGGTGGGCCCGGCCACCGCGGAGGCGCTGCGCCGGGCCGGGATCACCACCGTCGCCGAGACGAGGGAGGCGGGGGAGGAGGAGCTGGTCCGGCTGCTGGGCAAGGCCCATGGCGCCTCGCTGTACGTCATGGCCTGTGGGCAGGACGACCGGCCGGTCGTGGCCGAGCGGGACGCCAAGTCCGTATCGGTGGAGGACACGTACGACGTCGACCTCACCGACCGCACGCGGGTGCAGCTGGAGGTGGCGCGGCTCGCCGACCGGTGTGTGCGGCGGCTGCGCGGGGCCGGCCGTTCGGGGCGCACGGTCGTGCTCAAGGTGCGGCGTTACGACTTCTCCACGCTGACCCGCTCGGAGACGCTGCGCGGGCCGACGGACGATCCGGCGGTGGTGCGGGAGGCCGCGGCGCGGCTGCTGGAAGGCGTGGACACCACGGCGGGTGTGCGGCTGCTGGGAGTGGGCGTGAGCGGCCTGGCGGACTACACCCAGGAGGATCTGTTCGCCCAGGCCGCCCAGGCCGCCCAGGCCGCCCAGGCCGCTCATGAGGCCCAGGAGGCTCAGGAGGCCGCCGGGGGGACGGGCGAAGCCGGAGGGACACCGGAGCCCGCCCTGGCGGCCCTGGAGGACGACGAGGGCGCCGACCGGCCCCGCCGCTGGCTGCCCGGCTGCGATGTACGGCATGCGGAGTTCGGGGCGGGGTGGGTGCAGGGCAGCGGGGTCGGGCGGGTGACCGTGCGTTTCGAGGAGCCCTGGTCGAGGCCGGGCCGGGTGCGGACGTTCGCGGTCGACGACCCGGCGCTGGAGCCCGCGGACCCGCTGCCGCTGCTCCGGCCCGCCGAGAGCGACGCCGACGCCCCGGCCGAGGACGAGGGCCGGGGCGAGGGCCGGGAGCTTCACCAAGGTCAGCCGGTGACGTCCAGGCCGTAGTGGTGGTAGAGCTGCAGCTCCTGCTCGGGCGACAGATGGCGGCCGACCCCGAAGTCCGGCGCGTCCTTGATGAGCGCCCGTTCGTACGGCACCCGCAGTGTGTCGTCGATGACCTGGCTGGGTTCGAGGGGCACGAACACGTCCCGGCTGAACAGGCCGGTGCGTACCGCCGCCCACTCCGGCTCGCCGGTCGCGTCGTCGAGGTAGACCTCGTCCACGGTGCCGATCTTCGCGCCATCGCGGTCGAAGGCCTTGCGGCCGATGAGGGTCCGCGGATCGATGTCGGTCTGCACACTCTCTCCCACAGGTGGCGATTTTTTCATGAATCCCCCCGTTTCCTTGTGATCCCTACGAAAAGCCACAACGCCGCGCGCGTCCACTCGAGCGCTTTCCCCAAAAACCCTGGCGACAGGCTCGCTGGTAGGCTGACGGTGGCTGCAGACCCCGTGCGGGAGAGCCCTCCGCCGACGTCGTCGGAGGCGCCGAAGGAGCAAATCCTCCCCGGAATCTCTCAGGCACACGTACCGCGCGGGTGAGGTCACTCTGGAAAGCAGGGTGGGCCACGGGCGAGTACGGCTCCGGGACCCCTCCTCACCGACGGTGAAAGCCGGCTCGCCGCCCGCGGGCCCGGTGAAGCTCTCAGGTTGAGATGACAGAGGGGGAGGCCGTTCGGGCACCCGCACCGTGGTGCCCCTCGTAGGTCGTACAGACCAGGAGGCCTCGCAGATGACCGCCAATCGCACCTCACTGACCGAGTTGGAACGCGGTACTCCGTTCGAGCGGCGCCATATCGGACCGGACTCCGAGGCGCAGGCCAAGATGCTCGCGCAGGTCGGCTTCGGCTCCCTCGACGAACTCACCCAGGCCGCCGTGCCGGAGGTCATCAGAAGCGCCGAGGAGCTGCGGCTGCCCCCGGCCCGCAGCGAGGCCGAGGTGCTGGCCGAGCTGCGCGGCCTGGCCGAGCGCAACCAGCTGCTCTCCCCGATGATCGGCCTGGGCTACTACGGGACGTTCACCCCGCCGGTGATCCTGCGCAACGTGCTGGAGAACCCCGCCTGGTACACCGCGTACACGCCCTACCAGCCGGAGATCTCCCAGGGCCGGCTCGAGGCGCTGCTCAATTTCCAGACCGCGGTCGCCGACCTGACCGGGCTGCCGACCGCCGGCGCCTCACTGCTCGACGAGGCCACCGCCGCCGCCGAGGCCATGGCGCTGTCGCGGCGGGTGGGCAAGGTCAAGCAGGGCGTGTTCCTGGTCGACGCCGACACCCTGCCGCAGACCGTCGCGGTCATCCAGACCCGCGCCGAACCCACCGGTGTCGAGGTGGTCGTCGCCGACCTCTCGGCGGGCATACCGGCCGAGGTGGCCGAGCGCGGGGTGTTCGGCGTGCTGCTGCAGTACCCGGGCGCCTCCGGCGCGGTGCGCGAGCTGCGCCCGGTCATCGAGCGGGCCCATGAGCTCGGCGCCGTGGTCACCGTCGCCGCCGATCTGCTCGCCCTCACCCTGCTCACCTCGCCCGGCGAGCTGGGCGCCGATATCGCGGTCGGCAGCAGCCAGCGGTTCGGCGTGCCGATGGGCTTCGGCGGGCCGCACGCCGGTTTCATGGCCGTCCGCGACGCCTACGCCCGCAGCCTGCCGGGCCGCCTGGTGGGCGTCTCGGTCGACGCCGACGGCGACAAGGCGTACCGCCTGGCCCTGCAGACCCGCGAGCAGCACATCCGCCGAGAGAAGGCCACCAGCAACATCTGTACCGCCCAGGTGCTGCTCGCCGTGATGGCCGGCATGTACGCCGTCTACCACGGCCCGGAGGGCCTGCGGACCATCGCCCGGCGCACCCACCGCTACGCGGCCGTGCTGGCCGAGGGGCTGCGGGCCGGGGGCGTTCAGATCGTGCACGGCGCGTTCTTCGACACCCTCACCGCGTATGTCCCGGGCCGGGCCGCCGAGGTCGTCACCGCGGCCCGCGAGGCCGGGGTCAACCTGCGGCTGACCGACGCCGACCATGTGGGCATCGCCTGTGACGAGACCACCGGGCGCGCCCAGCTCGCCGCCGTGTGGTCGGCCTTCGGCGTGGACGGCGGGCTGCCCACCATCGACGAACTGGACGCCGCGGCGGCCGACGCGCTCCCCGCGGACCTGCTCCGCGGTGACGTGTATCTGACCCACCCGGTCTTCCACCGGCACCGCTCCGAGACCGCGATGCTGCGCTATCTGCGGCGCCTGGCCGACCGCGACTACGCCCTGGACCGGGGCATGATCCCGCTCGGCTCCTGCACCATGAAGCTCAACGCCACCACCGAGATGGAGCCGATCACCTGGCCGGAGTTCGGGGCGCTGCACCCCTTCGCGCCGGTTGAGCAGGCCCAGGGGTATCTGACGCTGATCCGTGAGCTGGAGGAGCGGCTGGCCGAGGTCACCGGCTACGACAAGGTCTCCCTCCAGCCGAACGCCGGATCGCAGGGCGAGCTGTCCGGGCTGCTGGCCGTACGCGCCTACCACCGGGCCAACGGCGAGGAGCGGCGCACCGTCTGCCTTATCCCGTCCTCCGCGCACGGCACCAACGCCGCCAGCGCCGTGATGGCGGGCATGAAGGTCGTCGTGGTCAAGACCGGCGAGGACGGCGAGGTCGACGCCGACGACCTGCGCGCCAAGATCGAGCAGTACGGCGATGAACTGGCCGTCCTGATGGTCACCTACCCCTCAACCCACGGCGTGTTCGAGGAGCACATCAGCGAGATCTGCGCGGCCGTGCACGACGCGGGCGGCCAGGTCTACGTGGACGGCGCGAACCTCAACGCCCTGGTGGGGCTGGCCCGGCCGGGCCGGTTCGGCGGCGATGTCTCCCACCTCAACCTGCACAAGACCTTCTGCATCCCGCACGGCGGCGGCGGCCCCGGCGTGGGCCCGGTCGCGGTGCGCGAGCACCTGGCGCCGTATCTGCCCAACCACCCGCTCCAGCCCGCGGCGGGCCCGGCGACCGGCGTGGGCCCGGTCGCCGCCGCGCCCTGGGGTTCGGCGGGCATCCTGCCCATCTCCTGGGCGTACGTCCGGCTGATGGGCGCCGAGGGGCTGCGCCGGGCCACTCAGGTGGCGGTGCTCGGCGCCAACTACATCGCCAAGCGCCTGGAGCCGCACTACCCGGTGCTCTACACCGGCCCCGGCGGCCTGGTCGCCCACGAGTGCATCGTCGATCTGCGTCCGCTCACCAAGACGACCGGCGTGAGCGTCGACGATGTGGCCAAGCGGCTGGTCGACTACGGGTTCCACGCGCCCACGATGTCGTTCCCGGTCGCCGGCACGCTGATGATCGAGCCGACGGAGAGCGAGGACCTGGCGGAGCTGGACCGGTTCTGCGAGGCGATGATCGCCATCCGGGCGGAGATCGAGAAGGTCGGCTCGGGGGAGTGGCCCCAGGACGACAACCCGCTGCGGAACGCCCCGCACACGGCGGCCGCGCTCAGCGGGGAGTGGGAGCACCCCTACACCCGGGGGGAGGCGGCCTTCCCGGCCGGGGTGTCGCCGGCCGACAAGTACTGGCCGCCGGTACGGCGGATCGACGGCGCGTACGGCGACCGCAACCTGGTCTGCTCCTGCCCGCCGCTGGAGTCGTACGAGAGCTGACCGGTCGTACGAGAGCTGACCGGTCGTACGAGAGCTGACCGGGCGGGCCCGGTCGGGTACGGGGCCGGTGCGGCTGAGGCGCCGGGCCGGCCCCTGAAAATTCGCTAGGCCGCCGTGACGACGCGCTCGGCGTCCAGCGGCCGGTGCGGGGCGATGATCTGCCCGTCCGGCAGAAGCTCACCGGTGTCCTCGAAGCAGAGGACGCCGTTGCACAGCAGGCTCCAGCCCTGCTCGGGGTGGTGCGCCACGAGATGGGCGGCCTCCCGGTCGGCGGAGTCGGCAGACGGGCACGGTGGCTGGTGCTGGCACATGGAAGGGATCTCTCGCTGCGATGTGGTGAGTGTCCTGTGACTTGCTGCGGCAGTCATGGCCGCCCCCCCCGTTGGTCAGTCGGTCTGTTGCTCCAAGTGTTGCCCTGAGGGCCGGTTTTCGCACGGATTTCGCGGCACCGGTACCCGCTAGATAATGACGCATCCACCCGGTCGGCGGTTCACCCTGACGGGACTGTTACGAGCCCGCAGCGGAGCGCCCCGCGATCCGGGGATCACGGGGCGCTCGGGCGTGGGCGGCGGCCGCCGCGGGCGGTGCTCGGCCGCGGTCGGTCAGGCCGAGGAGCCCAGCAGCGGTGTCGGTGTCAGCCGGAGAGTGAGCACCGGCAGCAGGTCCGCGGCGCGGTGCGCGCGGTGAGCGGCGATTCCGGGCGGGGCGGGGGTGAGCGGCACCAGCAGATCGGCCGCGGCGAGGTGGCCTTCTTCGGCGGCGACGTCAGGGTCGCTGCGCAGCCACAGCGTCAGCATGTACAGCTCCGGAATGGACAGCAGCCGGGGCTGGTACACCGAGGGCAGCGACTCGGCCTGGCTCAGCGCCAGTTCGGCCGAGGATACGTACGGGCCTTCGGAGAAGTGTGAGAAGACCCAGCCGTCGGCCGTCAGCATCGCCTCGGCGGAGGCCACCGTGCGCTCACCGTCGCGGATCAGGAACCGCCATCCGGTGAGCCGGGCGCGCGGCGGGCCGTCGGGGGCGGTGATGTCGTCCAGGACGTGGACGGGTAGGGGAAGTTCGAGCTCAAAGGGCCCGTCCAGGGTGGCGAGGAGCGGGGTGCGGACGGCGGTGGGAGAACCGAGGGCCGTGCGGATGCTGTTCAGAGCAGGCGCTGGAGCCGAGGGGACGTGCAGCGGCATGGTGGGTCGCCTCTCACTTCGGAGACACGGTGGAGCGCTGGCGTGCCAGGTGCGGATGGCGCTGTCGGTGTAACGCGGGTCAGAGGTGCACTGACGAGATGTCAGGGCGTTGTCTCTCTGCCTCGGTTGCCGAGTTTATACGACAAGTGTTCCCGTCGTGTTTCATGTACCTGTCCCCGGTATTGCGGGCAAGCACTAATCCGGCCCGCCGGGACGAGGGGATTTTCGCCGATTCTCTGCCATATGCACGGATATGACCTGGCATTTTAACCCAGCCTGGGTAGGCTTGATCTGGCGGGTGTTTTTCATCACGGCAATCCGGCGTTGTGCAGAGCCTATCGGTTGGGCAGTCCATGTGTGGCGTTATCGATCACATTGGCTGGGCATCATCGTGCGTGATGTGCGCGGCCAAGAGCCGTCGATCCACTCGAGGAAGGGACGCTTCGATGGGGGAGAAGGTCGTAGCCGGAGAGTTCGATCCGTCCGGGCGGCAGCGGCAGCGCGCCAGGCTCCGGCAGGGCCTGGAGGCGCTGGCCCGGCTCCTGGCCGAGAAGCGTTTCGACCGCCCCAAGAATCTCATGGGGCTGGAGATCGAGCTGAATCTCGCGGGGTCCGACGGGATGCCGAGGATGATGAACGCCGAGGTTCTGGAGAGAATCGCGAGTCACGATTTCCAGACCGAACTCGGACAGTGCAATCTTGAAGTAAACATCGTGCCGCACCGTTTGCACGGCAGGGTTCTCGACCAGTTGGCGGAAGAGCTCCGGACTGGTTTGTCATATGCCGATCGCAAGGCGGGGGAAGTCGACTCCGGGATCGTTATGATCGGAATTCTGCCGACCCTTGTCGCCCGCGACCTGGGCTCTGCCAACCTCTCCTACGACGATCGCTACAAACTTCTCAACGAGCAGATGCTGGCCGCCCGCGGCGAGGATTTCCTGATCGATGTCGAGGGCGAGGAGCGGTTCCGCTGCGCCTCCGGCTCGATCGCCCCCGAGGCCGCCTGCACCTCGGTCCAGCTGCACCTTCAGGTGACCCCGGGCCGGTTCGCGGCCGTGTGGAACGCGGCCCAGGCGGTGGCCGCCGCGCAGATCGCGGTGGGCGCCAACTCCCCCTTCCTGTTCGGCCGGGAGGTGTGGCGCGAGTCCCGCCCGCCGCTGTTCCTCCAGGCCACCGACGTCCGCCCGCCGGAGTTCGCGGCCCAGGGCGTGCGGCCGCGGACCTGGTTCGGCGAGCGCTGGATCAGCGACGCGCACGAGCTCTTCGAGGAGAATCTGCGCTTCTTCCCGCCCCTGCTGTCGACCGCGGATGACGAGGATCCGCTGCGGGTGCTGGACGACGGCGGGGTGCCGCGGCTGAGCGAGCTGGTGCTGCACAACGGCACCATCTACCGCTGGAACCGCCCCGTGTACGCGGTCGCCGACGGCGTACCGCATCTGCGGGTGGAGAACCGTGTACTGCCCGCCGGGCCCACCGTCAGCGACGTCATCGCCAACGCCGCCTTCTACTACGGCCTGGTGCGGGCGCTTGCCGAGGAGCCGCGCCCGGTGTGGAAGCGGCTGCCCTTCGAGGCCGCGGCGGCCAACTTCGACACGGCCTGCCGTCATGGCATCGACGCGGTCCTGCGGTGGCCCAAACCGGGCGGCCGGTCCTCCTCGATGGTGCGGATCCCCGCTGTCCGGCTCGTCCAGGAGGAACTGCTGCCGCTGGCCGCCGCAGGGCTCGACGCCTGGGGCGTCGAGCCCGCCGACCGCGAGCGCTACCTGGGGATCATCGAGGAGCGCTGCCGACGCCGGGTCAACGGCGCGTCCTGGCAGGCCGCCGCGTACCACCGGGCGCGGGAGAGCGGCCTCGGGCGGGACGCCGCGCTGGCGGCGATGACCCGCCGCTACGGCGAGCTGATGCGCACCGGCGAACCGGTCCACACCTGGCCGCCCGCGCTCCCGGGTTGACCGGCCCCGGCGAGTGAGCCGAAGGGGCGCGGCCGCCCGCGCCGGAGGCGCTGATGTCACTGTGAAAGAGAGAGCGCGCGGAGGCCGCGAGGCTGCAATCGATATCGGGCTCCGCCGCGCGGGGGGCCGAGGCTGCGATCGCCACGCGGCGGAGCCGCATATCGATGGCAGTCGGCTACCGCCGCGTGGTCGACCGTCGACAGGGGCTGTAGCGCCCCTGGGGGCACCTCCCAGCGGTAGCTGGGGGAGAACCGAGCCGCAAAACAAAAGGGGTGCGCTCAGCCCGAGTTCTCCGTGCCCGCCCGGCTCGCCGACACGATCGCCTTGAGGATCACGCTGTCGATCTGCGCCGGGTCCACCACCCGCTGCGCCGAGCCGCCGGTCGCCTCCGCGATGTCCTCGCATGCGGACAGGTCGGCGTCCGGCCCGACCGCGATGGCGATCAGCGGCACCGGGCGGTTCGGGTCGGTGAGCCGTCCCAGCTGCTCGACCAGCGCCTTGCGCGAGATGCTGCCCTCGTCCTGGTTGGACCCGTCGGTGAGCAGTACGACGGCGTTGAACTTGCCCTGCGCGTAGCCGTCGCGTGCCTTCCGGTACGCCGCGAGCGCCGTGTCGTACAGCCCGGTCGCCCCGCCCGGCACCGGCTCCAGGGCGCCGAAGGCGGCCGTCAGCCGGTCGCGCTGGGTGGAGCCGTCCGGGTCGCGCAGGCCCAGCCGCCGGGTGGGCACCAGCTCCCGGAAGTCCCGGGCGCCGTCGAGCCGCTGGGAGAACTCCCACAGCCCGATCTCGTCGTCCGGTGTGAACTGCGCCAGCGCCCGCAACAGGGACGCCTTGGTGACGGCCATCCGGGACTCGCCGTTCCGGCCGGGCACCGGGGCCGCCATGGAGGCCGACGCGTCGACGACGGTGTTCAGCCGGGCGCTCTGCACGGTGATCGTCCACATGCCAAGCGCGGTCTCCAGCTCCGCACCCGACGGGCCGGAGGCCGGGACCACCGCGTACGGCTGGGGGGCCTTGCCGCCCGCCGTACGGGTCACCTCCTCGACCGCCTTGCCGCTGGCCGGCCGGAAGCCGTGCCGCGCGAGGATCCGGCGGTTCTGGGTGTCGGAGAGAAAGGTCATGAACCGGGTGGCGGCGCGGGCCCGCACCGTGGTGAGCGCGTCGTCATTGAGCACCGTGTACGGATAGTCGAGCTCGGCGGTGCCGTCCTCGGGGTAGAACAGCTGGAGCCGAGGGGCGCCCCCGGCCGCCGCGTTATGGCGGTAGGCGGCCTGCTCGGACAGGAACAGCGCCTGATTGCGCCGCGGATTCCCCGCCTCCGCGCCCGAGTCGTCGCGCGGCAGCGTGGTCAGCACCTGGTCGTCGCCGTCGGAGACGCGCTGGGACAGGAGTTTCGCGGCGGCCGCGGCCTGCGTATCAGCCCCGCCGCCCTTTCCCGGTCCGCCGCTCTCCTTGGCTATCGAGGCGTTGACACGGGCCAGGGCGAGCAGCCCGGTGGCGCTGCGCGCCGGGTCCGCGGCCCCGAGCCGCAGATCCTCGTCCCCGGTCGCGGCCGCGGTCAGCCGGGCCCAGCTGTACTTCTTCTGCGGCCAGCCGAGCCGCTTGGCGGCCGACGGGGTCGCCGCCACGGCCACCGGCGAGGACGCCACGCCGCCGAGCGTGTCCAGGGGGACCGACTTGGCGGGGGAGGACGCCGCGCGGTCTACCCACACACTGGAGTCCGGCAGCCACACCTGGAAACCCGGGTCGCGGCTGTCGTCGCCGAGCGCGTCGGCCACCTCGTACGGCACCCGGCTGGTGACCTTCACATCGAGGCAGCGGCCATCGGAGCGGACATGGGTGGCCCGGGCGCGCTCGGCGACCTCGCGCAGCGCCGGGGCGATGTCCGGGGAGGCGGCCACCCCGAGGCGCACGGCGTCGTTCGAGCAGGACTCCATCGGGCCCAGTAACTCGCTGCGCAGAACCAGTGCCGCGCCGGTGGCCAGGGTGAGCACGACCGCGGTGGAGATCGCGACGGCCCGGCGGCGTGCGGCGGACCGGGACCCCGTAGGGTCCTGCCGTGGTGAGTGGACAGGGTCGACTGAGTCCTCTGGCAGGCTGTGGCGTCCCATGTGCTGCGTCTCCTGTGAAGATGAAGCTGTCAGGAGCAAGGACGGCGCCAGCGGGATGGCGCCCTCCCCTGACCGTCGCGTCTCTTCGGAACTCTTTTCGAGACCCTAGCGGCACACGACCACCGATGAGGTGGAAAAGCGGAACTGGAGGCAAGCGTGCAGTCACACGCGCGGGACATGGAGCTTTCCCCTCCGGAGGGCAGGCTCTCGGAACGCGTCCTGCGCCAGGAGACGCTGCTGGTCCTGGCGCTGTCGCTGGGCGCGAGCGGCGTATCGGCGCTGATCAGCTTTATCGGCTCGGTGACCGCGCCCGGCGGGCTGAAGGACAAGGCGGCCACGCTCAACGCCTCCGAGGCACCCGGCAGGCCCTGGCTGGATCTGGCCTGGCAGCTCTTCGGCATCTCCACCGCGCTGGTGCCGGTCGCGCTCGTGGCCCATCTGCTGCTGCGGGAGGGCGCCGGGCTGCGCGCCATCGGCTTCGACCGCCGGCGGCCGGCCTTCGACCTGGGCTGGGGTGCTGCGGTGGCGGCCGGGATAGGCGGTACGGGGCTGCTGCTCTACCTCGGCGCACGGGCGGCCGGGGCCAATCTGACGGTGGTGCCCGAGGCGCTGCCCGACGTGTGGTGGAAGATCCCCGTGCTGATCGCCTCCGCCGTGCAGAACTCCGTGCTGGAGGAGGTGATCGTCGTCGGCTATCTGCTGCGCAGGCTCGGACAGTTGGGCTGGACGCCGATGGCCGCGCTGCTGGCGAGCTCGGTGCTGCGCGGCTCGTACCACCTCTATCAGGGCATCGGCGGCTTCTTCGGCAATATGGCGATGGGCGTGGTGTTCGTACTGCTCTACCGCCGCTGGGGGCGGGTCGGGCCGCTGGTCGCCGCGCACGCCTTGATCGACATCGTGGCCTTCGTCGGCTACGCCCTGCTGGCGGGCCGGGTCGACTGGCTGCCCACGGCCTGACCGGTGGGGTCTCCCGCCGCGGCGTCGGCGTAGCGGCGGGCCAGGTGCGCGAAGGCGTCCTTGAGTTCGGCCGGCCCGATGACCTGGATATCGGCGTCGAACCTGCCGATGGCGGCGGCCAGCCCCGGCCATGACCACGCGCCCAGGACGAGCCGGCAGCGGTCCGGGCCGAGTGCTTCGACGAGTCCGTCGTGGGCGTAGGCGGATACGACGTCGGCGGGCAGATCGAGGATCACCTCGCCGCGGCAGGGCCAGCCGCCGGAGCCGTCGGAGCCCTGGAATCTGCCGGCGACGAAGGCGGCCACCTCCCCTCCGGGCAGCTCGCGCGGGGCGAAGCGGGGACCGGTGGGGGAGCGCGGGGCGATCCGGTCGACGCGGAAGGTGCGCCAGTCGTCGCGGTCGAGGTCCCAGGCGACGAGATACCAGCGCCCGCCCCAGGTGATGAGGTGGTGCGGCGCCACCCGGCGCGGCGGAGCGATGGCGCGGTCGGCGTCGGCGGCCGTCGGTGGGGATACGGGGGCGGCGTAGTCGAAGCGCAGCACTTCGCGGGCGCGGACGGCCGCGCTGAGCGCCATGAGGACCTGCGGATCGACCTGCGGATTCGGCCGGGTCCCCGGCCGTTCGACGGCGGTGACCTGGAGGGCGTCGACGCGATGGCGCAGCCGTGTGGGCAGCACCTGCCGTACGGTGCTCAGCGCACGCGCCGCCGCCTCCTCGATACCGGCACCGGTGACGGTGGCGGTCTGGAGCGCCACGGCGAGCGCGACGGCCTGCTCGTCGTCGAACAGCAGCGGCGGCAGTTCCGTACCGGCACCCAACCGGTAGCCCCCGTCTGGGCCCTTGACGGCCACGATGGGATAGCCGAGTTCACGCAGCCGGTCGACATCGCGGCGCACCGTGCGCGGGCTGACCTCCAGCCGCTCGGCCAGCAGCTGCCCCGGCCAGTCCCGGCGCGACTGGAGCAGGGAGAGCAGGGAGAGCAGCCGCGCTGAGGTCTTGGGCATGACGCCAGTATCGCCCCGAGAAGAGGTCACAACCTGACCGCTTCCCCTGCGAATGTGGTGATCGCCGGACAGCGGCAACGCTCAGACCGCAACGATTCAGACAGAGGGACCCGATCACTGTGACCGCCATGACCACGCCCCCCACACCCCTCGACGCCGAGCGGGCCGATCTGCTCGCCGAACTCGCCGCCGCGCGCGCCGCCCTGACCAAGGCGGTGAACGGGCTCAGCGATGAGCAGGCCGCCGAGCGCCCGACGGTCAGCGAGCTGCGCCTGGGCGGGCTGATCAAACACGTCGCGTTCATCGAGGAAGGGTGGCTGCGCTTCGTGCTCGAGGGCCCCTCGGCGCTCCGTTACGATCTGCCTGACGGCGTCACCTGGGACGATCTCGCGGCCGGTACCGCACGCGAGTTCCCGCAGTGGGCGATCGACCACCAGGCCAACTTCCAGATGCTGCCCGGCGAGACCCTGGCCGGGATCCTGGAGCGCTACGAGAAGGTCGCCGCCCGTAGCGAGGAGATCATCGCCACCGTCCCCGACCTGTCGGCGGCGCACCCGCTGCCCGAGGCGCCCTGGAACGAGCCGGGAGCACGGCACAGCGTGCGGCGGGTGCTGACGCATGTCATCGCCGAGACCGCACAGCACGCCGGACACGCGGACATTTTGCGCGAAACGCTCGACGGGCAGAAGTCGAGCTGACGACCGCGCGGGGGCATGACCCGATGACCGTTCTCGACACCCGGGCGCTGGGCCGCGCCACCCTCGCCCGGCAACTGCTGCTCGAACGCGCCGACATACCGGTCCCCGACGCCGTCGGGCATCTGTGCGGGCTCCAGGCGCAGGAGCCGCAGGAGCCGTTCGTCGGACTGTGGTCGCGGCTGCGCGCGTTCGACCCGGCGGTCCTCTCGGACCTGCTGACCGGGCGCAGCCTGGTGCGGACCCACCTCATGCGCCGCACCGTCCACCTCCTCACCGCCGACGACGTCCTGGCCTGGCGATCCCGCTACGACGCCATGCTGCGCCAGCGGGTGCTCGGGACGTACCGCCGCGAGTTCGAAGGGACAGATCTCGACGAACTCGCGGCGGCGGGCCGGGCGGTGATGGCGGACGGCGAGCCCCGCACGGCGGCCGAGCTCGTACGGGCGCTCGCCGAGCGCTGGCCGACGCCGGGGCGGCGGGCCCTGGGCGAAATGCTGGTCGCCGCCCTCGTCCCGGTGGTGCAGCTGCCGCCCCGCGGGCTGTGGCGCGCCAAGGGGGGAGTGCGCAACGCCCTGCTCTCCTCCTGGCTGGGCCGCGAGATCGACCCGCCGGCCGCGGACGGCTCCGACCCGGTCGGCCAGGCGCTGGTACGGCGCTATCTGGCCGCGCACGGCCCCGCGGCCTCGGCCGACCTGCGCGCCTGGTGCGGCCTCGCCGGACTGCCGGCCGCGGTGGCCGCCCTGCGCGAGGAACTGGTCACCTTCCGCGATGAGCGCGGCCGTGAACTGCTCGACCTCCCGGATGCTCCCCGTCCCGACCCCGACACCCCCGCCCCGGTGCGGTTTCTGCCGGCGTTCGACAACGCGATCCTCGGCTACCACGACCGCGGCCGGATCATCGACGACGCCCACCGCGGCCTCTCGGTCGCCGGCGAGCGAGTGGTGCTGGTGGACGGCCGGGTGACCGCGACCTGGGGCGTCGACGCCGACACCGTCGTCGTCACCCCGCTGCGCGGCCTGTCCCGAGCCGACCGCGACGCCGTCGCCGAGCAGGGGCGGGAGTTGGCGGCGTTCCTCTCCGAAGGCGAAAGCCACCGCGTACGGGTCGATTCCACGTAGCCGGTTCCACGTAGCCGGTTCCACGTAGCCGGTTCCACGTAGCCGGTTCTACGTAGCCGGTTCCACGTGACGGCCCAAGTGGGCCCTAGGCGAGCAGTTCCCCGTCGATGACGGTGACCGCGGTGCCGGTCAGCAGGGTGCGGTCGCCGCGCAGCGCCGTACGGACCAGCCCGCCGCGGGCGGACGCCTGAAACCCGGTCAGCTCCGTACGGCCGAGCCGGGCGGACCAGAAGGGCGCGAGGGCGGTGTGCGCACTGCCGGTCACCGGGTCCTCGTCGATGCCGACGGCGGGGGCGAAGACGCGCGAGACGAAGTCGTAGCCGCGGGCCGGGTCTTCAGCGGCCGCGGTCACGATGCAGCCGCGGTGGTCGGTCTGCGCGAGCGCGGCGAGGTCCGGGGACAGCGTGCGCACGGTCGTCTCGTCGGCCACCTCCACGAAGAGGTGGTCGATGTACGGGGTGGTGTGGTGGACGGACAGGAGCTGGACGCCGAGCGCGTCGGCGGCGGCGCCGGCCGCGCCCTGGGTCACGTCGAGCGGCGCCAGCTGGGACGTGGGGAAGTCCAGGGTGATCGTGCCGCTGTCGTCGGCCGTGGTCGACAGCACCCCGCTGAGGGTGGCGAAGCGGACCGTGCCGGTCGCGGCGCCCGTGGTGTGCAGGACGTGGGCGGTGGCGAGCGTGGCGTGGCCGCACATCTTCACCTCGGTCGCCGGGGTGAACCAGCGCAGCGCCCAGTCGGCCTCCGCGCCCTGCGGCAGCGGGTGGGCGAAGGCGGTCTCGGAGAGGTTGACCTCGGCGGCGATCCGCTGGAGCCGGTCGTCGTCGGGGAACGCGTCGGTGTCCAGGAGGAGGACCCCGGCCGGGTTGCCGGCGAAGGGGCGGTCGGTGAAGGCGTCGACGATTCGGATGCGCATGCGCCGACCGTAGGGCCCCGCCCGGGAGCTCGGCGATGGCCAATTCCGGACGCGTGGACCCGCCGGGGGCCGGAAGGCTATTGCTATGCGATCGGTTTCCGATATATCGTTGAGGTATCGCGACAGATCAACGATGGAAGGAACGTCATATGCGTCCCCATGGACACCATGGACATGAACACTTCGGACCGGGCCATCGCGGCCGTGGCGACTCCGAGGGGCGGCGCGCGGCCTTCGGCCCGTTCGGCCCGCCCTTCGGCGGCCCCCCGTTCGGTGGCCGCGGCCGGGGCGGACCGCGTGGCCGCGCGCGGCGCGGCGATGTGCGCGCCTCGATCCTGGCGCTGCTGAGGGAGCGCCCCATGCACGGCTACGAGATGATCCAGGAGATCGCCGAGCGCAGCGCCGGCGCCTGGCGGCCGAGCCCCGGCTCCGTGTATCCGACGCTGCAGCTGCTCGAGGACGAGGGGCTGATCAGCAGTGAGAGCGAGGGCGGGAAGAAGCTGTTCGCCCTCACCGACGAGGGCCGCGGCGAGGCCGAGGCGGGATCGCGGGCGCCGTGGGAGGAGGTCGGGCGCGGTATCGACTGGGAGTCGATGCAGGAGATCCGGCAGGCGGGCTTCGGCCTGATGGAGGCGTTCGCGCAGGTCTGGAAGACCGGCACCGCCGAGCAGCGGCAGAAGGCCGTCGCGGTCATCAACGACTCCCGCAAGCGGCTGTATCTGATCCTCGCCGAGCAGGATGAGCAGGGCGAGAAGGGAGGCGAGGGCTGAGCGGGCGGGGCCAGGGCCTGTCGTCAAAGGGGGCGTCCGGCCGCGAGCGGCGTCTGGTGCAGGGGGCACCTCCCAGCGGTAGTTGGGGGAGGATCGCAAGGCGGAGCATCGGTCCTCGTACTGGGCTGCGGTCGATTTGCCGCTGGCGCGGCGCGGCGGGCGGTGCGACAACGCGGCGAGGTGGCGCCCGCCGCGGCAGGGGGCGCCACACGGCGGTAGCTGGGGGAGGCTGATGTCACTGCGGCGTCGGGAGCAGGGCGCCCCCTTTGACGACAGGCCCTAGGGACGCGCGGGGGAGCCTCAGGCGACCAGTCCGCCGAGCTTGCGCAGCGACTCGTTGAGGGCGGCGCTCGCCGAGTCCTTGAGCTTCCCGGCCATCAGCGAGACCGCGGGGCCGGTGAACTCGCCGTCGACGCGGACCGTCGTGGCCTCGCCCTCCGGCGTCAGCGCATAGCGCATGGCGAGGTTCACGCCCATGGGGCCCTTGCCCCGGGTGGCGAACACCTGGACGGGCTCGCTGGCCTCGATGGTCCAGATCACCTCCGCCGGAAAGCCCATCAGCTTCATGTTCTCCTGATACGTGGCGCCCACCTCGAGCGCGGCGGGGCCGCCCTCCGGGAAGCCGGTGTGCGTCACGTTCCACTGGACCCATGAGGCGAAGTCCGTCAGCCGGGCCCACACCTTCTCGGCCGGTGCCTCGATACGCGCCTGGACGCTGACCTCGGCCATGGGGCCACCCCTTCCGCGGAATTCCGCGACACTAGGCTCGCTCGGATCGCTCGGATCACTTCGACCGGCTTGGCTCGCTCGGGTCGGGCGCTGTGAGCCGGGCGCTGTGAGCCGGGCGCTGTGGCTCAGATGCCTCAGCGGTGTCGCGCAACGTAGCCCTGGCGCCTCGAACATTCAATACTGATGAACCGTCAGTTCCCGGGCTCCTCCGTGAGGAGGAGATTCGGCCGTCAATGCCCAACTATCGTGGGAGAGCCACATGCTCCCCGGCGGGGATGCTCCGGACTCCGGGGACTGATGGGGTGAGAGCGTGCGAAAAAGTACCTCCGGCGGCTGTGACGAGGGCCGACCCGGCGAGGAGTTGGACGCCGTGGTCGCGGGGGCGCGCCGACGGGCCTTCCGCGACGGCGACCGGCAGATCGACACGGCCCATCTGCTGCACACCCTGCTCGAGTCGGACCCCCGGGCGCGGGCCGCCTTCGCGGGTGGCCCACCCCAGGTCGCGCGGCTGCTCGGCTATCTGGCACAGCGCGCCATCGGCTACGGCGTCCAGTGGAGCGGTTCGGTGGAGGACTCCGGCGCGCGGCGCCGGGTGCGCCCCCGGGACCTGCGCGGAATCCAGGGCGCCCAGGGCGGCGGCATGTCCGGCTGGTCGCCCGCCGCCGTGGCCGCCATGGGCGCCGCGGCCGCCCGTGCCCGGGCCCGCGGTGCGCTCCGGGCCGATGGGCCCGACCTTCTCGCCGCCCTCGCCGGCGACCCGGAGTGCCGCGCCGTGGAGGTGCTGCGGCGGGCCGGCGTCGATACGGAACTGCTGGTCGCGGCCTTGGACGGGGAAATGCGCCAGCAGTCAACGACGTGACGGTCCTGTCGTGAGCTGACATGATGATCCGATGCACAACACTCAGGGGCAGGGTCCGGGAGGGACGAGAAGCGCGGGGCTGGGGCTGGCGCTCACCTCGGCACTCGCGTTCGGCGGATCGGGGGTGGCCGCCAAACCGCTGATCGAGGCGGGTCTCGAACCCCTCCATGTCACCTGGCTGCGAGTGGCCGGCGCCGCCTTGGTCATGCTCCCGGTCGCCTGGAACCACCGCGATCTGCCCGCCAAGCGCCCCGCCCTGCTGGTGGGGTTCGGCCTGCTGGCCGTCGCCGGGGTGCAGGCGTGCTACTTCGCCGCGATCTCGCGCATCCCGGTCGGCGTCGCGCTCCTCGTCGAATATCTGGCCCCCGCCCTGGTCCTGGGCTGGGTGCGGTTCGTCCAGCGGCGGCCGGTGAGCGGTGCCGCGGCGGTGGGGGTCGTGCTCGCGGTCGGCGGACTGGCCTGTGTGGTCGAGGTGTGGTCGGGGCTGAGCTTCGACGCCGCGGGGCTGCTGCTCGCCCTGGGCGCTGCCGGTTGCCAGGTCGGCTACTTCGTCCTGGCCGACCACGGCAGCGACGGCGAGAACGCCGCGGACCCACTGGGCGTCATCGCGTATGGGCTGATCGTCGGCGCGGTGGCGCTGACCGTCGTGGCGCGCCCCTGGAATCTGGACTGGGCGGTGCTGGCCGGCCGGGCCGACCTGGCGGGCGCGCGGGTGCCCGCCGTACTGCTGCTCGGATGGATCGTCCTGGTCGCGACGGTGGTCGCCTATCTCACCGGGGTCGTCTCGGTGCGCCGGCTGTCGCCTCAGGTGGCCGGGGTGGTCGCCTGCTTGGAGGCGGTCGTGGCGACCGTACTGGCCTGGGTGCTGCTGGACGAGCATCTGTCGCTGCCGCAGATCGTCGGGGGTGCGGTGGTGCTGTTCGGTGCGTTCATCGCGCAGACCTCGGCGCCGAAGGCGGCCGCGGCCGAGCCGGTGGCCGGGTCGGGGACGCTCTCCGCGAGGAAAGAGGCGGATGCGGCCGCAGTGGCCGACGGCGCCGGCCGGGCGCCGGACTCGCCGCCCGCCCGCTGACCGGCTGGGGTCCAGCGCGGGCGGGTCGGGCCTCGTCGGGGTCGTCGGGCGTGTCCGGCTTCGTCAGAGGCGGGTGAGGTAGCCGGGCACCGGCGTGTCGGTGGTCAGGTCGTCGGCGGGCACCGGCGTGCCGTACGTCCGCGCCACCGGCAGCACCCCGCTCCAGTGCGGGAGCGCCAGGTCCTCGGGCTCGTCGTTCGGGCCGCCGGTGCGGATCTTCGCGGACACCTCGGCGAGGTCCAGGCGGAGTACGGCGGTGGCGGCCAGCTCCTTGGCGTTGGCCGGCCGGGAGTCGGCGGCCCGGCCGGGCACGACGTGGTCGACCAGGGCGTCGAGGGCCGCGGCGCGCTCGGCGCCGTCGGTCACCTGGCGGGCGGCGCCGTGCACCACCACCGAGCGGTAGTTGATGGAGTGGTGGAAGGCGGAGCGCGCCAGGACCAGCCCGTCGACATGGGTGACGGTCAGACACACCGGCATGCCCGGGTCCTCCGCGCCGCTCGCCATCCGCAGCGGGCGGGAGCCGGTCGAGCCGTGCACGTACAGCCGCTCGCCCACCCGCGCGTACAGCGTCGGCAGGACGACCGGGGCGCCGTCGCGCACAAAGCCCAGATGGCAGACGTAGCCCTCGTCGAGTATCGAGTGCACCAGCTCCCGGTCGTACGAGGCGCGCTCGCGGGACCGGGTGGGCACCGTCCGGTCGGTCGGCTGGTAGGCGTCCGGAGTGGTGCTCGCGGCGGTCATTTGCAATCTCCTTTGAACTAGTACAAAATCTCTTTTGTGCTAGGAGAGTATCGGATCGAAGGGCGCGGCGCAGCTGAGATCGCCGCGAGTGTCGAGCGCGCGGTGGGCGCCGGCGACCTGGCCCCCGGCCAACTTCTGCCGCCCATGCGGGAGTTGGCGTCCCAGCTGGGCGTCAATCCGAATACCGTCGCGGCCGCCTATCGCTCGCTGCGGGACCGGGGAGTGATCGAGACCGCGGGCCGCAAGGGGAGCCGGGTGCGTCCGCGCCCCGCCACCACCTCCCGTGATCTGCTCCGTGTCGAGGCCCCCGAGGGCGTGCGCGACCTCGGGGACGGCAACCCCGACCCCGCCCTGCTGCCGCCGCTCGGCGAGGCGCTGGCCGCGGCCGCCGCGCGCAACGCCGAACACCCGGCGCTGTACGGCACGCCCGAGGTGTCCCCGGAGCTCGCCCGGGCGGCCCGCGCCGCCCTCGACGCGGACGGGGTGCCGGGCGGCCCGGTCGCCGTCACCTCCGGCTCGCTGGACGCGATCGAGCGCGTGCTCGCCGCCCATCTCAAACCCGGCGACGCGGTCGCGGTCGAGGATCCGGGCTGGGGCAGCGTGCTCGACCTCGTCCCCGCGCTGGGGCTGCGCACCATCCCTGTCGCGGTCGACGACGACGGGCCGCTGCCGGAGCGAGTCGAGGAGGCGCTGCACAAGGGCGCGCGGGCGCTGATCGTCACCTGCCGGGCGCAGAACCCGACCGGCGGGGCGGTGAGCGCCGAGCGCGCCCGCGCGCTGCGTACGGCCCTGGACCGCCACCCGCGAACGCTGCTGATCGAGGACGACCACGGGCACGGCATCGTGGACCTGCCGCTCCACCCGCTCGCGGGCGGTACGGAGCACTGGGCGCTGGTCCGCTCCGCCGCCAAGGCGTACGGGCCCGATCTGCGGGTCGCCGTGCTGACCGGCGACCCGGTCACCGTGGACCGGGTGCGCGGAAGGCAGCGGCTGGGCCCCGGCTGGGTCAGTCATCTGCTGCAGGACGCGTTGGTGCGGCTCTGGCACACCGGCGCGGTGGACATCGCGGCGGTGGCCGCCTCGTACGGTCGGCGGCGCGACGCGCTGGTGCGGGCGCTGAGCGAGCGCGGGATCGCCGCCCATGGCCGCAGCGGGATGAACGTATGGGTGCCGGTCCCCGACGAGACCGGTGCCGTCGCCCGGCTGTTGCAGTCCGGCTGGGCGGTCGCGCCCGGGGCCCGGTTCAGGATCGCCTCGCCGTCCGGGGTGCGGCTGACCGTGTCATCGCTGGGCATGGACGACATCGGCCCCGTCGCGGACGCGCTCGCGTCGGCGACGGGACCGGCCCCGGCGGGGCGCTATGGCTGAGTCGGTAAGTGGCTCAGACCCGAGGGGCCTTGGCGCGCGGCCGCGTCTGGGTCAGCGCCGCGCCCGCGAGCACGATCAGCGCCCCGACCGGAGTGTTCCAGGTGAGGTGTTCGCCGAGGATCGCCACGCCCGCCGCGGTCGCGATGACCGGGACGAAGTACGTCACCATCATGGCGGTGGTCGGGCCGACCTCCTCGACCAGGCCGTACTGCACCAGGAAGGCGAAGCCGGTGCCGAGCGCGCCCAGCGCGATCACCGACAGCAGCGGCAGCACCGGGAAGGAGTCAGGGGCCGGGGCGAACAGCGGGGCCACGACCGCCAGTTGGGCCGTGCCCATCAGCAGCTGGGCGCCGGACATCGCCAGGTGGGAGTGGCCGGAGCCGCTGAGCGTACGCCGGACGTACTGCCAGCCGACCGCGTAGCTGAGCGAGGCGGCCAGCGCCATCGCGGTGCCCGCCGGGTCCTGACCGGAGAAGCCCTGCCAGACGCCGAGCACGACCAACACGCCGGCGAAGCCGATGCCCAGGCCCGCGACGCGCTGCCGGGTCGGCCGGTCGTCGGAGGCCGCCGCCACGGCGAGCACCATGCCCCACAGCGGCGAGGTCGCGTTGCAGATACCGGCCAGGGTGGACGGGATGGTCAGCTCGGCGTACGCGAACAGCGAGAACGGCAGGGCGTTGAGGAAGAAGGCCGCCACGGCCAGATGGCCCCAGACCCGGACACCACGCGGCAGCCGCTCCCGCTTCGCCACCAGGACCGCGACCAGGACGGCGGTGCCGAACAGCATGCGTCCCAGCGTGACGTACAGCGGAGCGAACGCCTCGGTGCCGACCTTGATGAACAGAAAGCTGAAGCCCCAGATCAGGGCGAGCGCGCCGAACCGGATCCGCCAGTCCAGGAGCGGGCGGCGGGTGGGGGAGGCCGGGGTGGCCGGTGCGGCCTGGGTGGGGGTGGTCGGGGTGGTCGTGGTGTTGCCGCCGGCGGCAGTGGGCGAGGCGGTCGCTGTGGTCATGCTGCCACCCTGACGCCTGCTGACCTCTTAGGGCAAGTGAGATTTTGTGCGAGATATCGCGTAGCATCTCTTACATGTTGAACCTGGAACGCCTCCGTACGCTGTATGCCGTGTCCCGCCACGGCTCCGTGAGCGGCGCCGCCGAAGGGCTGCACGTCACGACCTCGGCCGTCTCTCAGCAGCTGGCCAAACTGGAGCGCGAGACCGGGCAGCAACTGCTCGCCAAGAACGGCCGCGGCGTGCGGCTCACCGACGCCGGGCGGCTGCTCGCCGATCACGCGGCGCGCATCCTCTCCCAGGTCGAGCTGGCCCAGGCCGACCTCGAGGCACAGCGCGGCCAGGCGGTCGGGGAGCTGATGATGGGCGCGTTCCCCACCGCCGTCCGAGGCATCTTCCCCGACGTCCTGTCCAGGCTGCGCATCGCCCACCCCAAGCTGCGGGCCCGGCTCCAGGAGATGGAGCCCGATGAGTCGGTGCCCGCGGTGGTCCGCGGCGATATCGACCTCGCGGTCGTCCTGGACTGGTACAACAAGCCGCTGCCGATGCCCGACGGGCTGGTCAAGGCGCCGCTGCTGGACGACCCGGTGGATCTGGCGATGCCCGCCGACCACCCGCTGGCCGACCGGGAGGCGGTGGACCCGGAGGAGTTCGCGGACGACGAGTGGATCTCCTGGCCCCAGGGCGGGTTCTGCTTCGACTGGCTGATGATCACCCTGCGCGGCAAGGGCCTCGAACCGCGCATCTGCCACACCGCGCGGGAGCACCACACCCAGCTCGCGCTGATCGCCGCCGGGCTCGGCGTCGCCGTGGTGCCCCGGCTGGGCCGCGGCGTGGTGCCCGAGGGGGTGCGGGTGGTGCCGGTGCGCCAGCACACCATGCGGCGCCATGTCTACGCGATCTGGCGCGCGGACGCCGACCGCAGGCCCTCGATCCGGGCGGCGGTCGACGTTCTGCGGGGGGTGGGGGAGCGGTTCGGCGGCTGAGCGGGGCTGAGGGGCCTGTTGAGACGGCCTAGGGGAGCTTGCGGAAGTCCCAGGAATTGATCGTGTCGGGCGTCAGCCGCAGCCACGCGTGGCGGCCGTCGTACGGCATGGCGGACAGCCCGAAGTACTTGGCCGCGAACAGCCGCTCGGGCGTGTCGAGCTCCGGGCACGGCTCGCCGGTGCGCGGCGCCTCGCCGACGATCGCCACCCGGCCGGCCAGCTCGACGCCGCGCAGCTCCCCGTACTCATGCCCGTCGTCGATCACCACGGCGACCCGGGGGTCCCGCAGCAGCTGTGCCCAGCGGCGGCTGCGGGTCAGCGAGTACAGCCACAGCGAGCCGCCGTCCCAGCCGAACCACAGCGGGCTGATATGCGGCCGCCCGTCCGCCGAGACCGTCGCCACCCGGCAGGTGCGCTGCTCGGCGAGGTAGGCGTCCAACTCCGCCTGGGTCATCATGATGCGGCGGCCCCGCCGCTGGGTCACGGCCATCGGTCCCGGCACCTCCCGGTGACTGGTGTGTGCCGCACAGGATGCGGCCTCTTCCTTCCATGCGCAATGACCACTAGCCTCGCGCGGCCGGATCGGCCCGCCGCCCGCAGGAGGCCAACCATGCCCTCGTACGCCCGCGAAACCCTGTCCGAGCTGCTGACCCCCGCCACCTGCGCGCTGCTCACCGTGGAGTGCCAGCGCGGGGTGGTCGGCCCGGATGGCGCCCTGCCCGAACTGGCCGCCGCCGCCCGCGAGACGGGCGCGCTCGACACGGTGGCGCGCCTGGTGTCGGCGGCGCACGACACGCCCGTACAGGTGCTGCACGCGGTGGCCGAGCGGCGCGCCGACGGGCGTGGCGCGAACCGTAACGCGCGGCTGTTCCGGGCCGCCGAGCGACTGCCGGTGCGGCAGCTGAGCGGCAGCGAGGCGGTACGGATCGCCGAGCCGATCCCGGTCGCGGCCGAGGACCTGATCGTGCGGCGGCTGCACGGCCTGTCGCCGATCGCCGGGACGGACGTGGACGCGCTGCTGCGCAACCTGGGCTGCCGCACCCTCGTCATCACCGGCGTGTCGGCCAATGTGGCGATACCCAACGCGGTCTTCGACGCGGTCAACCTCGGCTATACGGCCGTGGTACCCGCCGATGCCATCGTCGGGGTGCCCGTCGACTACACCCCGGCGGTGATCCGTAACACCCTCGCCCTCGTCGCCACGGTCACCACGGCCGAGGAGATCATCGCCTGCTGGCGCCGGTCCCGGGCGCGGTGAGGCCCGTGGCCGCGCTGGTCAGGCCATGGAGCGCGCTGATCAGGCCATGGAGATGGTGTCGCCCTGCACCTTGATCTCCGCGGGGGTCAGCGCCTTGGTCGCCGGGCCGTGCTTCACGCCGCCGTCGGTGATGTTGAACTTGCTCCCGTGGAAGGGACAGTTGATCGTGCCGCCGGAGACATCCCCGAGCGGCTTTCCCATGTGGGGGCACACCGACGAGAACGCCTTGAACTCGCCCGCCTTGGGCTGGGTCACCACGACCTCGTGGTCCTTGAAGACCTTCCCGCCGCCCTCGGGGATGTCGGAGGTCTTCGCCAGCTCCATGCCGCCCCCGCCGGTCTGGCCCGAGTCGCCGGCTCCGCTGCTCTTCGACGCTTCCGACCCGGAGTCGCCGTCGCTGCCGCACGCCGCGAGCGCGGCGGCGAGCCCGGCCGCTCCACACGCGGTCATAAAGGCGCGGCGGGTGGTGGTGGGTCGCCCGGTGATCGCCGGTTCCGCCATGGTGGTGCCTCCTGGTGAGGGTACGTTTCCGCAATCCGCAAGAGAATACGTGCGGGGCACCCCGGGCGTTCAGCCGCCGCGAAATGCGTTTGCGCCGCTCAATAGGCTGGGCGAATGCTCCCTGAAGTCACCGCCACCCGGTATGTCACACCGCTGCGTGAAGGCGGATCGCTGCCCGGCATCGTCGAGGCCGACGACCTCGGCACCTACGTCATGAAGTTCACCGGCGCCGGGCAGGGCCGCAAGACCCTGGTCGCCGAGGTCATCTGCGGGCAGCTGGGCCACCGGCTCGGGCTGCGCGTCCCGGACCTGGTGCGGATCCAGCTCGACCCGGTGATCGGCCTGGCCGAGCCGGACGAGGAGGTCCAGGACCTGCTCAAGGCCAGCGGCGGGCTCAACCTCGGTATGGACTACCTCCCCGGCTCGCTGGGCTTCGACCCGCTGGCGTTCGGGGTGGGCCCCGCCGAGGCCGGGCATGTGGTGTGGTTCGACGCGCTCATCGGCAACGTCGACAGGTCCTGGCGCAATCCGAACATGCTGGTCTGGCACGGTCGGCTGTGGCTCATCGACCACGGCGCCACGATGATCTGGCACCACAGCTGGCGCGGCGCCGACGCGGTGGCCGCCAAGCCCTACGACGCCTCCGACCACGCCCTGGCGCCCTTCAACCCGGACATCGCGGCGGCCGCCGAGGCCCTGGCGCCGCGGATCACCGAGGAACTGCTGACCGAGGTCGCGGCCGACGTCCCCGACGAGTGGCTGGTCGACGAGCCCGGCTTCGACGGCCCGGACGCGGTGCGCCGCCGCTATGTCGAACTGCTGCTGGAGCGCGCCGCTACGATCAGCGACCGGATCACCCTCGGCGACCAGCGGCCGCCGCATGGGGACAAGCCGTCCCAGGCCCCGGAGTGGCTGCGGATCTGGGTCGAGGGAAAGGCGTCGGAGTGAGCGGGCGGACGGGCGGCCGGGAGGTCTTCGAGTACGCGCTGCTGCGCGTGGTACCGAGGGTCGAGCGCGGCGAGCAGATCAATGCGGGTGTCGTGGTGTACTGCCGGGCCCAGTCCTTCGTGGCGGCCCGAACCCACCTGGACGAGGCCCGGCTGCTCGCGCTGGACCCCGAGGCGGATGTGGCGGGCGTACGGGCGGCCCTCGCGGCCGTGGAGAACGTGTGCTGCGGCGGCGAGCGGGCCGGGCAGGCCGCCGGCGACGACGCGGGGCGCCGCTTCCGCTGGCTGGTCGCCCCCCGCTCCACGGTCGTCCAGCCGGGCCCGGTGCACACCGGTCTGACCCGTGACGCGGAGGCGGAGACCGAGCGCCTGCTGGACCTCCTCGTGCGCTGAGCCCCCTTTTTTTTGCACTCGGCTCGCCTCCGGGCGCTCGGACCCGATGTCGACAGTCGTCGGCTTCGGTCGCTCGCGCGGCGGAGCCGCATATCCAGTGCAGCCCGAGCTCCCTGTGCCTCCTCCTTTTCACAGCACACATCAGCGCCTCCGGCGCGGGCGGCGCGCCCTTTGGCTCGCTCGCTGGCCGGCAGGGGGCATGGGGTCGCCCGGTCGTTGACATGGCGTAGCGGGCCTTCTAGCGTCTCGTACGCTGAAGCGACTAAGCGGTCGCTCACCGCCTTCGTCGTCCGGGCGGTGAGCCCCACCGAGGCGAGGAGAACCCGCATGTCCACCACCGAGCAGCGCGTCGCCATCGTGACGGGCGCCGCCCGCGGCATCGGCGCGGCCACCGCCGTGCGCCTGGCGCAGGAGGGCCGCGCCGTCGCCGTGCTCGACCTCGACGAGGCGTCCTGCGCGGACACCGTGCAGAAAATCACCGAGGCGGGCGGCACCGCCATCGCCGTGGGCTGCGACGTGTCCGACGCGGCCCAGGTGGAGACCGCGGTCGGGCGAGTCGCCGAAGAGCTCGGCGCGCCGGTGATCCTCGTCAACAACGCGGGCGTGCTCCGCGACAATCTGCTCTTCAAGATGAGCGACACCGACTGGG
This sequence comes from Streptomyces sp. NPDC020845, assembly GCF_044334165.1. NCBI lineage: Bacteria > Bacillati > Actinomycetota > Actinomycetes > Kitasatosporales > Streptomycetaceae > Streptomyces > Streptomyces sp. NPDC020845. The sequence continues at coordinate 178,194 of NZ_JBIRSJ010000021.1, read as the reverse complement.
ACACCGTCATCGGCGTCCATCTGCGGGGCGCGTTCCTGATGTCGCGCGCCTGCCAGAAGTACATGGTGGACGCGGAGTACGGCCGGATCGTCAACCTCTCCAGCAGCTCGGCCCTCGGCAACCGCGGACAGGTCAACTACTCCGCGGCCAAGGCCGGCCTCCAGGGCTTCACCAAGACCCTGGCCATCGAGCTCGGCAAGTTCGGCGTCACCGCCAACGCCGTGGCGCCCGGCTTCATCGCCACCGATATGACCGCCGCCACCGCCGCGCGTGTCGGCATGGGGTTCGAGGAGTTCCAGGAGGCCGCCGCGAGCCAGATCCCGGTGCGCCGGGTCGGCAAGCCCGACGACATCGCCAACGCCATCGCCTTCTTCACCGGTGACGCGGCCGGATTCGTCTCCGGCCAGGTCCTGTACGTGGCCGGCGGCCCGCTCAACTGACGGGAGACACCGACCACATGACCGCGGAAACTTCGGACAGCGGCCGCGCCGCGCTCATCACGGGCGCGAGCCGCGGCATCGGCTACGGCATAGCCGAGGCGCTGGTGGCGCGCGGCGACCGGGTGTGCATCACCGGGCGCAACGAGGACGCACTCGAGGAGGCCGTCGAGCGGCTGGGCTCCGACCGGGTGATCGCCGTGGCCGGCAAGGCGCACGACGAGGCGCATCAGGCCGTCGCCGTCGAGCGGGCGATGGAGGCGTTCGGGCGGCTGGACTTCCTCATCAACAACGCCGGCACCAACCCGGTCTTCGGGCCGATCGCCGACCTCGACCTGGGCGTGCTGCGCAAGGTGTTCGAGACCAATGTCGTCTCGGCGCTCGGCCTCGCCCAGCAGGTCTGGAAGGCGTGGCAGAAGGAGAACGGCGGGGCGATCGTCAACATAGCCTCGGTCGCCGGCATTTCGACCTCGCCCTTCATAGCGGCGTACGGCGTGAGCAAGGCCGCCATGATCAACCTCACCGCGCAGCTCGCCCATGAGTTCGCGCCCGGGGTGCGGGTCAACGCCATCGCCCCGGCCGTGGTGAAGACCAAGTTCGCCGCCGCGCTGTACGAGGGGCGCGAGGAGGAGGCCGCCGCGGCGTACCCGCTGGGGCGGCTGGGCGTGCCCGAGGACATCGGCGGCGTGGCCGCGTTCCTCACCTCCGACCAGGCGGCCTGGATGACCGGGCAGACGCTCGTGGTCGACGGCGGCATCTTCCTCAACGCCGGAGTCGGCTGAGGGCTTGCGTTGGCGCGCACTCCAAGGAGCACAGTCTCAGGTGTCGGATCCGACCGGGTCCGGCACCTGAGGCTTCCGGGGACTTCCGCGGACTTCCGCGGACTTCTGTATGAGGAGAGATGCGTACGATGCGTTATCTGACCCTGGCCGGCGGCGCCGGGCCCGAGGTGAGCGCCCTGTGCCTGGGCATTCTCCCGTTCGGCAGCACCGTCGACGAGGAGACGTCCTTCGCCGTCCTCGACCGCTTCGCCGAGGCGGGCGGGACCTTCGTCGACACCGCCAACAACTACTCGATCTGGGCGCCGGGCGGCACCGGGAACGAGAGCGAGGAACTGCTCGGCCGCTGGATGCGCAGCCGCGGCCGGCGCGAGAACACCGTGGTCGCCACCAAGGTCGGCGCCCGGCCCGACCCCGCGCGGGGCAGCGAGTGGCCCGCCAACTGGCAGGGGCTGGCCGCCGACACCGTACGCGGCGGCATCGAGGGCAGCCTGCGGCGTCTTGGCACCGACCGAGTCGACCTGTACTACGCGCATATCGAGGACCGCACGGTGCCGATGGAGGAGACCGTCGGCGCGTTCGCCGAGCTCGTCGCCCAGGGCAGCGTCACCGTCCTGGGCTGCAGCAACCACGCCTCCTGGGCGGTGTCGGCGGCCCGGCAGTACGCCGCCGACCGCGGTCTGGCCCGCTACAGCTGCGTCCAGCAGCGCTACACCTACCTCCAGCCGCGGCCCGGGGCCGATTTCGGCACCCAGGGCTTCGCGGGCATCGACCTCGTCGAGTACATCGGCACCCAGGAGGACATGACGCTGCTGGCGTACGGTTCACTGATCCACGGCGCGTACACCCGCGACGACAAGCGCATCCTGGAGCAGTACGACCACCCGGGCACCGAGCGGCGGCTGAGTGCGCTGCGCGAGGTGGCGAAGGAGACCGGCGCGACCCCGAACCAGGTGGTGCTCGCCTGGCTCATGGGGGCGCGCAAGCCGGTGATCCCGGTGCTCGGGGTGAGCTCCGTGGCCCAGCTGGAGGAGGCGCTGGGCGCCGTCGACCTGGACCTCGGCCCAGAGCTGCGGGCGAAGCTGGATGCCGCCTGAGCCGTTGTCGGTGGTCGCCGGTAGGTTCTGGGGCACGTCAAGAGAACGAACACCGGAGGTTGTTGACGTGACCGACATGCTGCCCGAGTCCTGGCGCGGCGTCCTCGGCGAGGAGCTGGACAAGCCCTACTTCAAGGAGCTCACCGAGTTCGTCGAGGAGGAGCGGGCCAAGGGTCCCGTCTACCCGCCGCGTGAGGAGGTCTTCGCCGCCCTGGAGGCCACTCCGTACGACCAGGTGAAGGTGTTGATCCTCGGGCAGGACCCGTACCACGGCGAGGGCCAGGGGCACGGGCTGTGCTTCTCGGTGCGCCCCGGCGTCAAGACCCCGCCGTCGCTGCGGAACATCTACAAGGAGATGCAGGCGGAGCTCGGCCACCCGATCCCGGACAACGGCTATCTGATGCCGTGGGCCCAGCAGGGCGTGCTGCTGCTCAACGCGGTGCTGACGGTCCGGGCCGGCGAGGCCAACTCCCACAAGAGCAAGGGGTGGGAGAAGTTCACCGATGCGGTGATCCGCGCCGTGGCTTCCCGCCCCGACCCGGCCGTCTTCGTGCTGTGGGGGAACTACGCGCAGAAGAAGCTGCCGCTGATCGACGAGGAGCGGCACGCCGTGGTGAAGGGCGCGCACCCCTCGCCGCTGTCGGCGAAGAAGTTCTTCGGCTCCCGCCCCTTCACCCAGATCGACGAGGCGATCAAGGCCCAGGGGCACGCGCCCGTCGACTGGCGGATCCCGAACCTGGCCGCCCAGGCCGGGTGACTTCCGCCGGGCCGGGCGTCAGGCCAGCTCGTACTCGAAGTCGTACGGGATGGCCTGCTCGCCGGGTACGGCGACATAGCCGCCCTTGCCGCTGAGCCCGGCCAGCTCGCCGGTGCCCGAGCCGGGCACCACCTCCAGTGAGCAATGGACCTTGCCGTCCTCGCCGAAGGTGCCGTGCTGTACGAAGACGAAGCTGCCGGTGCGCCCGCCGAGGGTGCCGGTCACCAGCTCGTAGCCGGTGCAGACGCCGGTCTTCCCGGGCAGATAGGTGATCGCGTACTCGCAGGTGGTGCGCTCCGCCTCCAAGGTCCCGGAGAAGCTGTTGGTGACCGTGGCGTGGGCCAGCCTCGGGGTGTCACCGGCCTCGCCGACGGAGCTCTCCTCCCAGTTGGCGTAGGTGAACGTGCCGGTGGCGTGCGTGGTCATGCGGGTGTCCTTCCGATGGTTCTGGGGGCTCCGCGTGATCCGTGCCGCGCGGGCCGAGGAGTACGTTGCCCGCCGTACCTGACATCTTTTGTCAGGTACGGCGGCACAATGGGAGCCATGCGCGCCGACCGTCTCCTCTCACTGCTCCTGCTGCTGCAGAACCGGGGGCGGATGACCGCGCCTGAGCTCGCCGAGGAGCTGGAGATCTCGGTCCGCACGGTCTACCGCGACATCGACGCGCTCGGCGCGTCCGGCATTCCGATCTACGCCGACCGGGGCCCGGCCGGCGGCTACCGGCTGCTCGACGGCTACCGCACCCGGCTGACCGGGCTCACCGGCGACGAGGCCGACTCCCTCTTCCTGGCCGGGATGCCGGGCCCGGCCGCCGAGCTGGGCCTCGGCGCCGACCTGGCCACCGCCCAGCTCAAGCTGCGGGCCGCGCTCCCGGCGGAGCTGGGGGAGCGGTCCCGGCGCATCCAGGAGCGCTTCCACCTGGACGCGCCCGGCTGGTTCCGCGACGCCGAGGAGGTGCCCCACCTCGGCGCGGTCGCCGAGGCGGTATGGCGGCCGCGGGCGCTGCGCGTGGACTACCGCCGCTGGCGCGGCGAGGTGCGGCGGAAGCTCCATCCGCTGGGCCTGGTCCTCAAGGGCGGCATCTGGTACCTGGTGGCGCGCGCAGAGAGCGCAGAGAGCGCAGAGAGCGCAGAGAGCGCAGAGAGCGCAGAGAGCGCAGAGGGTGCGGAGAGCGTAGAGAGCACGGAGAGCGGCGCGGAGAGCGTGCGCACCTACCGCGTGTCGCGGATCCTGGACGCCGAGGTCCTGGACGAGACCTTCGAGCGCCCCACCGGGTTCGACCTGGCCGCCCACTGGGCGGAGTCGTCCCGGCGGCTGGAGGAGATGCGCTTCCAGGGCGAGGCGGAACTGCTGCTCACCCCGCGCGGACTGCGGCTGCTCCCGATGAAGTTCGGCGCGGCCGGAGAGGCCGCCGTCGCGGCCGCGGGCCCGGCCGACGCGGACGGCCGGGTGCGGGTGGTGCTGCCCGTGGAGTCGCTGCCCGTCGCCACCCACGACGTGCTGTGGCTGGGCGCGGAGGCCGACGTACTCGGTCCGCCCGAGCTGCGCGAGGCGGTCGCGCGCACCATCACCGAACTGGCCCAGCGCTACGCCCCGTCGGGCTGAGTGCGTGAGCGCGCTGCCTCGGATCGCCGTCGGCTGCGGCTAGTTTCGAAGGAGTGTCGGCACAGCGGGAGGCCTCGATGGCGGGAGCACGGCGCAGGGCGTCCGAGGACGACGCGGTGCCGACCAGGATCGGGCAGGCCGTCATGCTGCACCGCGGCGGCGACCGGGAGGAGGCGCGCAACCGCCTGGCCGAGCTGTGGCGGGAAGTCCACGACGGCGGGGCCGGCGGCGACCCCTTCCACCGCTGCGCCCTCGCCCACTACATCGCCGACACTCAGGACGACCCGGCCGACGAGCTGATGTGGGACCTGCTGGCGCTCGCCGCGGCGGACCGGATCGTCGGCGCGGACGGCCGCCCCGCCGCCACAAAGGTGCGCGCCTTCTACCCCAGCCTCCACCTCAACCTCGCGGCCGACTACGCGAAGCTCGGCCAGCGGGAGGCGGCCCGCGGCCAGCTCGCCCTGGCGCGGGCCAGCGCCCGGGGGCTGTCCCACGGCCCGTACGGCGACGGCGTACGCACCGCGATCCGCCGGCTCGCGCTGCGGCTGGGCGCGGCAGGGGGCGGGCCGCCGTTGGGAGGCCCGCCGGGGTGAGGGCAGGGGGAGCCCGGCGGGGGTGAGGGCGGGGGTCAGGACCGCTGGAGGGAGACGGCGAGCGCGTACAGCCGGGTCGTCTGCTCGGACCTGCTGTTGTTGTCCGAGATCAGATACAGCGCGCGGCTGCCCTGGGGAACCTTGGCCTTGCCGCCGGCCGGGATCGCGGGGCCGAGCGCCATCCCCTCGACATTGTCGAGCAGCGGGTTCTGCTGGTCGTCGTCCGTCCGGACATTGCCCGGAGGGCAGTCGGCCAGGTCGACCAGCAGCGTCTTGTGCGCCATCCGGTCGCTGTCGTCCTTGACCAGATGCTCGGTGTCGGTGAGGTTCGCCGCGCCGCGGAGGTCCACCTCGTAGACCCGTACGCCGTTGCCGAGGCCGCGGATGTAGCCGCGCTCCAGGGCGAGCAGATGGTCAGGCCCGACGGCCACCAGCTCGCTCAAGTAGAGCCCCTCCTCGGTCTGGTAGCCGATCTGCCGGTCGGGTTCGTAGCGCCCGCCCGAGCTGCCCCGGTAGCGCTCGATCCGCACCTGATGGCGGCCGTGGATGTCCTCGTCGCCGAGCAGCGGCGCCTCCATCCCGGCGTAGAGGAGTGTTCCATCCGGGGTCACGGCGAGGGATTCCACATTCCGCGTGCTCTCGGCCACTCCGCGCGGCGGCGGATAGAAGGTGTTGGGCAGCGGCAGGTCCTTGCCGATCTGTCCGCCGTTGCTGAGGCGGATCCGGCGGATGGCGGGTCCTTTCTCGGAACTCACCAGGGCGGTTTTCCCGCCCTTCTCCACGACCAGCCCCTCGCCGTCGAACGTCGTGAACTTCGACCTGTCGGGCTTACGGATCCCCCGCATACCCGTGACGCGCGGGTTCAGCTTGTTGGGGAGCGCGTCGGGGGAGCCGAGGGAGAGGGTGAAGATCTGCGCGGGCGTCTCGTCCCGGACCGCGTAGGCGCGCCCGTTCCCGTCCGCGAGGGCCAGCGCGGACAGCCCCGCCACCTCGCTGCCCTGGAACTCGTCGTAGCCGGGTTCGTCGAGCTGGTCGGATACGGCGAGCAGCGTGGCGTGGCTCTTCTCCCCGCAGGGCCCCGGTATCGCCGCACGCCCGGGATCCGAACTCCACACCTCGGGCGCCCAGTGGCCGGCCGCCGCCCCCGCCGTCAGGGTCGATGCCAGGGCCAGCCCGGCCCAGGCCCGTCTGCGCCGGGTCCAGTATTCCGGGGGCCGCGGCGGGCGCCGGGACGCCCGGTTCCAGACGAACGGCAGGGCGCCGACGCCGTCCTGGTCCTGCTTGCGCGGCATGGGGAGGGCGCGCAGGTCCAGGGATTGGACGAGCAGCTTGTGGATCTCGTCGAGGGAGAGCCGCTCCCGGTCGGGGCGGCGCGGATCGCCGTTCTGGAGGATCTTGATCAGCTCGCCGCTGAAGGCGGTGTAGCGCTTCGTGGAGTCGGCGACCGCCTTCTCGTCCGCGGCCGTGGCGGTGAGCACATACGAACCCTTGGTCCTCAGCTCCGCGTCCTGCAGCGCTGCTTCGGACACGGCCATGCCGTCCAGGGCCTGACCGCTGTGGCAGCAGTCGAGGATGACCACCCGGTGCTTGACCCGGTCCCGGCAGGACTCCAGGATCTGCCGCACCCGGCGGTACGCGAGGGTGGTCTCGCTCCGGTTCCTCCGGGAGCTGGACACGGTCAGATAGAGCTGCTCGTCCTCAAGGGTCTTCAGCCCGTGACCCGCGTAGTAGACGATCAGCGTGTCGGGGGCCTGCTCGATCGCGTCGTAGATCGGCCCGGTCAGATCTCCCGCCGCTTGCGGGTCCGGCACCCTCACGATCCGGTCCGCGGGCAGTCCCCACACGGAACGGTCGGTCAGCAGCCGGCTCAGCGCGTCCAGGTTTCCTGGCACCGAGGGCAGATTGGGGAGGTGCTGGTACTTGCTGACCCCGATGAGGACACATGCCGACTTCTTCGGGTCCATTCCCACGGCTTCGCCCGGCGCGCGTTCTTTGGTGTCATCCTCGCTGGTCATGCCGCGTCCCCGGACTGTCCGCCGCGCTCGCTCTCCTCGCTGTCCCGGCTGTCGTCCCCCGCGTCGCCCAGCAGCTCGCGCAGCGCTTGCCGTACGGACTCCTCGCTCAGCGACTGGGCGCTGTCGAAGGAGACCTTCAGCCCGCCACGCTCGAAGGTCACCCCGGAACGAGGCTCATGATCGGCTCGCCAGGCCGCGACGGCCACCGCGAGCGCGCCGTACGCGGGCAGCGCGTTGACCACGAACTGCACGACCTCGAAGGTCCCGCCCATCTCCTCAGGCCCCGGGGGAGTGCCGGGCTCGCCCATCCGGATTCCGGCCGCGCGCAGTTCCTCGCCGTGCCGACTCAGCCATTTGTAGAGCGAACGGAATTCAACGCCACTGTGGGGGCCGTGCATGACTATCCGGAGATTCATTCCGCAACCCCGTTCATCGAGCCATAAGCGATGGGATCAGCAGAGCTCGGCCGCCTACCACGATACATCAGGCACTTTTGTAACTCCTTTACACCACACCGGAGTTCCGCAGTTCGCGCTCGGGAAAGTCAGCATCGCCGACCGCCCCCCGTATGCTGCCGGGGCGGAACGAACGAGGGAGACGGCATGAGGGTGGGCTGTATCGGGCTCGGGGACATCGCCCAGAAGGCATATCTGCCTGTGCTCATGGCCCGGCCCGGGCTCGAACCGCATCTGCTCACCCGCACCCCCGCCACCCTCCAGCGGGTCGGCGACGCCTACCGCGTCCCCGAGGCCCACCGCCACACCGATCTGGACGCACTCCTCGCGGCGGACCTCGACGCCGCCTTCGTCCACGCCCCGACGGCCGCGCACGCAGCCCTCGTCACCCGGCTCCTGGAGGCCGGGGTGCCGACGTATGTCGACAAGCCGCTCGCCTACCAGCCGGCCGACAGCGAGCGGCTGGTCGACCTTGCCGCAAGCCGCCAGGTCAGCCTGATGGTCGGCTTCAACCGGCGCTACGCGCCCGGCTATGCGCAGTGCCTGGACCATCCGCGCGATCTGATCCTGATGCAGAAGAACCGCGTCGGCCTCGCGGCGGATCCGCGCACGGTCGTCCTCGACGACTTCATCCACGTCGTCGACACGCTGCGCTTCCTCGCGCCCGGCCCGGTCGACCACATCGACGTACGCGCCCGGATCCGCGGCGGACTGATGCACCATGTCGTCCTCCAGCTGTCGGGCGACGGGTTCACCGCGCTCGGCACCATGAACCGGATGAGCGGTTCCACCGAGGAGAGCCTGGAGGTCTCCGGGGCCGACACCAAGCGGCAGGTCCTCAACCTCGCGGAGATCGTCGACCACAAGGGCCAGCCCAGCGTGCGCCGCCGCGGCGACTGGGTGTCGGTCGCCCGGCAGCGCGGTGTCGAGCAGATCACCCTGGCCTTCCTCGACGCCGTGCGCTCGGGCACCCTGCTGACCGCCGAGGACGCGCTGCGCACTCATGAGCTGTGCGAGCGGGTCGTCAAGGACGCGCTGGAGAACCAGAGTCCCGCCGGCGCCTGACCGCACCCGCGCCCTCCACCGCGCAGTAGGCGACGAGCGCGGCCAGCGACCCGTACACGGTCCACGGCCCGGACCGCACATACGGGCTGGTGCCCCGGGCCAGCGGCACCTCGTAGACCATGGCCGCACTGGTGTCGGTGCCCATCCGCCCGCCCACCGGCTCGCCCCGCGGCCCGAAGACCGCGCTCACCCCGGACAGGGTCGCGTGCACCATCGGCCGCCAGGTCTCCGCGGAGCGCAGCGCGGCCAGCGAGGCGTGCTGGGCGGGCGCCCAGCTGTGCTGGAACGTGGAGGTCGCCGACTGTACGACCAGCACCTGCGCCCCGTCCCGCGCCAGATTGCGGCTCATATCGGGGAACGCGGACTCGAAGCAGACCAGCGGCCCGATCCGCAGGCCCTCCGGCAGCCGCATCACGACCTGCTCCGTGCCGCGCCTGCGGTCCTCGGGCGCCGCCTTGCCCACCGAGGTGGCCCAGCCCAGCACCGACCGGAACGGGATGTACTCGCCGAACGGCACCAGCCGCATCTTGTCGTACCGCTCACCGGTGGGGCCGTGCGGCCCCATCAGCACCGAGCTCTTGTAGATGCCCGGCCGGTCGCTGCGCCGCGCGTCCACGTTGACCAGCAGATCCGCGCCGACCCGCCGGGACAGCGCGGCCAGCCGCCGGCCCAGGTCCGGCCGCGCGGCCAGGTCCTGGCCGACGCTGCTCTCGCCCCAGACGACCAGGTCGAGATGGCGGCCGGCCAGCTGCCGGGTCAGCTGCTCGCCGCGGTCGAAGCGCGGTCCGGGGACATTGATCACGCCCGGCTGCACCACCGCGATCCGCGCCGTACCGGCCGGCCTGGGCACCGACGCCCAGCTCCACACCCCGGCGACCGCCGCGACACACGCCATGACCCCGGCCAGCGCCACCCGGCGCGTCCCGGCCACCGCGGCCAGCAGCGCCAGCGCGACATTCACCACCACGATCAGAAAGCTGACCAGCCACACCCCGCCCACCGACGCCACCCGCAGCGCGGGCGGCACCTGCCACTGGCTCGCTCCCAGCAGCCCCCACGGCCCGCCCAGGTACTGCCAGGACCGTACGAGCTCGGCCATCAGCCACGCGGAGGGCAGCAGCACCAGGGCCGCCGCCGCCCGGCCAGGGCCCGGCCGGCCGTGCAGCAGCCTGCGCACCAGCCAGCCCCACGGCAGCCACAACAGCCCGAGCAGCGCAGCGAGCACCACGATGAACACATGCAGACTCGGCATCAGCCAGTGGTGCACCGCCAGCAGAAACCCCGCCCCGCCCAGCCAGCCGTCCAGGGCCGCCCGCCGGCCGGTGGGGGCCGAGCGGGCCAGCAGGATCCACGGCATCAGCGCCGCGTACGCCAGCCACCACAGCGACGGCTCGGGAAACGTCAGCGCGGGCAGCGCCCCGGCCAGCACCGCCGCGACGCCGCGGGGCCACGGGGAGGCGAGCCCGCCCCGCCACCGGGTCTGCCACCGGCTTCGCCACCCGCCCCCGCGGCCGAACGACTTCCGCACGCCGTCCCCCTTCTCTGACTTTGGCGTCCAGTGTGGGGGAGGGACACGATCACGAACAGGGCGCGGATGCGCCGTGGTGCGCCTCATGCCGGGGCCGGAAGGTCCTGCTCGGCCCAGATGAGCTTGCCGCCCTCGGTGTAGCGGGTGCCCCAGCGGCGGGCCAGCTGGGCGACGAGGAACAGGCCGCGGCCGCCCTCGTCGGTGGTGCGGGCGTGGCGCAGCCGCGGCGAGGTGTTGCTGGCGTCGGCGACCTCGCAGATCAGCACGTCGTGCCGGATCAGGCGCAGCCGGATCGGCCCGCTGCCGTGGCGGATGGCGTTGGTGACCAGCTCGCTGACGATCAGCTCCGAGGTCGTCATCAGCTCGTCGAGGCCCCACTCGGCGAGCTGGCGGACCGTCAGGGAGCGGGCGCTGGCGACCACGGCCGGGTCGGTGGGCAGGTCCCAGGAGGCGACATGGCCGGGGCTCAGGGAGTGCGTACGGGCCAGCAGCAGGGCGACGTCGTCGGAGGGCGGTCTGGTCAGCAGGGTGTCGACCACGGTGGAGCAGAGGTCTTCCAGGGGCAGGCCGGGCTGGGCGAGCGCGTTGCTCAGGCGGGCCAGGCCGACGTCGATGTCCTGGTCGCAGGTCTCGATGAGGCCGTCGGTGTAGAGGGCGATCAGGCTGCCTTCCGGGAGCTCGAGTTCGGCCGACTCGAAGGGCAGCGACCCCAGGCCGAGCGGCGGCCCGGCGGGCAGGCTGGGGAAGGTGACCTCGCCGTCCGGGGCCACGAGGGCGGGCACCGGATGCCCGGCCCGGGCCATGGTGCACCGCCGGGTGACCGGGTCGTAGATCGCGTACAGGAAGGTGGCGCCAATGAGCGCGGCGGCGATGTCCTCCTCGCCCACCCGCTCCTCGCCGAGCCGGATGACCAGGTCGTCGAGGTGGGCCAGCAGTTCCTCCGGCGGCAGGTCCATGTCCGCGAGCGTATGCACCGCGGTGCGCAGCCGGCCCATGCTGGCCGCGGCGTTGATGCCGTGCCCCACCACGTCGCCGACCACGAGGGCCACCCGGGCCCCGGACAGCGGGATCACATCGAACCAGTCGCCGCCCACGCCGTCGCGGATATCGGTCGGCAGATAGCGCGACGCCACTTCCAGGGCCGGGCTGCCAGGCAGGTTGTGCGGCATCAGGCTCCGCTGGAGGGCCAGGGCCGTGGTGTGCTCGCGAGTGTAGCGGCGGGCGTTGTCCACGCACAGCGCCGCCCGCGAGACCAACTCCTCGGCCAGCAGCAGATCGTCCTCCTCGAACGGGTCCGGGAGGCGGGAGCGGACGAACGAGGCCACGCCCAGGATGGTGCCGCGTGCGCGGATCGGCACGACCATCAGGGAGCGCATCCCGAACTCGCGAACCCTCTGGGCCCGGGCCGGGTCGTCTCCGGTCCACGCGGCGACGGAGATGTCCATCGCCGGGTCCAGGAGGGGTTCTCCGGAGAAGAAGCAGGAGGCGAAGGGCGAGGTCGGAGAGACGGAGATGGGATCGCCGAGCGCGGCGATGGACTCGGGGGTGCCTTCACGGATGGAGGACTGTCCCGCTCGCCGGAACGCGAGCAGCGTCCGCTGCGACGGCGCCACGGGCTCTTCACCGTGCAGCACCGACTCCAGCAGGTCGACGGTGACGAAGTCGGCCAGCCGCGGCACGGCGAACTCGGCCAGCTCCTGAGAGGTCCGCAGCACGTCCAGGGTGCTGCCGATCTTCGCGCTGGCCTCGTTGAGCAGCGCCAGCCGCTCGCGCGCCCGCCATCGGTCGGTCACGTCCATGCCCATGTAGCACACGCCCACGGGGTGGCCGTCGGCGTTGTCGAGCCGGAAGAAGGAGGTCGAGTACGCGTGCTCGCGGTACGGATCGGCCATGGTCCAGCCCCGGTACTCGTAGTCGATCACCGGTTTGCCGCTCTCGAGCACCTTGCGCATCTGCGCCTCGAGCGCGGCCGTGTCCAGGCCGGGCAGGGAGTCCGCCATCCGGCGGCCGAGCCGCTGGTCGCGCGGCACCCCGCCGTAGCGCTCCAGCGTGTCGTTCATCCATACGTACCGCAGATCCGGGCTGAGGACGGCCATGCCGATCGGCGAGCGGACGAGAAACGCCTCCAGCAGCGATCCGCTCAGCGCCCAGGTGGGGATCTTCGACAGATCGATCGCGGAGACCAGCCAGCAGCTGCGCCCGCAGAACTCGGAGCTCGGGGAGACCCCGGTGATCCGCAGGCCGACCTCGACCGGCCGCCCCGAGCGGTGCCGCAGCGTCACCAGACCGCCCCAGCTGCCCTGGTCGCGGCACTGCTCCGCGATGCCCTGCGCGGTCACCGCGTCCTCGGGGCTGGCCAGCAGCATCGAGGCAGACTTGTTCAGCACCTCGGCAGCCGGGTAGCCGAGGAGACGCTCTGTGGCGGCGGTCCACCCGACAACGGCGCCCACCGCGTCGACCACCGCGGTCGCCGCGTCGGCCATGTCGAACGGGACGTGCGCTTCAGTTGGAACGATTCCCTCGGGGCTGGTCATCGCCCGTCCCATCTGCGGAGATATTTCCCTTAATACTATGACTCCTGTGCCTCGCCGGTGGTGAGGCGGGCCACGATCAGAGCGAGCAGGATGATGCCGCCGTAGATCGCCTGGATCCAGAAGGCCGACACCTGGGCGAGGGTGAGCAGGTTCTCCAGCATCCCCAGCAGCAGCGTGCCCAGCAGAGCGCCGAGCAGGGAGCCCCGGCCGCCCCGGAGGCTGATACCGCCGATCACGGCGGCCGCGAAGACGGTGAAGATCATGCCGCTGCCCTGGTTGGCATCGACCGCGCCGACCCTTCCGGCGATGACCAGCCCCGCGACGGCCGACAGCGCCCCGCCGACCATCAGGACCGACCAGCCCACCCGTGCCACCCGGATCCCCGCCGCGCGGGCGGCCGGCGCGTTGCCGCCGACCGCGTACACCGCGCGGCCGAAGCGGTGGTAGCGCAGAGCGAACCCGGCCACGGCGAAGCATCCGGCGCTCACCCAGACGCACAGCGGCAGGCCCAGCCAGTTCTCGGAGCCCAGGGCGAAGAAGGCCGGCGGCGCGTCGAACAGCGTCCTGCCGGAGACCAGGCCGATCAGGACCCCGCGCAGCACGATGTTCATCGCGAGGGTGACGATGAAGCCGTTGAGCCCGAGCCCCACGATCAGGGCGGCGTTGACCGCGCCGATCAACGCCCCCGCCAGCGGAATGATCAGCAGCCCCAGCCAGGCCGGCCAGCCGATGCCGAAGCCGCCCGAGGTGGCGGGGATGACGACCAGGAAGCCGAGCGCGGGCGCCAGGCCCGCGATGGACTCCAGGGACAGATCCATCCGGCCGCTGATCAGGATCATCGCCTCGGCGAGCACCAGCAGCCCGAGCGCCGAGGAGGCGCCCAGGATGTTGATCAGGTTCTGCCGCTCCAGGAACGTGTCATTGGTCAGCGCGCCGATCACCAGCAGCAGCACCACGGCGGGCAGCAGCGCGAGATCGCGGATCCGGAGCCGGGCGGCGCGGCGGACCGGGCCGGCGGGGGAGGCGTCCGGGCCGGCGGGGGAGGAGGCGGCCGGGTCAGCCATCGCCGGCCGCCACCCCTTCGACGGCGGCGAGCAGTTCACCGTCCCGCCAGCCCGCCGGGTACTCGGCCGTGACCGAGCCGCTGAACATCACCAGCACGCGGTCGCAGACCCGCAGATCCTCCAGCTGGTCGGAGACCAGCAGCACCGCGCGCCCCTCGGCCCTGGCCCGGATCGCCGCCGCGAGCAGGGCCCGCTTGGCCGCTACGTCCACCCCCGCCGTCGGGTCGATGAGCACCAGCACCCTGGGGTCGATGGCCAGGGCGCGGGCCAGGACCACCTTCTGCTGGTTGCCGCCGGACAGCTCGCTCAGCGGCTGGGCCGGCCCCTCGGTGCCGATGCCGAGGTCCGCGATCGCCCGCCGGGCGACGGCGTCCCGCGCTTTGGGGGCGATCAGGCCCAGCGGCCCGAGCCGTCCGCTGATCGGCATGGTGATGTTCTCGGCCACCGACAGCAGCGGCACAAGACCCTCGTGGTGCCGGTCGCGCGGCAGACAGCCGACCCCCGCGGCCAGCGCCGCGGGGACGCTGCCGGTGCGCAGTGGACGGCCGAAGATCCAGGCGCGGCCCCCGGAGGTGCGGTGCAGCCCGGCCAGCGCCGCCCCGAGCTGATGGCTGCCGGAGCCGGCAAGACCGGCCAGGCCCACCACCTCACCGGCCGCGACGGCGAGGCTGACGTCGTGGAAGTCCGGGCTGCTCAGATGCTCCAGGCGTACGGCGGCGGGGGCGGCCGCCGCGCCGAAGGGGCGCGGCGGCGGTGCGGTGTGCGGGACCGGCAGACCGCCGCGCTCGCCGGTCATCGCCTCGATCAGCTTCCCCGGGGGCATCGCGCCGACCGGAGCGGTGACGATCCGGCGGGCGTCGCGCAGAACGGTGACGGCCTGGCAGACCTCGTACACCTCCCGCAGATGGTGGGAGATGTAGAGGAAGGTGACCCCGGCCTCCTGGAGCCGCCGCATATGGGCGAAGAGCCGGTCGGTCGCCCGGGAGTCGAGCTGGGCCGTCGGCTCGTCCAGGACGATGAAGCGGGTGCCGCGCGAGAGCGCCCGCGCGATCTCCACCAGCTTGGTGTCCTCGACGCTCAGCCCGTCGGCCCGGACCGTCTCGTCCACCGGTACGCCCCACTCGTCCAGCAGCGCGCGGGCCTGCCGCCGCATCCGCCGCCGGCTGATCACCCGGGCGCGCGGGGTGACCGGCTGGCGGCCCAGGAACAGGTTCTCCGCCACCGACAGCTCGTCGATGGTCGTCGACCGCTGGTAGACGCAGGCCACCCGGCGGCGCCAGGCCGCCCGGTCGGCGAGTGCGGGCGCGGGCCCGCCGTCGTACCGCACCGTGCCGCGCTCCGGCCGGGTCAGCCCGGTGAGGACCGATACCAGCGTCGACTTGCCCGCCCCGTTGCGGCCGACCAGGGCGTGCGACTCACCGGCCTCGACGGTGATCCCCGCGTCCAGCAGGGCCACCGTGGGCCCGTACCGCTGGGTGATCCCGATGGCCTCGACGAGCGGGGGCCGGGCGCCGGTCATCGGCGGTTGCCCCACAGCGCCGGATCGTTGACGTTGCGCCGGGTCACCAGCGGCGCGGGGAGCTGGTCCTGGAGGATGCCCCCGGGCAGCTCGACGATGGTGCTGCCGTGGTCCGTGCGGCCGGGGCGAAAGGTCTTCCCGGCCATCGCACGCTTGATGTAGTACATCGCGTACTTGGCGTAGAGGTCGGCGGGCTGGGAGACGGTGGCGTCGATGAGCCCCTTGCGGATGGCGGTCAGCTCCTGCGGGATGCCGTCGTTGGACACGATCGTGATGTGCCGGGGGCTGCCCGCCCGGACCAGCGCGTTATGGCGCTGGAGGGTCCGCAGGGTGGGCGCCAGATACACCCCGCCGGCCTGCATATAGATGCCCTTGATGCCGGGGTTTGCGGTGTACAGCGCCTCCAGACCGGCCGCGGCCTTGTCCGCCTGCCAACGGGCCGGGATGTTCAGCACCTTGATCGCCGGGTAGTGCCGCGCCATGCACCCGGAGAACGAGGACGAGCGGTCCCGGCCGTTGACCGAGGCCAGATCGCCCTGGATCTGCACCACCTTGCCCGTCTTCACGGCCCGGCCCAGGACCTGACAGGCCTTGCGGCCGTACGCGCGGTTGTCGGCCCTGACCACCATCGCCACCTTTCCCGTACGCGGGGCCACGTCGACCGCGACCACCGGGACATGTGCGCGCTGCGCGGCCCGCAGGCCCGTGGCGATGGCGGCGGAGTCGATCGGCGAGACGACCAGGCCCTTGACGCCCTCGGACAGCAGGTTCTCGATATCGGTGATCTGCTTGCCCGAGTCGCCGTTGGAGTTCACGGTGGGGAGCGCCCGGACGCCCTGCTCATGGGCCTGCTGCGGGATGTCGTGGTTGTAGGCCTGCCAGAACGGCGAGGTGAGAAACGGGATGACCACGCCGACCCGGCCGCCCGCCGGGTGGCCGCCGCAGCCCGCGGCGGCCGGTCCCAGGGCCAGGGCGAGAACCACGACGGTGGCGGCATGGCGCCTCATGCTGCCTCCTCCCGCTCAGCCTTGCCGCGCTTCAACGCGCGGGCTTCCCTCGTCACTGCTCGCTCCTCCGTCGCTGCGCGGCTCCTCAGTCCAGCCCGCGCAGCGCGCCAAGGCACGCTCATGTTGGCCCCTGCGCCCGCTCGGCGAGCCAGACGGCTCCGTTGGGGTACGAGTACGCGTCCAGCGAGGCGGGCCGCAGGGTGGAGCTGAACCCGGGGACGGAGGGGGCCGTGTACCGTCCCCGGGCGATCACCGCGGGATCGGTGAAGTGCTCGTGCAAATGGTCGACGTACTCGACCGTCCGCTCCTCGAGCGTTCCACTGACCGCCACATAGTCGAACATGGCCAGGTGCCGCACCAGCTCGCAGAGCCCGACGCCCCCCGCGTGCGGGCACACCGGGACCCCGAACTGGGCGGCGAGCAGCAGGATCGCCAGATGCTCCGGGATCCCCGCGACCCGGCAGGCGTCCAGCTGGAGAATGTCGAGGGCCTGGGCCTGCAGCAGCTGTTTGAAGACCACCCGGTTGGCGGTGTGCTCACCCGCCGCAACCTTCACAGGTGCAACGGCGCGGCGGATCGCGGCGAGCCCCAGGATCTCGTCGGGGGAGGTGGGCTCCTCGATCCAGTACGGGGCGAACCCGGCCAGCGCGCGGGTCCACTCGACCGCCTCACCCAGCTCCCACCGCTGATTGGCGTCCAGGGCGATCCGGATGTCCGGGCCGACCGCCTCGCGGGCGATCCGGCAGCGCCGGATGTCGTCCTCCAGGTCGGCGCCGACCTTCAGCTTGATCTGGGTGAAGCCGTCGGCGACGGCCCGGCGGGCGGCCGAGGCGAGGTGGGCGTCGGAGTAGCCGAGCCAGCCGGGGGAAGCGGCGTAGGCCGGATAGCCCTCGGCCCGCAGCCGGGCCTCGCGCTCGGCCTTGCCGGGCTCCGCGCGGCGCAGGATCAGCAGCGCCTCGTCGGGGGTCAGCGCGTCCGCGAGGTAGCGGAAGTCCACGAGGGCCACCAGCTCCTCGGGGGTGAGGTCGGCCAGCAGTTTCCACAGCGGCTTTCCGGCCCGCTTGGCGTGCAGGTCCCACAGGGCGTTCATGACGGCGCCGATCGCCATGTGGGTGACGCCCTTGTCCGGGCCGAGCCAGCGCAGCTGGCTGTCGCCGACCAGTGCGCGGTAGCGGTCGGCGAGGCCGGTGAGGGTTCCGTCGAGCTCCACCCCGGTCAGGTGGGGGCGGAGGGCGTCGATGGCCGCGACCGCCACCTCGTTGCCCCGGCCGATGGTGAAGCAGAAGCCGTGGCCCTCCAGGCCGTCCGGGGCGTCCGTGCGGATGGTCACATAGGCGGCCGAGTAGTCGGGGTCGGGGTGCATGGCGTCCGAGCCGTCGAGCCGCCGCGAGGTGGGGAAGCGGACGTCGTATGTGTCGACGGCCGTGATACGTGCCCTGGTCAGCTGCTTCATGCCTGATCACGCACCCGTCGTTCGTGCCCTCGGCCGGAGCCTCGCATTCATGCAAAGAAACTCCACATAGAGCATAAACCGGGCAAAAGCCCCACTCTATGCAGTCGGGCGCTCTTTGTTGCGGAACTATTGACAACGCTTCTGTGGCCAGCTGAGTATCTGCCCGTGAACTTGTCAGACAGCCAGACAGGCGGATCAGTCCCGTCCGTCCCTCGCCGCGTCAGCGCCATGGAGGCCGTGCTCACGTACCTCCGCCACGCCATTGAGCAGGGCGAATACGCGGTGGGCGACAAGCTGCCGTCCGAGGCGGAACTCTGCCGCCGACTGGAGGTGAGCCGACCGGT
Organism: Streptomyces sp. NPDC020845; assembly: GCF_044334165.1. Taxonomy (NCBI): domain Bacteria; kingdom Bacillati; phylum Actinomycetota; class Actinomycetes; order Kitasatosporales; family Streptomycetaceae; genus Streptomyces; species Streptomyces sp. NPDC020845. The sequence goes on along the minus strand of NZ_JBIRSJ010000021.1, from coordinate 159,942 downwards.
GCTCCGGGAGGCGCTGCGGGCCCTGCAGACGATGGGGCTCACCGCGTCGCGCACCGGGAAGGGTACCTTCGTCATCTCCAGCGGCCCGGTCGAGGACCCCACCTTCGGCGACTACACGGCCAGTGACCTGCTCGAAGTGCGTCGGCACGTCGAGCTCCCGGTCGCCGGGTACGCGGCCGTACGCCGCTCCGCCGAGGACCTGGACCACCTGACCCATCTGCTGGAGCGGATGGAGCGGGAGACCGACACCACCGCATGGGTGGCGATGGACACACTTTTCCATCTGACCATTGCCCAAGCGGCCCGGAACCCGGTATTCCGCAAGGTGATAGAGGAGATCCGCGACGCCCTGGCACGGCAGTCCGCGTTCCTCAATGAACTCGGCGACCGGCGCGAGCAGGCGAACCGAGAACACCGGGCGATCGTCGAGGCGCTGTCCGACGGCTCGGAACCCGATGCGGTGGCGGCGATGGCCCATCACCTCCAGCGCGTCGAATCAACCCTCAGCACCATCGTGCGGCGCGGCTCTGAGACCGACGACCGCACGGCAAGCCCCATGAAACCCCCGATGGAAGGCCAGCAGGAGTGAGCGAGCAGTCCCTCCGGCAGGAAGAACGCCGTCAGCACCAGACCGAGAAGTCGCCCGCGCATATCGACGCGGGCGACGCCGGGTACAGCAAGTCCCTCAAGGCCCGGCACGTCAACATGATCGCCATCGGTGGCGCCATCGGCACCGGGCTCTTCCTCGGAGCCGGAGGACGGCTCAACAACGCCGGACCCTCCCTTTTCATCGCCTACGCCGTCTGCGGCGTCTTCGCCTTCCTGGTGGTGCGGGCCCTGGGCGAGCTCGTCCTGCACCGCCCCTCCTCGGGCGCCTTCGTCTCGTACGCCCGTGAGTTCCTCGGCGAGAAGGGTGCCTTCGTCGCCGGCTGGATGTACTTCCTGAACTGGGCCACCACTGGGATCGCCGACATCACGGCCGTCGCGACCTACACCCACTACTGGGGCATGTTCACCGACATCCCGCAGTGGGTGATCGCCCTGATCGCGCTGGCCGCGGTGCTGGCGATCAACCTCATCTCGGTCAAGATCTTCGGCGAGATGGAGTTCTGGTTCGCGATCATCAAGGTCGGCGCGCTCACCGTCTTCATGGCGATCGGCATCTTCCTGCTGGTCACCCGCCACCCGATCGACGACCACACCCCCGGCCCCGGGCTGATCTTCGACAACGGCGGCGTCTTCCCGCACGGTGTGCTGCCGATGCTGCTGGTCATCCAGGGCGTCATCTTCGCCTACGCCTCGGTCGAGCTCGTCGGTGTGGCGGCGGGGGAGACCGAGAACCCCGAGAAGATCATGCCCCGGGCGATCAACTCGATCATGTGGCGCGTCGCCCTCTTCTACGTCGGCTCCGTGGTGCTGCTCTCCATGCTGCTGCCGTTCACCTCGTACTCGGGCGACGAGAGCCCCTTTGTGACGGTGCTGTCCAACATCGGCGTGCCCTCGGCGGGCGGGGTGATGAACCTCGTCGTGCTCACCGCCGCCATGTCCAGCCTCAACTCCGGGCTCTACTCCACCGGCCGCATCCTGCGCTCGATGGCGATGTCCGGCTCTGCGCCCAAGTTCACCGGCGTGATGAGCCGCACCCATGTCCCCTACGGCGGGATCCTGCTCACCGCCTTCTTCTGTGTGCTGGGTGTGGGCCTGAACTATGTGGTGCCGAGCAAGGCCTTCGAGATCGTGCTGAACTTCGCGGCGATCGGCATCCTCTCCACCTGGGCCATGATCATGCTGTGCCACCTGCTCTTCTGGCGCAAGGCCCAGGCCGGGCTGATCAGCCGCCCCGGCTACCGGCTCCCCGGCTCGCCCTACACCGAGATCGTCACCATCGGCTTCCTCGCCTCCGTCCTGGTCCTGATGTGGGCCGACGGCGGGCCCAGCCGGCTGACCGTCATGGCGCTCCCCGCGATCGTGGTGGCGCTGGTCCTCGGCTGGTTCGCGGTACGCGGCCGGGTGAGCGGACGGCGATGACCGCTCCCGAACACCACGACAACACCCCTACCACCACTTTGAGCACTCCCCCCTTGAACACCTCCCCTCTGAACGCCTCTCCCGCAAGCGCCTCCCAGACGCTCCCCCAGCCACCGCTGGGAGGTGCCCCCTCCCAGCCACCGCTGGGAGGTGCCCCCGCTGACCCCAACCCCGACCGTCCGCTGCCCGCCGCGCCGCCCGAGATACGCGAGGCACGCCATGTGCCGCTCGTCCAGGTGATCCGCGGCGGGCTGGTCGAAGGCGTCCACCACGGCTCGGCCGTGGTGCTGGCCGCCGACGGCCAGGTGCTCGGCCAGGCCGGCGACCCCGACGCCGCGTTCTACCCCCGCTCGGCGCTCAAGCCCGTACAGGCCGTCGCCATGCTGCGCGCCGGGCTGCCGCTGGACGGCGAGCTGCTGGCGCTCACCGCCGCCAGCCACTCCGGCCAGCAGCGCCACCTGGCCGGGGCGCGGCGCATCCTCGCACAGGGCCAACTGGCCGAGGACCTGCTGCGCAACGTCCCCGACCTGCCGTACGGCGCCCCCGAGCGCGAGGCGTGGCTGCGCGCCGGATATGGGCCTTCCCGGCTCGCCCAGAACTGCTCGGGCAAGCACGCCGCGATGCTGCTGACCGCCCAGCTGCGCGACTGGCCCCTGGAGGGCTATCTCGACCCGGCGCATCCGCTGCAGCAGCTGATCGCCGAGACCGTCGAGGATCTGACCGGGCAGCGCATCGCCCAGGTGACGGTCGACGGGTGCGGAGCGCCGCTGTTCGCCGTCTCCCCGCGCGGGCTGGCCCGCGCCCTCGCGCGGATCGCCACGGCCCCCGCGGACACCCCCGAGGGCCGGGTCGCGACCGCCATGCGCGAGCACCCCGAGATGGTCGCCGGGACCGGGCGGGACGTCGCCCGGCTGATGCGGGCGGTGCCCGGCCTCGTGGCCAAGGACGGCTTCGAGGGGGTCCAGGTGGCCGCGCTCCCCGACGGGCGGGCGCTCGCCGTGAAGATCGCCGACGGCGGGGACCGCGCCCGGATGCCGGTGACCGCCGCGGCCCTCGCCCACCTGGGCGTGGACCCCGGCCTGCTCACCGAGTTCGCCGAGGCCCCCGTCCTCGGCGGCGGCCTGCCCGTCGGTAGCCTGCGCGCGACGGTTTTCTTCGCACCGCCATCGGCCTGACCCCCGCCACTCCCCACACCCAAAACCCTCACCCCGCCTCACCAAGGGACACCGCACACCGATGACTGCCACCGGCTTCCGCCGAGAACACGACCTGCTGGGCGACCGTGATGTGCCGGCCGACGCGTACTGGGGCGTCCACACCCTGCGCGCCACGGAGAACTTCCCCATCACCGGCACCACCATCGCGGCCTACCCGCACCTCATCGGCGCCCTGGCCGCCGTCAAGGAGGCCGCGGCCCGCGCGAATCAGGATCTGGGGCTGCTGGAGCCGCGCAAGGCCGACGCCATCGCGGCCGCCTGCCAGGAGATCCGGGAGGGCCGGCTGCACGACCAGTTCGTGGTCGACGTGATCCAGGGCGGGGCGGGGACCTCGACCAATATGAACGCCAATGAGGTGATCGCCAACCGGGCGCTGGAAATCCTCGGCCACGCCAAGGGCGACTACGCCCATCTGCACCCGAACGAGGACGTCAACCTCAGCCAGTCCACCAACGACGTCTACCCGACCGCCGTCAAGGTCTCCACCATCCTCGCCGTGCAGGGGCTGCTCGCCGCGATGGAGATCCTGCGCGAGGCGTTCGCCGTCAAGGCCGAGGAGTTCCGCGACATCCTGAAGATGGGGCGCACCCAGCTCCAGGACGCGGTGCCGATGACGCTCGGCCAGGAGTTCTCGGCGTACGCGGTGATGCTGGAGGAGGACCAGAGCCGGCTGCTCGAGGCCCAGAGCCTCGTCCACGAGATCAACCTCGGCGCGACCGCGATCGGCACCGGCCTCAACGCCCCCGCCGGTTACGCGGAGGCCGCGCGCCGCCATCTCGCCGCCATCACCGGCCTGCCCATGGTCACGGCCGCCAACCTGGTCGAGGCCACCCAGGACTGCGGCGCCTTCGTCCATCTGTCCGGCGTCCTCAAGCGCATCGCCGTCAAGCTCTCCAAGAGCTGCAACGACCTGCGGCTGCTCTCCTCGGGCCCGCGCGCCGGGCTGAACGAGATCAACCTGCCCCCGGTCCAGGCCGGGTCCAGCATCATGCCCGGCAAGGTCAACCCGGTCATACCCGAGGTGGTCAACCAGGTCGCCTTCGAGGTGATCGGCAACGACGTCACCATCACCATGGCCGCCGAGGCCGGACAGCTCCAGCTGAACGCCTTCGAGCCGATCATCCTGCACTCCCTGTCGAAGAGCATCACCCATCTGCGCGCGGCCTGCCTGACGCTCGCCGAGCGCTGCGTCTCCGGCATCACCGCGAACGCCGAGAACCTGCGTGCGACGGTGGAGAACTCCATCGGCCTGGTCACCGCGCTCAACCCGCATATCGGCTACAGCGCGGCCACCAGCATCGCCCAGGAGGCCCTGGCCACCGGCCGCGGCGTGGCCGAACTGGTCCTGGAGAAGGGCCTGTTGCCCGCCGACCGGCTCGCGGCCGTCCTCCGCCCGGAGGAGGTCGCCGGCCGCAGCTAACTGGCGCACCGCAGCCGGGCGACGCCCGGCGCGGCGCTGAAGGGCAGCAGGTCCTGGAGGCGGTCGGGCCGCCGTACGTCGACGCGGAGCTGGTCGGCGATGCGGTAGGGGCGGTGCGCGAGCACCGCCCCGAAGCTGCGGCGGAGCCGGGACATGGCGGCGCGCACGGTGACGGTGCGGGTCGGGTCGCCGAAGAGATCGTCGGCCAGCTGGGCCGCCGTCCGCCCGCCCGGGGACGCGGCGAGGACCAGCAGCATTTCGGCGTGGCGCGCGCTGAGCTGGTGGGTCCACGTGCCGGAGGGCCCCGAGAAGGTCAGCGACCACTCGTGCGGACGGCGGACGTCCAGCACCACGCGGCCGGTGCCCTCCGGCCCGTACAGCTCGCCCGTCTCGTCCGCGCCGGAGCCGAGGACCCGCAGCAGATGTCCGCCGGGCAGCGGCTCCACCGCGCAGGTGCCGAGCGCGGGCAGCCACACCGGCCCACAGGTCGGTGTCTTGGGCAGCAGGAGCCGGTGGTCCCGCGGGGTGACCCCGGTGACCCCGGCGATCCAGCCGTGCTGGTCGACCGCGACCGCCTTGCCCCGGATCCGGGCCAGCACCGGCGCCGCGACGGCACGCAGCCGGTCCAGCTCCCGGCTGTGGGCCAGCCGCAGTTCACCCTCCGCCCACCGGGCCGTCGCGGTGACCAGGGACAGTACGGTCGGATGAGCGCTGGCGGCCGGGCCGCTGATGTCCACGATGCCCAGCAGCCGCCCGTCCCGGGGGTCGAGGACCGGGGCCGCGGCGCAGCTCCAGGTGTGGAAGGCGCGGACGAAGTGCTCGGCGGAGTGCACCCGTACGGGCGCCCGGACGGCCAGCGCGGTGCCGATGCCGCTGGTGCCGGCGACGTCCTCGGCCCAGTGGGCGCCCTCGGTGAGCGCGATGCCGTCGGCGTATCTGCGCACCCCGCGGTGGCCGTCGATCCACAGCACCCGGCCGTCGGCATCGGTGATGATCATGATGTGTCCGGCCGCCTCCGCAGCCTCCAGCAGGCCGCTGTGCAAGGTGGGCAGCACATCCGCCAGCCGGGTCTGCTGCCGCCGCCGCTCCAGCTCCTCAAGGCCCAGCAGCCGCGGCGCGCTGCCGTGCTCCGGGTCGAGCCCCAGGCGCAGCATACGGTCCCAGGACTGGCCGATCACCGGGCGCGCGGGCAGCGGAAGCCTGCCCCGGCTCAGGGCGGCCTCGCGCATGACCGCCATGAGGCGGGCCGATTCGGCGGGGCTCAGGTCGGCCAGCGGGCCGGTGCCGAGCGAGGCTTGAGTTCGCATGGAGATGCGGCCTTTCGTTCCTTGGGTGCCACGCGCTCCGGCCGAACAGGCTTTGTTTCTTTGGCGATTGTAACGACCTGTGGCTCCCCAGGTCGTAAGGCCCGACCTCACCCGGCCGGGTCGGGCAGGGCCTGCTCGGCCCAGATCGTCTTGCCCGTGGGGCCGTGCCGGGTGCCCCAGCGCCGGGCGAGCTGGGCCACCAGCAGCAGCCCACGGCCGCCCTCGTCGAAGACGCGCGCCCGGCGCAGATGCGGGGCGGTGTTGCTGCCGTCGGAGACCTCGCAGATGAGGTCGCGGTCGTGGATCAGGCGCAGCTGGATGGGCGCTTGGGCGTGCCGGATGGCGTTGGTGACCAGCTCGCTGACCACCAGTTCGGTGGTGAAGACCGCCTCGTCCAGGCCCCAGGCGACCAGTTGGTCGGTGGCGCATCTACGGGCCCGGGCCACGACGGCCGGCTCCGCGGGCAGGTCCCAGGTGGCCACCTGGCTCGCGTCCAGCGCCCGGGTGCGGGCCACCAGCAGGGCCACATCGTCGGCGGGGCGGCCGGGGACCAGCGTGGTCAGCACCGTGTCGCACAGGTCCTCCAAGGACTCGGCGGGCCGGGAGAGCACCGTGCGCAGCGCGGCCACCGCCTCGTCGACATCGCGGTCGGGGGCCTGGATCAGACCGTTGGTGTAGAGGGACAGCAGGCTGCCCTCCGCCAACTCCACCTCGCGGGATTCGAAGGGCAGGCTGCCCAGGCCCAGCGGCGGCCCGCTGGGCAGGTCGAGGTATTCAGCGCTGCCGTCGGGCCGGGTCAGCACGGGCGGCGGATGGCCGGCGCGGGCGAGCGTGCAGCGCCGCGACACCGGGTCGTACACCGCGTACAGGCAGGTGGCGCCGATGTCCCCGGCGGTGTGCGCCTCGGCGCCCGGCTCGCCCTCCGTCTCGGCCGACAGCCGGTTGACCAGGTCGTCGAGGTGGGTGAGCAGTTCGTCCGGGGGCAGTTCGACATCGGCCAGCGTACGCACCGCCGTCCGCAGCCGGCCCATGGCGGCGGACGCCTGGAAGCCGTGGCCGACCACATCGCCCACCACCAGCGCGACCCGGGCGCTGGACAGCGGGATCACATCGAACCAGTCGCCGCCGACCCCCGCCCGCGAGCCTGCGGGCAGATAGCGGCCGGCGGTCCGGACCGCCGCATGAGGCGGCAGCGCCTGCGGCAGCAGGCTGCGCTGCAGGGTCAGGGCGGCCTCGCGCTGGCGGGTGTAGCGGTGGGCGTTGTCGATGCACACCGCGGCCCTGGCCGTGATCTCCTCGGCGAGCAGCAGATCGTCCGCCTCGAACGGCTCCGGGCGCCGATGGCGGGCGAAGGCGGCCACGCCCAGCGTCGTGCCGCGGGCGAGCAGGGGGACGGCGATCGTGGAGTGGAAGCCGAATTCACGCGTCTTCGCGGCCCGCGCGGGATCGTCCCGCTCCCACTGGGCGATGGTCTCGGGGGTCACCGTGACCAGCACCCCCCGCCCCGCGGCCAGGCATTCGGCCGCGGGCGAGTGCTCCGGGTAGACGGCGAGATCGCCCAGCGCGATCACCATGTCCGGTTTGCCGTCGAGCGCCGACTGCGCGGCGACGCGGCGCAGTACGACGGTGCCGGGCACCGGCCCGGGGGGCGGCTCCGCGCCGCCGGGGTGGATCTCGGGCAGCAGATCCACCACCGCGAAGTCCGCGAACTCCGGGGCGGCCACATCGGTCAGCTCCTGCGCGGTGCGCACGATGTCCAGCGTGGAACCGATCCGGACACTGGCCTCGTTGAGCCGCACCAGCCGCCGCTGCGCCTCGTACCGCACGGTGACGTCGTGACCTGACAGGACCACGCCGAGCACCCGGCCGTCGTCGCCGAGCAGCGGGGCCAGCGAGGTCGACCAGGCCGCCTTGCCGTGCCCCGGGGGGAGGCTCAGATACTGCGGCAGGCCCGTCTCGAGCACCAGGCGCATCATCCGCTCGATCTGGACGCCGCGCGTACCGGGCACGACGTCCGAGATGCGCAAGCCCCGCATCTGGGCCTGACCGAAGCCCACCACGCCTTCCATGTACGTGTTCGCCCAGCGCAGGAGCAGCCGGGCGTCGAAGACCGCCATCGTGCAAGGACCCTGGGTGAAGGCGGCTCTGACCAGCTCGTCGTCGGCGGCGGTCGGCCCCGTGCGGTTCAGCGGGGAGACCAGCAGCCACTCGGCCCCGCCGTCCGCCGTCCGCCGGTGGTGCGCCAGCAGGCCCACCCGTAGCGGACGGCCGTCGCGGTGGCGCAGCGTCAGCTTCCCGCTCCACCTGGTCAGCGGCTCCAGGGGGCCGGGGAGGTCGCCGGCCGCCCCGTCGGCGAGCAGCCGGGAAGCGGGCCTGCCCACCACCGCCGGGCCCGGGTGGCCGAGGAGCTTGCGGGCCCCCTCGCTCCACCCCGTGACGATGCCGCGCTCATCGATGGTGGCTCTGGCCGTGGACGCCTCGTCAAAGAGGTCGTCGGACCGGACGGGCCGGCCCCGCGCGGTGTCCGGTCGCCTCATGTTCGTTCATCTCACGCTGCCTGCTTACTCCGGCCGGCTCCCTCCACCTCTCTCCATTGAATACCCGACCGGCGGCCGGTACCTGGTGACGGCCCCGCCGTCGGGGCCCTGGGGTACAGTGGGAGAACGATGGTTCTCGAGTAAGGGTACGCGGGGTGGCGAGGGCGGATGACGGTGGATCTCGAAGAGACGAAGGAGCGGGTCCTCGACGCGGCCGAGGAGCTCTACTACAGCCGCGGCGTACAGGCCGTCGGCATGGACGCGGTACGGACCGCCTCGGGCGTCTCCCTCAAGCGGCTCTACCAGCTCTACCCGTCCAAGTCCGTCCTGGTCGAGGCGTATCTGCGGCGCCGCGACGCCCACCTGCTGCACGGGCTCGCGCGGTACGTCGAGGCGGTGCCGGGGCCGCCCGAGGAGCGGGTGGCGGCGATCTTCGACTGGCTGTACGAGTGGTTCAGCGAGCCCGACTACCGGGGCTGCGCCTTCATCAACTCCTACGGCGAGCTCGGCGCCACCGCACCGGAGGTGGCCGCGGCCGCCCGCGCCCACAAGGACGCCTTCCAGCGGTATGTGGCCCGGCTCGTCGCCGCCGCGGACCTGCCCGCGCCGCTGGCCGCCCACCTCGCCCTGCTGGCCGAGGGCGCGATCACCACGGCCGCGATATCCGGCACCCCGGAACCGGCCCGGCAGGCCCGCGAGGCGGCCAAGGTGCTGATCGACGCCGCCCGCGCCTGACGCCCGGGCCCGCGCTCCGTGCGTCCGGCCGACGGCTCCGTGCCGGCCGGACGCACGGGCGTCGCGTCAGTCGCGGGCGTCAGTCCGACGAGAACGCCGGGTCACTGACCCCCGCCCGCCCCGTCTCGACATGGCCGGCCAGCCGCCGCAGGAAGCCGCGGTCGTGGTCGGAGGCGACCGACAGGTCGTACCACTGGTGGCTGCGCCGCAGGTCCGCCGTGTGGACGGCGTGCGCACCGGGCCGCAGCCGGTAGGTGGCCGGTTGCGCCTTGCCGTACGCGTCGGTCACGGTCAGCGTCACGGTCGTGTCGCCCCCGTTGGTGAGGGTCAGCCGCACCTGCCCCGCCTTGCGGTCGTGGCGCGCGCTCACCTCGGGCCCCCGCAGGCCGGTGGCGGTGTGGCCGGTGAAGCGCCGCAGGAAGCCTCCGGGCCCGTGGACCGTGAAGTCGTACGCCCCCTGCTGCCGCTCCGCGGTGTCCCAGCTGCCGGACAGCCGCTTCCCCGCCTCGACCGTGTAGCCCCAGGGGCCGGCGGCGTCGGTGGCGGAGGTGACGTGGAAGTGCGCGCCCGCCCGGCCCGGGTTGGCGAAGCCGATCCGCAGCCCGCCGTCGGTGACCGTGGCATCGGCGGCCAGGTCGTACGGCAGCGGCCTGGCGCGGCGCGTGCCCGGCTCCTGCCCGGGCAGCGAGCCGTGCGCCGGGGGCTTGGGCTTGTAGTCGGGGTGGCGCTCGCGGTCCGGGGGCAGATAGCCGCTGGTGTCCGGGAAGGCCGGGAGGTGGGCGTCGGTCCGCGCGAAGTCGAACGCCGCGGTCAGGTCGCCGCACACCGCCCGCCGCCACGGCGAGATGTTCGGCTCGGTCACCCCGAAGCGGCGCTCGATGAACCGGATGATCGAGGTGTGGTCGAGGGTCTGGGAGCAGACCCAGCCGCCGGTGCTCCACGGCGACACGACCAGCATCGGCACCCGCTGCCCCAGGCCGTACGGGCCCGCGACCTTCGACGCGGAGCCCGGGAACAGCTCCCCGGTGGTCTCCACGGTCGACGCGCCCTTCTGCGCGGAGGACGGCGGGTACGGGGGCACGAGATGGTCGAAGAAGCCGTCGTTCTCGTCGTAGGTGATCAGCAGCGCGGTCTTGCTCCACACCTCCGGATTCGAGGTCAGTGCGTCCAGCACCTGGGCGATGTACCAGGCGCCGTAGTTCGGTGGCCAGTTGGGGTGCTCGCTGAACGCCTCGGGCGCCGCGATCCAGGAGACCTGCGGGAGCCGGCCGGCCTTGACGTCGGCCCGCAGGATGTCGAAGTACCCGTCGCCCTTCTTGGCGTCGGTGCCGGTGCGGGCCTTGTCGTAGAGCGGATCGCCGGGCGCGGCGCCGCGGTACTGATGGAAGTACAGCAGCGAGTTGTCGCCGTAGTTGCCCCGGTACGCGTCCTCGATCCAGCCCCAGCTGCCCGCGGCGTCGAGGCCGTCACCGATGTCCTGGTAGATCTTCCAGGAGATCCCGGCCTTCTCCAGGCGCTCGGGGTACGTCGTCCAGGAGTAGCCGGCCTCCGCGTTGTCGAGGACCGGACCGCCGCCGACGCCGTCGTTGCCCGTGTAACCGCTCCACATGTAGTAGCGGTTGGGGTCCGTGGAGCCGATGATCGAGCAGTGGTACGCGTCGCAGATGGTGAAGGCGTCCGCCAGTGCGTAGTGGAACGGGATGTCCTCACGGGTGAGGTACGCCATGGTGGTGGCGGTCTTGGCCGGCACCCAGTTGTCGTAGGCGCCCTGGTGGAACGCGGACTGGCCGCCGTTCCAGTCGTGGTTGAGGCCCTGGAGGAACTGCAGGCCGAGATCCTCGGCGTCGGGGCGGAAGGGCAGCACGTCCTTCGCGCCGTCCGGCTGATGCCACACCGGCTTGCCGCTGGGCAGGGACACGGGGTGCGGGTCGCCGAACCCCCGGACCCCGCGCAGGGTGCCGAAATAGTGGTCGAAGGAGCGGTTCTCCTGCATCAGGACCACGATGTGTTCCACGTCCCGCAGGCTGCCGGTGCGGCGGTTCGCGGGGATCTCCGCGGCCCGCGCGATGCTGTCGGACAGCAGGGACATCGCGGCGCCGCCGCCGGCCAACTGCATAAAACGTCTACGGTCCAGGGAAGTCATGAACGGCCACTCTCCTCGGCGTCCGGGATGGAGCAGGGGGCCGGGGCAGTGTCGTCCGTCAGACGGCACCGCGTCACTGCGGACGGCCAAATCCAGGGAGAATCCTGTGTGAACGCCGACCGCGGGGGAGTGTCGGTGGCGCGCAGTAGGGTTTTCGAGCAAGGACGGAAGACCCGGCGCTGCACCGCGCCGGGGCGGCACGGGGGATGCACGGCGATGGCGGTAATCAGGGTCCCGGAGAGCGAGTCCCATCCGGCGATCACCCATGAGGCGACGCGACGGGCGCTGAGCGAGGCGGGACTGCCGGGCGCCAGCGACCTGATGCGGTTCCGGCCGCTGGCCGAGGGCCGGGCGGTGCCGGTGCCGCGGCTGCTCGACGACTCGGCCGACCCGGCCGAGCTCGACGACCACATCGGCGGCCTGCTGGCCATCGGCCATCTCCTCATAGACGGCGAGGAGGGCGACCATGTGGTGCTGGACGGGGCCACCGGGCGCGTCTTCACCATGTACCTCTTCGAGAAGGACCCCGATCTGATCAAGGTCCTGCCCCTGGCGCCGTCCCTGGGGGCTCTCACCCGCTTCCTCGAAGCCGCCGCCGAACTGGCCGGGCTCCGGGGCCGGTTCGCTCACTTCGCCGGGCGCCTCGGCGCGCGGGCGGTGGCGGACGCCTCCGCGCTGTTCCTCTCGCTCCTCGACGCCGAGGACTGGCACGGCGGCTGGGGCAGCGCGGGCGACCGGGAGGAGTGGGAGCACGCCCTCCCCGCGCTCTGGCGCATCGTCGCGCTCGTCCGGCCGATGGCGCTGATCGCGGGACCGGGCGGCGGGCTGCTGCTCGACCTGCCCGAGGGGCTGCTGGAGGGGGAGTTCACGCCGGAAGGAGTGGTGCGCTTCGACGAGGCCGAGCTGCCCGCCGTACTCGTCCACGAGCCGACCCGGCGCTTCCTCACCCGGACCGGACTGCCCAAGGACGGCCCGATGTTCATGCTGGACACCGATGCCCCGCTGCTGCCCACGCTCGCCTGGTGCCGGGAGGACAGCGAGCGGGGCGAACAGCTCTATGCCTTCCCCGAGGACATGGCCGTCGCGCCCGACCGGCTGCTCCGCCTGGGGTATCTCGTCGATGACGCGTACGTCGTCATCGACGCGGACACCGGAGCCCTCCACGCCTGGTACGTCTCCGATGCCGCCCTGTGCCCGCTGAACGCCGACATAGCCACGCTGGCCTTCACGGTGTGGATGCTGCGTCGCGAGGAAGAGATCAACGAAGAACACGACCTGACCGCCGACATGTACCACCCGCTGGCCGACACCATGGCCGCCGTCCTCGCCTCGGTGGACCCGGTGGCCTGCCGCCCGACGGGCAAGGCCGACGACTGGCGCTACTGGCCGGAGGTCTTCCACGACGAGGCGGGCGGTGTGCTGTAGCGGGGGAGCCCGCGCCGCAGGACACCGTGTGCGTCGCGTCAGCCGAGTTCTGAGCCGTGTTCTGAGCGGCGTTCAACGAGAGGGAGAGTGAGCCCGGGTGCCGAACGACGACGACCTCTGCTTTCTGCCCGCCCTGGACCTCGTCGGCCTGCTGCGCCGCCGCGAGGTGTCCGCACGCGAGCTGCTGACGGCCCATCTCGACCGCATCGAGCGGGTCAACCCCGCGGTCAACGCGATCGTCACCCTGGTCGCGGACCGCGCGCTCGACGCCGCCGAGGCGGCCGACGAGCGGCTTGCGGCCGGGGCCGACCCGGCCGAGCTCGGCCCCCTGCACGGGCTGCCGATCGCCCACAAGGACACCCACAACACCGCGGGCATCCGCACCAGCCATGGATCGCGGCTCGTCGACGGCGTACCCGAGCAGGACGACCTGGTCATCGAGCGGATCAAGGCCGCCGGGGCGATCACCGTCGGCAAGACCAACGTGCCTGAGTTCGCGGCCGGTTCGCACACCTTCAACCCCATCTTCGGCGCCACCCACAACCCGTACGACCTCACCCGCAGCGCGGGCGGCAGCAGCGGCGGCGCGGCCGCCGCGCTGGCCTGCGGCATGGTCCCGCTCGCGGACGGCAGCGACGCCGGAGGTTCGCTGCGCAACCCGGCCTCGTTCTGCAATGTCGTGGGGCTGCGCCCGTCGCCCGGCCGCGTCCCCACCTGGCCCGCCGCGGCCGCCTGGAACACGCTCTCGGTGGGCGGCCCCATGGGCCGTACGGTGGGCGACGCCGCGCTGCTGCTGTCCGCCATGGCGGGGCCCGACCCGCGCTCGCCCATCGCCCTGGAGGAGCCCGGCGCCCGCTTCGCCCGCCCGCTCGACCGCGATCCGCGCGGGCTGCGGGTGGCCTGGTCGCCGGACCTGGGCGGGCTGGTCCCGGTGGAGCCGGCCGTCGTCCGCGCCGTCGAGTCGGCGGTGAAGGTGTTCGACGACCTCGGCTGTGTGGTGGAGGAGGCCTGCCCGGACCTCGCCGAGGGCGAGGAGGTGTTCCGCACGCTGCGCGCCTGGCTCTTCGAGCTCTCCTTCGGCCCGCTGATGGACCACTACCCCGAGGACCACCCCGACGCGCTCAAGCGGACCATCCGGGAGAACGCCGCGGAGGGGCGCCGGCTGACCGGGCCCGCCCTCGGCCGGGCCGAGATGGCGCACACCAGGCTCTTCCACCGGGTGCGCGAGTTCTTCGAGCGGTACGATGCGCTGCTGCTGCCGGTCAGCCAGGTGACGCCGTTCGATGTGACGGTGGAATACCCGACCGAGGTGGCCGGCGTACCGATGGCGGACTACCTGGACTGGATGCGCTCGGCCTACCTGATCAGCGCGACCGGCAGCCCCGCGCTGTCCGTACCGGCCGGGTTCACTCCCGAGGGGCTGCCGGTCGGCCTGCAGATCGTGGGGCCGCACCGCGCGGACTTCGCCGTCCTCCAGATCGGCCATGCCTTCGAGCAGGCCACGCAGCACTGGCGGCGCCGCCCGCCGGCCGTGGGCTAGAGGGAAGGTTCTTGTCCGGTCCGGCGGCCGGACCCCATGATGTTTGCGTGAACATCCGACAGGACGGGGACGCGCGGCAGATGCCCGCGGGGTTGGTCGCGCTCGGTCTTGGCGGCTTCGGGATCGGCCTGACCGAGTTCGTTATCGCGGGCCTGCTGCCCCAGGTGAGCCGCGACCTGGACGTCTCCGAGGCGGCGGCCGGGTGGCTCATCTCGGGGTATGCCCTCAGCGTCGCGATCGGCGCGATCCTGCTGACCGCCGTCACCAACCGCATCCACCGCAAGACCGTCCTCGTCGCGCTGGTGGCGTTGTTCGTCCTCGGCAATCTGCTGTCCGCCGTCGCGTCCGACTACGCGGTGGCGCTGCTCGGCCGGGTCGTCGCCGCCCTGTGCCACGGCTCGTTCTTCGGCATCGGCTCGCTCGTCGCCCGCCGTATGGTCCCGCCGGAGCGGGCCTCGCGCGCGGTTGCCGTGATGTTCGCGGGGCTCACGGTCGCCAATGTGCTGGGCGTGCCGTTCGGCGCACTGGTCGGCGAACGCTGGGGCTGGCGCGCCACGTTCTGGGCGATCACCGGGATCGGCATGCTGGCCGTGGCCGCCATCGCCGTATGGGTCCCGGCCTGGGCGGGCGCCGTGGACGAGGCCCACCGGGCGGCTGGTCTGCGTCCCCAGCTCCGCGCCTTCCGTTCCCGGCAGGTCTGGCTGACGCTCACCGCCACCGCCCTCGGCTACGGCGGCATGTTCGGGGCGTTCAGCTATATCGCGTACACCTTCACCGAGGTCACCGGCTTCTCCAGCACCGACGTCTCCTGGCTGCTCGTCGTCTACGGCAGCGGCCTGGTGATCGGCAACGTCGTCGGGGGCCGGGCGGCCGACCGCGACCGCGATCGCACGCTGATCGCGTCGCTTGCGGGACTCGCCGCCACGCTCGTGGCGTTCGGGCTGCTGGCCGAGGGGCGGGGCGCTTCGGTGGTCCTGGTCTTCCTGATGGGCGTCTTCGGGTTCGCGGGCGTCCCCGGCATGATCACCCGCGTCACGGACGCCGCCGGCGGCGCGCCGCTCGCCGCCAGCGCCAATGTCTCGGCCTCCAACGTCGGCAACGCCCTGGGCGCGTGGCTCGGCGGCCTCGCGATCAGCGTCGGACTGGGCTACACCGCACCGCTGTACGTGGGCGCCGCGGTCGTGGTGCTCGGCCTCGCCGTCATGGTCGTCGCCGCGCGCACCGGGCGCGCCGCTGCGCCACCCGGCTCTGACCGGGCGGCCGGTCACACCCGGCCGGATCAGGAACCCCGGCCCACCACGAGCCGGTAGCCGACCGGGCCCGCGGCGGTCCAGTATGCGGCGGGCGGTTGACGTGGCGCGCGATCTACTGCTGAATGATTGCCATGACTGCCCAGCAGCGCTTGGTCACCCGTGGCCACATCGACTTCGGTCGGGTGTGGTCCGCGGCGTGTTGCGTCTGACTCGGCAGCGGACCGCCCAAGCGGTCCGCCTCCGCTCGTGACCGTCTCGGTCCGAGCCTTCCCACCTCGGCGTTCCCGCGTCTGAGCACTGACTCGCGCGCGGACGGCGCCATGAGCCCGTACGCGCGCCGCCGCGCCCGGGCCATCGCTGTTCTGCCACCTCCCTCATGCCCCTGTACCGCCGCCGTCTCGGCCGGCGCCCAGGGCGGCCGCGGGCTACCCGCGCCCGCTCCCCGTCCACCTCCCCGAAAGGCCACGCGGATGACCTCCGTCGCGCAACCGCCGCCCTCTCCGCTGAAACCGTCCGAGCTGACGGTCGCTCAAGTCTCGGTATCCGATCCACGCGTACGGCCGTTGCTGCGCGAACTGGGCGAGGAGTACTCGACCCGCTACGGCAAGGACGCCCACACCGAACTCGCACGCTACCCCGACGAGGAGTTCACCACGCCACACGGCGGGGCGCTGCTGCTGTTGCTCGAGCACGGCGAACCCGTCGCGGGCGGGGCCTTCCGCCGGTACGACGAGAACACGGCCGAGCTCAAACGGATCTGGACGCACTCGGCACACCGGCGGCGCGGCTTCGCCCGCCGGGTCGTCTCCGAGCTGGAGCGCGAGGCGAGCGCCCGGGGCTATCAGCGGATCTACCTGACCACCGGACCGCGCCAGCCCGAGGCCCGCGGGCTGTATCTGGCCAGCGGCTTCACGCCGCTGTTCGACACGGAGGCCGACCCGGAGACCATCGGCCCGCTCCCGTTCGAAAAGCACCTCACCGCCCGGCACGAGAATCACGACGCTGACCTTGAGGACCTCGCGTTGCTGAAGGTCGTGCCCACCCGCCACTACGCCCGCTGGGCCGCCGCCCTCGCGGTCCTGGTCCTCACCGTCCAGTTTCTCCATGGGCTGCTCACCAACCCCGTGTGGCAGTGGGAGGTGTTCGGCGAATACGTACTGTCCGAGACCATCGTCACCGCCGTCGGGGTGACGTTGCAGCTCACCGCCTACTCGATGCTGCTCGGCTTCGCACTCGGCACGGTGCTGGCGTTCATGCGGCTGTCGGCAAGCCCCGTGCTGCGCACCGTGGCCTGGACCTACGTCTGGATCTTCCGCTCCATCCCGATGATCGTCCAGCTGGTGTTCTGGTTCAACCTCGGTGCCCTGTACAGGGAGTTGGGCATCGGCATCCCCTTCGGCCCGGTGTTCTGGTCCGTCAGCAGCAACGACCTGATCGGGACCATCGGCGCGGCCCTCATCGGCCTGACGCTGCACCAGGCGGCCTACTGCGCGGAGATCGTCCGCGGCGGTGTCCTCTCGGTCGACCGGGGCCAGCTGGAGGCCGCGGCGGCGCTCGGCATCCCCAGGCTGCGGCAGATCCGGCGGATCGTCCTGCCGCAGGCCATGCGGGCCATCCTGCCCACCGCGGGCAGCGAGATCATCAGCCTGCTCAAGGGCACCTCGGTGGTGTACGTGATGGCCATCGGCGAGCTCTTCTACCAGGTCAAGGTCATCTACGGGCGCAACGGCATGGTGATCCCGCTGCTGATGGTCGCCACCGCCTGGTACGTGTTTCTGACCTCCGTGCTCTCGGTCGCCCAGTACTACGTCGAGCGCCACTTCGCCCGCGGCGCCGAGCGCACCGTGCCCCCCACCCCGTTCCAGCGCGCCCGGCGCTTCGCGTCGCGCCTGCGGGCCGCGGCCGTACAGCGCCGCCGGCCGGCCGCACCCCTGGGAGGCGGTCATGGGTGAGGTGATGGTGGAGGTGCGCGGGGTCCACAAGAGCTTCGGGCCGCTGGAGGTGTTGCGCGGCGTGGACCTCCAGGTGGGCACCGGTGAGGTCACCGTGGTCCTCGGCCCGTCGGGATCCGGGAAGTCCACGCTGCTGCGCACCATCAACCACCTGGAGAAGGTCAACCGCGGCTGGATCAGCATCGACGGCGAGCTGATCGGCTACCGCAGATCGGGAAACCGGCTGTACGAGCTGAAGGAGCGGGACGTTCTGCGGCAGCGCACCCATATCGGGTTCGTCTTCCAGGACTTCAACCTCTTCCCGCACCTCACCGTGGAGGAGAACCTGATCGAGGCGCCCATCGCCGCGCTCCGCCGCCCGCGCAAGGAGGCCGTGGCGGGTGCGGCGCGGCTGCTGGAGCGGGTCGGGCTCGCCGACAAGGCGGGCGCGTATCCCCGGCAGTTGTCCGGTGGTCAGCAGCAGCGGGTGGCCATCGCCCGCGCGCTGGCCCTGGAACCCAAAGTGCTGCTGTTCGACGAGCCCACCTCGGCACTCGACCCGGAACTGGTCGGCGAGGTCCTGGATGTGATCAAGGACCTGGCACGGACCGGCACCACCATGATCGTCGTGACCCATGAGATCGGCTTCGCCCGCGAGGTCGCCGACACGGTGGTGTTCATGGACGGCGGTGTCGTCGTGGAACAGGGGCCGCCCGCGGCCGTTCTCGACGCCCCGCGCCACGAGCGCACCCGCGCCTTTCTCTCCAAGGTCCTGTGACCGGCCCCGGCCCTCGCCCGCATACCCGTATCCGCATCCGCAGCCGTACGCGTACTCGTAGAGCAAGGAGATCCACCATGCCCACCCGCCGCTTCGCCACCGCCGCCCTCTCACTCGCCGCGGCCCTTGTCCTCGCCGCCTGCGGCAACCCCTCGGACGGCGGCACGACCGAGGTCGCGGCCAAGGACGGCACCCGTACGAAGATCAACCTGAGTGCCGACCAGAAACGCATCACCACCCCCAAGGTGGACTCCATCGCCGCACAGGTGCCCGCCGGGATACGCAAGAGAGGCACCCTGGAGATCGTCGACTCCTCCGACTCCGCCGCGCCGCTGACCTTTTACGCCACCGACAACAAGACGGTCATCGGCGTGGAGCCCGATCTCGCCTATCTGGTGGCCGATGTGCTGGGTCTCGAGCCGCATCTCAACACCGTGTCGTGGGAGAACATCTTCGTCGGCCTGGACAGCGGCAAGTACGACGTCGGCTTCAGCAACATCACCGACACCGAGGAGCGCAAGGAGAAGTACGACTTCGCCAGCTACCGCAAGGACGACCTGGCCTTCGAGGCGAAGAAGGGCAGCGGCCTGAAGGTCACCGGACCCAAGGACGTGGCGGGCAGGACCGTAGCGGTGGACACCGGCACCAACCAGGAGAAGCTGCTGGTCGAGTGGAGCGAGGAGAATGTGAAGGCCGGCCGTGAGCCGGTGAAGATCAAGTACTACCAGAACCAGAGCGACACCTACCTCGCGCTCGCCTCCGGCCGGATCGAGCTCTTCCTCGGCCCCAACCCGACCGCCGCCTACCATGTGGCCTCCGCCGGGCAGACCGAGATCGTCGGCACCTACTCCGGTGCCGGCGCCACCCTCCAGGGCCTGATCGCGGCCACCACCAAGAAGGACAACGGACTGGTCAAGGCGGTGAACTCGGCGCTCAACGAGATCATCGACAACGGGAGCTACGCGAAGGTGCTGGGGCGCTGGGGTCTGTCGGCCGAGGCCATCGAGAAGTCGGAGATCAACCCGCCGGGCCTGCCCAAGACCAATAAGTGACCGATCCGGGGCGCGGGGCCGCACGGCTCTCGCGCCCCACCCCGATTTGGCACCGTTCAGTTACAGAACGAACATCCCAGGCACACTGTGGTGTACAAGGATTTGGGGATGTCGCCACCGATCTGATTTCACGGAATGTACGGGGGATTCCATGCATCGTTCCATCGCTGCCGCCGCGGCGGTCGTCGCACTCACCGCCGCTCTCACCGCTTGTAATGGGTCGGACGGGGACGGCGACAAGGCCGGGACGACGAAGAAGGGCACCCACTCCAGCGGCGCCGTCGAACCCGGCGGTGAGAAGTCGCCGGAGGCCGCGCCCAGCGGCGCGAGCTCGACGGGTGCCAAGCTCGGCGACACCCTCTCGCTCACAGGAATCGTGGGCCTGGGTGAAACGACCGCGCCCACGGCCGACGTCACGCTGAACAAGTTCGTGGACAACGCGAAGGCCCAGGGCCCCTACTTCGACCCCCCCGACGGAAACCGCCTGGTCGCAGCGGAGTTCACGATCGTGAACACCGGCACGGTCACCTACAGCGACCCCCCGTACACCCCCCCGACGGTCGTCGACACGGCCGGAACGGCGCACAACGGCAAACCCGGGGATCCCACCGTCGGCGAGTCCCTGAGCATCACGATGACTCTCTCGCCGGGGGAACGGGCCACCGGCTGGGTGATCTTCGACGTGCCGAAGAGCGCGAAGATCGCGAGCGTGACGTGGCAGATGGACCGCACAGGGCTCGACACGGAACGCATCGGGACGTGGACCCTCTAGGGGCGCCCCGGTCCCCACGGGACGGATGAGACCGCGAGCCGCCCTTGGGATGGGCCGCCGTATGTGCGGATACTGGGCGGTATGCGTATTGAATTCGATCCCGAGGCTGTAGGCCGCACTCCCTTCTACAAGCTGCTGACCTCCGTGGTCGTCCCCCGGCCGATCGCCTGGGTGTCCACCGTCTCGGCCGCCGGGACCTGCAATCTGGCGCCGCACTCCTTCTTCACGGTGGCCTGTGTGGCCCCGCCGATCGTGCAGTTCACCTCGGTGGGGCGCAAGGACTCGCTGCGCAATGTGGAGAAGACCGGGGAGTTCGTGGTGAACTTCGCGCCCGAGCAGCTGTTTGAGCAGATCAACGAGACGGCGACGGACTTTCCGCCCGAGGTCGGGGAGTTCGAGGCGGTGGGCATCGCGCGGGAGCCGAGTCTGCGGGTGAAGCCGCCGCGGGTGGCGGCCTCGTCGGTCGCTCTGGAGTGTGAGCTGCACAGCACGGTGCGGCTCGGGGACTCCACCGTGGTGTTCGGCCGGGTGGTGCACGCCGCGGTCGATGAGCACGTCATGGACGACGGCCACCCCGAGGTGACCAGGCTGCGTCCGCTGGCCCGGCTGGGCAAGGACGAGTGGGCGACGCTCGGCGAGGTGCTGGAGCGGCCCCGGATCCGGTACGCGGACTGGGACGGCGGCGCGGGCGGCGCCGGGCTGAGTGGTTCGTAGGGCGGGGTCCGCGCCGGCTGCGATCGTCTTCGACGTCGGCTCGACTCTGGTACGTGAGGACCGGTACTGGGCCGCGTGGGCCGACTGGCTGGGGGTTCCCCGGCATACGCTGTCCGCGCTGGTCGGGGCGGTGGTCGCGCGGGGGCGGGAGGACGTGGAGGCGATCCGGCTCGTACGGCCGGGGGCGGACATCCGGGCCGAGCGGCTGGCGCGCGAGGCGGCCGGACGCGGGGAGTGCCTGGAGGAGGCGGATCTGTATCCGGACGTACGGCCGGCCCTGGGCGCGCTGCGGGCGCTCGGGGTCCGGGTCGTCGTGGCCGGGAATCAGACGGAGCGCATGGGTGAGCTGCTGCGCGCGCTGGAGCTGCCGGTGGACGGGGTCGCCACCTCCGCGCAGTGGGGCGTCGCCAAGCCCGATCCGCGCTTCTTCGGCCAGGTCGTGGAGCTGGCACAAGCCGCTCCCCACGAGACCGTGTACGTGGGCGACTACCCGGCGCTGGACATCCGTCCCGCCAAGGCCGCCGGGCTGCGGGCGGCGCATGTCCGGCGTGGGCCGTGGGGGCATCTCTGGGCGCGCTCGGCCGACGCGGCGATGGCGGACTGGTGCGTGGACTCGCTGACCGAGCTGGCCGGGGTGATCGAGGCGGCCCACAGCCTTGGGTAGGGCTCACACGGAGTGTGACGCATTCACACCCCGTGTGATGAGAGTGCATGCATATATCTACCGCACACCCTCCCGCGGAACGCGGTGTGGTGGTTGAGTCTTCATACAGCCCGCTCAGGTGTGCCAGACCTGGGCGAAGGGGCCGCCGGACTCCCTCCCTCCTCGGCCGGCGGCCCACCCCCCTCTTCCCGCCGTGAAGCCGCTGCGCAAAGCCGCTGCACAGAGCCGCCCGCATCGTCCGGGGGCGGATCGGTAATTCGATCGGCCCCGGCGGCGCGGGCGGCTAGAGTGGGTCCCGCGCCTCCCGGTGCGCAGGCTTGCGGTTACTTCTTTTGGGTAGAAACGCGTTCGCGCGTGCGGGGATCGAACCCCGCAGAACCGCTGCCGCTCCGATCTCGGGAGGCGCTTTCCGTCTCCGCCTCCGCTTCCGTCTCCGTCAGCCCGCGGACTCGGCCGCGTGCGCGCTCAGCACGCCGAACGCGACGAGCCCGAACACCGCCAGGCCCAGCAGCACCCGGTAGTACACAAACGGCATGAAGCTCTTGGTCGAGATGAACTTCATAAACCAGGCGATAACCGCATATCCCACAACAAAAGCGATAACCGTGGCGAAGATCGTCGGGCCCCACGCCGTATGCCCGTCCGAGGCGTCCTTCAGCTCGTACGCTCCGGAGGCCAGCACCGCGGGCATTGCGAGCAGGAACGAGTAACGGGCCGCCGCCTCGCGCGTATAGCCCATCAGCAGACCGCCGCTGATCGTCGCGCCGGACCGGGACACGCCCGGCACCAGCGCCATCGCCTGGCAGACGCCGAAGATCAGGCCGTCCTTGACGCCGAGTTCGCGCAGCGTTTTGCGCTGTACGGGGGTGCGGTGCTTGCCGCCGCTCTCGTCGCGGGCCGCCCGCCAGTCGGCGAAGCCCAGCACCAGGCCCATCACCACCAGCATGGTGGCGGTGAGCCGCAGATCACGGAACGGGCCCTCGATCTGGTCCTTGAGGGTCACCCCGAGCACACCGATGGGTATCGAGCCGACGATCACCAACCATCCCATCTGGGCGTCATGGTTGCCGCGCCACTCCTTGCTGAAGAGCGAGCGGAACCAGGCCGAAAGGATGTTGGCGACGTCCTTGCGGAAGTAGATCAGCACGGCGAGCTCGGTGCCGATCTGGGTGATGGCCGTGAAGGCGGGGCCGGGGTCTTCCCACCCCGCGAAGGCGGCGGTGAGCCGCAGATGGGCGCTGGAGGAGATCGGCAGGAACTCGGTCAGCCCCTGGACCAGCCCGAGAATGAAAGATTCGAACCACGACATCGCGTCTACGCTATCCAAGGCTGATCATGCACTGACCGGCGCAGCGGCGGGTCAGGCGGGGTGGCCGACGGGGAGACCGGCCGCTGTGGATCAACGCCGGTCGTCGGGCAGCGTACCGTCCCTTGGTAAGAGCCCTACTAACACCCTGGTCTTCCGGTCACCGGCGGGGTGCACTGATCGGTTTCCGGAGCAGTGTCGCCGAGCCGGGCCCGCCTGCGCCAGGCCACCACGAAACCCGCGAGCGCGGGCAGCGCGATACACGCCAGCGCGGCCAGGAACACCGGCGAGGTCGGGGTGGTGGCGCGGCTGCCCGCCACCGCGTACGCGGCGGTGTTCGGCACACTGCCCAGGCCGGTCGCCAGCAGGAAGGGCAGCCAGCCCATCCGTGACACGGCGGCGCAGTAGTTCGCGGCAGCGAAAGGCACGCCCGGGAACAGCCGGATCGCCAGCATCGAGCGGAACCCGTGCCGGCTCAGCTGCCGATCGGCCGCCACCAGCCAGCGGCCGCGCAGCAGCGGCCGCAGCGCGTCCTGCCCCAGCAGCCGGCCCAGGCCGAACGAGACACCGGCGCCGAGCACCGTGCCGGCCACCGCCGCGGCCAGCCCCGTGGACGCCCCGAACAGCGCGCCGGCCGCCAGATTCAGCAGCGGACGGGGCACCAGGGCCGCGGCGCAGCCCCCGTAGACGACCGCGAACACCACCGCGGCCGTGGCGCCGGACAGCTGCGGCGGCCACCCGTCGGCCAGCAGCCGGTGCGGCTGCCACGCCCAGACCGCGCCCGCCGCACCCGCCAACAGCGCCACCAGCAGGCACAGGCGCAACCGCGGCGAGAACAGCGCGCGGGCGCGGCGCACGGCCGGTGCGGCGGGCGCGGGCGCGGGCGGGGCGGCGGCATCGAGCACCGAAGGAGCGTAACCGACGGGCATGAAGCGCCAGGTCGGGTCGTGGGATCCAGGCCGCGAAAAACCAGTCGACGGGCGTCCCGCGATAGGCGACGATCAACGCATGTTCCGGCAGCCCTTCTTCGAGCTTGTGTCCGCGGTCGCGGACGCGCCGAAGGCTGCCGTCGTTCTTCTCGCATCGCCTGCCGCGGCCTCCGCATCCGCCTGCCTCGACGGCGCCCGACTCTGACCCTCCCCGGACAGCTCCGACCGGACCCCACCAGGGGAGGGTCGGTCCGGCCCTGGGGTCCTCCTTTCATCCATCGCTGTTCCGAGGAGGAACGGGAGCATGTCCAAGCAGACCTACGTGCGCACCAAGCCGCATCTGAACATCGGCACCATCGGCCATGTCGACCACGGCAAGACCACGTTGACCGCCGCCATCACCAAGGTGCTCAGCGAGCGCGGCGCCGGCGGCACGTACGTCCCCTTCGAGCGCATCGACCGGGCGCCGGAGGAGGCGGCGCGCGGCATCACCATCAACATCGCGCATGTCGAGTACGAGACCGACACCCGCCACTACGCGCATGTCGACATGCCAGGCCACGCCGACTTCATCAAGAACATGGTGACCGGCGCCGCCCAACTCGACGGGGCGATCCTCGTCGTCTCGGCGCTCGACGGCGTCATGCCGCAGACCGCCGAGCATGTACTGCTCGCCCGTCAGGTCGGGGTGGACCACATCGTGGTCGCCCTCAACAAGGCCGACGCGGGCGACCCGGAGCTCACCGACCTCGTCGAGCTCGAGGTGCGCGAACTGCTGTCCGCGCACGGCTATCCCGGCGAGGCCACGCCCGTCGTACGGGTCTCCGGGCTGCGCGCGCTGGCCGGCGACCCGCGCTGGACAGGCTCCATCGAGGCGCTGCTCGACGCGGTCGACACCTATGTGCCGATGCCAGTGCGCTACACCGACGCGCCGTTCCTGCTCCCGGTGGAGAACGTGCTGACCATCACCGGGCGCGGCACGGTTGTCACCGGCGCCGTCGAGCGCGGCACGGTCCGCGTCGGCGACCACGTGGAGGTGCTGGGCGCCGGCACCACGACGGTGGTCACGGGCGTCGAGACGTTCGGCAAACCGATGGAGTTCGCCGAGGCCGGGGACAACGTGGCGCTGCTGCTGCGGGGCGTCGCGCGGGACACGGTGCGCCGCGGCCATGTGGTCGCCGCGCCCGGCAGTGTGGTGCCCCGGCGACGCTTCAGCGCGCGGGTGTACGTCCTGTCGGCGGCGGAGGGAGGCCGGCGCACGCCGATCTCCACCGGCTACCGCCCGCAGTTCTACATCCGCACGGCCGATGTGGTCGGCGATGTCGACCTCGGCGTGACGGGCGTGGCCCGGCCAGGTGACACCGTCACCATGGACGTCGAGCTCGGGCGCGCGCTGCCGCTGGAGTCCGGCCTGGGCTTCGCCATCCGCGAGGGCGGACGGACGGTGGGCGCGGGCACGGTGTCCGCGGTGGCCGACGAGCCGTGAGGTGAGCGCGCGGCCGCCCCGGTACTCGAGGCCCCCCGGTACGCCCGGGGGACCGGCCGTACCGGGGCGGCCGTGACCATGCGCTTCACGCGGCACAATATGAGCGTGGACGAGCCGATACCCGTGATCCGTGACGTGGACCACGGCACCGCCAAGCTGATGCCCGACGTGGACCGCCCGCGCGCCTGGCTGCTCACGGTGGACGGTTCCCCCCAGTCGTACGTCGACCTGGACGACCCCACCCACCTGGAGTTCGAGTACGCGCGGCGGCTCGCGCACGTCCTGGAGCTCACCGGCGCCCCCGGCACCCCGCTGGACGTGCTGCACCTGGGCGGCGGGGCGCTGACCCTGCCGCGCTTCGTGGCGGCCGTCCGCCCCGGTTCGCGCCAGGAGGTGATCGAGGCCGACGGCAAGCTGCTCGAGCTGGTCGCCGAGCGGCTGCCGCTGCCCGCCGGGTCGGGGATCGCGGTACGCCGGGCGGACGCCCGTACCGCGCTGGAGGCCACACCCGAGGCGTCCGCCGATGTGATCGTGGCCGATGTCTTCGGCGGTGCGCGTGTCCCCGCGCATCTCACCTCCGTCGAGTACGCCCGCGCCGCCGCCCGGGCGCTGCGCCCGGGCGGCCGCTATACGGCCAACCTCGCCGACAGCGCGCCCTTCACCTTCCTCCGCTCCCAAGTGGCCACGCTCCAGGCGGCCTTCGCCCATCTGTGTCTGATCGCCGAGCCCGCCGTGCTGCGCGGCCGGCGGTTCGGCAACGCGGTGCTCGTGGCCTCGGACGATGAACTGCCGGTCGACGACCTCGCGCGCCGCACCGCCGCCGACGCCTTCCCGGCGCGGGTCGAGCACGGGGCGGCGCTGGAGCGCTTCGTCCAAGGGGCCGCGCCCGTACGGGATGTGGACGCGGTGCCCTCACCGGAGCCGCCGGGCGGCGCGTTCAGTATTGGCTGATGCCGCTCTCCGCGGCGGGTTCGGCGGGTTCGGCATGGGTGGCCGCGGGCGCGGGCGTGCGCCGCCGCAGCCGGCGTACCTCCGGCACCGTCAGCACGGCCAGGGTCAGCAGCAGGATCAGCGCCGAGCACCCCCACAGCGCGGCGGTGCGGCCGAAGGCGCTCTCGGCCGGGCCCGTGAGCGCCGTGGCGAGCGGGACCATGGACACCGAGCCGAACCAGTCGTACGCGGAGACCCGCGACAGTTTGTCCTCGGGGATCTCCTGGTGCAGCGCGGTCATCCAGGACACGCCGAACACCTCTATGGAGAGGCCGCCGACGAACATCACCGCGCACAGGGCGGGGACGGGCAGCGGGACGGCGAGCGCGGCCGACGGGAGGGCGAACGGGAACACGCACACCGTGCCGACCAGCAGTAGCCGCCGCGGTTTCCAGCGCGTCATCAGCAGCCCGCCCAGGACGGTGCCGACGCCGTACGCGGCCAGCGCGAGCCCCCAGGGCCGGGCGCCGCCCAGGTGTTCCTCGGCGACCAGCGGTCCGTACACCGCCTCGACCGCCGCCACTACGGCGTTGACCACCGAGAACTGCACCACGATGCTCCACAGCCAGGCCCGGCCGGCCACCTCCTGCCACCCCTCGTGCAGATCCCGCAGCAACCCGCCGCCCTCGCGTCTGGCCACCGGACCGACGTCGAGGAAGGCGCGCAGGGCTCCGGCGAGGGCGAAGGCGGCGGCGTCGACGGCCAGCACCCAGCCAGGGCCGAAGGCCGCGATCAGCGCGCCGCCGAGCGCCGCGCCGCCGATCTGCGAGCCGTTCATGCCCATCCGGAAGACCGCGAAGGCGCGGCCGGCCTGTTCGCCCTCCACGCTGGAGAGCAGCATGCCCTCGGCGGCGGGGGAGAAGAACGCCTGCCCGGTGCCGCCGAGCGCGGCGAGCACGGCCATCTGCCACAGCCGTGCCTCGCCCGACAGCACAAGCGCGGCGAAGGCGGCCTGGGACAGGCAGTTGAGGGTGTTGGCCGCGACCATCACGCGGTGCCTCGGCAGCCGGTCCGCGACCGCGCCGCCGATCAGCAGAAAGACCACGAGCGGGATGGTGCGGGCCGCGGCGACGAGGCCGACGTCGCCGCTGTCCCCGCCGGCGTCCAGGACCGCGAACGCCGCCGCGATCAGGGCCCCGGCGTTGCCGAGGCCCGTCACCACGGCGGCGGCGGTCAGCAGGGTGTAGTTGCGGCCGGCCCAGGCGGGGCGGCGGGGGCGGTGGCGCGAGGCCGAGGGGATGGTCACCAGCGGACTATCCCCGGGGGCGGGCCCCGGCGCCAACCGGATTTCGGCCTGATCGGCTCAGGAAGGGAAGCGGCTCAGGAACGGAATCGGTTCAGGAGGAGAGTCGGCTCGGGAGGGGAGTCTGCTCAGGTACCGGACTTCAGCGGCCGCAGCGTGCTCATGACCTTCTTGATGGTCTCGTCGGAAACCTCGTCCTTGACGCCCTTGGCCGCGTAGAGGACCCAGGTCGCCCAGTCGCCGTTGATGTCCGTGTAGGTGACCGTGAACGTCTTGCCGTCCGACGAGCACTTGCCGGTCTTCTTCACACCGGTGACGGTGCCCGAGGAGGAGTAGCCCTTGATGCCGTATTTGTTCGTGAACTTCGTGGGCGTGGTGAATTTGTAGTCGCCGGTATCGTCCTGGTCGAAAACGGCGTACAGCCAGTTGGCCGCCTCGGTCTTGGCGGCCGCGGCCTGGCTCTTGGCGCCTTGGGCGCCCTTGGTGCCCGCTCCGGCCAGGGGGCTCGACAAGGTGACACCGGTCTTCTTGTCCTTGACCGTGCAGTTGTCCTCCTTGTAGTAGGCGGGGCCGGTCATCGAGATGAGCGGCTTGCCGTCCTTGGAGAACGTGCTCATGGTGTCGGGGGACTTCACGTACCAGCCGGCAGGGACGTCGAAGGCGTCGTGGCGCTTGGGGTTGGTGACCGTCTTCCAGCCGGGGATGACCGGCTCGACGGTGTGGCCCGCGCGCGGGTTGTCCTCGTCGCTGCCGCCGTCGTCCTGCGAGGGCGTGTCCTTGGACGAGGACGCGGTTGCGGAGGGCTTCTTGTCGCCCTTCGCGGAGTCCTTCTTGTCGTCGTCCTTGTTGATCACCAGCACGGCGGTCACCGCGGCGGCCGCGACCACCGCCACCGCCGCGACGATGGCGACGACGGCCGTACGGTTCTTCTTCCGCGGCGGCTCGGGCGGGCCCGGCTGCACGGCGGGGGTGCCCCATGCCTGCGTGGGCATGTGGTGCATCTGCTGCGGCTGCTGCCCCTGCGGTGGCTGCGGCTGAGCCGGTGGCTGCGGCTGGGGCTGTGGTTGAGCCTGCGGCTGGGGCTGGCCCTGAGGCTGCCCCGGCTGAGGCGGCTGGGGCTGCTGATACGGATTCGGCTGGTGGTAACCCGGCTGCTGATACGGGTTGGGCTGTTGATACCCCGGCTGCTGATAGGGGTTCGGATTTTGCGGGTTCTGCTCGCCCCCGGGCGGCTGCTGTCCTGGCCACATGGCCAGTAACCATAAAGGGGGCCGTAGATGGCGGCTATGGCCGCCCCTTCCCGGTGAATTCTACTGAGTGGTAACTTCAGGCCATGTCAGAGACCCTGCCGTCCATCGGTGAACTGCTCACCGCCACGGTGCCCATGGTGCGCACCCTGAATCTGGAGTACGTCGAGACCTCGGCCGAGCACGCGGTGCTGCGCCTGCCCGACCAGCCCGAGTTCGGCAACCACGTCGGCGGGCCGCATGCGGGCGCCATGTTCACCCTCGCCGAGTCGGCGAGTGGCGCGATCGTGCTCGCCGCGTTCGGCGACCAGCTCTCCCGCGCCGTACCGCTGCCCGTGCGCGCGGAGATCGACTTCAAGAAGGTCGCCAAGGGGATGGTCACCGCGACCGCCCGGCTGGGCCGCCCGGCCGCCGAGGTGATCGCCGAGCTCGACGAGGGCCGGCGCCCCGAGTTTCCGGTCCATGTCGCGATCACTCGCGAGGACGGGGCGGTCACCGGTGAGATGGCGGTGATCTGGACCCTGCGCCCCCAGTCGTGACCGTCGTCACCGCGCCGGGAACCTTAGTGGTGCCGTGGACCGTCTCCCATGGCGGGAGCGCGGTGGCGAGCGCCGCGTCCATGATCATCGATGTGGCATGTGTGATGTGGCGGCCGCGCGCTGATTGAGTAGGCTTCCCGCCGTGCGCCGAATCGGTGCACGGCGGGAAGAGTACGGGAAATGGGGAGGAACCGGCGTTGCACATTGATCACTGGCTCGAGACCGTTCCGGCGGTCAGCGTCTATCTGCTGGTAGGCGTGGTCATCGGCCTGGAGAGCCTGGGCATCCCGCTTCCCGGGGAGATCATTCTTGTCAGCGCCAGCCTGTTGGCGGCCTCTCAAGACCACATTAATCCGTACATTTTGGGCGCGTCCGCCATTGCGGGAGCGGTCATCGGCGATTCGATCGGCTATCTCATCGGCCATAAGGGCGGTCAGCCGCTGCTGACGTGGCTGGGCCGGAAGTTCCCCAAGCACTTCAGTGCCGAGCACGTGGCCAACGCCGAGCGGTACTTCCAGAAGTGGGGCATGTGGGCGGTCTTCGTGGGCCGCTTCATCGCGCTGCTGCGCATCTTCGCCGGCCCGCTCGCCGGATGTCTGCGCATGCCGTACTGGAAGTTCCTCATCGCCAACGTGCTGGGGGGCATCGTCTGGGCCGGTGGCACCACCGCGGTCATCTACTCGGTCGGCAAGGTCGCCGAGGACTGGCTCAAGCGCTTCTCCTGGCTCGGCCTCGTGGCGGCCCTGCTGTTCGGCCTCGGCTCGATGCTGGTGATGAAGCGGCGCGCGAAGAAGTCCCATGCGGCCGCGCCGGAGGCCGGGTCCGAGGCCGAGGTGGCGTCCGGCGCCGGGCCCGAGACGGCCGAGCCCAACCGGGTCCCGGCCGCCGACTGACCCACCGGGTCCGCTTGGGCCCTGCGTCCGCTTGGGCCCTGCGTCCGCTTGGGCTCTGCGTCCGCTTGGGCTCTGCGTCCGCTCGGGCCCCGTGTCCGCTCAGGCCTGCCGCTCCCGCCGCTCACGCTCCAGTGTGGCGGCGTGGTGGTGGCGGGCCAGCTCCATATAACCCTCCGCGTTCGCCCGGATGCCCTCCCGCTCCTCCTCGGTCAGCTCCCGCCTTACCTTCGCCGGCACCCCCGCGACCAGCGAGCCCGGCGGCACCTGCATCCCCTGCGGGACCAGCGCCTGCGCGGCGACCAGGGAGCCGGCGCCGATGCGGGCGCCGTTGAGGACGGTGGCGCCCATGCCGACGAGCACATCGTCCTCGATGACACAGCCGTGCAGCACCGCGTTGTGGCCCACCGACACCCGCTCACCGACGGTGGCCGGGAATCCGGGGTCGGCGTGCATGGTGCAGTTGTCCTGGATATTGCTGCCGGCCCCCACGCTGATCGACTCGGCGTCGCCGCGCAGCACCGCGTGATACCAGACGCTCGCACCGGCGCCCAGCGTCACATCGCCGATCACCACGGACGTCGGGGCGGCGAACGCCTCCGGATCGACCTTCGGCTCCTTGCCGCCCACACCCGCGATCAACACCCGCTCCGTCACTGCCCACTCCCTGGTCTCGGCCTGGTGCTACCCGCCGCCGCCGCCGTGAACGGCGGTCGGTGGCACCGTAGCCCCACCCTCGCTCTTCCCGCTCAGTCTCGGGGCGCTGCGCGTGCTTCCCTCGTCACTGCTCGCTCCTCCGTCGCTGCGCGGCGCCTCAGTCCAGCCCGCGCAGCGCCCCGAGACACGCTCACTTGGGGGCGCCCGCTCACCCCGTCGCGAGCAGCAGCGAACCGGCCAGCGCCAGCCCGGCGCCGGTCGCCTGCACCGCGCGCAGCCGCTCGCTGAGGACCGCGCGCGCCGCGAGCGCGGTCACGACCGGGTAGAGGGCGGCGAGCACCGCGGCGACGGTCACCGGGCCGGTCTGGGCGGCCACGCTGTACGTGCCGTTCCCCGCCACATCGGCCAATCCCACGAAGGCCAGGGTGGGCAGCGCGGCCCACAGCGCGCGCACGCCCCCGCCGGCCGGGTCGAGCGCCGGGCTGCCGCGCCGTACGGACACATACAGCGCGCCGCCGCCGACCACCACGTTGCACACCCGCTGGACGAACAGCGCCAGGAACAGCCCGGTCAGTGTGGTGGACGCCGCGGCGATCAGTGTCATGACCGACCCGAAGCCGACCGCCGCGACCAGCGTGAGCACCAGCGTCTGCCGCTGTACGGACGTGCCGCCGGTCTGCGGCCCGCTCGCCAGCACGACCCCGGCCACCGCGACCGCGATCCCGGCGAACTGCAGCAGGCCGGGCCGCTCACCGAGGGCCAGCCCGACGCCGAGGGGCACGGCCACGCTGCCGAGCGCGCCGATCGGCGAGACGACCCCCATCGGGCCGAGCGCCAGCGCCCGGTAGAAACACAGCATCCCGACCGGCCCCACCACGCCCGCCGCGACGGCGTACCACAGCTGCGGCCCAACCTCCGTCCAGCCGCCACTGGCCGTGACGATGGCGCCCAGGACGACGACCGCGATGCCCTGGGAGACGACGACCACGGTGAGGGCGGGGGTGCGCCGGGTGAGAAGCCCTCCGCCGAAGTCGGCCAGGCCCAGCAGGACGCTGGTGGCCAGAGCGAAGAGTGCGGACATGGTGAGACCTCGCCGTACAGTGTGGTGGACCATTGGCAGTGCGGAGTGCACCACCGTAGTTCAGTTTGTTCGACTACGCCATTTAGAATATTGGACGGACGGACCGTGACGGACCTCGATCAGCTCACCCAGTCGCTCGCCCGCAACCTCAAGCGCTGGCGCAATGAGCGCGGCTTCACCCTGGACGCCCTCGCGGCCCGCTCCGGGGTCAGCCGAGGCATGATCATCCAGATCGAGCAGGCCCGTACCAATCCGAGCGTCGGCACCACGGTCAAGCTCGCCGACGCGCTCGGGGTGAGCATCACCACCCTGCTCGACTACGAAAGCGGCCCCAAGGTCCAGCTCGTCCCCGCCGCCCAGGCGGTGCGGATGTGGTCCACCGACGCCGGCAGCTACACCGCGCTCCTCGTCGGCACGGAGGCGCGCGGACCGCTGGAGATGTGGGAGTGGCGGCTGATGCCGGGTGACGGCAGCGACTCGGATCCGCATCCGTCCGGCACCTTCGAGCTGCTGCATGTCACGGCGGGCGAGCTGACACTGACCGTCGGGGACGAGACCTACCGGGTCCCGGCCGGCACCTCGGCGGCCTTCGAGGCGAGCGCCCCCCACGGCTACCGCAACGACGGGGCGCAGACGGTGGAGATGACCATGACCGTCTCGGTGCCCCCGGCGCGCTGAGACGGCGGCGCCCGGCCTCTGGACGGCCTGTTAACTTGACCGCATGAGTACGCCGATGGACGCCTTCGACGACCACCGTCCCGCCGTCGAATGCCTCGACCTGCTGACCGCCCCGGTGGTCGACGCGTTGCGCGCCTGGCGCGGCCCCGTACCGGTGGAGCAGGTGCTGTACGTGGACACCGACCCGGACAAGGCCGACACGGCCGTGCTCGTGGAGCACTACGGGGCCTGGCTGGTCGAGCAGTCCGCGAACTGCGTGGTGGTCGCGGGCAAGCGCGGTGGCGAGGTCACGCTCGCCGCCTGTGTGGTCCTCTCCCACACCCGCGTGGACGTCAACGGCGCGGTGCGCCGCCGGCTCGGCGCCCGCAAGGCCTCGTTCGCGCCGATGGACACCGCGCTCGGGGAGACCGGTATGGAGTTCGGCGGCGTCACGCCCCTCGGCCTGCCCGCCGGCTGGCCGGTCCTGGTCGACGCGGCCATCGCCGACACCCCGTACGTGCTCATCGGCAGCGGCCGCCGCCGCGGCAAGCTCATCCTGCCGGGCAAGGCGCTCGCCGCGCTGCCGGGGGCCGAGCTGCTGGAGGGCCTTGGCGTCTGACCCGCCGGGTACGGGGCCTGGTGCAGGCCGGCCGGGCAACGGGCCCGGGGTCAGCCCAGCCGGGGCAGTTCGATGGCGGGGCAGCGGTCCATCACCATGGCGAGCCCCGCGGCGCGGGTGCGCTCGTACGCCGCCTCGTCGACCACGCCGAGCTGGTACCACACCGCCTTGGCCCCGATGGCCACGGCCTCGTCGGCGACCGCGCCGGCGAGGTCGCCGTTGACGAACACGTCCACGACGTCCACCTCGAAGGGGATGTCGGACAGCGACGCGTACCCCTGCTCCCCGTGCACCGTCTCGGCCTTCGGGTGCACGGGGACGATCCGCTTGCCGTACCGCTGGAGCACATCCGCCACCCGGTACGCCGCGCGCGTCTGGTTCGAGGAGAGCCCCACCACCGCCCAGGTGTCACCGAGCTCGGTGAGGATCTTGCGGATCTCCGCCGGATCGCCGTACACGCCTGCCTCCTGTGGCCGGATGGTCATCTGGGATCGGCAACCAGGACAGGTCCTGGGCCATTCCCCGGGCGGCCCCCGAACGACAAAGGCATAACGACGACGACATGACGAAGACATAGGGTGGCCGGATGCAGGAGCGGTACCGGACGGTCGCGCGCGAGGGCGTGCATGAGATCGAGATCAACAAGTCGCGCTTCCTGTGCTCCCTCGCGCCCGCCGCGACCGAGCACGAAGCCCAGGACTTCATCCGGCGCGTCCGCGAACAGCACCCCACCGCCACCCACAACTGCTACGCGTATGTCATCGGCGCCGACGGCGGTGTCCAGAAGGCGAGCGACGACGGGGAGCCGGGCGGCACGGCGGGGGTGCCGATGCTCCAGATGCTGCTGCGCCGCGAGATGCGGTACGTGGTGGCCGTCGTCACTCGCTACTACGGCGGTGTGAAGCTCGGCGCGGGCGGGCTGATCCGCGCGTACGGCGGGGTGGTCGGCGAGGCGCTGGACGCGCTGGGCACCGTCACCCGGCAGCGGTTCCGGCTGGCGACCGTCACCGTCGGCCACGATCGGGCCGGACGGCTCGAGAACGACCTCCGGGCGACCGGGCGCGCGGTGCGCGGTGTGCGGTACGCCGAGGCCGTGACGATCGAACTGGGCCTCCCCGACGCGGACGTCGACGCCTTCCGCGCCTGGCTGGCGGACGCCACCGCGGGCACCGCCGCCCTCGAACTGGGAGGCGAGGCGTACCAGGACGCCCCGGGCGGCTGACCCCTTTGGCCTGTTAACGCGGCGGGATGCCGTTTGTACGGGGTTTGCAACAGTGGATGACGTGAGTGGTGATCATGGAGCGGTGCGACGGTACCGTGGCGAGGGATGCCGGTGATGAGTTGATTGGGACACGTACCGGAACGGGAAGCGGGACAGGAACGGGGGCCGCCGATGGAACTGGCTGAGCACATAGCCGCGGTGCGCGCGGGGGCGGGCGATCCGGCCGCGATGGTCGGCGAGTTCCGGCGCACGGCGGTGCTGGTGCCGGTGGCCGACGGCGGTTTCATGACGGCCGAATACGGCGGCATCCGCTGGATCTACGCCTTCACCGACGAGTCCGCGCTGGCCCGGTTCGCCACCGCACGCGGCTCCGACCCCGCCCAGGAGTGGGAGTACGCGGCCGTGCTCGGGGCGCGGCTGCTGGATGTGATGGTGCCGGAGATGGGCCGTCCCGCGGGTGTCGCGGTGGATGTGGCGGACGAGGACGGGTCGATGATGTTCCCGCCGGTGCACGGGATCGTCCCGGACGAGGTCGCGGTGGACGTGGACGAGAACGGGAACTACATCGGGGACGGCGACGAGCGGACACAGGGGGCCGGGCAGTGAGTGGCGACGGGGATCTCAATGTCGGCAAGGAGTCCGTGGACCTGATCACCAAAGGTCTGCGGGCGGCGATCGGTGAACTCAAGGACGTCGGGGACAACACCGGCGCGCTCCAGGGCTCCGGGTTCTCGGATATGACGATGTCCAAGATGGAGGCCGGGGGCAAGGGGCTGGCCGATGCGTTCGAGGGGTTCTGCGACCGCTGGGAGTGGGGCGTCCGGGCGCTGGTCCAGGACGCCAACGAGATCGCCAACCGGCTGGGCCTGGCCGCGGGCCTGATGTGGGAAGAGGACCAGTACTGGGGCAACACCCTGAAGGTCACGGTGAACGCCCTGTCGTCGACGGGGAATCCGCATCTGTCGGAGGAGGAGGTCGCCCAGCAGAGCTGGGGCGACATCTTCACCCCGGACGCGCCGGACTACAGCGCGGAGTCCTGGCAGCGCGCCGGCGACGAGATGGGGCAGACCTGGAAGGACACCGGGCGCGCGCTGCTCACCGAGGGCCAGGGCGGTATGCGGACCGACCTGATGAATCAGGCGCTCGGTATCGACGACGAGACCTTCAACCAGCAGCTGGACGAGACCTTCGGCCCCTCGCCCGAGGAGCGCGCAAGGCAGCAGGGGCAGCAAGAGGGCCCGTAGGCGAGGGCGAGTAGACGAGGGCCCGTAGGAGGGCCGGCAACCACCACAGTTCGACAGCCATCGCGGATGGCCGGCACGTCAACGCTGATCGGGGGATAGGCGTCCATGGGTTTTGGGGATTTCGTTCCGGACTTCGTCGAGGACTGGGTCGAGGACCGGGTCGAAGATGTCGGCGAGGTCGTCGACGACGTGGGGGACTGGACCGCGGACCGGCTGGATGACGTCGGCTGGGAGAGCGGGGCGGACTGGGTCCGGGACAAGTCCGACTCGGTGGCGAACGCGCTGGGTGCGGACGTCGACGAGATGCAGCTCGGGGAGACCGAGGACCCGAAGAAGCTGGTGCACGGCAGCCCCGACAAGCTCCGCTCCACGGCGAGCCATCTGAAGGACTTCCAGACCGCGTTCAACAACGTGGGCAAGGGGTTGCAGGGGCTGGACGCCGCCCATCTCAAGGGCAAGTCGGCGGACTCCTTCCGGGAGAGCGTGTCGGCCGAGCCGAAGAAGTGGTTCACGGCCGCGGACGCGTGTGAGAAGGCGGCCGCGTCGCTGGAGAGCTTCGCGGGCACGGTGGCGTGGGCGCAGAAGCAGGCCGAGGACGCGATCGCGCGCTACAACAAGGGCAAGAAGTCGTCCGATGACGCGCGGTCGGCACACAACGACAAGGTGTCGGCGTACAACAAGGCGGTCGACGCGTACAACGCGAAGCCCGAGGATCAGCGTGACAAGTCGACGCTGCCGGAGAAGCCGGGGGAGTTCCACGACCCGGGCACCGCTGACCTCGCCGCCGCCCGGGACATCCTGAGCGAGGCGCGGCGGCAGCGGAACGAGGCCCATACGGCAGCGAAGACCGCGGTGGAGACGGCGCGCGACAAGGCGCCGGCCAAGCCCTCGTACGGCAAGCAGCTGATGGACGGCCTGAACGGGCTCAACCTGGACGCTTCGCATTTCGTCGGCGGCATCGTCAAGGGCACCGCGGGCATCGCCAACTTCGCGCGGCAGATCAACCCGCTGGACCCGTACAACCTCACGCATCCGGCGGAGTACGTCACCAATCTCAACAGCACCGTCGCCGGGCTGGTGCGGATGTCCAACGACCCGTTGGGGACGTTGGGCGACATGTGGGACACCTTCAAGAAGGACCCCTCCGAAGGGCTCGGGCGGCTCGTGCCCGAGCTGATCGGCACCAAGGGACTCGGCAGCATCAAGAAGGTCGCGACCCTCGGCAGGCGCGCGGCCGAGCTGAAGCCGCCGGGCCGTGGCCTCCTGGACGAGGGCGGACCCCACGGGCGCGGCACCCCCGACGGCGTGAAGGAGACCAAGGGGTCGGACCCGATCGACTTCGCGACGGGCCGGATGTTCCTGCCGCAGACGGACATCACCCTGCCCGGTGTGCTGCCGCTGGAGTTCCACCGACGGGTCGAGTCGGGGTACCGGGCGGGGCGGTGGTTCGGGCCGTCGTGGTCGAGTACGGCCGACCAGCATCTGGAGATCGGGCCCGAGGGCGTGGTGTTCGTCTGCGAGGACGGACGGCTGCTCGACTATCCGCACCCCGCACCCGACCTGCCCACCCTGCCCAAGGCGGGCGTTGCGCGCTGGCCGCTGGAGCGCACCGTCGACGGGGACTACACCGTCACCGACCGGGACACCGGCCGTACCTACCGCTTCACGGCGCCCGCGAGTGGCGCCGACGGCATCGCGCCCATCGAGGAGATCCACGACCGCAACGGCAACCGGATCAGCTTCCACTACGCCGCCGACGGCACGCCGGCCGAGATCGTGCACTCGGCGGGCTACCACCTGAAGTTCACGACGCGGGACGGCCGGATCACCGCGCTGCGCCTGGCGGGCGCCGCCCCCGACGGCTCCGATATGACGGTGCTCCGCTACGGCTACACCGACGGCAACCTCACCGAGGTCATCAACTCCTCCGGTCTGCCGCTGCGGTTCGAGTACGACGACGAGCGCCGGGTGATCTCCTGGACGGACACCAACGACCGCCGCTACGACTACGTCTACGACAACCTTCACCGCTGCATCGCCGAGGGCGGCACCGAAGGCCATGTCTCCATCCGCGTCGACTACCACGGCGTCGACCAGCGCACCGGCCACCGGATCACCACCGTCACCAGCGCCGCCGGCCACACCCTCAAGTACCTCATCGACGAGGCATACCGGGTCGTCGGCGAGATCGACCAGCTGGGCGCGTACTCCCGCACCGAATACGACCGCCACGGCCGGCTGCTGGCCCACACCGACGCCCTCGGCCACCGCACCGCGTACGCCTACGACGAGCACGGCCGACTGGAGACCATCACCCGCCCCGACGGCAAGCACGCGACGATCCACCACAACGACCTGGGCCTGCCCGTCTCCATCACGGGCGTGGACGGGACCACGCAGACCTACGCCTACGACGAACGCGGCAACCGCCTCGCCGTCACCGACCCGGCCGGGGCCACCACCCGCTACACCTACGACGACCTCGGCCGGCTGACCTCGGTCAGCAACGCCCTGGACGAGACCACCCGGGTGCGCTGCGACCCGGCCGGCCTGCCCGTGGAGATCACCGATCCGCTGGGCGCGGTCACCATCTGCCGCCATGACGCGTTCGGCCGCCCGGTCGCCGTTGTCGATCCGCTCGGCGCGACGACCCGGATGGAGTGGTCGGTCGAGGGCAAGCTGCTGCGCCGTATCGACCCCGACGGCAGCCAGGAGGCATGGACGTACGACGGCGAGGGCAACTGCACCCACCACGTCAATGCGGGCGGCGGGGTGACCTCGTACGAGTACACGCACTTCGACCTGCTCACCGCGCGCACCGGCCCGGGCGGGGCGCGCTACGAGTTCGAGCACGACGCCGAGCTGCGGCTGGCCAAGGTCACCGGTCCCCAGGGGCTGACCTGGGCTTACGAGTACGACCCGGCGGGCCGGTTGATCTCCGAGACCGACTTCGACGACCGTACGATCCGCTATGAGCACGACGCCGCAGGCCGGTTGATCGCGCGCACCACGCCGCTGGGCGAGCGGATCGCCTTCGAGCGGGATGTGCTCGGCCGCATCGTCACCAAGGACGCCGCCGGACGGACCACCAGCTACGGCTATGACATGGTCGGGCGCCTGATCTCGGCGGCCGGACCGGACGCGGAGATCGTCCTTCAGCGGGACCGGCTGGGCCAGGTGAAGTGCGAGATGGTGGACGGGCGCGTCCTGACCCACCGGTACGATCCGCTGGGCCGCCGCATCCGCCGCACCACCCCCGGCGGAGCCACCACCGGCTACGCCTACGACGCCGCGGGCCGCCGCACCACCCTCACCGCCTCCGGCCACACCCTCGGCTTCGAGCGCGACGCCGTCGGGCGCGAGACCACCCGGCTCATCGGGGACGAACTGGCCCTGACCCAGCGCTGGGACCTGAAGGGCCGGCTCACCGAACAGGCCCTGACCGGGCCGGCCGCCGGAACCGTCCAGCGGCGCGGGTACACCTACCGGGCCGACGACCACCTCGCCGCGGTCGACGACGCGCTCCGCGGCCGCCGCACCTTCGAGCTGGACGCCGTCGGCCGGGTGACCGCGGTCCACGCCCAGCGCTGGAGCGAGACCTACGCCTATGACGAGGCGGGCAACCAGACCCAGGCGTCCTGGCCGGACAAGCACCCCGGTGCGGAGGCCACCGGCGAGCGCGCGTACACCGGCACCCGCATCACCCGCGCCGGCCGGGTCCGCTACGAACACGACGCGGCCGGGCGGATCACGCTGCGGCAGAAGAACCGGCTGTCGAAGAAGCCCGACACCTGGCGCTACGCGTGGGACGCCGAGAACCGGCTGACCTCCCTCACCACCCCCGACGGCACGGTGTGGCGCTACCTGTACGACCCGCTCGGCCGCCGCATCGCCAAGCAGCGGCTGGCCGCGGACGGCGAAACGGTCGTGGAGCGGACCGACTTCACCTGGGACGACACCACTCTCGTCGAGCAGACGACCACCGCGCCGGGCGGCCCCGGCAAGATCGTCATGACCTGGGACCACGACGGCCTCCACCCCGTCGGCCAGTCCGAGCGCATCACCGACGCCACCGGAGCGCGGGAGGTCGACCGGCGCTTCTTCGCCATCGTCACCGACCTGGTCGGCACCCCCACCGAACTCGTCGACGAGAGCGGCGCGATCGCCTGGCGCACCCGCACCACCCTGTGGGGCACCACCACCTGGCCCCGCGGCAGCGGCGCGTACACCCCGCTGCGCTTCCCCGGCCAGTACTACGACCCCGAAAGCGGGCTGCACTACAACGTCCACCGCTACTACGACCCGGAGACCGCCCGCTACGCCAGCCCCGACCCCCTGGGGCTGACCCCCGCGCCCAACCCGGCCGCCTACGTCCACAACCCCCACACCTGGAGCGACCCGCTCGGTCTCGCGCCCGACTACAACAAGTCGCCGGGACGGCTGTCGGATCCCCTTCCGCAGGGGCTGCCGAAGACATTCGTCTCCGCCTACGACGAGATCAGGGCGGGCAGGGGGATCCACCAGCGGGATCCGCACACCGGCCAGCCGCAGGTGTTCGAAGGGACCCACGCCCCGCACGAGAGGCCATGGGCGGGTGCGGAGGAATACGCGGTGCCGGGGGCGAAGAACATAGGAGAAGCTCGCATTCTGG
Organism: Streptomyces sp. NPDC020845; assembly: GCF_044334165.1. Taxonomy (NCBI): domain Bacteria; kingdom Bacillati; phylum Actinomycetota; class Actinomycetes; order Kitasatosporales; family Streptomycetaceae; genus Streptomyces; species Streptomyces sp. NPDC020845. The sequence goes on along the minus strand of NZ_JBIRSJ010000021.1, from coordinate 119,665 downwards.
TGAAAACCCTCCCCGACGGCCGCAAGGTGATGGGGTGGACGACCGACCACTACAAGACGATCCATCCGTTCACGGCGCCGCACTTCCCGGACAGCGGCTGGAAGTAGGCCGGGGCGGGCCGGGGCCTGCGGTTCCGTGGGGTGTGCCGGTGGCGGATCGGTCGATAGGGCTACGGTAGGGCGGTGCCGACGGCCCGGACGCGGGTCGGGTCCGGCGCGGTGACAGGAATCAGGGGCGGGGAGCCCGCGGCGGGAAGGTTACGAGTGTGCGGGTCGGGGCGAGGCTGTGAGATTTCTGCACACATCCGACTGGCACCTGGGGCGGTCCTTCCACCGGGTGAACCTGCTCTCGGCACAGCGGGAGTTCATCGACCACCTGGTCGCGACCGTACGTGAGCGGCAGGTCGACGCCGTGCTCGTCGCGGGTGACGTCTACGACCGGGCCGTGCCGCCGCTCGCCGCCGTCGAGCTCTTCGACGACGCCCTGCACCGCCTCGCCGACCTCGGCGTGCCGACCGTCATGATCTCCGGCAACCACGACTCGGCCCGGCGGCTCGGCGTCGGCGCCGGGCTGATCGAACGGGCCGGCATCCATCTGCGCACCGACCCCGCGGGGTGCGCGACCCCGGTCGTCCTCGCCGACGACCACGGCGACATCGCGCTCTACGGACTGCCGTACCTCGAGCCCGCGCTCGTACGGGAGACACTGGGCGCTGAGTCGGCGGGGCACCCCGCGGTGCTGCGCGCCGCCATGGACCGGGTCCGCGCCGACCTCGCCACCCGGCCGCCCGGCACCCGCTCCGTCGTCCTCGCGCACGCCTTCGTCACCGGCGGCGCGCCCAGCGACAGCGAACGCGACATCACCGTCGGGGGCGTCGACTCCGTCCCCGCCGAGATCTTCGACGGCGTCGACTACGCGGCGCTCGGGCACCTCCACGGCAGCCAGGCCATCACCGAACGGATCCGCTACTCCGGTTCGCCGCTCGCGTACTCCTTCTCCGAGGCCCGGCACCGCAAGTCCATGTGGCTCGTCGACCTCGGCCCCGGCGGCACCCTGGCCGCCGAGCGCGTCGACTGTCCGGTGCCCCGCCCGCTGGCCCGGATCCGGGGCCGGATCGATGCATTGCTCTCCGACCCGGACCTGGACCGGTACGAGGACGCCTGGGTCGAGGCGACCCTCACCGACCCCGCGCGCCCGCACGAGCCGATGCCCCGCCTGGCGCGGCGCTTCCCGCACCTGCTGAGCCTGGTGTTCGACCCCGAGCGGGCCCCCGAGGATCCGCTCGCCTCGTACGCACAGCGGCTGCGCGGCCGCACCGACCGGCAGATCGCGGAGGACTTCGTGGCCCATGTACGCGGCGGGCGCGGCCCGGACGAGGCCGAGCGCGCGGTGCTCGGCGCCGCCCTGGACGCCGTACGGGCGAGTGAGTCCGAACCGGCCGAGACCGCGGGGGAGGCACGCGGATGAGGCTGCACCGCCTCACCATGACCGCCTTCGGGCCCTTCGGCACCACTCAAGAGGTCGACTTCGACGAGCTCTCGTCCGCCGGGCTCTTCCTGCTGCACGGGCCCACCGGCGCGGGCAAGACATCCGTCCTGGACGCGGTCTGCTACGGCCTGTACGGCCAGGTCCCCGGCGCCCGGCAGGGCAGCGGGCTGTCCCTGCGCAGTGACCACGCCGATCCGCACACCCCCACCGAGGTCGTCCTCGAACTCACCGTCGGCGGACGGCGCCTGGAGATCACCCGCCGCCCCGAACAGCCACGCCCCAAGAAGCGCGGCACCGGCACCACGCGCGAAAAGGCGCAGAGCCGACTGCGCGAATACCTCCCCGGAGCCGGGGAATGGAAGGCGCTCAGCCGCTCCCACCAGGAGATCGGCGAGGAGATCTCACAGCTGCTCGGCATGAGCAAGGAGCAGTTCTGCCAGGTGGTGCTGTTGCCCCAGGGCGACTTCGCCCGCTTCCTGCGCGCCGATGAAATGGCCCGCGGCAAGCTGCTCGGCAAGCTCTTCGACACGGGCCGCTTCGCCGCCGTCGAGGAACGCCTCGCCGAGCTGCGGCGCGCGGCGGAGAAGCAGGTCGTCGGCGGCGACGAACGGCTGCTCGCCCTCGCCCACCGCATGTCCCAGGCCGCCGGGCCCGGCGACCACGCGCTGCCGGACCTCGCCCCCGGCGAACCGGGGCTGGCCGACGCCGTACTGGAGTGGGCCGCCATCGCCCGTACGACCGCCCGCGAGCGGCAGGACATCGCGGTCGCGGCGCTTGAGGCCACCGAAATCGCCCACCAGGCCGCGCGCCGAACCGCCGACGCCGCCCGCGACCGCGCCCGCCTCCAGCGCCGCCACGCCGAGGCCCGCCACCGCGCCGACGAGCTCGAGCGCCGGCGCGCCGAGTACGACCAGACCCGCGCCCGACTGGAGCAGGCCCGCGCGGCCGACGCCGTCGTCCCCGCCCTGGACCTCCACGCCACCGCCGAACGCGACCACACCACCGCCACCACCGCCGAGCGCGCCGCCCGCGGCCGCTTGGCGGCCGAGCCCGGCCTGGAACTCGAGCCACTGGACTCGGCGGACGCCCCCGCGCCCGGCGAGATCGGACTCCCGGGCCCACGCACGGGGGCCGAGCGCCCGTCGGCGGGCGCGGGACGCGCGGGTGGCGCGGACGAGCCGACGGGTTCCGCGCCCGGCTCGGGCTCGGGCGCCGACCGGCCGGACCCGGGGGATGACGACTCCGGGCAGCGCGCCGCGGTGCCGCCACGGCCGGACGCCGCCGGTGAACGGCCGACCACCGACCTGCGAGGGCCGCAGGCGTTTGACGGGCAGGGGGAGGCCGACTCCGCGCGCGAGGTATTCACGGTGCCGGAGCAGGGCTTCCGGGGCCGCGGCGATGCGTCTGGCCTTGCGGGTGAGGGCCCGGAGACGCGCGGGGCGCAGGGCGTGGGCTCCGCGCAGGAGCCCCGGGCGCGCGTGAGAACGGCGGGGCTCGCGGGGGTGGACGCCGCGCGGTTGGCGGCTGAGGAGCGGCGGCTGCGGGAGGAGCTGGGGTCGCTGGGCGCGGCGCGGCGGGCCGAGCTGCGGGCCGGGGAGGTGGCCGCCGAGGTCGCGGGGCTCGACCGGCAGGCGCGGGCCGACGAGGAGGCGATCGAGGAGGCCGGGCAGTGGCTCGCCGGGTGGGAGACGGCCCGCCAGGCGCATACGCGGCGTGTCGAGGCGGCGCAGGACGCGGTCACCCGGGCCGAACAGCTCGCCGGGCAGCTCGCCCCCGCCCGGCAGCGCCTCGAGGCCGCCCGGCGGCGGGACGTCCTGGCCGGGCAGGCCACCGAGGCGGAACAGCGCCTGCTGCGCTCCCGCGAAGACGCCGCCGCCGCGCACGAGACCTGGCTCGACCTCAAGGACCGGCGGCTGCGCGGCATCGCCGCCGAGCTCGCGGCGGGGCTGAGCGCGGGCGAGCCGTGCGCGGTGTGCGGGGCGACCGAACACCCCCGCCCCGCACGCCCGGGCGCCGGCCATGTGGACCGTACGGCGGAGGAGGCCGCGCTGGCGGCCTACCGGCGGGCCGAGGCCGGGCGGGAGGAGGCCGAGCGGGGGCTGCAGTCCCTGCGGGAGGCGCTGGCGGGCGCGGAGGCCGCCGCGGGCGGCGGCACCGCGGATGAACTGGACCGCGCCGTCGCCGACTTGGAGACCGCCCTCGCCGAGGCCCGCGGCGCCGGGGCCGACGGCCACGCCGCGCGCGAGGCGCTTGCCCACGCCGAGGAAGAGCACGACCGGCGCCTGGCCCAGCGGCAGGAAGCCGAGCGGCGCGCCGCCGCGCGCACCTCACGGCGCGAGGCCCTGCTGCGGGAACGGGCCGGGCTGCTGGCGGATGTGGAGCGGGCCCGCGGCGGAGCCGCCACCGTGGCCGAGCGCGCCGCCCGGCTGGAGCGCCACGCGGGGCTGCTGTCCCGGGCCGCCGAGACGGCCCGCGAGGCCGAGGCCGCCGCGCGGCGGCTGGAGGAGGCCGGGGCGCGGCTCGCCGATGCCGCGCGCCGCGCGGGCTTCGGCACGCCGAACGCAGCGGCCCGCGCCGTACTGCCCGCGGCGGACCAGCGCGGGCTGCGGCACCGCCTTGAGCAGTGGCAGACGGAGTCCGCGGCCGTCGCGGCCGAGCTGGCCGATCCGCAGCTGGTCGCCGCCGCGCAGGAGCCCCTGGCCGACCCCACCGCCGCCGAGGCGGCGGCCGACGCGGCCACCCGCGCGCTGCGCGAGGGCTCGGCGCGGGACGCGGCGGCCCGTACCCGCTGCCAGGAGTTGGACCGGCTCTCCGCCCAGGCCGTCGCCGACGCGCGCCGGCTCGCCCCGCTCCGCGAGGAGCACGACCGCCTCGCCCGCCTGGCCACGCTCGCGGCGGGCACCTCCGGCGAGAACGAGCGGAGGATGCGCCTGGAGGCGTACGTCCTGGCCGCCCGGCTCGAACAGGTCGCGGCCGCGGCCAGCGCCCGGCTGCGGCTCATGTCCGCCGGGCGCTACACCCTCGTGCACTCCGACGCCCGGACGGGCGGCCGCGGCAGGTCGGGTCTGGGCCTGCACGTCATCGACGCCTGGACCGGCAGCGAGCGCGACACCGCCACCCTCTCCGGCGGCGAGACCTTCTTCGTCTCGCTCTCGCTCGCCCTCGGCCTCGCCGACGTGGTGACGGACGAGGCGGGCGGCACCCGGCTGGACACCCTCTTCATCGACGAGGGTTTCGGCAGCCTGGACGAGCAGACCCTCGACGAGGTCCTGGACGTGCTGGACTCACTGCGCGAGCGGGACCGTACGGTCGGCATCGTCAGCCATGTCGCGGACCTCCGCCAGCGCATCCCGGTGCGGCTGGAGGTGGTGAAGGACCGCGACGGATCGGCGGTGCGCCACCGTACGGCCCAGGGCGCGGCCGGAGCGGGAGGGCGGGCCTGACGCGGGCGTGAGCCGCCGTCCGCCCGGCCCCCTCACCCCGTCAGATCGCCGAGAGCTCGGCCACCAGGTCGTCCAGGCCGAGCGAGCCCTGTGAGAGGGCCGCCATGTGCCAGGACTTGGCGTCGAAGGCGTCACCGTGGGCCTTGCGGGCCGCCTCGCGCCCGGCCAGCCAGGCGCGTTCGCCCAGCTTGTAGCCGATGGCCTGGCCCGGCATGCCCAGATAGCGCACCAGCTCGCTCTCGATGAAGTCCGCGGGCCGGCCGCTGTGCCGGCCGAAGAACTCCTGCGCCAGCTCCGGCGTCCAGCGCTCCCCGGGGTGGAACGGGGAGTCGGCGGGGATCTCCAGCTCCAGGTGCATACCGATGTCGATGATCACGCGCACCGCGCGCATCATCTGTGCGTCGAGGTAGCCCAGGCGCCGCTCGGCGTCGGTGAGGAAGCCGAGCTCGTCCATCAGCCGCTCCGCGTACAGCGCCCAGCCCTCCGCGTTGGCGCTGACCATGCCGACGGTGGCCTGGTAGCGGGAGAGCCGGTCGGCTACATGCGCCCACTGCGCGAGCTGCAGATGGTGGCCGGGCACGCCCTCGTGGTACCAGGTGGAGACCAGGTCGTACACCGGGAAGCGGGTCTCGCCCATGGTGGGCAGCCAGGTCCGGCCGGGGCGGGAGAAGTCCACCGACGGCTGGGTGTAGTACGGCGCCGCCGCGCTGCCCGGCGGCGCGATCATCGACTCGACCCGCTTGACCCGCTCGGCCAGGTCGAAGTGGGTGCCGTCCAGCGCCTCGATGGCCTGGTCCATGAGCCCCTGCAGCCAGGCGCGGGTCTCCTCGACGCCCTCGATGGCCTGGCCGTGCTCGTCGAGGTGGCGCAGCGCCTCCCAGGGGGTGGCGCCGGGGAGGATCTTCTCCGCCTCGGCGCGCATCTCGGCGTGCAGCCGGTGGTATTCGGACCAGCCGTAGGCGTACGCCTCGTCCAGGTCGAGGTCCGTGCCGTTCCACATGCGCGACCAGGTGCGGTAGCGCTCGCGCCCGACGACGTCCGGCGCGCCCTGGACCGCCGGGTCGTACACATCGCGCAGCCAGTCGCGGAGCGTGGCGAAGGCGGCGGTGCCCTCGGCCGCCGCCCCGTCCAGCTCGGCGCGCAGCGCCTCGGGGCCGCCGGCCGCGAAGTCGGCGAACCAGCCGCCGTCGGTGCCGATCCACTCGTTGAGCTGCCCGATGACCGTGGTCACCTGGCGGGGGCCGGCGGGCAGTTCCTGCCGCAGCCCCTCGGCGAGCGAGGCGCGGTACCCCTCCAGGGCGGCCGGTACGGCGCGCAGCCGCGCGGCGACCGCCGCCCAGTCGTCCTCGGTCTCGGTCGGCATCACGGTGAAGACGCCGCGCACGGCGTGCAGCGGGGAGTGGAGATTGCTGACCGCCCGCAGGTGTTCCCGCGCCTCGTGCACGGCGAGCTCGGCGGTCAGCCGCTCCCGCAGCAGCCGGGCGCAGCGCCGCTCGATGTCGCTGTCCGCACCGGGCCGCGCCTCGGCCTCGCCGAGCCGGTCCAGGGTGGTGCGCGCGAGGTCCGCCAGCGCCTCCTGCCCGGCGGGCGAGAAGTCCGGCAGGCGCCGGGCGCTTTCGGGCACACCCAGGTAGGTGCCGGTGATCGGATCGAGTTCGATGAGGGCGTCGACGTAGGCGTCGGCCACCTGGCGGGGCAGGGATGCGTCAATGGTGTCGGACATGCGGTCATCCTCGTACGGCGGGCGGGGTCGCGTCACGGGCATTTGGATGTTACGTACCTGACCGAGATCATGTCGTGCCCGGAACATGTCGTGCCCGGATCGTGTCGTGCCCGGATTGTGTCGTGCCCGGATTGTGTCGTACCCCGCCCCGCACGGCGGTCGGCTACGCGCCCGACGAGACCACCGCGGGCGAGAGTTGGGCCGTGATGACGAGCGTGCCCTCCTCGATCTGGTAGTCAAGCGGCAGCTCCAGCGCGCGCATCGTCGCGACCATGCCGGTGTTGGCCGACTGGGTGACGGCGTAGACGCTGTCGCACCCCGTCTTGGCGGCCATCGCGACCAGCCTCCGCAGCAGTTCCCCGCCGACGCCGCGCCGCTGCCACTCGTCCTCGACGAGCAGCGCGAGCTCCGTCTCGTCCCCGTCCCACAGCAGATGGCCGAGGGCCACCAACTGCCCGGAGGCGGTGTGTGCGGCGAGGGTGCGGCCGAAGCGCGGGCTGAGCAGGTGGCCGAGGTAGCGGTCGGCGTCGCCGACCGGGCCGTGGTAGCGCAGGGCGAGCGTCTCGGTCGAGCACCGCTGGTGCATCGCGCGGGCCGCGTCGAGGTCGCGGGTGTCGGCCCGGCGCACGGTGATCTCGTTGCCCTCGGGCAGCGTCAGCACATCGTGGCGGTGCGGAACACGCGGGCCCAGCCGGGCGTCCAGCTCGACGAGCGCGCGGGCGCGCGCGAACTCGGTCGGAGTGAAGGGGAGATACGGGCGCTCGATGGTGATCGCGCCGCCGGACGGGTCCCGCAGCCGCATCACGGTCTCCTCCAGCACGCCCTCCACCGGTGGCACCCCCTCCAGCGGCCGGCCGGTCAGGGACTTGGCGGGCAGCGACCGGATGGTGCAGCGGCCCAGCAACTGGCGCAGCGCGAGCGGGAGTTCGGCGGCGTCCAGGGCGGTGCGGGTGGCCAGGGACAGTATTCGGGTCGGCGCGTCCACCAGGTCGTGGGCGTCGGCCCGCTCCAGCCAGGTGTCCCGGCCGCCGCCGGCCGTGACGGCGTCGGTCAGCTCGGTGGGCGGCAGATCGGCGGGGGCCCGGAGCAGGAACTCGTCCACGGTGCCGTTTGCCAACGGGTGGGTCTGCAGGGACAGGATGTCGACCGCGTGGCGGGCGAGCGCCGCGCACAGCGCGGCGAGGGTGCCCGGCTCGTCCCGTACGGTCGTCCGTATGCGCCACAGGGTGGTGTCGGCGCTCCGGGCGCCGTTCGTGGCGGTCGTGTCGGGTGCGCCGCCCGTGCTGTTCGTGTCGGGTGCGCCGTCCGTGCTGTTCGTGCCGTTGGGGCCGTCCGTGACGGGGCCGTGGCCGTGGCGCCGTGACCATCGGGCGGCCAGCTCCACCAGATCGAGCCGCCAGCCGTGGGGGCGTCGCCGGGTGTGGTCGTGAGGGGTCGCGTGGGTCATGCACCCACTCTTGCCGAGGGGTGTTGCGCCATCACAAACGCACTGTGACCGATGGGTTAAGAGGGCAATTGTGAATCAAACCCGTTTTGTCTGGAATGACGTGGTTGACGGGCAGGTTCTCCAGGTTTTCATGCCGCTTCTTCAGGTTCTCATGCCGCGGCCAGCCGCCGCAGCACCGCCCCGCAGCGCCGTGCGTACGCCCGCTGGAAGAGCGGCACCAGCGGCCCGGCCGCCCGCGCGTACCAGACCGCCGGGCGGCTGAAGGCCGTCACCGTGAGCACCACGGCCCCGTCCGGCTCCAGGCTGACGACGAACGACTCCTCGCCGCGCTCCGGATGGCCGGGCAACGTCCCGTACGCGAAGCCGGTCCGTGTCGCCTCCGCCACCGTCCACACCACCTGGCACGGCGCGCGCAGCCGCAGCCACCCCACGCCAAGACCGATCACCACGGGCAGGCCCGCCACGGCGGTCGGCTCCCAGCAGCGCACCGACACCCCCACCGCCCGGTGCATCCGCCAGTCCATCACCGCCTGGCCCGCGGCCCCGAACGTGTCGGGGCCGCGGCCCACCGGGACGGACACCCGGAGATGCCTGTAGCCGGCGGGCAGTGGCCACTGGCGCGTGGCGCCCGTCTCCGGGTAGGTCAGACGGGATAGGGGGCCGGTTGGGGACATGCCCGTACGGTACGAGCCCGGCCCCGCGCGTCACTGGCCGACGCGCCCGGGCTGCAGCACCTTGGTGAACAGCACCGTGCCGCCCAGTTCGCGCAGCCGGACCGTCAGCTCGCCGCTGTGCCCGTCGATGTCCACCTCGCCGAAGAACTGGAAGCCCTCGGCCGGAGAGACGTTCGCCCTGGTCGGCGCCTTGACGAAGGGCTGCTCCGGCCCGAAGGTGCCGTCCAGCTTCACCGCCGGGAACGCGCCCGCGTTCAGCGGCCCGGAGACGAACTCCCAGAACGGGGCGAAGTCCTTGAAGGCCGCCCGCGACGGGTCGTAGTGCTGGGCGCTGGTGTAGTGGACGTCCGCCGTCAGCCACACCGTGCCGGTGATCTTCCGGTGCTTGATGTGCCGCAGCAGCTCCGCGATCTGGAGCTCGCGGCCCAGCGGCGCCCCCGGGTCGCCCTGCGAGATGGCCTCGAAGTCCGTCGCCCCGTCCGGGACCACGAGACCCAGCGGCATGTCACACGCGATCACCTTCCACACCGCGCGCGACGCCGACAGCTCCCGCTTGAGCCAGGCCAGCTGCTCGGCGCCGAGGATGCCCTGGGTGTCCTCGGGCTGCCGGCCGGGGGAGTTGGCGTTGCGGTACGTACGGCAGTCCAGCACGAACACATCGAGCAGCGGGCCGTGCCGCAGCACCCGGTACACCCGGCCCTCGGGGTCCTGCCGCATCGTGGAGATGGGGAAGTACTCGCTGAAGGCCTGCCGCGAGCGCGCCGCCAGCACGTTCACGTTCTTCTCGGTGTAGCGGCCGTCGGTGAGGATCTCGCCCGGGTACCAGTTGTTCAGCACCTCGTGGTCGTCCCACTGGACGATGGTCAGCACCTGGGCGTTGAAGGCGCGAAGATTGGCATCGAGCAGGTTGTACCGGAAGTTGCCCCGGTACTCCGCCAGCGTCTCGGCGACCTTGGACTTCTCCTCCGTGGTGATGTTCCGCCAGGTGCGGCCGTCGGGCAGCGTCACGCTCTGCGTCAGCGGGCCGTCCGCGTAGATGTTGTCACCGCTGCACAGGAAGAAGTCCGGGTCCAGCCGGCGCATCTCCTCGTAGATCCGGTAGCCGCCGAGGTCCGGGTTGATGCCCCAGCCCTGCCCCGCCAGGTCGCCCGACCATACGAACCGCAGCCCCTGGCGGCGGGCCGGCGCGGTGCGGAACGTCCCGTACACCGGCTCGCCGGTGCGGCGCGGGTCGTCCGGGTCGGCGAGCAGCACCCGGTAGTGCACCTGAGTGCCCGGCGGCAGCCCGTGCAGCGCGGTGGTGCCGGTGAAGTCGCTGCCGGCGCCCAGCACCGGGCCCCGCCAGCGGCGCGCCTTCGCGAACGACTCGGTCGCGGACGTCTCGACGACCATCCGGGCCGGGCGGTCGGACCGTACCCACACCAGGCCCGAGGACGTCGTGACGTCGCCCACCTGGACGCCCCACTGGGCGCTCGGCCGCCCGGACAGCGCCTGCGCGGGCGCGGCCGACGCCCCAGCGGCCGACGCCCACGCCGGCGAAGACGCCAGCGCCGGGAGCGCCAGCCCGGCGGACGCAGCCGCCGACCCCCGCAGTACCTGCCGCCGTCCAACCCCTCTATCGGATTCCCGCGCCATGCCGAACCTCCCGTTGCTCATGGAACCGCCGTGCGGTGTGCGATCCCGTTGCTATCGGTGCCAGGTGCCTCGCATTCGAACGGACAGTGAACAACTCACCGAGGGGTGGCGGGAAGGCCCGGGGCCCCGCCATCGGCGATCAAGGCCACGGCCTGGGCGATCCGGGCGGGGGAGAGATGGGCGTAGCCCATCACCAGACGTACGTGTCCGTCGTCGCGGGCGGGAGCGAGGCCGTCGTCGCGGGCGGCGGGCGTGGCACCGGAGGCGGTGCGGTCGGCGGGCGTGGCACCGGAGGCGGTGCGGTCGGCGGGCGCGGGATCGGGGGTACGGCCGGGCCGGTGCGTGAAGTCGGCGAGCGGGCGCAGTGCCACCCCAGCCCGCGCCGCGCGCTCCAGGAAGGGCGCCTGGGGCCCGTACCGGCGCGGCAGCCGGGCGATGACATGCAGCCCGGCGGCGATGCCGGTCACCTCCGTGCCCGGAAAGTGTTCGGCCAGCGCCGCGACCAGCGCGTCGCGCCGCTCCCGGTAGGCGCGCTGACAGCGCCGCAACTGCCGGTCGTAGTCGCCGCGTTCGATGAAGTCGGCCAGTAGCGCCTGATCGAGCGTCGGATTTCCGAGATCCATGGTCCGCTTGCGCTCCACGACCAGGTCCACCAGCTGTTCGGGTATCACCAGCCAGCCCAGCCGCAGCCCCGGGGCGAGCGACTTGCTGACCGAACCGGCATAGGCGACCCGGGCCGGGTCGAGGCCCTGCAGCGCGCCGACCGGCGCCCGGTCGTAGCGGAAGTCGCCGTCGTAGTCGTCCTCGACCAGTAGCCCGTCGACGGCGCGCGCCCACTCCAGCAACTCCAGGCGGCGGCGCGCCGAATACGCGATGCCCGAGGGGAACTGGTGGCAGGGGGTGAGCTGGGCGGCCCGCGCGCCCGACGCGGCCAGCGCGGCGGGGGACACGCCCTCCGTGTCCAGTGGCACGGGGAGGGCCGTCAGGCCCGTCGCCGAGAGCAGCGCGGTGTGCTCCGGGCTGCCGGGGTCCTCCACCGCCACGGCCCGGTGGCCAAGACCGGCCAGCGTGAACCCCAGCAGCGTCATGGCCTGCGCGACGCCCGAGCAGATCACCACGCACTCCGGATCCGCCACCACCCCACGGCGGCGGGTGAGCAGCCCCGCCACGGCGGCCCGCAACTCCGGCAGCCCGCGCGGATCCGGATACCCGAGCCCGCTGTGCGGCAGCCGCGCCAGCACCCGCCGATGCGCCGCCGACCACGCGGCGCGCGGGAACAGCGCCAGATCGGGGCTGCCGGGCAGAAACCCGGTCCCGGGCGCGTCGTCGGCGACGGGCTGCCTGTGCTCCCGTACCGTCGCGGCCTGCGCCGCCCCGCTCACCCAGGTGCCCGAGCCCCGGCTGCTGCTGAGGTACCCCTCGGCCGTCAACTGCTCGTACGCGTCGGTCACCAGCCCACGCGAGACCCCCAGGTCGGCCGCCAACTCCCGGCTGGACGGCAACCGCGTCCCGGCGGCGATCCGCCCGGAGCGCACCGCCTCGCGCAGCGCGGACTGCAGCACCCGCCCGCGCCGCCGTGGCGGCGCGGCCGCGGTGGGGAGCAGCAGCTCCCAGGCGGCGGTCCAGGAAGTGGTCCGTGAATCAGCCATCGGATTGGACCTTAAAGGGTACCGATCGGCTGCCTAGCGTCGGCGCCATGAAACAAAGCGATCCCCCGGGGGACACGCCCCCCTCGGCCGCCACCCCCGAGCCCACGGCTGCCGCCACCGCGCCTGGCCGCGATACGGAAACGGCCACTGCCGGTGGCCCGGACGCCCAGGTCGGTCGAGCCACTGCCGGTCGCGCCACCTCCGACGTCATCGCTGGTGCCGCCGAAGGCGGCGTCGGCGCGGATGGCGCCCCTGGCAGCGCCGGTCGGGTGCGCTTGGCCGGTGACGTAGGCCGGGCTCAACCGGCCGGCCACGGCAAGGTGGTTGGCCCGGCGCGCCGAGCCGACTCGGCCACCGGCCCCGACCCGGCGGGCGGCCCCGCATGCGCCCCCGGGGAGACTGCCGCCGCGGCCCGCGACACGCCGGGGCTCGGCGGTGGCGGGTGTCCCGCGGCGCTGAGCGCCGGGGCCGTCGCGACTGGGCGGGCGTCGGGCGGCGGCGCCCGGCCGGCAGCCGGCGGCGGCACGGAGCGGCGCGTCCGCCGTAGCGACAGCCGGCGGCGCGTTTCGCGGCACAGCTTGCTGGGGGCGGTGCTCGCGGGGGTGGCGTGTTGTCTGGTCGGGGCCTCGTTCACCGCCAACAGCGTGCTCGGCCACTACCCGCACGCGGGAGGCCAGGCGCTGCGCTATGGCCTGGCCTGCGTTCTGCTGTTGCCGCTCGCCGGGCGTGGCGGGCAGGCGGTGGTGGGGCCGTTGCGGGGGCTGAGTGGGCGGCAGTGGGGGCGGTTGGCGGCGCTGGCGGCCGTGGGCATGGTGGGGTTCAACCTGGCCGTGCTCGCGGCGGAGCGCAGCGCGGAGCCCGCGGTGCCGGGGGTGTTCGTGGGCTGCGCGCCCGTGGTCGTCGCCGTGATCGCGCCCGCGCTCGACGGGCGGCGCCCGGCCCCGGTGGTGGTCGCGGGGGCGCTGTCGGTGGCCGCGGGCGCGTTCACCGTGCAGGGGTGGGGGCGTACGGACACGGCCGGGCTGCTGTGGTCGGTGGGGGCGCTGGCGGGGGAGGTGGGGTTCGCCGTGCTCGCCGTCCCCGTCCTGCGGCCGCTCGGCCCCCGGCTGCTGTCCGCCGTGGCCTGCGGCCTCGCCGCCGTGGAGTCCGCGCTGCTCGGCCTGGTGCTCGACGGCGGGGGGTGGCTGAGGGCGCCGGACGGCGGCGAGGCGGTGGCGCTGCTGTGGCAGGCGGCCGTGGTGACCGTCGTCGGCTTTGTGTGCTGGTACGTAGGCGTCCAGCGGATCGGCGCCGAGCGGGCCACCCTGTTCTCCGGCCTGATCCCGGTCTCCGCCGCCGCGACCGCACCGCTCGTCGGCTCGGGCGGCTACGGCCCGGCGCAGGCGGCCGGCAGCCTCCTGGTCGCCCTGGGCGTGGCCCTGGGCTCGAACATGGTGGGGTCAGCGGCTCCCGTCCAGGATCACGCGGGCGACGAGGGCCGGGTCGTCGTTCATGGGGACGTGGCCGCAGCCGGGGAGGCGGACCAGCCGGGCCGCGGGGATCGCGCGCTTGGCCCGGACGCCCTGACGGGGCAGCAGTACCCGGTCGCGGGTGCCCCAGCCGATGGTGACGGGCACCTCGGGGACGTCGTCCGCGAACGTGGCGCCGCGCCCGGACGCGAGGGTGGCCTCGAACCCGGCCGCCTCGCGCATGGCCCGCGCCTCGGCGACCACCGCCTGCGCTGAACGCCGCCCGGGCCGGGCGTAGATGGTGCCGGTCAGCGCCGCCCGCCCGGCCGCCGTCCGCGCCAGCCGACCGAGCAGCGGCAGCGGTATCGCCCGGGCGCCCACCCGCATGGCCGTCAGCACCCCGGAGGCGTAGCGGCGTTCGGCCTCGCTCCAGAACCGCGCCGGGCTGAGTGCGGTGACGGACCGTACGAGCTTGCGGCGGCCGAGTTCGAGGGCGAGCAGCCCGCCGAGGGAGTTCCCGGCGACGTCCGGACGGTCGAGGTCAAGCGCTTCGAACAGCGCGGCGAGCACGGGCACCGTGTCCTCCAGGCCGTACCCGACGCCGTCCGGCAGCGCGGCGGACTCCCCGAAGCCGGGCAGGTCCACGGCCGTCACCTCGCGCTCGACGGCGAGGATGTCCAGCACCGGCTCCCATGCCTGCCAGTGGTGTCCGATGCCGTGCAGCAGCACCAGGGGCCGACCGGTGCCGCGCCGCTCGTAGACGACGCGCGCGGGCTGCCGCCCGGTGGGCGTGTCGATGGGGAAGGTGATGGTGGCGGCCATAGGGCGGCTCCTCGTCGGTTCCGGGCGACAGGCGCACTCGCGTGGCGACAGGCGTGCTCGCGTACTCACGCGGTGACGTTACGAGACAGGATGTCAGCAGGTGTTACCCCTGGGTAGACCCGGTGCGGGTCAGGCCCCGGCAGGGATGGGATGATGGCCGCGTGGCCACTTCTGACACCGCGGCCGGGGCCGCGACGGACGTCTTTGAAGATCACCGCTCGCTGCTGACCGGAGTGGCCTACCGCATGCTGGGCCGGGTGACGGACGCCGAGGACGTCGTCCAGGAGGCGTGGCTGCGCTGGTCCGGGGCCGACCGCGAGGCGGTGCGCGAACCCCGTGGCTATCTCGTACGGATCACCACCCGGCTCGCCATCGACCGGCTGCGGCAGGCGCAGGCCCGCCACGAGTCGTACGTCGGCCCGTGGCTGCCCGAGCCGATCGCCACCGACTTCGGCCACACCGTCCCGGACGCCGCCGAGCGTGCGGTGCTCGTCGAGTCCGTCTCGCTGGCCGTGCTCGTGGTGCTGGAGTCGCTTTCCCCGCTGGAGCGCGCGGTGTTCGTGCTGCGCGAGGCCTTCGGCTTTCCGTACCGGGAGATCGCCACCGCCCTGGACCGTACGGAGGCGGCGGTGCGGCAGCTGGCCGGGCGGGCGCGGCGCCATGTGGACGAGCGCAAGCCGCGGTTCGAGGTGGACCAGCGGCAGCGCCGCGATCTGACGGAGCGTTTCCTGGCCGCCGCGCAGGGCGGCGACCTCGAGGGGCTGCTCGCCCTGCTGGCGCCCGATGTCCGCCTGATCGGCGACACCGACGGCAAGTCCAAGGCGCCGCTGCGGATCATGGAGACGGCGGACAAGATCGCCCGCTTCCTCACGGCGGTGGGCCAGGACATCGCCGTCCCGGACCCGCAGCTGATCTTCACCGAGCTCAACGGTGGCCCCGCGATGATCCTGTTCTCGGCCGGCCGGCCCGACACGGCCGTCGCCCTCGATGTGGCCGACGGCCGGATCCAGGCCGTTTACATCATGCGCAACCCCGACAAGCTGACACACCTGACGGAGTTGCGGCCCGGTGACGGGGGTTCGAAATTGCTGCCGCTTGACCGCGCATGACTGCGCCTTCGCGAGCATGAGTGAGTGCTGGTTCTGCGGCCGAGACGTACGAACGGGTTCCGGCCGTTGGGAACGGGGGTTTGCCTGTCGAATGCGTGACCTTTGCGGTTGGAGTTCGTTGGGTGGGGTGACGAGATGGTGCGGCACCGGGCGGGGGTGACGGGGTGGGTGGTCTGCGGGGGGTGGCAGCGCCGTTCGTGGTGCCCGGCCCGGCGGGGGTGGCGGTTCGGGCCCGGTTGCGGGTGTCGGAGGCGGATGCGGCGGTGCTGACCAAGGTGGGGGGTATTCCTCGGTGGACTTGCCGCAGGTGATCTTGCGGTGCGTTCCCGGCAGGGCCTGGAACATGGCAGTCAGACGTGGGCGGTGCGAAAGCGGAAGCTGACCGGGGTCTCGTCGGCCAGGTGGGCGGGCAGCATCACCAAAGCCACGCATGATCAGTGGGCGCTGGCCCGGCGCGGGCAGATGGCCGAGATGGCGTGGCTGCGGGAGCAGATCGCACGGATCGAGGCCCGGCTGGCGCGTCCGCTGGGCGCGAAGGCGGACAAGCAGGCGAGGCCGGCACGCGGGTACCGTTCGCGATCCGAGTGGCATGCCAAGTCCCGCCGCCTGCATGCCCTGCGGAAACGGCTGGCGGGCGTGGAGGCGGACTGGGCTGTGGGCCGCGTGCACGTGGTGCGCGGCGGCAAGCAGCTCGCGCGCCTGCGCCACCACCTCGGCGAGGCCGGGCTGAGCCCGCAGGGTTGGCGGGAGCGGTGGCGGGCGGCGCGGATGTTCCTGGCCGCGGACGGGGAGTCCGGCAAACGCTTCGGCAACGAGACCATCCGCGTCACCGACACCGGGCAGCTCTCTCTCAAACTCCCCGCCGCCCTCGCCCACCTGGCCAACGCCCCACACGGCCGGTACCTGCTGGAGGCGACCGTCTCGTTCCAGCACCGGGGCGAGGAGTGGCGCGACCGGATCATGAACAACCGGGCGGTGGCCTACCGCATCCACCACGATCCGGCGCGCGGCCGCTGGTATGTGACCGCCTCGTGGCAGCGCGCGGCCGCCCTGTACTGCCGCTTCAGGCGGCGCTCGCCCAGGGCGTGGTCGCCGTCGAAATGAACGACGATCACCTGGCCGCCTGGTGGCTGGATGTGCACGGCAATCCGGTCGGCGAACCCCGGCGCTTCTTCTACGACCTGAGCGGGTCCGCCCCACATCGGGATGCCCAGATCCGGCACGCCCTCACGAGGCTGCTGCACCACACCCGCGCTACCGGCGCGGTGGCGATCGCCATCGAGGACCTGCACTTCACCGATGGCCGGTGCCGGGAGAAGCACGGGCGCAACAAGCGCTTCCGTCGGCTCATCTCCCGGTTCCCCACCGCCCGGCTGAAGGCGCGGCTGGTGGCGATGGCCGCAGAGCAGGGCGTCGCGATCGTCGCGGTCGACCCGGCTTATACCTCCCGATGGGGCGCCCAGCACTGGCAGCAGCCCCTGACCAGCAGCAACCGCAAGGTTTCCCGGCACGATGCGGCAAGCATCGCGATCGGGCGACGCGCCCTCGGGCACCCGATCCGGCGACGGACGGCACCGCCCCCGCACGACCAGAGTGATCGTGCGGGGCATCGGACTGTCCAGGCCCGAGCGGAGACCCGGCGGCGTGAGGGACCCCGCCCCCGCATCCCCGGACCACGGACAAGATCCGTGCCGCCCGGCAGCGGAGCGAACGCGGGCGACCAGGGGGTACCTCCCAGCGGTAGCTCGGGTTTTCGGCCAACGCAGCGAGCGTGCGTGCCAGGGCGGCGAGCGGGGCAAACCTTGGCTGATGCGGCACTAGGAACGGTCAGTGAACGGACAGCCCGCCGTCGACGAAGAGCGCCTGCCCGGTGACATAGGCCGAGGCGCGGCTCGCCAGGAACACCGCCGCGCCCGCGAAGTCCTCGGCCAGGCCGTTGCGCCCGACCATCGTGCGCGCGGCCAGCGCCGCCACCTGCTGGGGGTCGGCGGACAGCCGTGTGTTGAGCGGCGTCATCACGAACCCCGGCACCAGCGTGTTACAGGTGACGCCGTACGGCGACCACGCCTCGGCCTGTGACCGGGCCAGCGACTCCAGCGCCCCCTTGGAGACGCCGTACGCGCCGCTCTGTACGAACGCCCGGTGCGCCTGCTGGGAGGTGATGTGGATGATCCGCCCGAAGCCCCGTTCGGCCATCTTCGGGCCGAACCGCTGCCCCAGCAGATAGGGCGCCTCCAGGTTCACCGCCATCGTGGTGTCCCATACGTCCTCGCCGAGCTCGCTCATCGGGGGCCGCAGGTTGATCCCGGCGCTGTTGACGAGGATGTCGGGCTCCCCGAACGCCGCGACCGCCGCCTCGGCCGCCGCGCGCACTCCGTCACGCGTGCTCAGATCGGCGCTCACCCAGGCCGCACGGCAGCCATCCTCCGTCAGTTCCTCGACCGTGGCGGTCAACTCCGCCTCCCTGCGCGCCACGACGACGAGGCTCGCGCCCGCGCGCGCCAGGGCCCCGGCGATGGCGCGGCCGATGCCTGAACTGCCGCCGGTCACCACGGCGACCTGGCCGTTCAGGGAGAACAGCTCGGAGAGATAGGAGTCTGAGGTCATGGCCGCATCCTAGGCGGCCCGTCGATTGGTCTTGACCAAGGCAGGGCGCCGCCTTATCGTCGCACTAGATACTGCAACAACCTTTAATAAAGAAACACACGTATCAGCACGCAGATCTGTTGCGGAGGACAGGGTGGGGACCACGCAGCTCGAAACGGTGCCGGAGCCCAAGTACTGGCACCTGAAGACCGTGCTCAGCGAAGCGCTCGACTCGGAGTTCGCGATCGGTGAGATCCTGCCCAACGAGCGTGAGCTCGCGGCCCGCTTCGGCGTGGCCCGCGCCACCCTCAGGCAGGCCCTCGAACAGCTAGAGCTGGAGGGCAGGCTGCAGCGCCGCCGGGGCGTCGGCACGACCGTCGCCCCGCCCCGTATGGGCGTCGCGGTCGGCGACCGGGCCCACAGCTGGGAGGACGCTGACGACGCCGACGACGCGGCCTGGCAGCCCGTCGACAGCACGGAGGCGGAGCCGCCCGCCGCGGTCGCCCGGCTCCTCGACGTACCGCCCGGCACCCTGGTGCACACCGTGCGCCGGACCCGTGTCGGCCACGGCCAGCCGATCGCCGCCGAGCTCCTTTACGTCCCGTCCGACTCCGTCGCCGGCCTCACCGCCATCGACACCCCGCCCGGCGCCCCGCGCGCCCGCGCGGTCCTGCGCGAACTGCGCCGTGTCGCGCTCGAAGGCCGCGAGCAGTCCGTCGAACTGGGCTCCGCCCGCGCCGACGACGCCAAGCAACTGGACCGGCTGCCCGGCGCCCCCGTCCTCGTGGTCACCACCCGCTACACCGCGGCCGGCCACACGGTCGCCGTGGCCGTCGCCACCTACCGCGCCGACACCTGCCGCCTCACCTTCGGCGATGGTCCGGCCGTGGAACTCCTGGCGAGCTGACCGCTACCGGGCTGACCGCTACCGGGCTTTCGCGGGGTCCAGCTCGCGGATGATACGGACCAAGTCGTCGGGGGCGGCCGCGAGGCGCACCGGCTCGCCCGCGTCGTCGAGTTCGGCGATGTGCCAGCTGCGGGGGACGGTGTCGCCATCGCTGCCCCGGGCGCGCCGTACGTTCGCGACGCTGAGCCGTTCCACCGGTATCCGCTTCGCCGCGAACCGGCCCGGGCCGGGGTGGGGTGTCACCGCGGGCGGGCCGCCGCCGAGGACGATGTGGGTGCCGAAGCCGTGCGGGTTGTAGTCGGTGTGCTCCAGGAAGCGGGCGGCGAGGAACGCCTCCGTCTCCGGCTCGGCGGGACCATCGGTGGCCTGGGGCTCGGTGGGCGTACGGACCCGGGTGGCGCGCCAGGCCCAGGTGAACAGGCCCACCGTGACCAGCGAGCCCGTGGCCGCCCAGGTGATCGAGCCGGGGGAGGCGAACAGGGTCGTGGGGTGGAGATAGCACAGCGGCAGCAACCACAGGGCCGTACCGGCGAGCGCGGCTGCGAACGGAAAGGCCGACGGCAGGACTTCGTCGTCCGGCAACCGGCGCCCGCGCAGCCGCAGCAGCACCTGGGCGCCGGGGTAGCCCGCGGCGAGGACGAACACGGCCGCCAAGACGGCCACTTCCCCGGCGCCGGGGATGTGTTCGCGCCACATATGCCCCTCTCCGGCGACCTCCCTCACCTGGCCGCGCCACACGGTCAGCTCGACTCTGTCGCCAGCTTTGAAATCCTCGGCGGCATCGCTCGAGACCTCAAGCCGCTCCAGTGGCCGACTCTCCGTGAAGTACAGCCAACTGGGCTGCTTGAGCCCGTTGACGTCGGTCCGCGCGATCACGGCCGACAGGGTGGACACGCACGTGTCGCGCTCGGTGGCGGGTGTCCGGGCGGTGCACGGAGTGGCCGACCGCCACGCCCGCTCGTCCGACACCATCCCCGGCACAAACCACGCGGCCACGCACCCGCCCGCCACCAGCAGCGCACACAGGCTCAGCGACCCGACCCAGCCACGCCCGGCGGTGCGGTACGAGACGACGGGCACGTGGCTCGACTCCGGCGCTCCGTAGCGGCGGTGCAGTGCGCGGAGCGCGTCCAGCTTCGCGTCGAAGTCCGGGTCCTGGGGCGACCAGCTCCGCGGCAGAGGCAGCAGCCGCTTACGCCCGTCGCGCAGCACCAGGCTGACGCCCCGGGTCTCCTGGACCCGGGGCGTGTTCGCGTACTTCAGACGTACGCGCAGGTCGGCGACGTCAGCCCACGGCACGCTCCGGCGGCGCAGCAGTGTCCGCGTGTGCAGGCCGTGCGCGTCAGCGCTCACCCGGGCGGTGACACCGCGCAGCGACGCAACGCCCACCAGCGCGAGCACCAGCCCGCCCGCTGACCACACCACATCCCAGCGCCCGCCCCAGAACACCAAGCGCACCACGGCCAGGCCCGCCCCGGCCGCCCCGAGCCCGACGAAGAACCACAGGGGGCGCTTCCAGGGGGAACGGCAGGTCACTTCCCAGGTGTCGGTCATGAATAAATCCTGCCACCGGCCGGGCCGTTGAGCACCGCCTCAAAGCCGCCGTCCCAGCCAGCGCAGCGAGGCGAGGCCCAAGGCGGTCATCATGGCCACGATGTTGCGATCGGTGCCCGGTCCGGCCGAGGCGGCGGAGCGCAGCAGAAAACCGGCGTGCGCCGCCAGCACCGAGTCGACGTGGACGCGGTCGAGTGCGCGTATCAGCGGGTGGCTCTCGGCGATCGGCTGGGGATCCACGCCACTGAGGGATGCGCTGGACAGCAGCGTGATGAGATCGCAGTGACGGGGCCCGACCCAGGCGTGCGGCCAGTCGACGACGAACACCCGGTCCGCGGTCAGCATGACGTTGAACGGGTACAGGTCTCCGTGCAGAAGCGTGTCGCCGTCCAGCGAGGCGTTCGCTTCCAGGGCGGCGAGTTCATCGAAGTGGCGGGCCGCCCACGGTGACAGCTCCTCAACCTTGGCCCGGGCAGCGGCGTCTTCCGCCAGCGCCGGCCACCCGCCGAGGCGCGGTTTGCTCAGGATCGCCGGCTCGACGGGTGACGGCGTCAGAGCCGTCGCCATATCGGCGACTGCCGCGATCACCCGGTCCAACTCGTCCGGTCGCCACGGCTGAGCGGGTAGGTGTCCCTGGATCTCCTCGAAGACCAGCACCACCCAGGTGCCGTCGTCGTGGGCATCCAGCAGCCGTGGCGCCGACGCCTCTGGGGGAAGCCGCCGGGAGACCGCGATCTCCCGGCGGTGGAAGTCCGCCACGGCCGGCGCCGTCGACGAGCTCGCTGCCTTGATGAACGCGCGTCCGCCGTTCGCCAGGCGCACCCGGGCGGCCAGCCCCTCGGAAAACCCGCCCGGCTGGCTGACGGCGGTGGCCACCGGGCTGCCGAGCAGCCGCTCGATCCGCACGGTCAGCTCGCGTGGCATCGCCGCCCAGGCCATCCTCCGGCTGCCGGTGGCCGAAGGCAGGCCCGGGGCCGCCGCGGCGGGATCGGCGTCGGGATCGGCGTCGGGATCGCGTGTCATCGTGGTCCCCCCTCTTCAGTGTGGGCCACTGCCCTCTTCAGTGTGGGCCACGGCGAGACCGGACCGGGCCGGGTCAGTCGACGAGCAGGGCGTCCATCTGGCCGACCGCCTGCTGCAGCCCCTCGGCCATGCCCATCTCCAGCATCCGCTCCATCTGCTCCCGGGAGTCGTAGGCCGAGCGCAGTTCCATCCGGGTGCCGCCGTCGTGCTCGGTCAGCAGCACCCGTACGGTGGTGGTGGGCATGTCCGCGGCCGGTGTCCCGTCCGGGTTGGCGAAGCCGTCGGTGAACTCCAGGGACGTCGGCGGGTTGACCGAGGTGATACGCCACCAGCCGTGGTGCTTGTCGCCTTCCGGGCCGGTCATGAAGTAGGCGACCTCTCCGCCCGGGGTCAGATCGTGCTGCTCCATGGTCGCGGGGTAGGTCGGCGGACCCCACCAGCGCTCCAGCTGCCGCGGGTCGGCCCACAGCCGCCACACCCGTTCGACCGGTGCGGTGAAGTCGGCGATCAGGGTGAGGGTCAGACTGTCGAAGTCCTTGTCCAGGCTGGTGACACTCATCGGTCTCGTCCTTCCGTCGGGTTGTTCTCTTGGGGGTCGGAGTCCTCCGCGAGCAGGCTGGACATCCGATTCACTCGCCCGCGCCAGGCCGTCTCGAGCTCGTCGAGCACCTGCCGCGCGCGGACTATGGCCTCCGGGTCGGTCCGCACCAGCTGCTCCCGTCCGCGGCGCTGCTTGGTGACCAGCCCGGCCCGTTCCAGTACCGCCACATGCTTCTGCACCGCGGCGAAGCTCATGGGGTAGTCCTCGGCCAGCCGCGACACCGACAGCTCGCCCCGCACACAGCGGTGGAGGATGTTGCGCCGGGTGGCGTCGGCCAGCGCGTGGAACAGGCGGTCCACGGTCGCGTCGGTCGATTCATCTACAACCATTTGGTTGTAGGTTAGCTCTGTGGCGCACGCGGCGCAAGGCCGCTCGAGTCAGCTCTGGTCGGAGGCGAACTTGAGGCGTGGCGGGGGCTCGGTGGTCTCGTCCCAGGCGCGGCGCTCCGCGTGGTCGAGCCAGTCCAGGTACCACTCCGCGAACGAGACGTGCCCCGTTCTGCCGCGCAGCTCGGCCGGGGCGACGCCCTCGCCGAGGGCCCGTATGTCGTCCCATATGGTGCCGCTGAGGGGCCCGGTGACCACGAGGAGCGAGTAGTACGCGCAGCCTTGGGAGCTGATGCACAGGGTGCCCTCGGTCACGGCGTCGAGCAGTTCGTCGTGGCGGGCGTCCCAGGCGGCGTAGATGGCGGCGAAGGTGTCGTCGTCCGGGTAGTCGGCCCTCCGGGGCTCCGCGTACATGTGCTCGTCGAGCTCGGCCGAGAGCTCGGGGCGGAACGGCAGCGCGCAGTGGCCGGTGGCGGGCGGGGTGTCGGGGCCGGGGGGTTTCATCGGGAACAGTCCGTAGTAGGGGCCCGCGCCGCCGGCGCCCACCTCCAGGAGGAACGTGCGGTACTCCTCGGGCAGTTCGCTCCCCAGCCGCCGCTCCACCGCGCGCAACTGCTCCTCGGTGAGGACGGGCAGCAGCTCGAAGTTGTGGCCGTGGTCGGGGAAATCTGCGCCGAACACCGCCCACCACCGCGGCGCCTTCCGCAGCGCGAGCACCCGCTCCCGCACCCCCGCCCAGGTCCCGCCCATCGCCCCTCCTCGGGAAATCGCTCCTCCTCGGGAATCCGACACCGCCACCACCGTACGCCGATGAGACTCAGCGCCCCCCGCGGCGGGTGGTGACCGTGGACTCCACGGCGAAAAGCTCCTCTTCCACATGGTCGAGGGCCAGCCGGAGCGCGCCGGTCACCACGGCCGCCTCGCCGAGCAGGGACTGGGCGACCTGGGGCGGGCGGAGGCAGTAGCGGGCGAGTTCGTCGCGCAGGGGGTCGAGGATACCGTCGAGTCCTGAGGCCCAGCCGCCGACCACGACGACCTCGGGGTCGAGGGCCTGGACGAGGGCCGCCACATCGTGGACGAGGCGGCGGATGAAGCGGTCGACGGCCGCGCGGGCGCGGGTGTCCCCGGCGCGGGCGAGGGCGAAGACACGGGCGACCTGGTCCTCGTCGAGAGGGTTGAGCGGTTCGCCGGTCGTGGAGAGCATCTCTTCCGGGGTGGCCTCGCGGCCCAGCAGATGGAGGGCACCGATCTCGCCGGCGGCGCCGCCGAAGCCGCGGTGGAGCCGGCCGCCGATCAGCGAGCCGGCGCCGGGGCTCAGGCCCGCCACGACGTAGACGACATCGTCGGAGCCGACGGCCGCGCCCTTCCAGTGTTCGGCCACGGCTGCGGTGTTGGCGTCGTTCTCGACGAGCACCGGGCAGCGGAAGGAGCGCCGCAGCCGCTCCCCGAGGCGCAGACCGGTCCAGCCGGGGAGGGCCGTACACAGGTGGACGGTGCCGTCGGCATCCACGATGCCCGGGCTGCCGACACCCACCGCCCGCAGCGAGTAGCGCGCCACGCCGGCCCGGCGCAGCAGGTCGGCGACGGCGGTACGGACCCGGTCCAGACGCTCGTCGGCCGACGCCTTCTCGGACACTTCCCGCACCGTGGAGCCGAGCGGACGGCCGTCGAGGTCCGTCAGCAGGGCGCCGACGCGGTGGGCGCCTATCTCGACACCGAGCAGATGGCCGGCCTCGGCCCGGAAGCGGAAACGCCGGGCGGGGCGCCCCTGGCGGCGGACACCGCCCTCCTCCGCGGGCACCTCCACCACCAGGCCGTCGGCGGTCAGCCCCTCGACCACGCCCTCGACGGTGGGGCGGGACAGGCCGGTCACCCGGGTCAGATCGGTGAGGGTGGCGCAGCCGGGTGCGGCCCGGTCGACCCCGCGGTCGGCGCCACGGTCGGTCCCGCGGTCGGTCCCACGGTCGTCGGCGCGGTCGGCTCCGCGATCGGCCCCGCCGTCGGGGTCCGTGCCGTCGCCGGGGTTCTGGACGTCGGAGGAGACGGTCGCCGCGCGCAGCGCGTGCAGGACGACGGCGGAGTTGATGCGCCGCAGCAAGGACGGATCCCCGCCGGTGAGCCGCCCCACGTGGGCCTCCCTACTGTGCGTGTCTGCCGGATCGTAACCGCTGGACGGGTGCGCGGCGAGAGCTCCGTCAGCCGGGCACCACGAACCCCGACTCGTACGCCGCGATCACCGCCTGGGTGCGGTCCCGCGCACCCAGTTTCGCGAGCACCGCGCTCACGTGTGTTTTGACCGTCTCGGCGCCGATGACCAGGTGGCCGGCGATCTCGGAGTTCGACAGGCCGCGGGCCATCAGCCGCAACACCTCCGCCTCGCGTTCGGTGAGCGCCGCCCGTTCCATCGCCTCGCGGGCGCGCTCGTTGCCGCCGCGGGCCGCGGCGAAGGACCGTACGGCCGCCGGGAACAGCAGCGACTCGCCCTCCGCGGCCAGGCGCACCGCGTGCACGATCTCGGCGGGGCGGGCGCGTTTGAGGAGGAAGCCGTCCGCCCCGGCGCGCAGCGCCTCGTAGACGTACTCGTCGTTCTCGAAGGTCGTCACGACCAGGATCCGGGGCGGGTCGGGGACCGATCGCAGCACGGCGCGGGTCGCCTCGAT
Source organism: Streptomyces sp. NPDC020845 (assembly GCF_044334165.1). Lineage (NCBI taxonomy): Bacteria > Bacillati > Actinomycetota > Actinomycetes > Kitasatosporales > Streptomycetaceae > Streptomyces > Streptomyces sp. NPDC020845. Next base: position 94,570 of record NZ_JBIRSJ010000021.1, on the reverse strand, counting down.
GCCGTCGAGCAGTGGCATCCGGACGTCCATCGCGACCACGTCCGGCCGCAGTTGCCGCACCAGCGGCACCACCGAGGCCCCGTCGGCGGCCTCGCCGATGACCCGGATGTCCGGCTGGGACTCCAGGATCGCGCGCAACCCGGCGCGCACCAGCTGCTCGTCGTCGACGAGGAGGACGCTGATCGACACCAGATCACCTTAATGCGCGTTTGTTGGTGTGCGGTCCCCTCCTTCCCGCTCAGTCTTGGCGCGCTCCTACGCGCGGGCTTCCCTCGTCACTGCTCGCTCCTCCGTCGCTGCGCGGCTCCTCAGTCCAGCCCGCGCAGCGCACCAAGACACGCTCATGCTGCCGGGCGCTTCCCCTCAGGCCATGGTCGTGGTGTGCGCGCGGCTCCGGTCCGCCGGGAGGGTTACGCTCAGGCGCCATTCGCCCTCGTACGGGCCCGCCTCCGCCTCGCCGCCCAGCAGCGCCGCCCGCTCGCGGATGCCACGCAGACCGCTGCCCAGACCCGTGCCGAGTCCCGTGCCGACGGGCGTCTCGCCCGGGCGGCCCTGGCCCGGGCCCGGCAGGGGGTTGCGTACGTCCAGTCGCAGCAACCCCGTGTCCGCGGCGACGTCGACCCGTACGGCCACCGGCACCGGGCCCGCGTGCCGCAACACATTCGTCAGCGCCTCCTGGAGGATGCGGTAGCCCTCGCGGGACACCGGTCCTGGCAGCCCCTCCAGCGGGCCGGACACCTTCGCGTCGAGCGTCGAGCCCGCCGCCCGCGCCGACTCCAGCAGGCGCTCGGCGTCGCCCAGGCCCGGGCGGTCGGCCGGGCCCCGCGCGGTGTCCTCGCGCAGCAGCCGCAGCACCCGCTCCAGGTCCTCCAGCGCATGCCGCCCGGTCTCCTCGATCGCGGCCAGGGCGCGGTCCGTGAACTCCGCCGAGCCCGCCGCCCGCGCCGCGCCCGCCTGCACCACGGCGACGGTGAGCGCGTGGCCGATGGAGTCGTGCAACTCGCGGGCGAGCCGGTTGTGTTCCAGCAGCCGCTCCGTACGCTCCTCCAGCGCGGCCAGCCGCTCCGCGGCCGACGGGCCCAGCAGGCGGGTCGCGGCCACCGTCATCAGCCTCCCGGCGGCCACGACCAGGGCCATCAGGGCGGCCAGGGGGAGCGGGGCGAGCAGCGCGTACCACCAGTGGTGGCCGTCGATCCGTACGCCCATGACCGGTGCGGGCGTGCCCTGCGACGCCGCGTCGACCAGCGCCGCCGTCAGACCGGGCAGTTGGAGGCTCAGCAGTGCCGTCATACAGCCGGCCTCCAGCCGCAGGACCAGCCACAGCGCGGTACGCCCCCGGTCGCCCCAGGACGCGGACGGCGCGGCGGCGATCCTCGGGGCGAGGTGGCCCTGCTGGTGGCGCGCATGTTCTCCGGGGGTCAGCAGCAGGCGTGCCTGCAACCCCTCGGCCAGCCGGGTGGCCGGCACCATCGCGACGGCGACCAGTGGCAGCACCGGCAGCACGGGCAGCCACAGCATGTCTGCGGGGCGGAGGTCGAAGAGCCCGGGGTAGACCAGACCGCACACCGCCGCCACCACGGCCCCCATCAGCAGATGCAGCCAGCGCGTATAGGTGACCGCCCGGGTCAGCGGGGCGAGGACGGTCCGTGCGGCGCGCGGGACACGGGCGGTGAGGGTGGCGAGGGCGGTGAGGGCGGTGGGCGATGTCGACACGTCGACCATCGTGCCCTGCGCCCCACATCCGCGCCCTCCCCCGCACGGGGGAGCACGACCCCGCTCGCGGGGGAAGCCACGGCCGAGCAGGCACGGGACCGTGGAGACCATGATCACCGCGACGTCGATCGACGTACACGAACTGACCAAGGACTACGGGGCGGTGCGCGCCGCGGACGGACTGACCTTCCGGGTGGAGCCCGGCCGCGTCACCGGCTTCCTCGGCCCCAACGGCGCCGGCAAGTCCACCACCATGCGGATCGTGCTCGGCCTGGACCGGCCCGACTCCGGCACCGCCACCGTCGGCGGCCGCCCGTACCGTGCGTACGACGAGCCGCTGCGCCACGTCGGCGCGCTACTGGACGCGGGCGCCGCCCACGGCGCCCGCACCGCCCGGGACCACCTGCTCTGCCTGGCGCTCAGCAACCGCGTCCCCGTGAGCCGGGTCGACGCCGTGCTGGAGGAGTCGGGGCTGGCCTCGGCCGCGAAGCGGCGCGTACGCACATTCTCGCTCGGCATGCGGCAGCGGCTCGGCATCGCGGCGGCGCTGCTGGGCGACCCGCCGGTGCTGATGCTCGACGAACCGGCCAACGGGCTCGACCCCGAGGGCATCATCTGGATCCGTACGCTCATGAAGCGGCTGGCCGGAGAGGGCCGCACCGTCCTGGTCTCCAGCCATCTCATGGCCGAGACCGCGCTGACCGCCGATCACCTCGTCGTGCTCGGGCGGGGCAGGCTGCTCGCCGATATGTCCATGGACGCGTTCATCAAGGAGCACAGCCGACCGCGGGTACGGGTGCGCACCACCGAGCCGGAGCGGCTGCGTTCGGAGCTGACCCGCGCGGGGCTGACCGCGGAACCGGACGGCCCGGACCACTGGACGGTCGACGGGGCCACACCGGAGGAGGTCGGCACGCTCGCCGCCCGCCACGGCATCCCGCTCCTCGAACTGGCCGACGACAAGGCGTCCTTGGAGCAGGCGTATCTGCGGCTCACCGCGGACGAGGCGGAGTACACGGCGGCTGCGCCCGCGGCCGCGTCCGAGGCCAAGGCAGCAAACACGGCAAACACAGTGAAGCAGGAGGTCTGAGAGTCAATGTCAGTCAAAGCGGTGCTGCACTCCGAGTGGATGAAGATCCGCACCCTGCGATCCCTCTTGATCGCCCTCCTCGGCGGTCTGGTGGCCACCACCGGCATCTCGGCGCTGGTGAGCGCGACCGAAGACGGCAAGCAGAGCGACTTCGATCCGGTCTTCTCCTCCTTCTTCGGCCTGGCCTTCGGACAGATCGCCGCCGTGAGCTTCGGCGTGCTCGCGGTGGCGAACGAGTACACCGGCGGAGGCATCCGCGTCTGGCTCGCCGCCGTCCCCCGGCGCGGCCTCTACTACGGGTGCAAGCTGACTGTCGTGGGCCTGTGCGCCCTGGCCGTCGGCCTGGTCACCGGATTCGCGTCGCTGCTCGTCAGCCAGGCGCTGCTCGGTGACGAGGGCGTGGGCCTGGACGCCCCGGGGGCGCTGCGCGCGGCGGTCGGCTGCGGGATCTATCTCGCCCTGCTGACGGTGCTGGCCTCGGGCGTCGCCGCCGTGCTGCGCAGTTCGGTGGGCAGCTTGGCGCTGGTCGTGCCCATCGTCACCTTCCTGTCCCCGGTGTTCGGCGCCACATCTGCCACCAGGTTCCTCCCCGACCAGGCCGGTCAGCAGGTCCTGCACACCGCGCCCGAAGGTCCGTTGGGCGCATGGACGGGGCTCGGGGTGCTGGCGCTGTACACGGCGGCCGCGGTGTTCTGCGGCCGGCTGGCGGTCGAGCGCCGGGACACCTGACGGGCGGCCAATTGCCCGGCCCCGCCCGACTGTCGCCCCTTGGCTGTCGGGCCCCGCTTGTCAGACCTCGCTTGTCAGACCTCGCTTGTTTAATGAAGTCATGACGAGCACGGCGGACCATCTGGCGACCATCGACCTGCTGCGCGCCCGGGACTTCCCCGGCCGGCGCGGCGTCGTCGGGGCCGTGGCGAGCGGCCCCGGCTTCCATGTCGCCGACCTCCGCGTCAGCGAGGACTTCTGGGACGCGGATCTGGAGCGCCTGATCGAGGTCGAGGAGGAGTTCGAGGCGGAGCTGCAGGTGCTGGTCCAGGTGTTGTCCTTACGCTGGGGCGAGCCCGAAGTCCTCGACCTGGCCGACCACTTGGAGCGTGACGCCATGGGCGAGCCGGTGCCGGAGCCGCTGCGGTCGCTGTGCGGCTATGTGGGGCGGGTGTACGGCTGGCGGACCGACGGGCGCTGGATAGGGCTCGGGATAGGACAGGGGGACCGTGAACTGCCCCTGCAGCTGGTCGCGGCGATAGGGGAGGACAGCGTGCGCTGAGCCGCCTGCTGTCAGCTGTCAGTCATCAGCCGACGGTCGTCGCCGACGGTCGGCCATGAGCCGTCAGCCGCCACCGTCGGCGTACGCGGCGGTGCGCAGCCGGCCGTACTCCTCGGCCATCGTGGTCAGGGTCCAGTGGGCGTTGAGCCCGCTGGGGTTGGGCAGGGCCCAGATCCGGGTGGTGCCGATGGTGCGCTCCTGCGGGCCGATCTTGGCCCGCTTGTCGCCGAAGGCGACCCGATACGCGGTCACCCCGGCGACGGCGAGCCACCGCGGGCGCAGCCGGGCGACCTTCTCCGCCAGGATCCGCCCGCCCTCGCGGTACTCCTCGTCGCTCAGCTCGTCGGCCCGCGCGCTGGCGCGGGCGACCACATTGGTGATCCCCAGGCCGTACCCCAGCAGCTCCTGCTGCTCGGACGGCTGGAGCCGGCGCGGGGTGAAGCCCGAGGCGTACAGGACGGGCCAGAAGCGGTTGCCCGGACGGGCGAAGTGGTGGCCGGTCGCGGCGGTCATCAACCCCGGATTGATACCGCAGAAGAGCACGCGGAGGCCGTCCGCGGCCACGTCGGGTACGAGGCGGTCGCGGGCGGCTTCCAGTTCGGCGGGGGTCATCGCGGGGTGTCCGGCCGGGTCAGAGGATCGCCCCGGGCGTGTACGCCGCCGCCTCCGGGTGGCGCTTGGCGATTTCCTCGATCCGGGCGACCACGGCGGCGACCTGGTCGGCGGCCGCGCCCGTGAAGGACAGCTTGTCGGCCATCAGCGCGTCCAGCTGGCCGCGGTCCAGCGGGATCCGCTCGTCGGCGGCGAGCTTGTCGAGCAGTTCGTTGCGCTCGGCGCCCTGCTCGCGCATCGCGAGCGCCGAGGCGACCGCGTTCTCCTTGATGGCCTCGTGCGCCACCTCGCGGCCCACCCCGGCCCGCACCGCGCCCATCAGCACCTTCGTCGTCGCGAGGAAGGGGAGGTAGCGGTCCAGTTCGCGGGCGACGACGGCGGGGAAGGCGCCGAACTCGTCGAGCACCGTCAGGAAGGTCTCCAGCAGCCCGTCGAAGGCGAAGAAGGCGTCCGGCAGCGCGACGCGGCGCACCACCGAGCAGGACACATCGCCCTCGTTCCACTGGTCGCCCGCCAGCTCGCCGGTCATCGAGGCGTAGCCGCGCAGGATCACCGCGAGGCCGTTGACGCGCTCGCACGAGCGGGTGTTCATCTTGTGCGGCATGGCGGAGGAGCCGACCTGGCCGGGCTTGAAGCCCTCGGTCACCAGCTCGTGCCCGGCCATCAGCCGGATCGTCTTGGCGAGCGAGGACGGGCCCGCGGCCAGCTGCACCAGCGCGGTGACCACCTCGTAGTCAAGCGAGCGCGGGTAGACCTGGCCGACGGAGGTGAAGACCTGCCCGAAGCCCAGGTGCCCGGCGATCCGCCGCTCCAGCTCGGCCAGCTTGGCCGTGTCGCCGCCCAGCAGGTCCAGCATGTCCTGCGCGGTGCCGACCGGGCCCTTGATGCCGCGCAGCGGGTAGCGGGCCAGCAGCTCCTCCAGCCGCCCGTAGGCCACCAGCAGCTCGTCGGCCGCGGTCGCGAAGCGCTTGCCGAGGGTCGTGGCCTGCGCCGCCACGTTGTGCGAGCGCCCGGCCATGACCAGCTCGGCGTGTTCGGCGGCCAGCTTCCCCAGCCGGGCCAGCGTCGCGACCGTACGGTCCCGGACCAGCTCCAGGGAGAGCCGGATCTGCAGCTGCTCCACGTTCTCGGTCAGATCGCGGGAGGTCATGCCCTTGTGGACGTGCTCATGCCCGGCGAGCGCGTTGAACTCCTCGATCCGCGCCTTCACATCGTGCCGGGTGACCTTCTCGCGCTCGGCGATCGAGGCGAGGTCGACGGTCTCCAGCACCCGCTCGTAGTCGGCGAGGGCGGCGTCCGGCACCTCGATCCCGAGGTCCTTCTGGGCACGCAGCACGGCGAGCCACAGCCGCCGCTCCAGCGTCACCTTGTACTCGGGGGACCACAGGACGGCCAGCTCCGCCGAGGCGTAGCGGCCGGCCAGGACGTTCGGGATGCGCGGCTTACCAGTCACGGGGAGACAGTCTACTGGGCGTATACGCAGGCCAGCGCCGTGGCCGTGGTCACGCCTGGTCACGCCCGGACGCCGCTGGCCCAGCGCTCGTACGGCGGCCCCTCGGCTTGCGTGCAGGAGCGGCCCAACCTTCGTACGGCGGCCCGGCCTTCGTACGGCGGCGGCCCAGCTCCGGTCAATCTGCGGCTCAGCCCTCGTACGGCAGCAGCTCGGCCCGCTTCGGCGGGCGCCCGTCGCCCGAGGAGCGGCCCGTCAGCCGTCGGCCGATCCACGGGCCGAGGTGTTCGCGGGCGAAGCGCGCGTCCGAGGCGCGCCGAGCCACCCAGCCGGGCTGTACGGCGGGCGGCAGCGGCGCGTTCCAGTCGGCCTCCGGCTCGTGTCCCAGCGCCTGCCAGACCGCCTCGGCCACCCGGCGGTGCCCCTCGGTGTTCAGGTGCAGCCGGTCGTCCGCCCACATCCGCGGATCGCCCAGCGCCTCGGAGGCGAAGAGGTCCACGACGATCGCGCCGTGCCGCGCCGCCAGCTCGTCGATGAAGGAGAACAGCCGCTCCATCCGCGGCAGGAACCGCACCAGCACCGGCCCGCGCCGCCCCGGGCTGCGCATCAGCACCAGCTGCTTGCAGCTGGGCGCCAGCCGCCCCGCGGCCTCCTCCAGCAGCCCGCAGACCCGCTCCACATCGCATGTGGGCCGCAGCACGTCGTTCAGCCCGCCGACCAGCGTCACCAGGTCCGCGCCCATGGCCGCCGCCGGGTCCGTCTGCTCGTCGACGATCTGCCCGATGAGCTTGCCGCGCACGGCGAGGTTCGCGTAACGGAAACCGGGGGTGCGGGCCGCGAGGCGCGCCGCGAGCAGATCGGCCCAGCCTCGGTAGGAGCCGTCCGACAGCCCGTCGGACATGCCCTCGGTGAAGGAGTCGCCGATGGCGACAAAGCTGGTGTAGGTGGTGTTCATCCGCATGGCGCGGGTGATCCTATCCCGCGGAATCCCGTAGGCTCCCGCGGGCTGCGCGCGGCGGCGGGCGCGCGCATGATGAGCCGCATGGGGATGATGACCAACATCTACTTCGAGGGCGGGGCGCGCAACGGCACGACCGCCAGCTGGAACCTGGAGCCGGGCGCCGACATCTACGACGACAACATCTTCCGGCCGCCCGAGCTCTACCGGCGGACCAGCAGGACGAAGGTCATCGGGCGGATCGAGTACACGATTTTCCGCTATGACCCGTCCGCCACCCGGCCCGCCTAAGGCGCACGCGAAACCCGGCCCGCGCGCGCCCCGCGCGCCCGGCGGATCCCTCGGTTGGCCCGCGCCGGGTTCCGGATGGGGCGCATCGGGGCAGTCTGGTCGGCGTGGATGCCTTTGAATGCGACCGTACGACCATGGCCATCGTGGCCGCCGCGCTCGCCGACGACGGAGAGGGGGCCGTCGCCCTGCTGGACCCGCTGGAGCGGCGGGACGTGTGCAGAGTGGCCGTCCGGCTGGCAGCGATGGCCGCCGACGCGCTGCTGGCCGTGGCGGAGGAAGGGGGCGGGGGCAAGGCCGAGGCGCTGGCCCACTGGCAGGCGTGCATCATCGCGCACGAATCACGGCGGGACGAGTGACCCCCCTTTTTTCAGGGCTCGGTTCTCCCCCAGCTACCGCTGGGAGGTGCCCCCTGCCGAGTGTGCGCGTGCGTCGCGTCAGGCGACCAGCTCGCGCAGTACGTCCTCCATGGTGACCAGGCCCTCCAGGAGCCCGTCGGGTCCGACGACGGCGGCGAGGTGCGTGCGGCTGTCGCGCATCGCGGTCAGCACGTCGTCCAGCGCCGTCTGCGGCCGCACCCGGGCGATCGAACGCAGCTGATCGAGGCGGAACGGCAGGTCGCGCGGGCGCGCGTCCAGCGCGTCCTTGACGTGCAGATAGCCCAGGATGCGCCCGGAGTCGTCGACCACCGGGAAGCGTGAGAACCCGGACGTCGCCGCCATCCGCTCCAGCTCCTCGGGCGTCACCCCGAGCCGGGCGGAGACCACCTGTTCCAGGGGCAGTACGACATCGCGCACCCGGCGGCGGCTCAGTTCGAGGGCGTCCCGCAGTCGCTCGGTGGCCCGGTCGTCCAGCAGCCCGGCCGCGCCGGAGTCCACGACCACCCGGGCCAGTTCATCGTCGGAGAAGGTCGCCGAAACCTCGCCCTTGGGCTCCACCCGCAACAGCTTCAGCAGGGCGTTCGCGAAGGCGTTGACAGCGAAGATCACCGGGCGCAGGCCGCGCGCCAGGGTGACCAGCGGCGGGCCCAGCAGCAGCGCTGTGCGCACCGGCTCGGCCAGCGCCACGTTCTTGGGCACCATCTCGCCGAACAGCATGTGCAGATACGTCGCCGCGGTCAGCGCGATCACGAACGCGACCGGGTGGACCAGTCCGAGGGGCAGCCGCACCGCGTGGAAGACCGGCTCCAGCAGATGCGCGATGGCCGGTTCCGCGACGGCGCCCAGCACCAGCGTGCACAGCGTGATGCCCAGCTGAGCCGCGGCGAGCAGCGCGGAGACATGCTCCAGGCCCCACAGCACGGCGTGGGCCCGCCGGTCACCCTGCTCGGCGCGCGGCTCTATCTGGCTGCGCCGCACCGAGATGAGGGCGAATTCGGCGCCGACGAAGAAGGCGTTGACGACCAGCGTCAGCAGGCCGACCAGCAGCTGGAGCAGAGTCATCAGGCCGCCCCCTCACCGTCCCCGCCGTGCCTGGCCTCTCCCGCCTCCCCGGCGTACGGCAGCGGTGCCCGCAGCCGTACCCGCGCGGCCCGGTGGCCGGAGTCGTCGACCACCTCGATGCCCCAGCCCGCCACCTCCAGGGCATCGCCCCGCACCGGGATCCGGCCGAGCTCGGTGGCCACCAGCCCGGCCAGCGTCTCGTACGGGCCGTGCGGCACCCGCATCCCCACCGCCGCCAGCTGGTCGACACGGGCCGCGCCGTCCGCGTCGTACAGCATCCGGCCCTCCGCGCCCGCGCCGACCGGGGCCAGGTCGGGTTTCTCGTGCGGATCGTGCTCGTCGCGGACCTCGCCGACCACCTCCTCGACGATGTCCTCCAGGGTGACGACCCCGGCCGTGCCCCCGTACTCGTCGATGACCACGGCCATGCTGCGCTCCCCAGAGAGCCGGTCGAGCACCCGGTCCACGGTGAGCGACGCGGGGACGAGCAGCGGCTCGCGCATCAGCTCCGACACCGGGTGGCGGAGCCGCTGCTCGGCCGGGATGGCGAGCACGTCCTTGATGTGGGCGGTGCCGACGACCGTGTCCAGGCTGCCGCGGTAGACGGGGAAGCGGGACAGGCCCGTGGCGCGGGTGGCGTTGGCGATGTCCTCGGTGGTGGCCCGTACGTCCAGGGCGATGACCTGCACCCGTGGGGTCATCACGTTCTCCGCGGTCAGCTCTCGCAGGTTCAGGGTCCGTACGAACAGTTCGGCGGTGTCCGCCTCCAGGGCGCCCTCCCGGGCGGAGTGCCGGGCCAGCGCGACCAGCTCCTGCGGGCTGCGCGCCGAGGCCAGCTCCTCGGCGGGCTCCAGGCCCATCCGGCGCACCGTGCGGTTGGCGGTGTTGTTGAGATGGGCGATGAACGGGCGGAAGGCGGAGCTGAAGGCGCGCTGCGGGGTGGCGACGGCCCGGGCGACGGGCAGCGGGCGCGAGATGGCCCAGTTCTTCGGGACCAGCTCACCGACCACCATCAGCACTATCGTCGACAGCGCCGTCCCCACCGCCAGCGCGACCGAGCGGACGGCGGAGTCCGGCACGCCCATCGCCCTGAGCGGGCCCGCCAGCAGCACGGCGACGGACGGCTCGGCGAGCATGCCGACCACCAGGTTGGTGACGGTGATGCCGAGCTGGGCGCCGGAGAGCTGGAAGGTCAGGCTGCGTACGGCCTTCAGCGCACTGGCCGCGCCCCGCTCCCCGCGCTCGACCGCCCGCTCGAGCTCGCTGCGCTCGACGGTGGTCAGGGAGAACTCCGCCGCGACGAACCCGCCGCAGGCCAGTGCCAGCAGGAGCGCCACGGCCAGGAGGAGCACTTCGGTCATCGGTTCACCGTTCCTAGGGGCTGAGCGGGAGTGAGTCCTGGTGCCAGAACTCGTGCTCAGCCGTGTGCCCCGAACGGTTGTGGGCACACTGGTCCCCCGCTTTCGCTCCGCATCCGGCGCCGGCGGATCGTGTCCGTGGCCCGGGAATGCGGGGTCGGGTTTCCTCACGCCCCAGGACACCCGATACGGCCTGGACGGTCCGATGCCCCACAGCATCGCTCCGGTGCTGTGGGGGTGGTGTCGTCCGTCGCCGGATCGGGCATCCCAGGGCGCGTCGTCCGATCGCCACGGCGGCGGCGTCGTGGCGGGTGGTCTTGCGGGTCTTGGTGGTCAGGGGCCGTTGCCAGTGCTGGGCGCCCCAGCGGCTGGTGCAGGCGGGATCGACGGCCACGAGGGTGATGCCGAGTTCGGTGGCCATGGAGATCAGTCTGCCACGCAGCCTGCTCACGGGCATGCCGGAGACCAAGCGGCGGAAGCGCTTGCGCCGCCTGTGCTTCTCCCGGGTCTTCTCCGCCTGGAAGTCCAGGTCCTCGATCGCGATGGCCAAGCGGTGGCGTTGGGCCCGGTGCAGGAGGCGGACGAGGGCATGCCGCACCTGCGCGTCCCGGTGCGGTGCGATGCCCGTGAGGTCGTAGTCGAACCTGCGGGGCTCGCCGACAGGGTTGCCGTGGACGTCCAGGCGCCAGCGGCCAGATGACCGGCGTTCTCGCGCAGCCCGCCCATCCCCCGCCTCCGCCCGGTAGCGAAGAACCTGTCACCACACCCAGCGAACACCTCCCACGCAGGTCACGCATTCGATACAAGAACTCCCATTCCCCCCAAGACTCGGGGCACCGTCGTGGGTGCGCTTACGACTCGGTTCGCGATTGAGGTCAGGGCGTGTTGGCCTGACGGGTCGGTTGGTAGGTGATCAGCAGGCCGCCTGTCGGGCGAGCACCAGTTCGGTGCTCGTCGAGCGGCGCGTCGTCCTTCGGCTTCTTCGGTGGGGCGCTGACCTGGTCGGGAAACGCGTTCGCCGGGCCCCGGCAACCCTCGTCGACCTCGGCTGTCGCCTTAGGGCGGAGCCTGAGTTGCTCGGCGATGCCCTCGGTGCGCATCGCGGTCTGGTCATGCATCCGGCCCGGGCGGTCCGCGCCCGACCGCAGCAGGCGTCCCTGACCGTCGCTGATGGTGGTGGTCTTGATGGTGTTCTGCTTCTTCTCTCCGGAGACGAAGGCCCGCCGTCCGGGCCGGTCGGCCTTGGGGCGGCGGACCTGGGTATCGGCGCCGTCGATCCGCAGCCGGATCCCCTTGGCCTCGGCTTAGGCGAACACGTCGGCCAGAGTGCGCAGCCGGACGCTGGGGCGGTCGGGGACGGCGAAACCGCGTGCCGCCAGCAGCGGGCGGATCTCGGCGATGGCCCGGCAGTGTGGAGCGGGCGGTACCGTACAGCGCGGCGAGTGCGGAGTGCGGAAGCCCGGCGCGAAGGTGGACCAGGGTGACGAGCAGGCGGTCGGTGAAGACCAGGTCGTACGCAGAAGGCTGGATGGGTCAAGGCCGCACGGGCCCACTTCTTGGTCACATTCGAAGAACCTGTGCGGCCGTTGTCACGTCACGGCCCTGGTCCAGCAGCATCGCGGACCGCGTCGTAAACCTCGTCGCCTACCAGGGCAGAGGGCCCGCCGCGTCGAAGTAGCCGCCGGTCGGGCCGTCCGGCCCCAGTTGAGCCATCCGAACGATGATCTCGGCGCCCTGCTCGACGGTCTGCGTGCCCTCGTGCCCGTTCAGGTCCGTCGCGGTGTAGCCGGGCTCCACGGCGTTGATCCGCATCCGTGGGAACGCCTTGGCGAACTGCACGGTGAGCATGTTGACCGCGGTCTTGGAAGTCGGGTAGGCAACCCCCGGGTACCCCTTGCCGGCCTGGGCCAGCGAGGCCAGGCTGCTGCTGACATTGACCACGACCGGGGCGGCGGAGCGTTCCAGCAGTGGCAGGAAGGCGTGGGTCACCCGGACCAGGCCGAAGACGTTGGTCTCGAACACCTCCCGCATCACGTCGGCGGTCAGCTCCGCGGCGCCGATGATGTCGCCTCCCGGTGAACGCACCTCGATTCCGGCGTTGTTGACCAAGACGTCCAGGTCGCCGTCGGCCTCAATGGTGGCCACCGCGGCGGCAACCGACGCATCGTCGGTGACATCGAGTTGCACGAACCGGGCGCCGAGCTCGGCCGCGGCGGCCGAGCCCCGCTCGATGTTGCGCGCTCCCAGGTAGACGGTATGGCCCGCGGCGGTCAGGCGGCGGGCGGTCTCGTGGCCGAGGCCTTTGTTGGCCCCGGTGATCAAGGTTGTCGTCATGGGGCACAGCTTCCCTCCGGGATGATGCGACCGGCCAGTGGTTCACGACGCGGTCTGCGATGCGGCTCGGCCAGGGCGCCGAGGCCCATCGTGCGATCGCTTCACTGGTCGCGGACCGCTCCAGGCGTCGGCCGACCCGCCGCAAGCCGGGTACCGAACCGCTGATCACCTACCAACCACCCCTCAGGCCGACACGTCCTGAACTCAATCGCGGACCGAGTCGTTACTCATGCACACCAAAACGCGCTCAAGCGCTGTCAACCGGTAGCAGCTCACAACCCCTGTCCCATGGTCCAGCAGGGACGGGAGGAGTGCGCGATGTCGGCCGGCGGGACGCGTCGTCGGTGGGAGAGGATCTACGCGTTGTCGGCCGACGGAGACCCGATGTCGGCTAGCGGGAGGGGCCGGGGCCCAGCGGCTTGACCCAGCGGCTCCACTCCGGCTGCGGGGCGTAGCCCGCCGCTCGCCACGCGTGGTGGGCCAGGTCGTTGCGGTCCAGCACCATCGCGTCGCCGCGCCGCCCGCCGAGCGCGGCGAACCGCTCCTCGGCCGCCTGGAGGAGGGCGGTCCCCACGCCCTGGCGCCTGTGGCCGGGGTGCACGGCGAGCCGGTAGAGATGGCAGCGCCAGCCGTCGAAGCCCGCGATCACGGTCCCGGCGAGCTCGCCGCCCCGCTCGGCCAGCAGCAGCGACTCGGGGTCGCGGTCGAGCAGGCGGGCCACGCCGTCCCGGTCGTCGCTGATGCTGGTGCCCTCGGCCGCCTCCTTCCAGAAGGTCAGTACGGTGTCGAGGTCCGCGGGCGCCGCGGCGCGTATGACGAGATCGTTCATGGCGCGATCCCATCACCGCCCGGGGCGCGGCGTCGATCGAATTGGCGCCGGTCCCGCGATACGAGATCCGGCTTGTGGGTGCTAGCGGATAGGCGCTAGCGTGAGGCCGTGGCGAAGACACAGCTGAACGTCCGGGTCGACGAGGCCACCGCGGAGGTGGCGCGGGAGCGCGCGCTGCAGCGGGGCATGAGCATGAACCGCTACATCGAAGAGCTCGTCCGCAAGGACGCCGGAGAGGTGGGCCATACCTTCGTGGAGGCGGCCGCCGACTTCATGAAGCAGTACCGGACCGTATTCGACGAGGAGTTCGGCAAGGAGGGCGAGGCGCGCTCTTGAATGTGCGGATCGACCTCGCCTGGCTGCTGATGGTCGCCGAGCGCAGCACCCCCGGAGACTCGCAGGTCACCGACTACGGCGCGCTGGTCGCCGCCGTCAGCAGACATGAAGCCGAGATATTCGGCACCCCCATCTACACCGACCCGCAGACCAGGGCCGCTGCCCTGCTGCAGCTGCTTCTGCTGGTGCCCGCCCTGGAGCGGTCGAACGCGCTGTTCGCGTCGGCCGTCGCGTACGCGTATCTCATCGCCAGCGGGCTGAAGATCGCCACCACCCCCGAGCGCGTCCGCGACCTGGCCCGCCTGGTCAAGGACGGCACCGCCGACGTCCACACCATCGCCGCCGAGCTGCGCAGCTGGAGCGCGTGAGCGGCGTGCCGCCGCGATCGGGGCGGCACATCGGCCCAGGATCTGTGCATCCAGCCGAAGGAGCCGCGATGCCACGTAACGGAGCACAGCGAGGACTGCGAAGACAGCACGGAAGATTCGGATCCACAGCAACGTCGTTCATCGCCGGGGCGGTCGGCGCCGCCTTACTGCCCCTCATGGGAGGGGCCGCGGTCGCGGCCGACGGTTCGCGCAAGGCACAGGTGATCACGGACGCGGCCGTCCACCCGGTCAAGGAGGGCACGACCGCCAAGGTCGAGATCTCCGTCGCCACCACCGGCTCCGGGCCGCTCGACGAACCCGTCACCGTCGACTACACCACCGAGGGGGACGGCGGCACCGCCACCTCCGGCGAGGACTACCGACCTGTCGAGGGCAGCGTGACCTTCCCGGCCGGCACCGCCTCCGGCGCCTCTCGCACCGTCGAGGTCGTCACCGCGAGAGGCGGCGGCGCCGAACCGGCCGAGACCGTTCCGCTCCATCTCACCGTCTCCGGCGCCAAGGCCCCGGCCGAGACGTCACGGGTCGTGATCGACGCGCACGGACTGCCGTACCTCGACCCCGAACTCCCCGTGCGGCGGCGCGTGAAGGACCTGCTGTCCCGGATGTCGCTCGAGGAGAAGGCCGGGCAGATGACCCAGGCCGAGCGCAACGCGCTCACCGCGCCGGGCGACATCGCCGACTACAACCTCGGTTCCCTGCTGTCCGGCGGTGGGTCGGCGCCCACCCCCAACACGCCCGCCGCCTGGGCGCGGATGGTGGACGCCTTCCAACTGCGCGCCCAGGCCACCCGCTTCCAGATCCCGCTGGTCTACGGCGTGGACGCGGTCCACGGCCACAACAATGTCGTCGGGACGACGATCATGCCGCACAACATCGGCCTCGGCGCCACCCGCGACCCCCGGCTGGCCGAGAAGACCGGCGCGGTGACCGCCTCCGAGGTGCGCGCCACCGGCGTCCCCTGGGACTTCGCGCCCTGCGTATGCGTATCGCGAGACGAGCGGTGGGGGCGGGCGTACGAGTCCTTCGGCGAGGACCCGGCGCTGGTCACGGCCATGGAGACGGTCATCAAGGGCATGCAGGGCGCGCCCAGCGGCAAGGATCTCGACCGCCGCGACAAGGTGCTGACCACCGCCAAGCACTTCGTGGGGGACGGCGGTACGGAGTACGGCTCCTCGACCACCGGCGGCTACCCCATCGACCAGGGCGTCACCAAGGTCACCCGCGAGGAGCTGGAGATGGTCCACCTCGCGCCGTTCCGGGAGGCCGTGGACCGCGGGGTGGGCACGGTCATGCCCTCGTTCTCCTCGCTCGACATCCTCGGCGACGGTCGGGCGCCGCTCAAGACGCACGCCGACGGGGCGATGATCAACGGCGTGCTGAAGGACCGGATGGGCTTCGAGGGCTTCGTCATCAGCGACTGGCAGGCCATCGACCAGATCCCCGGCGACTACCCGAGCGACGTCCGTACCTCCGTGAACGCCGGGGTGGACATGATCATGGTGCCCACGGCGTACAAGAACTTCCACACCACGCTCGTCGACGAGGTGAAGGCCGGCCGGATCAGCCGGGCCCGGATCGACGACGCGGTCTCCCGCATCCTGACGGCCAAGTTCCGGCTCGGCCTCTTCGAGAAGCCGTACGTGAACAATGGGGACAATGCCGACACCTCCAATCTCGACCGGATCGGCTCGGCAGAGCATCGGGCCGTCGCCCGCGAGGCGGTCGCGAAGTCGCAGGTGCTGCTGAAGAACGCCGGCGGGGTGCTGCCCCTGAAGCCCTCCCAGAAGGTGTACGTCGCCGGGTCCAACGCCGACGACCTCGGCAACCAGACCGGCGGCTGGACCATCACCTGGCAGGGCTCCTCCGGCCGGCACACCGAGGGCACCACGATCCTGCAAGGCATGCGGAAGGCGGCCGCGGACTCGGCCATCACCTACTCCAAGGACGCCTCCGCCCCGACGGACGGATACGACGCCGGGGTCGTGGTCGTCGGCGAGACCCCGTACGCCGAGGGGGCGGGAGACGTCGGCAACGGCCATGACCTGCGGCTGTCCGATGCCGACCAGGCCGCGGTTGACCGGGTGTGCGGCGCCATGGAGTGCGCGGTGCTGATCGTCTCCGGGCGTCCGCAGCTCATCGGCGACCGGCTGGGGGACATCGACGCCCTCGTCGCGTCCTGGCTGCCCGGCACGGAGGGCGACGGCGTCGCCGACGTCCTCTACGGCAAGCGGGCCTTCACCGGGCAGCTGCCGGTGACCTGGCCCAAGTCCGAGGCGCAGCTGCCGATCAACGTGGGCGACGCGGCGTACGACCCGCAATACCCGTACGGGTGGGGGCTGACGACCTCGGCCCGCGCGCCCGGTGAGGCGAAGGCCGCGAGGGAGGCGGGGCGGGCGGATGCGAGGGAGGGGCGTGCGATTGTCACGGCCGCGCGGCTCCTGGTCCAGGACCGGGTCGGGCAGAAGATCACCCCGGCGGTGGCGAAACCCTTCGCCGAGGCGGACCATCTGCTGGTCGGCGGGGATGTGGTGGGGGCGCTGCGGAAGTTGACGGCGGCCTACCGCGCCGCGGAGTGAGGTCGCGGGGGCGGGTGTGGGGTGAGCCGATGGGGCGCACGCGATCACCGCGTGCGCCCCATCGTCGCGTGCGCCCCGCCGTACGGTCAGCCTTGCGCGGTTGTGAACCGCTCCGCGCTCCAGGTCCCGTCGAGCTCGGGCGCCAGCCAGCCACGGGCAGCGGCGCGGAAGTCGGCGGGCTGGAGGGCCGCCGCGCCTTGGGGGAGGGCGCCCAGCAGGGGGGCGCCCGCCGCCTCCGGCAGATCCGCGAGGTTGCAGCGGTCCGCGAGATCCGGGGCCTTGGGCCAGCTGCCGATCACGACGCCCGGGCAGTCAAGGCCCCTGGCGCGCAGCGCCTCCGCCGTCAGTGTCGTCGTGTTGAGCGTCCCCAGGGCCGCGTGCACAACGACCAGCACGGGCGCGCCCAGCAGCCGGGCCGCGTCCGCGAGCGTGCCGCCCTCCTCGTCGAACCGCACCAGCAGCCCGCCCGCGCCCTCCACCAGCACCAGATCGTGCTCGGCGGCCAGCTTCCCCGCCGCCTCGGCCACCTCGTACGGGCGCACCGGAGGGCGTCCCGCCCGGCGGGCCGCGGTGACCGGGGCCAACGGGTCCGGGTAGCGCGCGAGTTCCAGCCGCGTGACCGCCCCCGCCAGCCGAGCCACCTCCGCCGCGTCCCCCGGCTCGTCCGCCCGAACCCCCGTCTGCGCCGGCTTGAGCACCGCCACGGACCGGCCGGCGGCCAGCGCGGTGGCGGCGACGGCCGCGGTGGTGATGGTCTTGCCGATTTCGGTGCCGGTGCCGGTGATGACGAGTACGGGCATGTGGTCGCGCCTTTCGGTGTCGTGCGTGAGCGGACTGTCGCGGCGACTGTGCCGGGTCAACCCGCGCGGGCCGCCGCGTGCAGGGCCGTGCAGATGCGGGCCACATCGTCGTCGCTCGTGATGTACGGCGGCATCGTGTACAGCAGGTCGCGGAACGGCCGCAGCCATACGCCCTCCCGTACCGCCGCGCGGGTCGCCGCCGCCATGCCCGCCCCGTCGAGCGCGTGGTCGAGCTGGACGACGCCGATGGCGCCGAGGACCCGGACGTCGCGGACGCCGGGCAGTTCGGCCGTGGCGGCCAGGCCGTCCCGCAGCCCGGCCTCGATACGCTTGATCTCCTGCCGCCAGTCGTGGCCGAGCAGCAGGTCGATCGAGGCGAGCGCGACGGCGGTCGCCAGGGGGTTGCCCATGAACGTCGGGCCGTGGGCGAGCACCGGGAGCTCGCCGCGCGAGATGCCGTCCGCCACGCGCGGTGTGCACAGCGTGGCGGCGAGCGTCATGTACCCGCCGGTGAGCGCCTTGCCCAGGCACATCACATCGGGGCTGACGCCCGCGTGTCCGGCCGCGAAGAGTTCGCCCGTGCGGCCGAAGCCGGTGGCGATCTCGTCGAAGACCAGCAGCACGTCGTGCTCGTCACAGGCCTCGCGCAACACCCGCAGCAGGCCGGGGGAGTGGAACCGCATCCCGCCCGCGCCCTGCACCACCGGTTCGACGATCACCGCGGCCAGCTCATGGGCGTGGCGGGCGACCAGGTCGCGCAGATGTGCCTCGTACGCGAGGTCCGGCGGGGCGTCGAAACCGGGCGGGGGCGCGTCGGCGAAGAGCTGACGGGGCAGCAGGCCCGACCACAGGTGGTGCATACCGCCGTCCGGGTCGCACACCGCCATCGGCTGCCAGGTGTCGCCGTGGTAGCCGCCGCGCCAGGTGAGCAGCCGCCGCTTGTCGGGGCGGCCGAGCGAGCGCCAGTACTGCAGGCACATCTTGACCGCGACCTCGACCGAGACCGAGCCGGAGTCGGCGAGGAAGACGTGTTCAAGCGGCTCGGGGGTGATCTCCACGAGGCGGGCGGCCAGCCGTACGGCGGGCTCGTGGGTGAGCCCGCCGAACATCACATGGCTCATCCGGTCCAGCTGGCCGCGCGCCGCGTCGTTGAGCACCGGGTGGTTGTAGCCGTGGATCGCGGACCACCACGACGACATCCCGTCGACCAACTCCCGCTGGCCCTCGGCCGGTTCGGCCAGGCGCAGCCTGACCCCGGCGGCCGACTCCACGATCAGCGGGTCCTGGCGGCCGGGCATCGGTCCGTACGGATGCCAGACATGCCGCCGGTCCAGGGCCAGCAGCTCACCGGGCGTCAGCGGTTTGCCGGGCGTCAGCTGCGGCTCAGGCATTGGGCGGCAGGTCCGTGCCCACGCCACGGCGGCGCACGGCGACCAGATCGGTGCGGGCGCCTGCGGCCGGCGCGCCGGCGGGTACGGCGGCGGGTGCGGCGGCCGGTACGGGCTCGGCTCCAGCTCCCTCAGCCACCCCCGCCGCGGGCGCCGCCTCGCCGCACGGCGCGCAGCCCCCGCCCGCCGAGCCGCAGCCCGCGCCTGTTGTCTCCCCCTCAGCACCGCCGTGCTCAGCACCGCCGTGCGAACCGCAGCCCGCCTGTGCCGCCGCCAGCGCGTCGGCCCGGTGCGTGGGCAGCGTCGTCGTGTCCGTGCCCTCCACCTCGAAGCCGGCGTCGGCGATCATCGCGAGGTCGTCCTTGCCGGCCTGGCCCTCGGTGGTCAGATAGTCGCCCAGGAAGATCGAGTTCGCCAGGTGCAGGGCCAGCGGCTGCAGTGAGCGCAGATGGATCTCCCGTCCGCCCGCGAGCCGTACCTCGACGTCCGGGCAGACGAACCGCACCATCGCCAGGATCCGCAGACAGCGCTGCGGGGTGAGTTGCCACTCCTCGGCGAGCGGGGTGCCCTCGATGGGGATGAGGAAGTTGACCGGGACCGAGTCGGGGTCCAGCTCGCGGAGCGAGAAGACCACGTCGACCAGGTCCTCGTCCGTCTCGCCCATGCCCGCGATCAGCCCGGAGCAGGCGGACATGCCCGCCGCCTGGGCCTGCTGGACGGTCGTCACCCGGTCGGCGTAGGTGTGGGTGGTGGTGATGTCCCCGTATGTGGCTTCCGAGGTGTTGAGATTGTGGTTGTACGCGTCGGCGCCCGCCTCCCGAAGCCGCGCCGCCTGCCCGTCGGAGAGCAGGCCGAGGCAGGCGCACACCTCGACGCCTTCGTTCTGTTCCTTGATCGCCTCGATGGTCCGGGAGACCCGCTCCACGTCCCGGTCCGTCGGGCCGCGCCCGCTGGCGACCAGACAGACCCGCTTGGCGCCGCCGGAAACCCCCGCGCCCGCGGCGGCCGCGGCCTCCTCGGGCTTCAGCCAGGTGTACTTGAGGATGTCGGCGCGCGAGCCGAGCCGCTGTGAGCAGTACGAGCAGTCCTCGGGGCACAGCCCGGACTTGAGGTTGACCAGATAGTTGAGCTTCACCCGCCGCCCGAACCAGGCGCGGCGCACCTTGCCCGCCGCGGCCACCACGTCGAGCACATCGTCGTCGGCGGTCGCCAGCACGGCGAGGGCCTCTTCTCGGGTCGGCAGCTCACGCCGCAGCCCCTTGTCCACCAGCGTCTTCAGCAGCTCCATGGGCCGATCCTGCCCTGCGCCCGGGTCCGGGGCAAAGGAGGGATCACACAACACCACTCGTTCCGGGTGTGTGTATTGCCACACCCTGCCCATGCATGGACGCCGATACGTTCTATCGGGACCCGACAGTTGGTGCCCGGTTGCCACGCGGCGGAGCCGGCCGTATCGATCTGCGGCTCTGCCGCGTGGCGATCGCAGTGGACGGAAGGCAGGGACGGCGTATGCCCCAGGATCGCCACGACGACCCGTTCGAGTGGATCGACGAGGAGAGCGAACGGCGGAGCCGCGCCGGACTCGTCCGCACGCTCAAACCCCGCCCCGCCGACTCCCCGCTGCTCGACCTCGCGGGCAACGACTACCTGGGCCTGGCCAGGCACCCGGAGGTGACGGCCGCGGCCGGCGCGGCGGCGGCCCGCTGGGGCGCGGGCTCGACCGGGTCCCGGCTGGTCACGGGGCATACGGAGCTGCACTCCACGCTGGAGGCGGAGCTCGCCGCCTTCTGCGGCTTCGAGGCGGCCTTGGTGTTCTCGTCCGGCTACGCGGCGAACCTCGCCGCCGTCACCGCGCTGAGCGGTCGTGACGCCCTGGTCCTGTCCGACGCGGTCAATCACGCCTCGCTCATCGACGGCTGTCGGCTGTCCAGGGCCGAGGTCGCCGTCGTCCCGCACGCCGACCCCGAGGCGGTGCGCAAGGCCCTCGAAGCCGCCTCTCTGGCTCTGACGGCGGAGGCGGCGGCGCAGCCGCCCCGCGGCGCGACGCGCCCGCGCCGCCGCGCGCTCGTCGTCACCGACTCCGTCTTCTCCGTCGACGGGAACGCCGCCCCGCTGCCCGCCCTCGCCGCCGCCTGCCGCGCGCACGGCGCGGCCCTGGTCATCGATGACGCGCATGGCTTCGGGGTGCTCGGCGACGGCGGGCGCGGTGCGCCGCAGGGGGCGGGCCTCGCGGGCGCGCCCGACGTGGTCGTGACCGTCACGCTCTCCAAGGCGCTGGGCAGCCAGGGCGGGGCCGTTCTGGGACCGGCCCGGGTGATCGAACACCTGGTCAACTCCGCCCGCACGTTCATCTTCGACACCGGCCTCAACCCGGCCGCCGTGGGCGCGGCCCTGGCGAGTCTGCGTCTGCTGCGCCGCGAGCCGGAGCGCGCCGCCCGCGCCCGCGCATTGGCCACCGGGCTGTACGAACGGCTCACCGCCGCCGGGCTGAGCGCGGTGCGGCCCGATGCGTCGGTGGTGTCGGTGCGGGCTCCGTCGCCCGAGCAGGCGGTGCAATGGGCCGCGGACTGCCGCGCGGCCGGGCTGGCCGTCGGCTGCTTCCGCCCGCCGTCTGTCACGGACGGGATTTCCCGGCTACGGCTGACGGCCCGGGCGGATCTGACCGATCAGCAAATCGAGGAGGCGGCCGACACGATCGTACGGACCGCGCCGACCGCCTGACAGCTCAGCTCAGCTCTCGCGTTGGCGCGTGGCCGCGCCGGTGTCGAGCGCGCCGCCGCGGAGCGCGTCGACGAACGTGAGCCAGACGTCCGGGACGAACAGCAGCGCGGGGCCGGACGTGTTCTTCGAATCCCGCACGGCCAGCAGGCCGGGCGGGAGCGAAGCCGTCTCCACGCAGTTGTTCATTCCGGTGCTGTAGCTGCTGCGCCGCCATTGCGCATCGCGCAATGCCGAATCGCAGGGTAGGGACCAGGACATTGTGGACATGGTGCCCCCTCAGGCGCCGCCCCCGATTTTGGTGATGAAGGTCAACGATTCCTTGACGGTCAGGGCGTTGGTCCGCAGCGTGTCGAACGCGGCGCTGTACGCCCGGAGGTCTTCTTTCCGCTCCAAGTAGAGGCTACTCGTCAAGTGGTCGAGAACAACAACATCGAGATCAGTAATGTGCGAAAAGGAAAAAATAATGAAAGGACCAGTGATGCCAATGGGCATTCCGGCGGAGAACGGCAGTACCTGCAGCCGCACTTGAGGCAACGCCGCGACCTCCGCGAGATGCCGCAGCTGGGCCGCCATCACCCCGGGCCCGCCGACCTCGCGCCGCAGCGCCGCCTCGTCGAGCACCGCGTGCAGCCGCAGCGGGCGCGCCCCGCGCAGCACCGACTGACGCGCGATCCGCACCTCCACCAGCGTGTCCACCTGCGGCCGGGGCAGATCCGGCAGCGCCGCGCGGGTCACCGCCCGCGCGTAATCCGGGGTCTGCAGCAGACCCGGCACCACCGTGGTCTCCAGCGTGGACGCGGCCGAGGCCTCCGACTCCAGGCTGATGAAATCCCGGTAGGCGGGCGGCAGCAGATCGCGGTAGGCGTACCACCAGCCGCGCCGCGACCCCTCGGGATCCGATGCGCCCCCACCGCACAACGCTTCCAGCAGGGCGCGCAACTCCGGGTCCGCGACCTCGTACACATCCAGCAGCCGCACCACATCGGACGGTCTCGCTCCACTGCGCCCGGTCTCCAGCCGACTTACCTTCGACTGGTGCCAACCCACCCGGCGCGCGGCCTCGCCGCTGGTGAGTCCGGCGAGATCGCGCAGACGGCGGAGTTCCGCACCGAGCTTGCGGCGGCGTACCGCAGGGCCGTACCGCATGACATCCCCTTTCGGCATTCTCTCGAATTCCCGGTCGCCAGTGTGCCGCTCAAATCCGGTCTTCCGTAGCAGAGTTCACCGTTTCGAGCGACAGATATATGCATAACTCGGTGGATCGCACCCGTTGTGCGGTCCATCGATGGCACTCTGACGCTAGAGCCGCCGGGGCTGCCCACGACTTCACTGGCTTGGCATTACCACTCGCACGCGTCCGCAGCCGCGCCCCGGCTGGAAGGGACAGGGTCGCCATGGCTGACCACCACGAAGCATCCGTCACTCTGCCGAGCGCGCCGGTCTCGGTGACCGCGGCGCGAAGATATGTGACGAGCGTGCTGGCCGAATGGGGTCTGCCGACGGACGCGGAGACCGTCGGCATCGTACGGCTCGTCGTCTCCGAACTCGCCACCAACGCCGTCCAGCACACGATGGGTCAATCGCCCACCTTCACCGTGGATCTGCGGCTGGAACGCGAAGAGCGGCTGAGCATCGGCGTCACCGACAGCCACCCCAGATGGCCCAAACGCCTGCCGCCCGCCACCCATCAGGACAACGGCCGGGGCCTGCTGATCATCCGGTCGCTGGCCGCGGAGTCGGGCGGCGAGGTGTCCGTCATCCCGACGCCGGAGGGCGGGAAGACGGTCTGGATCGCGCTGCCCTGGACCGTTCCCGTGGGCTGACGTGGGCTGACGTGAGCTGAGCGGCGGCCCGTTCGGGTCACCGCGAAGGCCCGACGTACGCGGTCTGACGGTGACGTAGGCGGCCTCACAGCGCGATGCACACGCCGCGCTCACAGGACGCGCTTGACGTGCCCCGTAGTGCCGCGGGCCTCGGCCAGCTCCCGTATGCGCCCGAACACCGGCCCGGCCGTCGGGCTGATCAGATAGTGCGGCATATCGCCGCGCTCGATCACGCCGTACGGGCTGGTGCCCATGAGATACGAGGAGTAGAGGATCAGCCCGTCGGGCCGCCGCACGTCGACGGCCAGCGCGGAGAACCCGGGGAACTCGTCCGTCTGGTACACCCGCAGCCCCTCGGCCTCGGCGCCATAGCGCTCCTTGAACCGGCCGAACCGCTCCAGCGAATCCTTGATCTTCCTCGTCATGTCCTCCTGGTACTGCCGCGCCAGCGTGGCCGCGGCGTCCGAGGACGGGTCCAGCAGAAAGCAGCTGTAGATCCCGCCCCGGCGCAGCAGGCCGAGCACCGCGTCGCGATAGCGGGCCGGGCGCTCGGTGGTGACCAGCCGGCCGGAGGAGGTGCGCAGCGCCGTGCCCATGTCGAGGACTTCCTCGGACGCCGCGTCGAGCAGCCGTGCCTTCTCCTCGGAGCTCGGCCGCTCGGGATACGCGTGCACCGCGGTGCCCCCGTCCAGCCCGCGGCTCGCCAGCCACGCCTTGGCCGCCTGCTGCGGGCCGCCGTCCCCGGCCATCAGATAGACGCGCTTGCCCTCATGGCTCCCCACGGGTGTGAACTGCTCCGCGTACGGGCCCGCGGTGCGGTACACGTCCTCGGAGATCGCCAGGCAGTCCTGAGGGGTCGCCTTCTCCAGATGCGCGGCCAGATTGATGTCGGGGGAGTGGATGGTGCCGGTCCGCCCCTCGCCGGTGTGCTGGATCGTCCCCTTGTGCACGGCCATCCGCAGGTGCAGCTCGCCGCCCACGCCCGCCCGCGCGAACTCGTCCCGCAGATGGACCAGATCCAGGGTGAGGAAGGTCCTGGCCGCCTCCAGCGCGACATCGCGGGCCACGCTCTCGCTGTCGTCATGGACGGCGAAGAACCCGCCGTCGCCCCGCCAGCTCCACACCCCGCTGCGGGCACAGCGGCGCTCCGCCGCCAGCTGCGCGAGCCGTGTGCGCATCCGCTCGCGCAGCAGGTCGAAGGCGTGGGCGGCGCGGTCTCTCGGGTTCGACAGGACGATCGTCGAATATCCGGCCGTGTCGATGAAGACCAGATACACATGGTCGTAGGTCCGGTCCGCCTGGAACTGCTCGGTCACCACAAGCCCCCTCCTGCTGCCGACACCGGGCCACGCTACGCGCGTTGGCACCGGTGTCGAAGACATCGGACATCACATCGGCTCCACCAAGCCACGCTCGACCGCGCTGCGCTCGACGCAGAACTCATTTCCCTCCGGGTCCGCCATCACCACCCAGCCGAGCCCGTCCTCCGTGCGCCGGTCGTCGATGACCGACGCGCCCAGCGAGACCATCCGCTCCACCTCGGCGTCCCGCGTGCCCGAGGGCGGCTGGATGTCGAGGTGGACGCGGTTCTTGCCCTGCTTGGCGTCGGGCACCCGGAGAAACAGCAGGCCCGGGACGCCGGTCTGGTTCGAAGTGATCAGCACCTCGTCGTCATCCGGCGCGGAGCCCTTGAGCGCGTAACCGGTCAGGGCGGACCAGAACTGCGCCAGGGCGTACGGGTCGTGGGCGTCGAAGGTGATGTTGTGAACCGGGTTCAGATAGGACATGTGATCCCTCGCGACGATGGACGGACTTCCCCGACCCCGCCAACGTACCGGCGCCCACTGACAGTCGGTCCGCTACTGACAGCGGGGCCTCTGTGTCGGTCAGCGCACCTTGCCGTACCAGACCTTCTTGGTCCAGATGCGCTCCAGCCGCACCACGGTCCCCGGCTTGGGCGCATGCCAGATCCGGCCGCGCCCCGCGTACAGGCCCACGTGGTAGACGCTGCTCCCGGAATGGAAGAACACCAGGTCGCCGCCGTGGCGGGAGGCGGCCTTGATATGGCGGGTGCGGTTGTACTGCGCGGCGGCCGTGCGCGGCAGCCGCTTTCCGGCCCGCTTGTACGCGTACTGGGTCAGGCCCGAGCAGTCGAAGCGGTTGGGGCCGGCGGCCCCGTATGTGTACGGGGCTCCCTTCTTCGACGCGGCGACCTGCAGCGCCTTCGCGGCGGCGGAGGCCGCCTCGGCCTGCTGCGGAATCCCCGGCCCCGCTACGGGGCCACCGACCGCGGCGACGGTCAGGGCCGAGACGGCGCCGGCCCGGGATACGGCTGTAGGGACTCGTATGTGCGCATTCATCGCGCACCCCCTTCGTCTGCCGGGCCCCTGCCCGGCCAGACCGGCCAGGCGCCCGACGCGGCGGGTCCTGTCGTCCCTGGGATGGTGCCCCCAGCCCGGCATGGATGCGAGGCTGAGGGCGGAGGCGGGGAGGCCGGCAGGGAAGCGAAGAGCACCGCTGGGGCACCGCAACCGGTCCGACGGGGGCGCCGGGGCCGGGTTGGGCCGTCCGGGTGAACGGCGCCGCTTCCCCCGCGTCAGTGCGTGGGCGTCGGGGGCAGCGTCACGCGTTCGGTGCGGCGGTCTCCGTCCAGTACGCGGAGGGCGCGCTCCAGCGTCCTGGTGTGGAGGCGGCTCTCGCCGCGCTCGTGCATCAGGGCCAGCGCGTCCCGGAGGGCGGTGGCCTTCCCCACCAGGGCCTGCGCGGCTCGCAGGCCCGCGTAGGTGTCGCTGCCGCGGGACGGGTTGATTCGGGCGAGCAGATCGACCACGTCCAGATAGCCGTCCACCAGCGCGCCCTCCGCGCGGGTGAGCGCGGGCAGCGGGGGCAGTTCAGGTGGTAGCACGGTCGCTCACCTCGCGTCGCGCAGTGGCCGCGGGTGCTTGCGGCTCTGGGTGAGTCGGTCCACGAGTCCGTATGCCACCGCGTCCTCGGCGTTGAAGATCTTGTCGCGCTCGATGTCGGAGCGGATCCGTTCGGCGGTCTGCCCGGTGTGCCGTACCAGCAGCTCTTCCAGGAGGGCGCGGGTGCGCAGCATCTCCTTGGCCTGGAGTTCCAGGTCGGAGGTCGTGCCCTGGACGGGTTCGCTGAACGACGGCTGGTGGATGAGGACCCGCGCGCCCGGCAGCGCGAAGCGTTTGCCCGGGGTGCCGGCGGCCAGCAGTACGGCGGCAGCGGAGGCGGCCTGGCCCAGACAGATCGTCTCCACGTCGCATGTGACGAAGTGCATCGTGTCGTAGATCGCCGTCATGGCGGAGAACGAGCCGCCGGGCGAGTTGATGTACAGCGAGATGTCCTGGTCGGGGCCGGCGTGTTCGAGGTGGACGAGCTGCGCGATCACGTCGTTGGCCGAGGTGTCGTCGACCTGGGTGCCGAGGAAGACGATGCGCTCGGACAGGAGCTTGGAGTACGGGTCCATGGTGCGGACCCCGTTGCTCGTGCGCTCGGTGAACTCGGGCAGGACGTAGCGCGCCGTCGGGCGTTCCATCGCGTCACCTCTCGGTGTCAGGTGGTAGTCGGGCGTCCGTAAAAAATGTACAGGACGTACATCTCGTTATGATGGGGAGCATGGCCTACGAGATTCCGGTGACGCAAGCCCGAGCAGAGCTCGCCGAGCTGATCAACCGCGTTGTGTACGGCGGCGAGCGGGTGGTCGTGACGCGGCACGGAAAGCCGCTCGTGGCCCTGGTCTCGGCCGATGACCTGCGACGACTTGAGGAGATGGAGTCGGATGAGGCAGGCCGGGCGGGCGCCGAGGAGGAACAGGTGATCAGCACGGTCTCGACCGTCCGCCCGGCGGCGTCCGCTCCCGGCGAACGGCGGCGGTTCGGCATCGCCGCGGAGCACCGCGGCCCGGACGTCGGGGACCGGCGGCGCGGGCGCGGCTGAGGCGGGGCGGTCGGGCGGCCCCGGCTGAGGCCCCCAGCTGACGTGGCCCCGGCTGCCCGGGGCCGGGCGAGCGGTGCGCCCCGCCCGACTCGCCCCCGTCCACCACAACCGCCGCAGTTAACGCCGTGGAAACGCCGCGGAACTAGCCTTCCGAAACCGGGTGCGAGCCGCCCTGGGAACCGGGCCGCAGGTGAGCGGGCAATTCGACCCCGCCCGACGGGACAAGCGTGAGGTGGTAGGCGTGCAGTTGACCCCGCACGAGCAGGAACGGTTGCTCATCCATGTGGCCGCCGACGTGGCCGAAAAGCGGCGGGCCCGCGGGGTGATCCTCAACCACCCGGAGGCTGTCGCGCTGATCACCGCGCACATCCTGGAGGGCGCCCGCGACGGCCGTACGGTCGCCGAGCTCATGTCCTCCGGCCGCGAGGTGCTGACCCGCGAGGAGGTCATGGAGGGCGTTCCGGAGATGATCCACGACGTCCAGGTCGAGGCCACCTTCCCCGACGGCACCAAGCTCGTCACCGTCCACCAGCCCATCGCCTGACGGAGGGCGCCTCCCATGATTCCCGGAGAGATCCTGCACGCGGACGAGCCGGTACGCCTCAACGAAGGCCGCCCCGTCACCCGCCTCACCGTGCTCAACGCGGCCGACCGGCCCGTTCAGGTCGGCTCCCACTACCACTTCGCCGAGGCGAACCCCGGCCTCGACTTCGACCGCGCCGCCGCCCACGGCAAACGCCTGCACATCGCCGCGGGGACCGCCGTGCGCTTCGAGCCGGGCATCCCCGTCGAGGTCGAGCTGGTCCCGATAGCGGGCGAGCGCGTCGTACCCGGGCTGCGTGGCGAGACAGGAGGGTCCTTGTGAGCAGGGGGCACCTCCCAGCGATAGCTGGGGGAGCACGCGAGGCCGCCGGGCCGCGACGAGAATACGAGCCGCACCGCCGCCTCGCGGGCGACGGTGACATGAGCCGCTGCCGCGGCGGGGCGAACGATGGGACGCAGCATGACTGAACTCAGCCGCCCCGTGTACGCGGATCTCTTCGGGCCGACCGCCGGGGATCGTATACGGCTCGCCGACACCGACCTCCTCATCGAGATCGAGGAGGACCGCGCCGGCGGCCCCGGCCGGGCCGGGGACGAAGCGGTGTTCGGCGGTGGCAAGGTGATCCGCGAGTCCATGGGGCAGTCGCGTGCCACGCGCGCCGAGGGGACCCCCGACACCGTGATCACCGGCGCCGTGATCCTGGACCACTGGGGCGTCGTCAAGGCCGATGTCGGGCTGCGCGACGGCCGGATCACCGGCATCGGCAAGGCGGGGAACCCGGACACCATGGACGGCGTCCACCCCGACCTCGTCATCGGGCCGGAGACGGAGGTCATCGCGGGCAACGGCAAGATCCTCACCGCCGGGGCCATCGACGCTCACGTCCACTTCATCTCCCCGACCATCGCCGACGAGGCGCTGGCGGCGGGCATCACCACCCTGGTCGGCGGCGGCACCGGCCCCGCCGAGGGCACCAAGGCGACCACCATCACGCCGGGCCCCTGGCATCTGGCCCGGATGTTCGAGGCGCTGGAGGGCTACCCGGTCAATATCGGGCTGCTCGGCAAGGGCAACACCGTCTCGCGCGAGGCGATGTACTCCCAGCTGCGGGGCGGCGCCCTCGGGTTCAAGATCCATGAGGACTGGGGCGCCACCCCCGCCGCCATCGA
Organism: Streptomyces sp. NPDC020845; assembly: GCF_044334165.1. Taxonomy (NCBI): domain Bacteria; kingdom Bacillati; phylum Actinomycetota; class Actinomycetes; order Kitasatosporales; family Streptomycetaceae; genus Streptomyces; species Streptomyces sp. NPDC020845. The sequence continues at coordinate 65,532 of NZ_JBIRSJ010000021.1, read as the reverse complement.
CGCGTGTCTGGGGGTGTGCGAGGAGAGCGGCGCCCAACTCGCCATCCATACGGACACCCTCAACGAGGCGGGCTTCGTCGGCGACACGCTCGCCGCCATCGCCGGGCGTTCCATCCACGCGTACCACACCGAGGGCGCGGGCGGTGGGCACGCGCCGGACATCATCACCGTGGTGTCCCAGCCGAACGTGCTGCCCAGCTCCACCAACCCGACCCGCCCGCACACCGTCAACACCGTCGAGGAACACCTCGACATGCTGATGGTCTGCCACCACCTCAACCCGGCCGTCCCCGAAGACCTCGCCTTCGCCGAGTCCCGCATCCGGCCCAGCACGATCGCGGCCGAGGACATCCTGCACGACCTCGGCGCCATCTCGATCATCTCCTCCGACTCCCAGGCCATGGGGCGGGTCGGCGAGGTCGTGCTGCGCACCTGGCAGACCGCGCATGTCATGAAGCGCCGGCGCGGCGCCCTGCCTGGCGACGGCCGCGCCGACAACCACCGGGCGCGTCGCTATGTCGCCAAATACACCATCAATCCGGCCGTCGCCCAGGGCCTGGACCATGAGATCGGCTCCGTGGAGACCGGGAAGCTCGCCGATCTGGTGCTGTGGGACCCGGCGTTCTTCGGCGTCAAGCCGCAGCTGGTCATCAAGGGCGGGCAGATCGCGTACGCGCAGATGGGCGACGCCAACGCGTCCATCCCCACGCCGCAGCCGGTCCTGCCGCGCCCCATGTTCGGCGCGATCGGCCGCGCCCCCGCCGCGAACTCGCTCAACTTCGTCACCCGGACCGCGCTCGACGACGGCCTGGTGGACCGGCTCCGCCTCGGCAAGCGGTTCGCCCCGATCCGCAGCACACGCGGCGTCACCAAGGCCGATATGCGGGAGAACGACGCCCGCCCGCATGTCGAGGTCGACCCCGACACCTTCACGGTGACCATCGACGGGGAGCCGGTCGAACCGGCCCCCGCCGCGGAACTGCCCATGGCGCAGCGCTACTTCCTCTTCTGAGCGGACGTGGCGACCATGACCGTGCCCATGTCCGCGGCCGCCGCCCGGGCGGCCCTGCTCGTCCTCGCCGACGGCCGGTTCCCGGCCGGAGGCCATGCGCATTCCGGAGGCGCCGAGGCCGCCGTCAAGGCGGGCCGGATCCGGGACGCGGGGTCGCTGGAGGAGTTCTGCCGGGGCCGGCTGCACACCGCCGGGCTGACCGCGGCGGGGCTCGCCGCCGCGGCCGCCGCCGGGCTCGACCCGCTCCTCCTCGACGAGGCCGCCGACGCCCGTACCCCGGCCCCCGCCCTGCGCGCCACCGCGCGGCGGCTCGGCCGGCAGATGATGCGCGCCGCACGGGCCGCCTGGCCAGGACCGGAGCTCGATGCCCTCGCCGCGGCCCGCCCGCGCGGCGCCCACCAGCCCGTCGTCCTCGGCCTCGCCGTACGCGCCGCCGGAGCGAGCCCGACGGACGCCGCGCATATCGCCGCGTACGAGTCGGTCAGCGGGCCCGCGACCGCCGTCGTACGGCTGCTGAGCCTGAACCCCTTTGACGCCACCGCCGTGCTCGCCCGCCTCGTCCCCGAGCTGGACCAGGTCGCGGCGCGGGCCGCCGAGGCGGCCCGACGGGCCCTCGACGAGGGTCCGGACGCGCTGCCCGCCGCCTCCGCGCCGCTGCTCGACATCACCGCCGAAGCGCATGCGGCCTGGCCCGTACGCCTCTTCGCCTCGTAGCAGCCTCAGCCCCCCGGAGCCGTCATGCATCTCGACCACGCGGACACCGACATCTACCCGCAGCGCCACACCTACAGCAGCGCCGCCGACCCGCGCCGCCCCGACGGCACCCGCCGCGCCCTGCGGATCGGCCTCGGCGGCCCGGTCGGGTCCGGGAAGACCGCGACCGTCGCCGCGCTGTGCCGCGCGCTGCGCGACGAGCTGTCGATCGCCGTGGTCACCAACGACATCTACACCCGCGAGGACGCCGAATTCCTGCTGCGCAACGCCGTCCTGCCGGCCACGCGCATCACGGCCGTGGAGACCGGCGCCTGCCCGCACACCGCGATCCGCGACGACATCTCCGCCAACCTCGAGGCGATCGAGGACCTTGAGGACGCCGTCGGCCCGCAGGGCGGCCTCGACCTCGTCTTCGTCGAGTCCGGCGGCGACAACCTCACCGCGACCTTCTCCAAGGGGCTGGTCGACGCCCAGATCTTCGTCATCGACGTCGCGGGCGGCGACGACATCCCGCGCAAGGGAGGGCCCGGCGTGACCACAGCCGACCTCCTGGTCGTCAACAAGACCGACCTCGCGCCGTACGTGGGTTCCGACCTGGACCGCATGGCCCACGACGCGCGCGCTCAGCGCGGCGATCTGCCCGTCGCCTTCACCTCGCTGGTCACCGAGAACGGCGTCAAGCCGGTCGTCGACTGGGTACGCGACCGGCTGGCCGCCTGGACGGCGGCCCACGCGTGAGCGGCGTCCGGGCCGCCGCCCGGATCGTCGCGGAGGCGGACGGGCGGGGCGGGACCGCGTTGCCCGTGCTCGCCGGCGACGGGCCGCTCGCGTTGCGGCGGACACGAGGGGTGGGGGCGGAGGCGCGGGTGACTGTGGTGGGGGCGATGAGCGCGCCGCTCGGCGGGGATCGGATCGGCCTCGACGTGGTGGTGGGGCCGGGGGCGCGGCTGTCCGTCGGGTCGGCGGCGGCGACCATCGCGCTGCCCGGGCGGTCGGGCGAGCCCGCCCACTACGACGTACGGCTCACCGTCGGCGACGGCGCGACGCTGTGCTGGCGACCCGAGCCGGTCATCTCGGCGCGCGGCAGCGACCTGCGGATGACCTGCCGCGTCGAGCTCGCCCCGACCGCCCGTCTGCTGCTCCGCGAGGAGCAGGTCCTCGGCCGGGCCGGAGAGCCGCCGGGGCGGCTGACGACCCGTCTGGCGGTGTACCGGGCCGGGCGGGCCCTGCTGGACCAGGAGCTCGGCTACGGGCCGGGCACGCTCGGCTGGGACGGCGGAGCGGTCCTCGCCGGGCATCGGGCCGCCGGTCAACTCCTCCTCGTCGCCCCGGCCTTCGAGGAGCGGCCGGTATCCGTCCGGCAGCTCGGCGAGACGGCGGTGCTCACCCCGCTCGCGGGCCCCGCCGCCCTGGTCACCGCGGTGGCACCGGACGCGCTGCGGCTGCGGAGGCTGTTGGACCAGGTAACCGGCGCCGGGGCGGGCGGGTGGCACGGGGCCGCCGAAGAGCCCGCCGCCGACGGCGGCATGTCAAGGCGAGGATCCTCCTGACACTCTTTGAACCCTCCCCCAGCTGAAGCAGGGGGATTCCTGGCTCAGAAAGCCCCGCAGGTCAACGACCTGAAAGGTCTTACTCCCTCAACACCAGCCGGGACGGAACCTGCCCGGTCGCCCGAGAGCGTAGGGTTGCGCTGGCTTGGTTCTCGCTCAACGCGTCGTGCGCGCTTGGCTCTTGCAACGCACGACATATACCTTACCCGATCGTGTGGGCGGTCTTTCGCCCTGAAAAGGAGACCAGGTGAGACGTACAGCAATGCTCGGTGCGGCCGGCGGTGTGCTCACCGGGGCGCTGATAGCGGGCGCCCTGGCCACGCCCATGGCCAGCGCAAAGGCGCGTACGCCGGGGGGAGCGGCGGAGGCGCGCGGCGTGCGGATCGCCGCGGCCAGGGCCGCCGCGACGGGCATCGACTGGCAGGACTGCCCGGCCGACTGGGCTCTGGAGAAGCCCATACAGTGCGGCTATGTGACGGTCCCGCTCGACTACGCCAAGCCGTACGGCCGCACCATCAAGCTCGCCGTGGACCGGATCGGCAACACCGGGAGCGCCACCGAGCGCCAGGGTGCGCTGATCTACAACCCGGGCGGGCCCGGCGGCTCCGGTTTGAAGTTCCCGCGCCGGGTCACCACCAAGAACCCGCTGTGGACGAAGACCTCGAAGGCGTACGACTTCGTCGGCTTCGACCCGCGCGGGGTCGGCCACTCCGCCGCCATCTCCTGCGTCGACCCGCAGGAGTACGTCAAGGCGCCGAAGGCGGACCCGGTGCCGGACAGCGAGGCGGACAAGCGCGCACAGCGCAAGCTCGCCAAGGAGTACGCGCAGGGCTGCGCGGAGCGCAGCGGCTGGATGCTGCCGTACATGACGACGCCCAACACGGCTCGTGACATCGACGTCATCCGGGCGGCGCTCGGCGAGAAGAAGCTCAACTACCTCGGCGTGTCCTACGGCACCTACATCGGCGGCGTGTACGCGACGCTCTTCCCGACGCATGTGCGCCGCATGATCGTCGACAGTGTGGTCAACCCGTCGCGGGAGAAGATCTGGTACCAGGCCAACCTGGACCAGGACGTCGCCTTCGAGACGCGCTGGAAGGACTGGACGGCGTGGGTCGCCAAGAACGACGCGACCTACCACATCGGCGACACGCCGGAGAAGGTCCAGAAGCAGTGGGAGACGCTGCGCGCGGCCGCCAAGAAGCACCCGATCGGCGGCGTCGTCGGCCCGGCCGAGCTGGTGGGCTTCTTCCAGAGCGCGCCGTACTACGACTCCTCGTGGGCCCCGGTCGCCGCGGTGTGGAGCGCCTATCTCGCCGGTGACGAGAAGCAGCTGGTCGAGGCGGCGGGCCCGGATCTGTCCGACACCGCGGGCAACATCGCCTCGGAGAACGGCAACGCCGTCTACACGGCGGTGGAGTGCGCGGACGCCAAGTGGCCGACCAGCTGGCGCACCTGGGACCGGGACAACACCCGGCTGCACACGGACTACCCGTTCATGACCTGGGCGAACGCCTGGATGAACCTGCCGTGTGCCACCTGGGACGCCCCGCAGCAGAACCCGATCGAGGTCGGCGCGGACAAGGGTCTGCCCAAGACGCTCATCGTGCAGAGCACACGCGACGCCGCCACCCCTTACGACGGCGCGGTCGAGCTGCACAAGCGACTGAAGGGCTCGCGCCTGATCACCGAGAAGGACGCGGGTTCGCACGGGGTCACCGGCCTGGTCAACTCCTGCATCAACGACCGGGTGGACGCCTATCTGCTGAACGGCACGGTGGACGCCGCGGACGTGACGTGCGGTCCGCACGCCACGCCCGTCCCGGCCGCCGCCAAGTAGCCGGAGCGAGCTGGGGCCGGGCCCCGTTCTGTGGGTGCGTACGCACCCGCGGGGCGGGGCCCGGCGCCGTCAGGCCGCGAATGCCGTGTCGAACGCGGCGCGTGTCGGCGAGTCCGTACGGCGGTCGAGCACGGCGAAGACGACGCGCTCGAACCGCCCGGCGAAGCGCCCGGGGGCCACCAGATGGGCGCGGAACGCCTCGGCCACCGCCGCCGGGTCGTTCCGGAACACCCCGCACCCCCAGGCGCCGAGCACCAGATGGCGGTATCCGTGCGCGACGGCCACCTCCAGCACCCGCTCGGCGCGCGAGGCCAGCGCCTCGGGGAGGCGCGAGGTGTCCATGCCCCGTTGCGCGATGACCCCGGCGTTCGGCGCGGCCGAGGTCAGGAAGCCGACCGCGTACCAGGCGTCGAGCAACGCGCCCCGGTCGTCGCGGAAGACCGGGACACCGGGGGAGTGGATGACCCGATCGCTGTAGAAGGGGCTCGGGTCGGCCCGGTGCGCCGCGTAGAAGTCCGGTGCGGTGCGCAGGCACGCGTACAGCGCCGAGGCCCGGCACAGCGCCTCCTCCTGCGCCTGGGCGCCGTTCAGATAGCCGCCGCCGGGGTTGCGGGCGGAGGCGAAGTTCAGCACCGCGACCGGGCCGTCGACCCCGGCTACGAGCCTCCGTGCGGCCTCCAGGCTGCTCTCCCCGGTCACCTCGAACCGCGTGTCGCGGTCCGGCTGTTCACCGTGTCCCAGCGCCTCGTCGGCTACGCGGGCGATCTCCTCGGCGAGGGCCGAGCCGCGCCGGCTCGCCACCGTGTGCACCGGCTCGTAGAGACGCGTGCCCTCGATCGCACGGTCGATGTGCTCGGCGAGCCGGACTTCGTGTCCGCTCGGTGCCGTGTAGCCGCCCTCGGCGACGATCCGCTCCGTCTCACGGGCGATCGCGCGCAACCGCCCGCTCATCCACGTACCTCCGCGTCATCTTTGTCCATCGGGCGCCCGAGGCTACCGGCCGCGGTGATCGCGACGCGACGGAATTACCGCCCGCCCCGCCCGCTCTCGGCCAGCCACGCATCTTCCGTGGCGTAGTCGAAGAGATCGCGCGGCGGCGCGTAGGCGATGGCCATGAGCGGGAACGCCAGGGTCCAGTCCCGGCCGTCCGCCAGCTGACGGGCCGTCCACTCCACCGTCTCCGGCAGCGATTCGACATACCCGGTCGCCGCCCGATAGCCCAGCTCGCGCTCCGCCGCCGACATGTCCAGCACCACTGGCCGGGGCGTGCTCCAGGGGGTCTGTCCCAGGCCCGGGCGCGGCGGCTCGCCGTCGATCGTGATCAGCTCGCTGGTGGCCCCCATCGCCGCGTCCACCGCGGCCGCGATCTCGGCGACCGTCGGCGCCTGGGGGTCGCCCGCGTTGAGCGCCCGGGACCCGGGCCTGCGGGCGGCCAGGCGGATCAGCTCGGCGAGGTTGTCCACATGCACCGGGTGGAACCGGCTCGCGCCCCCGTGGGCGAGGATCCGCACCGGCCGCCCGTCGAGCACCCGCTTGATGAAGTACGCCTCGCGGGGCAGGGGGCTGTACGGGCCGTGGATCGCCCCGGCGCGCAGCAGCGTGGCCGGCAGCCGGTCCCCGGCGCCCAGCAGCTCTTGCTCCAGCGCGACCTTGGCCGTGCTGTAGGTGTCCTCGCCCGGCGGGACGGTCGGGTGCGACTCGGGGATCGGCACGGGAAACTCCGGGAAGCCGTCCGGCTCGTCCTGGGTTTCGAAGCTACGGCCCCGCTCGTCCCGGTAGACGGCGCAGCTGGAGATCACCACCGCCGAGCCGATCCGGTCCGCGAGGCCGAGCAACTGCCCGGCGTGGCGCGCTCCGTAGGCCACACAGTCGAGCAGCACATCGCAGCCGTCTCCGAGGGCCGCGGCCAGCGCGGCGTCGTCCTCCCGGTCCACGGTCACGGTCCGTACGTCCTCGGGCCATCGCTCGTCGCGGGCGCCGTGCCGCGAGGCCGCCCGCACCTGCCAGCCGTCGGCGGCGAGCGCGCGCACCGCCGCCCGACCGATCTGTCCCGTCGCCCCGATCACGAATGCGGTTCCGTTGCTCATACGCGGACGCTACGAGCTCTCCGGCGGCCCTGCCCAGCCCGTTCGCCCTGCGCTGATCCGCTCTGGGCGCAACGGCCGCCGGTCAGAAAGAGTTCGATGAAGCAATGAAAATGAAAGAACGTGATCGAGTCTTGAGCTATTTCAATTCATACTTCAGTGCATTTTCGAGAAAAACGCATATTCGTCTCGGCATCTGGCGAAAGCGCTATGCTCCTTGGCTCATAGCGAGCTCTTCGCCCGCGGTTTCCCGCGTCGTTCTCTCCTCTGTTGTCTCCGCCTTTCTTAAGGACGCCCATGGTTTTTGCCGGCTCGTCACCCGGAGGCCGACGGCCCGCCTCCGCGCTCGTATGGCTGATCTCTCCCGCCGCGACGGCCCTTGCCGCCGCACTGGCCGTGGCCTGGGTCCCCACCGGGGCGCGGGCGGCGGTCGCCTGGTGCGGCCTGGCGGCGACGCTGGCGGTGGCCGTGGCGGCGGCGGAGGCGGTGCGCCGCGGGCGCGCCATCGCGGCCCTGCGGCTGAAGGCCGCCGAGCGCGAGGCCGTGCTGCGACAGCGCCTGGTCGACCAGGAGGTGGAGACCAGACGGCTGGCCAAGGAAGTGCTCCCCGCGGCCGTGGACCGGCTGCGGCGCGGCGCGGAGCCCGTCGACGTGATGAAGGACATCGACCACGCGCCCTGCCTCGACCCGGACTTCGAGTCCGCGCACCGGGCGGTCCTGTGGGAGATGCTGCAGACCGTACGGTTCGAGGAGGACTTGAGGGACGCCGCACAGCGGGCCTTCGTCAACATCGCCCGCCGCGTCCAGGCCATCACCCACCAGCAGGCATACGACGTGCGGGAGATGGAGGACAAGCACGGCGCCGACTACGAGATGTACCACGATCTCCTCCACCTCGATCATGGAAACGCGCTGATCGGCAGGTTGGCCGACAGCATCTCCGTACTCGGCGACTCCCACGCGGGGCGTCAGTGGCGGGACCCGATCCCGCTGTACAACGTCTGCCGCGGCGCCATCTCGCGGATCCTGGAGTACCCGCGGGTCGAACTGCACTCGGTGGCGGACGTCGGCATCGTCGGCCCGGGCGTCGAGCCGCTGATCCACGCCATGGCCGAACTGCTGGACAACGCCACCCGCTACTCACCGCCGAAGACCCGGGTGCATCTGACCGCGGTCGAGGTCCAGTCCGGGGTCGCCGTCGAAATCGAGGACGCCGGGGTGGGCCTGACGGACGAAGCCCGCAAGCGCATCGAGCTGACGCTGGCCCAGGCCTCGACCGGACTCGACCTCAACGATCTGGGCGAGACGCCGCGCCTGGGGCTCTCGGTAGTCGGCAGACTCGCCCACAAGCACCGCTTCCAGTTCTCGCTGCGCCCCTCCGCGTATGGCGGCGTCCGCGCGGTCCTGGTCGTACCGCAGAGCATCATCTGCACCACCCCCGCGCCCGGTGGCCTGATCGCCCGCGCCGCCAAGCTGCCCCCGCCCAAGCCCGTGACCCGGGCGAAGCCCAACCCGCCCGCCGGCTGGACGCCCAGCCCGACGTCGGCGCGCACCGGCACTCCGCCCGACTTCGGCCGCGTCGCGGCGCCGCCCACCATGCCGCACAACGCGGTCGGGATGCCGCCGCAGAACGCGGGCGGAGTGCCGCCGCAGAACACGGCCGGACTGCCACAGCGCCGCCGTCGGATGCCCCACGTCACCCGGTCAGTCCGGGTCGGGAACGGCGCCGAGCCCGCGCGCCCGGCTCCCCCGGTGCAGGAAAAGCCGCCCGTGGAGCCGGGATTGTGGCTGGGCCCGTTCTTCAAGGGCATTTCCGGTGCGGCCGACAACACCGAATCCGGCCGTCCGCCGCACGGTGATCAATCGTCGAACATCTCGCATGAGTCGGATAAGGGTGAATAGGCAAGTGACGCAACCGCGGTACAACATGGACTGGATGCTCCGGGACCTGGCGAAGAGCGTTCCGCAGACCCACTACGTGGTGCTCCTCTCCTCGGACGGTCTGTGCATGGCAAAGATGGGCGCCGACGAGGAAACCGCCGAACGGCTGGCCGCCGCCTGTGCGGGGCTGCAAAGCCTCTCGGGGGCGATCGCCGCCGAACTCCCCGAGGGCGACGGGCGGATGAAACTGGTCGCCATTGAGGTCGACTGCGGATTCTTCTATCTGATGGCGGCGGGCGCCGGGGCGTATCTGGCGGTGCTGGCCGACGACACCGTGGACGCCGGGCTCATGGGCCAGTGCATGCGAGACCTGGTGGCCCGGGTCGGCGGACACCTCAGCAGCCCACCACGCGTCGACGGGCGGAGCGCATGAGCGAACCTCGGGGGCGCCGTGCCGACGGTGTCCCCGACCGGCTGTACTCCTTCGCCGACGACCGCCCGCACCGGTCCGGGCGGTCGGACGTCGAACTGGTCACCTTGGTCGTGGCGCGGGCCGAGCCGGAGCCGGGGATGCGCCCCGAGTGCGCGTCCGTCCTGCGGATGTGTCAGTTCCCGCTGTCCGTCGCCGAGATCTCCGCGTATCTGGCCCTGCCCGTCTCGTCGGTCACCCTGCTGCTCACGGATCTGCTCAGGGACGAGCAGGTGGAAACCCGGGCGCCGGTCCCCGTCGCCGCGCTGCCCGACCCCGAACTCCTCCAAGCGGTGATGCATGGACTACAGAAGCTCTGAAGCGTTCGCCGGCTCTGAAGCGTTCGCCGGCTGTGAATCGCTCGCCGGCTCTGGAGCGCTCGTCGGACCGCGCAGCGAGGACACCCTGCCGTCCTCGGTGAGCGCGGCGGTCAAGGTGGTGATCGTCGGGGGGTTCGGCGTCGGCAAGACGACGATGGTCGGCTCGGTGAGCGAGATCCGGCCGCTGACCACCGAGGAGACCATGACCCAGGCCGGGGTCGGCGTGGACGACATCGCCGGGGTGGAGCGCAAGACCGAGACCACCGTGGCGATGGACTTCGGCCGGATCAGCCTGAACGACCAACTGGTGCTCTATCTGTTCGGCACGCCCGGCCAGGAGCGCTTCTGGTTTCTTTGGGACGGCCTGTTCGAGGGTGCCCTGGGCGCCGTCGTGCTCATCGACACCCGGCGCCTGGAGGTCAGCTTCGACGCCGTCGGGCGGCTGGAGGAGCGCGCCGTGCCCTTCGTCGTCGCGATCAACGCCTTCCCGCACGCCCCCGTCCACCCCATGTCCGAGCTGCGCGCCGCGATGGACCTGCCCGACTCCGTTCCCATGGTCGACTGCGACGCCCGGGACCGCGGGTCCAGCCGCGACACCCTGCTGACCCTTGTGCGCTATCTGCACTCCCTCACCACCGTGACCCCGGAGACCCCGTGACCCCTCCCCCTGACCACCCCGGCACGGACCACCTCGGCGCCGCGCCTCCCCCCGGATGCCCCGCCCACGCCGCCATTCGCTCCGGCACCGCGGGGGATCTCTTCGGGCCCGAGCACGAAGCCGACCCGAAGGGCTTCTATGAGTGGCTGCGCGCCGAGCACGGCGCGGTGGCCCCCGTACGGCTGGCCGGCGATCTGCCCGCGTGGCTGCTGCTGGGCTACCGGGAGAACCTGGAAGTGGCCCGTACCCCCTCCCGCTTCTCCCGCGACTCCCGTCACTGGGGCGACTGGCGCGAGGGCCGGGTCGCCCCAGACTCGCCGCTGCTGCCGGTGGTCGGCTGGCAGCCCATGTGCACCTTCGCCGACGGCGCCGAGCACGAGCGGCTGCGCGCGGCGCTCACCGAGAGCATGAACCGCTTCGACCGGCGCGGGATGCGCCGCGCGGTCACCCGGTTCACCCATCAGTTGGTCGACGAGTTCGCCGCCGACGGGCACGCCGAGCTGGTGACCGGATTCACCGAGCAGCTGCCCATGCTGGTGCTCACCCATCTGCTCGGCATGCCCGACGAGTACGGCCCGCGTCTGGTCGAGGCCACCCGGGACCTGATGCAGGGCACGGAGACGGCCCTCAACAGCGACGCGTACGTCACCGAGGCCCTGGAGAACCTGGTGGCGCGCAAACGCGCCGAACCCGGCTCGGACCTGGCCTCCTGGCTGCTTGAGCACCCCTCCGGGCTGACCGAGGAGGAGGTCGTCCAGCATCTGCGGCTGGTGCTGCTCACCGGCAACGAGACCACCACCAACCTGATGACCAACACGCTGCGGATGGTGCTCACCGACCCGCGCTTCCGCGCCACCCTGGCCGGCGGCCATATGACGCTGCCGGACGCCATCGAGCATGTGCTGTGGAACGAACCGCCGCTCGCCGTGATCCCCGGCCGCTGGGCGACCGGCGATACGGAGCTGGGCGGACGGCAGATCAGGGCCGGGGACATGCTGCTGCTCGGCCTGGCCGCCGGAAACGTCGACCCCGCCGTCCGCCCCGACATCGCGGCACCCATGTACGGCAACCGCTCGCATCTCTCCTTCAGCGGCGGGCCGCATGAATGCCCCGGCCAGGACATCGGCCGCGCCATCACCGACACCGGCATCGACACCCTGCTGCTGCGCCTGCCCGATCTGCGGCTCGCGGTCCCGGAGACCGAGCTGAGCTGGACGGCCTCATGGATCTCCCGCCACCTGGTGTCGCTGCCCGCCGAGTTCACGCCGCGCGGGGGCGATTCGGACACCCTGGAGACCGAGACGGGCCTGCTGGCACCGGACTTCCCGGCCCGCTCCGCGCCCCAGCCGGACGCCTCGGATCAGTCGAAGGCATTGGACCGGCTGGATGCGGCGGACCGGCCGGATGGATCGGACCAGCCGCCCGCGCGGCGCTCCCGGCGCCGGTCGCGGTGGCGGTCCCTGTGGCGCCGGCTCAGGCCCGGGCCACGACCACCCCGACGGTGAGCAGGCCGAGCACCACCCAGCCGAACCAGAGCCATCCATTGCTGCCGAGGGCCACCGAGTACGCGGTCACCAGGACCAGGCCCCCCACCGTGCACGCTGTCATCGCCTTCGCAGATCCGGGCATTCCCCGCAACCTCCTTGCGACTGGGGTGTCAGCCCCAACGGCCAGGAGGACATGGTCGTACGGAACCGCCCTCACCGCTAGACGCTGGACGGCGTCGGCGGTGAGGGCGGTGGGATGGCCGGGTGGCGAGAAGTGGTCAGCGGCCGCGGGTCTGGAGCGAGGCCAGATAGGCGTTGTACGCCGCGAGCTCCTGGTCGCCGTCCCGGTCCGCCACACGGTCCGCGCGCCGTGCCTGGCGCTGGTCGGACTTGTACCACTGGGCGAGCAGCGCCACCAGGACGATCACCGAGGGGATCTCGCTGAAGGCCCAGGCGATACCGCCCGCCGCCGTCTGGTCGGACAGCGCGTCGATGCCGAGTGAGGCGGGCGGGTGCTCGTACGTGCCGATCATGGGCTCGCTCGCCATCATCAGGGCGATCCCGAAGAAGGCGTGGAAGGGCATGCCCGCGAAGAGCTCCAGCATCCGCATCACATAGCCCGGCCGGTGCGGGCCCGGGTCCACGCCCATGATGGGCCAGAAGAAGAACAGGCCCACCAGCAGGAAGTGGGACATCATCGCGATATGCCCGGCCTTGCTCTCCATGAGGAAGTCGAAGAGCGGGGTGAAGTAGAGCGCGTAGAGGCTCGCGATGAACATCGGGATCGTGAACGCCGGGTGGCTGACGATCCGCATATAGCGGCTGTGCAACAGCGCGACCAGCAGCTCCCTGGCCCCCTTGCGGCCGCGCGCCGCCGTCGGCAGGGCCCGCAGGGTCAGCGTCACCGGGGCACCGAGCAGCAGCAGGATCGGGGAGACCATGCTGATGACCATGTGCTGGACCATGTGCACGCTGAACATGACCATGCCGTAGTCATTGAGCTTGGTGCACATCACCAGCGCGATGGTGAGAACGCCCAGCACGAACGGAACGGTCCGGCCCACAGGCCAGCGGTCGCCGCGCCGCATCAGCCGCGCCACGCCCCAGCCGTACAGGGCGAGCGCCACCGCACAGCCGACCAGGAAGAACGTGTCCCCGCCGAACTCCAGCCCTCGCGCCAGCGTGAACGGCGGCAGATCCATGGGCATGCCGTGCCCGCCGTGATCCATGTGTTGATCTCCTGGTCAGCGCCTCTTTGCGCCTGAACCGGCGCCGCTTTCGCGGACGTGGTCGCTCGCCGTGGTGGTGGCGCAATTGATGGTCCCGGCGTCAACCCCAGTTCTCGGCTGACGCGGTACTCAGAGTACGCACTCGGCCTCGGCGTACCGCTCCGCGGGTACCGTTTTGAGGTGTTCGACGGCCTCGGCGAGCGGCACCAGCGTGATGTCCGTGCCGCGCAGCGCCGTCATCTGTCCGAAGTCGCCGCGGTGCACGGCCTCGACCGCGTGCCAGCCGAACCGGGTGGCCAGCACCCGGTCGTACGCCGTCGGCGTGCCGCCCCGCTGGACATGGCCCAGGATCACCGGCCGCGCCTCCTTCTCCAGGCGCCGCTCCAGCTCGACGGCGAGCTGCCGGGCCACCCCGGCGAACCGCTCATGGCCGTAGACGTCCGTGCCGCCCGCCTCGAAGGCCATGGTGCCCTCGTGCGGCTTGGCGCCCTCGGCCACGACCACGATGGCGAACTTCTTGCCCGCCTCGAAGCGCGCCCCGACGACCTTGGTCAGCTCGTCGATGTGGAAGGGGCGCTCCGGCACCACGATCGCGTGGGCGCCCGCGGCCATACCGGAGTGCAGCGCGATCCAGCCGGTGTGCCGCCCCATGACCTCGACGATCAGCACCCGCTGATGCGATTCGGCGGTGGTCTTCAGCCGGTCCAGGGCCTCGGTGGCCACCCCGACCGCCGTATCGAAGCCGAAGGTCACATCGGTGGACGCGATGTCGTTGTCGATCGTCTTGGGGACGCCGACGATCGGCAGCCCGGAGTCCGACAGCAGCCGGGCCGCCTTGAGCGTGCCCTCGCCGCCGATCGGGATGATCGCGTCCAGGCCGAGCTCGGCGACATGCCCCTTGGCGCGCTCCACGCCCTCGCGCAGCCGCGTGGGCTGCACCCGGGTGGAGCCGAGGATGGTGCCCCCGAGCGCCAGGATGCCGCCCACGGCGTCCAGGTCGAGCTTCCGGTAGTCGCACTCCAGCAGGCCCTTCCAGCCGTCCTGGAAGCCGATCACCTCGTCGCCGTGGTCGACGACCGCGCGGTGCACGATGGACCTGATCACAGCGTTCAGGCCGGGGCAGTCGCCGCCGGATGTGAGCACACCAATGCGCATGGCCCTGATACCTCTGCAGTGTGGGCTGACGGCCGGACCGCGGTGTCCGGCGGGACCCCGCCACCCTACAAGCGAGGGGGGTGGCGGGTCCGTGGCCTGTCCGCCATGCGGGCGGCTGGTGCGACCCCGGGGGCGGCTAACGCCCGGCGACCCCGGGGCGGCTGGGGCTCGGTTACGCGGTGGCCTGGGTGGCCGCCGCGATCCGCTCGTTGCGCAGCGCCTCGTACCACTGGTCGTTCACCGGCGGCAGCGCGTTCACATCCAGCGCCAGCTTGAGCAGCAGGTCCGCGATATGCGGGTTGCGCGCCATCACCGGGCCGTGCATGTAGGTGCCGAAGACGGTGTCGTTGTACGCGCCCTCGGTGCCGTCGCCCGTGCCGTTGCCGTTGCCGAACCGGACGCGCGCGAAGGGGCGCGCGCTCGGGCCGAGGTGGGTGACGCCCTGGTGGTTCTCGAAGCCGGTCAGCGGCGGCAGCCCCAGCCGGTCGTCGATATCGCCCAGCACATCGCCGACGCAGCGCTCGCCCTCGCCGCGGGTGCTGACCACATCGAGCAGCCCCAGGCCCGGCTCGCGCTGTCCCAGGTCGTTGATGAACTCGTGCCCCAGGATCTGGTAGCCCGCGCACACCGAGAACACGATGGCGCCATTGGACACCGCGCGGTTCAGCCCGCCGTCGCGGCGCAGCCGCTCGGCCGCCAGCCGCTGCGGCCGGTCCTCGCCGCCGCCGACCAGATAGATGTCACCGGAGGTCGGGATCTGCTGGTCAGAGCGGACGTCGAGGCGGGAGACGTCCAGCCCGCGCTGGCGCGCCCGGCGCTCCACCACCAGCGCGTTCCCCTGGTCTCCGTACGTGCTCAGCAGGTCCGGGTAGACCCACACCAGACGCAGGCTGTTCTGGTTCATCCGTCGCAATTCCGTATGCCCTTTTCGCTCGTGCGGACTCGGTCGTGCGGACTCAGTTGCCCACGCGGCGGCGCAGGTCCTGGAACGCGGTGTAGTTGGCGATCGCCTCGATCCGGCCGGGCGGGGCGATCTGTACGGCCTCGTCCACGGTCTGGCAGACCCGGAAGTCCAGCCCGGCGACCTCCAGCCGCACCGCCAGGTCCAGCTTGCGGTCGCCGATCACACAGATCGGATGCCCGGCGAGCCGGGTGTAGTCCACGTCCCACAGCCAGGAGGTGTCGGTGCCGTCCGCGCCGCGGGCGTTCACCGACAGGATCACCGGGGTGGGCGGCGGGTCGATCAGGGAGAAGGTCTCCAGCCAGCCGGCGGGGTTCTTGGCCAGCAGCAGCCGCAGCTGGCGCTCCTGGAAGGTGACCACGTCGTACCGTCCGGCGACCGCCTGGACCTGGTACATCCGCTCCAGCGCCACCTGCGGCGGCACCCCGAAGGTCGCCGCGACGGCCGCCGAGGTGGCGGCGTTGGCCTTGTTGGCGCGGCCGGGGAGCTGGAGGTGGATCGGCCAGGCCGAGCCGTGCGGGTCCAGCACGTAGTCGCCGTTGAGCGCCCAGGTGGGGACGGGGCGGCGGAAGCCGCAGTCGGCGCAGACCCAGTCGTCGCCGGGGCGCTGCAGCACACCGCCGCAGGACGGGCAGGACCAGGCGTCGTCCTTCCACTCCTGGCCCGCCGCGACCCAGACCACATTGGGCGAGGAGGAGGCGGCCCAGACGATCAGCGGATCGTCCGCGTTGGCGATCACCACGGCCTTGGTGCCGCTCAGTCCCTCACGCCACTTCTCTGCCAGCATGCGCGTCTCGGCGGCCCGGTCGAGCTGGTCGCGCGAGAGGTTGAGCAGCGCGATGGCCTTGGGCTCCGTATCGCGCGCCACACCGGCGAGGTACTTCTCGTCGACCTCGATCACGCCGTAGCGGGCGTCGGAGCCGCCGGCGAGGGCCGAGGTGATACCGGCGGGCATATTGGCGCCGAGCGCGTTGGAGACGACCGGTCCGGCCGCTCGCAGCGCCTCGGCGATGAGCCGGGTGGTCGTGGTCTTGCCGTTGGTCGCCGACACCAGGATCACGTCCAGGTGCCGCGCCAGCCTGCCCAGCAGCTCGGGGTCGAGCCGCAGGGCCACCTTGCCGCCGATCACCGATCCACTGCCGCGGCCCGCCGCCCGCGACACCGCTGCCGCGGCCTTGCCCGCCGTCACGGCCAGCTTGGCCCGCGGCGACAGCGGCTCCGAGTTGCCTGCCATCGTCTTCGTCCTCCTCGCATACCGGCGCCGCTCTTGCCCCCTGAGGCGCCGGTGGTACGTTCCCCTCCGCGCCGAATCGCCAGCCGGGAGGCCACGGTCGGGGATCAGCCTATCGAGATCCGGGCGCTCTCCCGAATCTCACCCGCGTAACGCGGGACCGTCTCCCCGATCTCTGCGGGCCCGTGACGCCTGGCCCGCGCCCCGGATACCGCCGGCAGGTGCCCCGCGTCGGCTTGTCGGGGACCACGCACGTGGGCCGGGGCCCGCCCCTTCCCAGCCACCGGCCGGGGGTTGCGGCGGCGGCCCTCGCCTCGCGATCGCACACACCCCAGCGGTGGCTGGGCGGGTCGCCGCAGGGATCGGGGAGACAGGGGCTGGACGAGTCGGCCCGCGGTCGGAGCGTGCGCCCCGCGCCGGGCACGTAGGCTTTGTTGCCATGCGAAACGGCGCGATCCCCGGCAGTCGCGGACTGGTGCGGCCGATGCGGTTGCTCGGCGATCCGGTGCTGGCCACCCCCTGCGAGGAGGTCACCGCCTTCGACGCGGCCCTCGCCCGGCTGGTCGAGGACATGTACGCGACGATGTACGCGGCGCAGGGCGTCGGGCTCGCCGCCAACCAGGTCGGGGTCGGCCTGCGGGTGTTCGTCTACGACTGCCCGGACGACGAGGACCGCCGGCATCTGGGGCATGTGGTCAATCCGCGGCTGGTCGAGGCCGACGGGGTGACGGTACGAGGGCCGGAGGGCTGTCTGTCGCTGCCAGGCATTGAGGCGGGCACCGTACGCCACGACCACGCGGTCGTGGAGGGCGTGACGGTGACCGGGGAACCGGTGCGGGTGGAGGGTACGGGCTTCTTCGCGCGCTGTCTGCAGCACGAGTGCGACCATCTCGACGGGCTCCTGTTCACCGACCGGCTCACCGGGCTGCGCCGCCGCCGTGCGCTGCGCGCGGCGCGGCGGGCGCCCTGGGCCGCGGATGCGCCCCAGGCCCCTGGCCCCGTCGCGTAGGACCAGCCCGGTCCGGCGCCCCGTCGAGCCCTGTCCGGACCTGTCGAGTCCCGTCCGGACCCGCGGCCCCGGCGCCCCCCGCTCAGAAGCCGGGCGCGCCGACGCGGTCGTCCATCGTGGTCAGCCGCCCCCACAGCAGATCGGTGAGGTGTCGCACCAGCTCGGCGCGGGAACAGGGCCGCTCGCGCAGCCACCAGTCGCCCGCCGCGTGCATCATGCCGACGATCCCGTGTCCCCAGACGCGGGCGAGCTCCGTGCCGCCGGGGCCGAGTTCGAGCCGGTCGGCGATCACCTTGGCCAGCTCCTCGCCGAGGCGGCGCAGCACCGGGGCCGAGTGGCGGCCGACATCGAAGCCCTGCTCGGCCTGGGGAGCGTCCTCGGCGGGGTGCATCAGGAAGCGGTAGACCTGGGGGCGCGCCTCTATCGCCGCCAGATAGGTGTCCAGGGTGGCCTCGACGCGCTCCCGGCGGTCGTTGGGGGCGTCCAGGGCAGCGCGCAGCGAGGCGAGCAGCGCGTCGGTGTGGCGCTTGGCGAGGGCGCGGTAGAGCCCGCTCTTGTCGCCGAAGTGGCGGTACAGGATGGGTTTGGTGATGCCCGCCTCCGCCGCGATGGCGTTCATCGAGGCGTCGGGTCCGTCCCGCAGTACCACTCGGTCCGCCGCCTCCAGCAGTTCCTTGCGCCGCCGCTGGGCAGCCTGCTGCTGATCGTCGCGCTGGCTGGTGCCCGTGTCCATGAAGTCGCCTCCCGCCCCCTGGTGCTTCCTTAACGCCTGCGAAACGTAACACCCCTGGCCCCGGTGAGGGGGTGGATCGGCCGCGGGAGTTGACATCGTCTACTCGTGAGTAACAGACTCTTGTTACCGACGGTAATAGCCAGGTGGAGGGGTAATGCCGGAATTCTCGTTCGAGCTCGACGACGACCAGAAGGCGGTCCGCGACTGGATTCACGGATTTGCGGTCGATGTGATGCGCCCGGCCGCCGCGGAATGGGACGAGCGGGAGGAGACCCCCTGGCCGATCATCCAGGAGGCCGCCAAGATCGGACTGTACTCGCTGGACTTCTACGCCCAGCAGTACTTCGACCCCACCGGCCTCGGCATCCCGATGACGATGGAAGAGCTCTTCTGGGGCGACGCCGGTATCGCGCTCTCCATCGTCGGCACCTCCCTGGCCGCCGTCGCCGTCCTCGCCAACGGCACCGAGGAACAGGTCGGCACCTGGATCCCGCCCATGTACGGCGACGCGAACGACGTGAAGGTCGCCGCGTTCTGCTCCTCCGAGCCGGACGCCGGATCGGACGTCGCCGCGATGCGCACCCGGGCCGTCTACGACGAGGCCAAGGACGAATGGGTCATCAACGGCACCAAGACCTGGGTCACCAACGGCGGCATCGCGGGCGTCCACGTCGTCATCGCCTCCGTCGACCCGGAGCTGGGCGCGCGCGGCCACGCCTCCTTCGTGGTGCCCCCGGGCACACCCGGCCTCTCCCAGGGGCAGAAGTTCAAGAAGCACGGCATCCGCGCCTCGCACACCGCCGAGGTGGTCCTGGAGGACGTCCGCGTCCCCGGCCACTGTCTGCTCGGCGGCAAGGAGAAGCTCGACGAACGCCTCGCCCGCGCCCGCGAGCGCGCCCGTACCGGCACCGAGCGCGGCAAGAACGCCGCCATGGCGACCTTCGAGGCCTCGCGCCCGGCGGTCGGCGCCCAGGCGGTCGGCGTGGCCCGCGCGGCGTACGAGGTCGCGCTCGAATACGCCAAGACCCGGGTGCAGTTCGGCCGGCCCATCATCGACAACCAGGGCATCGCCTTCCAGCTCGCCGATATGCGCACACGGATCGACGCGGCGCGGCTGCTGGTGTGGCGCGCCTCCTGGATGGCCACCGCGGGCAAGCCCTTCACCGCCGCCGAGGGGTCGATGTCCAAGCTCTTCGCCGGGGAGACGGCGAAGGCGGTGACGGCCCAGGCGGTGCAGATCCTCGGGGGCAACGGATTCACCCGTGAATACCCGGTGGAGCGGATGCACCGCGATGCGGCGATCTTCACCATCTTCGAGGGCACGAGCGAGATCCAGCGGCTGGTCATCGCCCGCACCCTGTCCGGTGTGCAGATCCGCTAGCGGCGGGTAGCAGCGGGCGCCGGGGGCGTCAGGGTTTGTGCGCGACGCCCCCGTAGACGTCCGTCTTCTCGAGGGGCGCGTCGATGGACGCGTCGGCGGACTCGGGGCGCCACAGCGGACAGGACACGATGCCCGGCTCGATCACCTCCAGACCGTCGTAGAAGCGCGCGATCTGCTCGGGGCTGCGCAGGACGTACGGGACCGCGCCGGTGTCGTCGTAGCCCTGCTGGGCCTGCTTGAGCGCCTGGTCGGTGTCCGTGCTGTCGTAGTGCACGAAGTAGCTGCCGGCGGGGAGCGCGTCCTGGAGCCGCCGGGCAATCGACCGGGCCTCGTCGTAGTCCTGAATATGGCCCAGGATGCCCATCAGCATCAGCGCGACGGGGCGGCTGAAGTCCAGCGTCTTGCTCGCGGCCTCCAGGATTCTGTCCGGCTCGTGCAGATCGGCGTCGATGTAGTCGGTGACGCCCTCGGGGGTGCTGGTGAGCAGGGCCTGGGCGTGCCTGAGCACCAGGGGGTCGTTGTCGACATAGACGATCCGGGCCTCGGGGGCGATGCGCTGGGCGACCTGGTGGGTGTTGTCGTACGTCGGCAGCCCGGTGCCGATGTCCAGGAACTGGCGGATCCCGGCCTCCCCGGCCACATGCGTCACCGTGCGGATCAGATACGCCCGGGACGCGCGGGCCATCACCTCGATGGTCGGCGCGACCTCGCGGTACTGGTCGCCGGCCACCCGGTCGACCTCGTAGTTGTCCTTGCCGCCCATCCAGTAGTTCCAGATGCGGGCCGAATGCGGCACGGACGTGTCGATCTTGCCTAAGGCGGCCTGCCGACCGGGGGTGGACGAGCCGTGAGTCATCTGGGGATTCTCCTGCCATGCGTGAGGCCGTGCTCGGAGCTCCAACTTACCGCCGAGGCAGGGTACTTCACCGCGCCAAGCGGCGCCGGGGAAGTAGGGGTGGGTTTCCGCGTCGTCTGGTGCAGGGGGCACCTCCCAGCGGTAGCTGGGGGAGCATCGCAAGGCGGAGGATCGCCCTCGGATGGGGTATCCCCTGCTCGAGCGAAGCCGAGAGCTTGGGGAAGGGCCTACTCGGGCGACTCCGGCAACGCAGCGAGGTGCCGTGCCAGGCGGCGCGGGGGCCTGCTCGTACTTCCCCGGGGTCGCTCAGGGGCGCACGGTGAGCACCGGGGCGTGCTGGGCGAGGGTGGTGAAGGCGCGCTCATAGGCGGCGGCCGCGGCCTCGGTCTCCGCCATGGCCGCGGCCGCCGTGGCGCCCCGCCCGGTCAACCGCTCCGTGAACGCGGCCGGTGGCGCCGCCAGATGGACGAAGGCGCCGCCGCGCTCGGCCACCGTCTCGGCAAAGTCGAAGGCCTCGATCCATGTCACCCGGGAGTGTCCCCGGCGCAGCGGCCCGTAGACGAGCTCGCCGACGAACCCGGAGTCCACCGCGAGCGGTCCGGCGAGCCGCAGCAACTCGCGGTACGGGCGCGCCGGGTCGAGCGCGGGCAGCTCGGCGGGCGAGCGCTCGACGGCGAACCCGTGACGGTGGGACAGCCAGGTCAGCAGCCCGGCCCGGGTGGCGCCGGCACAGCCCTCCACGATCAGAACGCGGTGCCGCGCAGCCTCGTGAAGGTCCATCCCCGCCACCCCGGTCATCTCATGCAGCCGTCAGTCGATCTCGCACGGGGCATTCAGTGTGCGTGGCCCGGTCGTTCGAGGGGAGTCCGGGGCCGGGTTGTGCGGTTGTGCGGGCGTAGTGGTTTCCGGGACGGCTACGGGGCGGCCTCGCGGGTGGCCTGCCGGGGTGGCGTTGCGGGGTGGCGGGGACCGTTCAGGCGATGAGGAAGTCGGCCCGGCCGGCCTTCGCGGCCTCGAGGAACGAGGCGACCTCGGCCCGGGAGTAGATCAGTGCAGGTCCGGCCGGGTCCGTGGACTGGCGGAGCGCGACGCGCCCGTCCGGCAGCCTCTTGGCCTCGATGCAGGTGCCGCCGTTGGTGCCGCTCCAGGGCTTCTCCCAGCCCTCCGTACCGAGGTCCATGGCCGGCATTCCGCTGTAGACCGGGTCTGTCATGTCAGAGCTCCTTACGCAGTTCGGCCAGGATGGGAATCGTCTCGCCGACCGGCTCGGCCTGGACGGCCATCCGGTCCAACACCTCGAGACAGGTGACGACTTCGCCCGGCTGGTCCACGTAGACCGCGCCGGTGACGCTTTCCGTGTAGACGACGTCGGGCAGTTCGGTGAATCCGAAGCGGAAGTAGTGCAGGGGACCGAAGGCCCCGGGGTGCGGCCCCGCCGCGAACCGCATGATCTGCAGCCGGATTTTGGGCATCGCCAGGGCCTCGATGAGATGGTCGATCTGCCGGCGCATCACCTCGGCCCCGCCGACCGGGCGGCGCAGCGCGGTCTCCTCCAAGATGGCCCAGATGGCCGGGGCGTCCGGTTTGGAGAGCAGGCCCTGGCGCTTGACGCGCAGGGCGATCCGGCGCTCGATCTCGTCGTCCGCGTCGTTGGGGAAACCCGCGCGCAGCACCGCGCGGGCGTAGTCCTCGGTCTGCAGCAGTCCGGGGACGTAGTGCGGTTCGTAGGCGCGGATGACGGTGGCCTCGCTCTCCAGGCTCACATACGCGCTGAACCACTCCGGTACGACATCGCGGAACTGGTGCCACCAGCCGGGCTGGTTGGCCTCCCGGGTCAGGACCAGGAAGTCGTCGATCTCCGGGGACGGGACGCCGTAGGTCCGCAGCAGCTCCTTGACGTACGGGATCTTCAGGCCGACCTCGGCCTTCTCCATCCGGCGGACCGTCAGCGGGGTCACCTCGACGGCCCGGGCGGCCTCCTCGAAAGACACCTGTGCCCGCTCCCGCAGATGGCGTAGGCGCTTGCCCAGGACCATGCGTAAGACGGTGGGGGCGGCGCTCCCCGGCCGTGCCTCACTCACGTCCTGCCTCCCGGAATCACCGTCATGTGGGTGCAGTGTGCCATGACCTCGGAGCACCGGACAGAGCGATGCGGATCGTTCTGAAATTATCAGGACGAAGCTTGCGAGCTGAGACTGTCGACGCGCATAGTGGGGCACGTGACCCATCTCACGCATCACGGCTGGTGCCCTCAACCACCTTTCTCCGCTAAGGCGTTACGGGCACTCGGCAGCTCGGCGGCGCGCGGCACCGTCAGGGGCCGGAGGTGGCCGCGGTGACCAACAGCGCCGCGCCGGGAACCCGGCCCCGGGGCTCGGCCACCAACCAGGCCCTGGCCGCGGCCCTCAAGGAATCCGGCTGCTCATACGCCTCATTGGCCCTGCGTGTCAATGAGCTGGGGCGCCATCAGGGACACTCCTCCAACTACGACAAGGCGTCCGTCACCCGCTGGCTCCAGGGCGGCCAGCCGCGCGGTACGACGCCGGAACTGATCGCGGCCGTGCTCTCCCACCGGCTCGGCCGGCCGGTGGCCCCCGCCGAGCTCGGCTTCATCGCCGACCGACAGCGCCCGGTCGTCGCCAGGGCGCTGGCCTACCGGGAGGACGTGGCGGAAACCTTGCACACGCTCGCCGAACTCGGCTCCACCGACATATCCCGCCGCAGCCTGCTGGGCGCGGTCCCCTTCGTCGCCGGCGCGCTGGTGACCCCGCAGCGCGAATGGCTGCTGTGGCTGGTCGAGAACCAGGGCACCGGTCCAGCCGCCGGCAATCCGGCCGCCGGCGATCCGGCCGCGGCAGCCGACGCCGGCCGGATCGAGCAGGTCCGTGCCGCGATCAGCATGTTCGACGAGATGGACAACCGATTCGGCGGCGGCCAGGTCCGCGCCAGCATCGTCCTGTACCTGTCGACCGAGGTCGTCCCCATGCTCCAGCGCCGCGGCGTGCCCGTGGGCGAGCGGCGCGAACTGTTCACCGCCGCGGCCAAGCTGGCCGCGATGGCCGGCTGGAGCAGCTACGACAACGCCGAATACGGCCTGGCCCAGCGCTATATGACCCAGGCGCTGCGGCTGTGCGCCGAAGGCGGCGACAAGGTCCTCGGCGGCCAGATCCTGGCCGGCCTGTCCCATCTGGCCACCAACCTCGGCCAGCCCCAGGCCGGTGTCGAGCTCGCCCGGGTGGGCGTGGCCACGGCGAAGAACGCGGGCAGCCCGCTGGGCCTGATGCGGCTGCACGCCATGGCGGCCCGCGGCTACGCGGCCCTCGACGAGCCCCGCGAGGCCGCCCGCGCGCTGCGCTCGGCGGACGCCGCGCTGGACGCGAGCCGGGGCGCCGAGGAGGAGTCGGAGTGGGTCCGCTTCCTCGACCACCACTATCTGGCGGCCGAGGCCGCGCTGTGCTTCCGCGACCTGGGCAGCGCGGCGCAGGCCGAGCGCGCCGCCGACGAGTCGGTGCGGGCCAACGGCGACCGGCGCCGCCGCCAGGCCATCAGCCGCTCGGTCCTGGCCACCGCCCATCTCCAGCAGAACCGGCTCGACGAGGCGATCGGCACCGCGGACGCGGCGCTCAGCGCGCTCAGCGGGGTGCACAGCGAGCGCTCGGTGCAGGCCCTGCGCGACTTCCGCACCCGGCTGCGGCCGCACCGCGGCGAGCCCATGGTCCGCGACTTCGAACTCCGCTCCCGGACCCTGCTCGGCGCCGCGGCCTGAGCCGCGCCACGGCGCTTCTCCCTGGCTCCTTCCGGGCTCCACCGCCATGCGGCCCGGAAGGGGGCCTCACCCGGACCCCGCACCGCCGGGGGTGTGCAGGGCCCGGGCGAGGCCAATGGCGGCTGCCAAAGGGATCCATCAAAGGGACCCACCAGAGGGATCCGCCAGAGGGATCCGCCAGAGGGATCCGCCAGAGGGATCCGCCAGAGGGATCCGCCAGAGGGATCCGCCAGAGGGATCCGCCAGAGGGATCCGCCAAAGGGTCTAATAGCCCTCCGCGCTGGGCGCGTTCTGGGCCCGGTCGACCGGGACATGGGCCCCGGAGACACCGCTGGACGCGTCCGAGAGAAGGAACGCGACGACCCGCGCCACCTCCTGCGGCGCGACCAGTTCGCCGTTCGGAAACTCCGTCGCGAACCTGGCGAACGCCTCCGGCTGCGTGACGCGCATCCGGTCCCAGCGCTTGCCGGGGATGAGCATCGACCCGGGGGAGACGGCGTTCACCCGGATCCCGTCGGGCCCGAGTTCACGGGCCAGCGAGGCCGCGAGATGGATCTGGGCGGCCTTCGCCGCGCCGTACTGGGCCTGCGGCCCCGGCTTCCAGCCGGAGATGGAGGCGATCACCACGACCGATCCACCCCCGGTGCCGCGCGCCCCGCGCAGATACGGCACGGCGGCCCGCACCAGCCGGGCGGTATGGCCGACGTTCAACTCCCAGGTGGCGGCCCAGTCGTGGGCGTCGGCCTCCTCGAGGCCGCCACCGCGGGCGCCGCCGACGCAGGCCACCACGCCGTCCAGACCGTCGAAACGTTCCGCCGCGCCCTCGACGAACTCCTCCAGCAGACCCGGCTCGACGACATCGAGCGCCTGGGTGAACAGCGCGTCCCGCTCCTGGTCGTCGGGCAGCGACTTCGCCAGGGCCGCCAGATCGGGCGCGGACCGCGCACAGGTGGCAACCGAGGCGCCGTCGGCCAGCAACAGGCGCACGATCTGCTCGCCCAGGCCCCGTGTGCCCCCCGTGACCACAATCCGCTTGCCGTCCACGCCGGACCGCGCGGCCGGGCAGGGCTCCCGCCGGCGGTCCTCACTCACGCTCACCACGCCCGGACCGTACAGTCCGACCGGCGTGCGACCCGAACCACTACGCCTGTACAACCGAACAACCCCCGTGCCCCCTCGCCGACCGGACCGTCCAACCGTTTGTCTACGTGAACGGTGACCGACGTAGTCCCGCTGTCTTCGAAGGAGGAAACCATGCCGCAACCCGGCAGCCACCGCGACCGGGCCGCAGCCGCCCGTGGCGGCCGGCCCCGGCGGGCGGGCCGAGGGGCGCGCACCCCTCGCCCCCGGCGCGGATGCCGCGGTGGGGAACCCGGCCGGGGGACGCAGCATGCGCTTACCCGCTTACCGGGGCATCAACCACCCCCACCGCGCGCGTTATCGGCGCGACAGGCCCGCCGGACCCGACAGACACCGCAGGCCGGACAGAACCGACAGGCAGGACAGGCGCGATGGGCTCGGCCGGCGGGGAGGGGCCGGTGATCTCCTTGGCGACCCGCCGCTTCTTCCGGGCCGAGTTCCCGGCCCGGACCGACCGGGCCTTCGCCGTCCGCCGGATGCTCACCGCCTTCCTGAAGTACTGGCAGCTCGACCATGCCGTGGAGAGCGCGGTGCTGGCCACCAACGAGCTGTTCGCCAACGCGGTGGAGCATGGCAGCAGCGGCCCCGCCGACACCGTCACCGTCACCGTGGGCGTGGAGCCCGCGGGGGACGAACTGCGCATCGAGGTGGCCGACGGCTCGCCGGTCCGGCCGGTCTTCCGTACGGCGGCCGAGACGGAGGAGTCCGGGCGGGGGCTGGCCATCGTCGACGGCCTGGCGAACGACTGGGGCACCGAACCGCCGGACGGGGACGGCCCGGGCAAGAAGGTGTGGTTCACGCTGGCGCTCGGGCGGACGCGTTAGGGCCCGCTAGGGCGCACAGACGGCCGGGCCGAGGGTGGGGCGGCGCGACCGGAGCGGACGAGTCAACAGGGGAGACCGGAGGCGACATGCGTGGGCGAGGCACCGTGGAGACCGCCGCGGCCGACTGGCTGCTGTCGTCGGCCGGCGAGGAGCCCGGCCGGGTGCGTGTGCAGTGGGCCAGCGGAAACGGCCTCGCCGACCTTCCGGTGGGCCGGCTCTTCGACCTGGTCCGGATGTCCGAGGGCACCGGGATGGCCGTGGTCCAGACGCTGCGGCGGCACGAGGCGGTGGTCGGCCCGGTGATGCTGGCCACCGCCAGCCATGTGCTCTCCTTCCTCGTACCGCCCGGCTCGGCCCAGGAGTGGAAGGCGTGGCTGCGGGGCTCCGGCCACGGCCGCCGCCGCGCCGTGGCCGCCGCCGGGCCGGGCCGGGTGCTGCGCTGCCCCCGGCCCGGATGCGTACGGCAGGGCCACATCTGGCTGGTCAGGCCGGGCGGCCCGCTCACCGACAGCCGGGTGCTGTGGGCCGCGCTGCGGGACAGTGCGCCCCCCAGACCCCTAGGCCGCGCCCCGTACGCCCTCTTCCGCTGAGCCGTGCCACGACGCCGGCCCCGCTCAGGCCCACTCCGCCCGGTGCTCGACGGCGAAGTCGCGGAAGGAGCGGGGAGCGCGCCCGGTGACCCGGCGCACCGTGTCGGTCGTACGGTCCTCCGCGCCGCGCCGAACTGCCTCGTCGAGCCCGGCGAGCATGGTGGCGAACTCCTTCGGGTATCCCGCGTCGGCCAGCCGCCCGGCCAGGGTCGCGGTGTCCACCGGGACATGGCGGACGGCCCGGCCGGACACCTCGGCGATGATGCGCGCCGCGTCGCCGTAGCCGATCGCCTCGGGCCCGGTGATGGTGTGCGCGGTGTCGTGCGGCCGTTCGTCCAGGAGGGCGCGGGCGGCGACGGCGGCGATGTCGCCCGCGTCGACGAAGCCGACCCCGGCCTCCCCGGTGGCGGTGACGATCTCACCGCGCGTACGGATCCCCTGGGCCACCGGGTGGTCGCCGGTGAAGTTCTGCATGAACCACGAGGGCCGCAGCACCGCCCACTCGGGCGCGGTCTCTTGGACGAGCCGGTGCAGCGCCCCGAGACCCGGCATCTGGGGGGTGACCGCGGAGGAGCTGAGCAGCACCACGCGCCGTACGCCGCGGCGGACCGCATCGGCCAGGAACGGTTCGACCAGCGCCAACGGCTCGGCCTCCGCCACCGGGGCGATGAGGTAGAGATGGGTCACCCCGTCCAGCGCCGCGGCGTGGGTGGCCGGGTCGCGCCAGTCGAACCGTACGGTCTCGTACGGCCGTGCCCCCTGATCCGGGCGGCGGGCGGCGGCCCTGATCCGAGCGCCGTGGGCGACGAGCAGCGGCAGCAGCCGGGAGCCGGTGTTCCCGGTCGCGCCAGTGACCAAAACGGTGGGGTCGGTGGGGTCGGTGCGGTCAGCCATCGGCCCGGCCTTCCGCGTACGCGGCGGTCAGCTCGTCGAGGATGCCCAGCACCTGGCCGGCGGCGAGCGGGTTCCAGTAGTCGCGGTAGGCGGTGATCTCGCCGTCCTCGACCGTGATGAAGGCGACGTACGCCATGCGGTACGGGCGGCCGGTGCGGACGGCGATCCCCTCCACCGCCCACTCGACGATCAGGGTGTTCGGGTCTTCGGTGCGGTGCCTGACGTCGTGGGTCACCGCGCGCGCATCCAGCAGGTCGGTGTAGTCGCGCAGATACTCCCGCACCGCCTCCCGGCCCTCCAGCCGACTGGGCCGGCCGGGCGGCGCGAACGGGAACTCCATGGTGCCGTCGGCGGCCCACAGGTCGGCGAACCCGAGCATGTCGTGGGCGAGCAGCAGCTCCTTGGCCCGGTCGAACACCTCGACGGCCGTACGGGGGCGGGGGGTGCGGTGGGTCTGGTCGGTCTGGTGGGTCGTGTTCATGGGCGAGCGTCCCTCGGAAACTCTCGGAAACGAGATTGGACGGGACGGTACCGTTCCGTCCTTCGGGTCGAGCGTAAACGGGACGGTACCGTTCCGTCCATCTGCTACCGTCTGCGCATGCCTGAGCCGACCCGACGCACCCCGAGCGGCGCCGCAGCCCTGCGCGCCGACAAGACCGCGGCCATCGCCGAGGCCGTGCTCGACGAGCTCGCCGAGCACGGCTACGGACGGCTCTCGATGGAGGCGGTGGCCAAACGGGCGGGGGTCGGCAAGAGCGCTCTGTACCGCCGCTGGCCCTCCAAGCAGCACATGATCATCGCGGTCACCTCCGAGCTGAGCGTCGAACTCGCCGAGGCGCCCGACACCGGCTCGCTGCGCGGCGATGTGCTGGCCATGCTCGGCGCGGTGGCCGACTGGCTCACCCATCCGCGGTTCTCGCGGATCTTCCCGGACCTCATCGCCGAGGCCAACCGTGACCCCGATCTGGCCCAGGCGCTGGCCAGGTCCATCGGTGAACCGCGCCGCTCGCGCGTGACCGACGTGCTCGACCGGGCGGTGCGGCGCGGCGAGCTGCCCCCGGACACGGACCGCGAGCTGGCGCTCGATCTGCTCGGGGCGCTGGTCTACTGGCATGTGTCCATCCGCGGTGTGCGCCCCGACGCCGACTATCTGGAGCGCACCGCCGACACCGTGCTGCGCGCCCTGGGAGCCCGGACGGCCCAGTGAAACAGGGCGTGGCGGGACGAGTGGCCCCATCATCGCTGAGTCGGCGGAGGTGCGTCGTCACCTCCACCCCTCGGAAGGAGCCCTCCATGGCAACCGGCCTCTCGGTCCACATCGGC
The DNA here is from genome assembly GCF_044334165.1 of Streptomyces sp. NPDC020845. Lineage (NCBI taxonomy): Bacteria > Bacillati > Actinomycetota > Actinomycetes > Kitasatosporales > Streptomycetaceae > Streptomyces > Streptomyces sp. NPDC020845. Next base: position 36,425 of record NZ_JBIRSJ010000021.1, on the reverse strand, counting down.
CTCAACCAGGTCGACCCCGCGCGCTACGACGGCTGGAGCGGCGACCTCAACGCCTGTGAGCAGGACGCGAGCGATATGGCGCGGCTCGCCGGGGCCGCGGGCTTCACCGTCACCGACCCGCTGCTCACCTCCGCCGCCACGGCCGATGCGGTCTCCGCGGCCCTGGAGACCGCGGCCGGCCGGCTCACCGGCGGCGACTTTCTCTTCCTCACCTACTCGGGCCACGGCGGCCAGGTGCCGGACCTCAACCACGACGAGACCGGCGACCGGCTGGACGAGACCTGGGTGCTGTACGACCGGCAGTTGGTCGACGACGAGCTCTTCGACCTGTTCGGGAAGTTCGCCAAGGGGGTGCGGATCTGGATGCTCTCCGACAGCTGCCACAGCGGCACGGTGGCCAAGGTCCTGCCCGAGCTGCTCAGCCACCGCGAGCTCGACCGGCGGTTCAGCACCGACCAGCCGGACGAGGTCGCCAAGCGGATCAGGGTGATGCCGCTTCCGGTGCAGTCCGTCGTCTACAAGCGGGACCGCGCCTTCTACGACGGGATCCAGAACACCCGCACCGCCAAGGACCTCGCCGAGATCGACGCCACCGTGCTGCAGATCTCCGGCTGCCAGGACAACCAGACCTCCGCGGACGGGATGGTCAACGGCCTGTTCACGGGCACCCTCCTGGACGTCTGGCGGGACGGTGCCTTCGAGGGCAGCTACCGCAGGCTGCACCGGGAGGTCACCAAGCGGATGCCCCCGGACCAGACCCCCAATCTGTTCCAGGCCGGCCCGCCGCTGCCCGCCTTCGCCCGGCAGCGGCCCTTCACCATCTGACCGTCCCTGGCGTGTCGCGGCCGTGCCCGCCGATGACCTGGGTGTGCGGGGCCGGGCCTGGAGAGGTATGACAGAAGAAGGGCACGCCCGCCCGGCCGACCGCTGGTGCCGCGTCGGCCCGCCCCTGCGTACGGGCAGCGGGGAATGAGGTACCCGGATGACTTCGCAAGACCGCCCGCCGAAAGCGCGAGACCGCCCGCGAGGGGACGGCGAGGCGGAGCTCAACGATCTCGCCGCCCCGGGAGGCCTGCTCGATCTGCTACGGGTCGCCGCCGTGGTGCTGGACAGCGACGGCCGCGTCGCCCTGTGGAGCCCGGAGGCCGAGCAGCTGCTCGGCTACCGCGCCTCCGAGGCCCTGGGCCAGAACGCCGCTCGGCTGCTGGTCGACCGCGAGAACCGGCGGTCCGCGGTGGAGCTGTTCCAGCGGGTGCAGGCGGGCAAGATGTGGGCGGGCGTCTTTCCGGTCCGGCACAAGGACGGCACCGCCCTGCGGGTGGAGTTCCGCACCATGGGCCTGCGCGACTCCCACGGCGACGCCTACGCGCTCGGGCTCGCGGCCGACGAGGGCACCGTACGGCAGCTGGAGACCGACCTGGCCGTCTCCGGCTTCCTGGTCGAGCAGTCGCCCGTGGGTCTCGCCGTATTCGACACGGACCTGCGGTGGATCCTCGCCAACCCGGCCCTGCTGGAGATGAACGGCCTGTCCGAGTGCGACCTGCGGGGCCGGAGCCTGATGGACGTGCTGCCGGGTCTTGACGCCTCGGCCATCGAGGGCGCGATGCTGCACGTCCTGGAGACCGGGCAGCCGCTGCTCGACAAGCAGACCGTCGGCCGGACCCCGGCCGACCCGGACCATGAGCACGCCTGGTCGGAGTCGTACTACCGGCTGGAGGACCCCAGCGGGCGGGTCCTGGGCATCGCGGTCTCGGTGTTCGATGTGTCCCGGCGCCACCGGGAGGCCAGCGAGGTCGCCGAGGCCCGCGAGCGGCTGACCCTGATCGCCGCGGCCGGAGTCCGTATCGGCACCACCTTGGACCTGCGGCAGACCGCCCAGGAACTGGCCGATGTGACCGTGCCCCGGCTGGCCGACCTCGCCGCCGTGGATGTGCTGGACGCCGTGGTGCACCGCGAGCCCATGGCCCGGGTGGGCACCGACGGCTGGGCCCGCTTCCGGGCGCTGGCCGTGGCGGCGGGCTACCCCACCGACGCCGTGCACGCGGCGGACCCGGTCGGCGAGATCGCCCGGTACGACCCGAGCCGTATGATCACGCGCTGTGTCCGCGACGCCCAGCCGATCTTCCTGCCCCAGGTGACCGACGGGGACCTGCGGCGCATCGCGCGGGACGAGGCGTCCGCCGCCGTACTGCGCAAGGAGGGCGTCCACTCCTATCTGGCGGCCCCGCTGATCGCCCGCGGCAGCGTGCTCGGCACCCTCAGCCTGCACCGTACGATCAACGCCCGGCCCTTCGACGAGCAGGACCTCACCCTCGCCTGCGAACTGGCCACCCGCGCCGCGCTGTGCATCGACAACGCCCGCCTGTACGCCCGGGAGCGCGACGCGGCACTCACCCTGCAGCGCAGCCTGCTGTCCCAGCAGCCGCGCGACCTGGACGGCCTGGAGATCGCCTCCCGGTATCTGCCCGCGGTCAGCGCGGCCGGCGGCGACTGGTTCGATGTGCTCTCGCTCAAGGACGGCAAGGTGGCCCTGGTGGTCGGCGATGTGATGGGCAAGGGCATCCACGCCGCGGCGATCATGGGCCAGCTGCGCACCGCCACCCGGGCCTTCGCCCAGCTCGACCTGTCGCCCGCGGAACTGCTGCGCCACCTCGACGACATCACCATCACCCTGGGCGACTCGATCGCCACCTGCCTGTACGCGGTCTGCGCCCCGCGCAGCGGCCGCTGTCTGCTGTCCACCGCCGGCCATCTGCCACCGGTGCTGGTGCGCCCCGGCGGGCGGGCCGAACTCCTCGACATGCCCAGCGGCGCGCCGCTGGGCGTGGGCGGCGTGCCGTTCGCCTCGGTCGAGTGCGAGCTGTCGCCGGGCACCCTGCTCGCCCTGTTCACCGACGGTCTGGTCGAGAAGCGCCACCAGTCCATCGACGTGGGCCTGCGCACCCTGCTGGAGCTGCTGAGCCGCCAGCAGGGCCCGCTGGAGCGGACCTGCGACCAGGTGCTTGCCGCCCTGCACGGGGCGCCGGACGACGATGTGGCGCTGCTCCTGGCGCGGCTGCGCGAGCGTTCGCCGCACGGGGGAAGCGCTGGTCAGTGACGTACCACTCGCAGCGTTGGCGGCGACGCCGGCGGTTTCACTTCTTGGCGCGGCTGGGCTGCACCCGCTTGGGCTCGCTCTTCACCTTCGGATGCTCGGGCGGATACGGCAGATCGCCCAGGCCGTGCTCGCGCTCGTCACGGTCGGCCAGCTCCAGGGCGGCCTCCAGACGGCAGACCTGCCCGTCCATATCGGCGTGCACATCGCCCAGCTCCCGGAACCGCACCGGCATGGTGGCCAGATCGAAGTCCCGCGGCCTGGCGTCGGGCACCTCCTCCCAGCGCAGCGGCGCCGAGACCGGGGCGTGCGGCCGGGGGCGTACGGAGTAGGCGCTGGCGATGGTCCGGTCGCGGGCCGTCTGGTTGTAGTCCACGAACACCTTCTCGCCGCGCTCCTCCTTCCACCACGCCGTGGTGATCCGCCGCGGCGCGCGCCGCTCCAGCTCACGCGCGATGGCGATGGCGGCCCGGCGCACCTGGGTGAAGGTCCACTCCGGCTCGATGGGCACGAACACATGCAGCCCGCGGCCGCCCGAGGTCTTCGGCCACCCCCGCAGCCCCAGCTCCTCCAGCACCGGCCGCAGCTGGCCGGCCGCCCACACCGCGTCCTCGTAGTCGGTCCCCGGCTGCGGGTCCAGATCGATCCGCAGCTCGTCGGGGTGGTCGGTGTCCAGCCGCCGGACCGGCCACGGGTGGAAGGTCAGACACCCCAGATTCGCCGCCCAGACGACGGCCGCGGGCTCGGTGGGGCAGATCTCGTCCGCATGGCGCCCGCTGGGGAAGGAGATCCGCCCGGTCGGAATCCACTCGGGCAGGTTCTTCGGCGCCCGCTTCTGGAAGAACGACTCGCCCTCTACGCCGTCCGGGTAGCGCTCCAGCGTCGTCGGCCGGTCCCGCAGTGCCCGCAGGACGCCGTCGCCGACGGCCAGGTAGTAGCGGGCGACGTCCAGCTTGGTGAAGCCCCGCTGCGGAAAATAGACCTTGCCGGGGTTGGTCAGCCGTACCGTGCGCTCGCCGACCGTGAGCTCCGCCGTCTCTGCCATGGATTCAACGCTAGGCCCGCGGGGCACAGGCCACCTCCCGGCGGGCGCCGGGCCGGGGAGGGACGGAGAATCGGGGCATGGACCTTCCGGTGATGCCGCCGGTGGAGCCGATGCTGGCCAAGTCCGCGGCCGCCATCCCGCCGGGCATGTGGTACGAGGCGAAATGGGACGGCTTCCGGGCGCTCGTCTTCCGCGACCGGGACGAGATCGAGCTGGTCAGCCGCTCGGGCAAACCGCTGACCCGCTACTTCCCGGAACTGGTCGGCGCGCTCGGGGCGAATCTGCCGCCGCGCTGCGTTCTCGACGGCGAGATCGTGATCGTACGCGGGAGCCGTCTGGACTTCGACGCGCTCCTGGAGCGCATCCACCCCGCCGATTCGCGGGTGCGCCATCTCGCCGAGGTGACCCCGGCGAGCTTCGTGGCCTTCGACCTGCTCGCACTGGGGGACGAGTCCCTGATGGACACGCCGCTGCGGCAGCGGCGGGACGCGCTGACCGAGGCGCTGCGCGAGGCCGCGGACCCCGTCCACACCGCGCCCTGGACCGATGACCAGGGCCTCGCCGAGCAGTGGTTCCAGCAGTTCGAGGGCGCGGGTCTGGACGGCGTCATCGCCAAACACCCCGACCTCGGCTACCGGCCGGGGGAGCGGGTCATGGTGAAGGTCAAACACGAGCGGACCGCGGACTGCGTGGTGGCGGGGATGCGGCAGCACAAGTCAGGCCCGGTCGTCGGCTCGCTGCTGCTGGGCTTGTACGACGCCGCCGGCCGGCTCCAGCACGTCGGCGTGTGCGGCGCCTTCTCGATGCGGCGCCGGCAGGAGCTCATGGCCGAGCTGGAACCGCTGCGGATGGACACCCTCGCAGGACACCCCTGGGCCGACTGGGCCAGCGAGGAGGCGCAGACGCGCGGCCGGATGCCCGGCGCGCCCAGCCGCTGGACCGGCGTCAAGGACCTGTCGTGGATGCCGCTGCGGCCGGAGCGGGTGTGCGAGGTGGCGTACGACCATATGCAGGGCGACCGCTTCCGCCATACGGCCAGGTTCCGCCGCTGGCGGCCCGACCGCGAGCCACGCGGCTGCACCTACGCCCAGCTGGAAGAGCCGGTGCGCTACGACCTGCGGGCGGTACTGGGCACCTGACGCCCCCTCAGCGCCCCTCAGCAACCCCCGAGCGCTCCAGGAGTGCTTCCGTGCGACCCCCCGCCGGATGCGCGGCGGCGGACACCGCGGCCGAACCCGACTTGGGGGAGCGGTGGTTCAAGGCCGCCGGGGGGATCGGCGGGAGCCGCCCGGGCCTCCCGCGGGGGCCGCGGTCATGTCCAGGAACCAGTCGCGGGCCGCCGCGGCCGCCTGGGCCAGCGTCCCCGGCTCCTCGAACAGATGGGTCGCGCCGGGCACCACATGCACGGAGTGGGGCGCCGCCAGCATGGCGGCCGCCTGCTCATTGAGCCGCAGCACCTCGTGGTCCTCGCCGCCCACCACCAGCAGCACCGGGGCGCGGACCCGGGACAGCACCCCACCCGCCAGATCGGGGCGGCCACCGCGCGAGACCACCGCCCGCACCCGCTCCGGCCGCTCCGCCGCGGCCACCAGCGCCGCCGCCGCGCCCGTGCTGGCGCCGAACAGCCCGACCGGCAGGGCGGCGGTCGCCGGATGCCCGCCGAGCCAGTCCACCGCCGCCACCAGGCGCCGGCCCAGCAGGGGGATGTCGAAGCGGTGCTCGGCGGTGATCGCGTCCACCCGCTCCTCGTCCATGGTCAGCAGGTCGAACAGCAGCGTCCCCAGGCGCGCCTGCTGCAGCACCTCGGCCACCGAGCGGTTGCGCGGGCTGTGCCGGGAGCTGCCGCTGCCATGGGCGAAGGCCACCACGCCGCGGGTCCCGTCGGGCACCACCAGATCGCCCACCAGCAGCGTGCCGTCCGCGGCGATACGGGCCGTCTCCGAGACCATCGGCCACCTCCTGCGCGTCCGGGCGGGCCCGCCCGGCGGGGTCAGGCATGGGCCAGCAGGCCCTGCCTCAATTCGCTGTAGAGCCGGGAGAGCCTGCGGGATATGTGCATCTGCGAGAAGCCGAGGATTTCGCCGATCTGGCTCTGCGAGAGGCCGACGAAGAACCGCAGATACAGCACGTAGCGGTCCTGTTCCGAAAGGTGGGTGATCAGCGCCCGCAGCGCCTCCCGGTTGACGACCCGTTCGATCGCCGCGTCGTCCGCGCCCACCGTCTCCGCGAGCAGCCGCTCCTCGGCGCCCTGGACCGCGGCGTTGAGGGACAGCGGGGTGCAGGAGGCGCTGGCCTCCAGGCCCGCCTTCACGTCTTCCTTGGGCATACCGGTGCGGGTGGAGATCTCGGTGATGGTGGGGGTGCGGCCGCCGAGTTCCTGTTCGAGGGCGTCGCGCGCCGAGCGGGTGCGGGAGCGGACTTCCTGGATATTACGGGGCACATGCAGTGTCCACAGATAGTCGCGGAAGTGCCGCTTGAGTTCACCGGTGATGACCGGGATCGCATAGGAGGGAAAAGCGTGGCCGAGATCGGGATCGTAGCGGTCGACCGCCTTCACCAGGGCGAGCGAGGCGACCTGGGTGAGGTCTTCCATATTCTCGCCCTTATTGCGGAAACGCAGCGCCAGGCGTTTTGCCACGGGCAGCCACGCACAGATGATCGCCTCACGCAGGGCGTCGCGCTCCGGCCCCGACGGAAGCCGGGAAAGGCGAGCGAAGTCACCGTCGGTGTCGGGAGTGTCGTCATGGCGCCGGTGGCGAGTCGCGGTTGCTGACATGGTCACTCGTCTCCGTGGTCCGATGTCACATCCTGCCCGCGGCACATAGATGCGCTAATGTCCCGCTGCGCTCGGTCTCCCTCTGGCTCTGGTTGATCGAATTCAGGGTCGCCACCAGATTCGCACGGTCCCGAATACCTCGCAATTCGGCTGAATTGCCCCTGTTGCGTCCCCGTGTGGGGGAACCCGAGCGGGTCGGGCTGCTTCGGCCCGGTCGCGGGGGGTAACCGGACGGGATGGATGTCACCCTTCGCCTCGCCCAGCGGCCAGAGGCCGATGAACTGCTCGGGCGCAGCCCGCTGGCCGCGCTGACCGGCATGCTGCTCGACCAGCAGGTGCCCATGGAGTGGGCCTTCTCCGGGCCGTACACCATCGTGCAGCGCATGGGCGGCGACGACCTGGACGCGCAGGAGATCGCCGCCTGCGACCCGGAGCGGTTCGTCGAGGTGCTGTCGGCCAAGCCTGCTGTGCACCGTTACCCGGGGTCCATGGCCAAGCGGGTGCAGCAGCTGTGCCAGTACCTGGTCGACAACTACGACGGCGACGCCGCCGCCCTGTGGCGGGACGTCGCCACCGGCAAGGAGCTGCTCGACCGGCTGAACGCGCTGCCCGGCTTCGGCAAGCAGAAGTCGCAGATCTTCCTGGCGCTGCTCGGCAAGCAGTACGGCGTACGGCCCGAGGGGTGGCGCGAGGCGGCGGGCGCTTATGGCGAGGAGGGTTCGTACCGCTCGGTCGCCGACATCACGGGGCCGGAGTCGCTGGACAAGGTCCGCGCCTTCAAGCAGGAGGCCAAGCGGGCCGCCAAGGCGGCGGCGCCCAAGCGGAGCAGGTCTTAGCGGCCCCGAAGCGGACCAAGTCCTAGACGATCAAGTCCGATGTGTTCAGTGATCGAATGCGATCAGGGATCGCATGACCGGTTGGCCGGTCTTGTGGTTCCGCCGGACGGTCGCGGTCAGCGCGAGGACACGCCGAGCGACGCGGACAGCCACGCCCTCGAAGGTCCGGCCGCCGTGCTGTTCCAGGCCGAGCTGGCCCTTGAGGGTGTCGTTGACGGACTCGATCAGTTGCCGCACCGACTTGAGTAGCCGCTCGCCCTTGCGCTTCTTCTCGCGTTTGAACGAGGGCCGCAGCAGGTCGATCCCGCGCATCGCCAGGTCGTTCTCGAACTCCTTGGAGGCGAAACCCTTGTCCGCGATGAGCAGGAGTCCCGGGCGATCGGCCACCAGGTCGACGTCGACGTCCAACATGGCCTGCAATACCTCGCGCCCGTCGAGTTTCGGGTTCGCCAGCGCCCACAGCACGGGCATCCCGGTCGGGGTACACACCAGGTACAGGCGCAGGCCCCAGAAGAACCGGGAGTGGGAGGCGCAGTACCCGTATCCGGCCCAGCCGGCAAGGTCCGACCGCTTCACCGTCGGGCGGGACATCCCGCACGGTACCGGCGTGGAGTCGGCGATCCAGTGGGTGTCGAACCAGAAGTCCGTGTCCGCCGCCAGCATCCGTACCGCCCGTCTCACCAGGGGCAGCTCCGCTTTGAGGCGCTTGTTGTACCCGGATTGCTGCGGCGGATAGGGAAACATCGACGCCAGGTGTGTAGTCGCGTAACGCAGCCAGCGCGTCTCGGAGTGGAAGCCGAGCAGAGCCTGGGCGACCGCGAGAGTGACCAGCTCGGCGTCGGTGAGCTTCGGTGGCCGACCCATCCAGCGGTTGGCCTCCAGTTCGTCATCGATCTTCACGTACAGTGCGGTCAGCAGGGTGTCCAGGTCGTCGTTCACACCACGATCTTGGAGGCCCTGTTCGTGTTCCCCGGCGCGCCGTCAGGCGGCACCGCTACTCGGGCCACTCGCTCTTCCGAACTGCCGTGCGGCCAGCCCGAAGACGAGACCGCCGACCAGGAACCAGGGATTCCAGAGCGCCAGCGTCCACAGCCGCTGTTCCGGACTCACTCCCATCTCCTGGCCCACTGCGTCACTCAGCAGCAGCACCTCGACGGCGATGCCGCGCACCACCAGCACAGCGCAGACGCACCAGCCCAGGCTCTTGACCGCCCGTCCGGCCAGGCCATGAGGCCGTGGCCGGGCGAGAAGCCATCCCAGCACGCCGCCGACAAGGCACAGCATTCCCACACCCCACAAGCCCACCACCACGAACCACCCGGGGCGTTCCTCGGCCAAGGGCCCCGCCGAGACACTCAGGCCCCAGCCGCCGCCGAGCGCCCAGTAGAAATGAAGCACAGCGAAAGCGACCGCCCACGTACACGCGATACGCCCCCACCACCGCGGCGTTGCCTTGTCCTGCGGATCTTCATGCATAGCGAGGAGCATGCCACTGCCGTGGCGCACGGCCGCCAGCAGCGCTGAGAAACCGGGACGCCCGCCATCCAGTCGGCCACCGCATGCGACCGGACACATCGGACTTGATCATCTAGCGGCCCCGAAGCGGACCAAGTCCTAGCGGGTGGTCCTAGCGGGCCATGGCCGGGCCGGTCGTGCCGTAGGCCGCGCTGGGGCGCGCCTGGCGGGTGAGCGGTCCGGGGGCGGGGGAGGGGTCCGGGACCGGATCGGGGCCCGGCGGCTGGGGCACCGGGTGCGGCGGTGGACCCGGCACCGGACCGGGCGGCGGGCTCGGGGGCGGGCTGGGCGGCGGGCTGGGCACGGGGTCCGGCGCCGGGTCGGGCGGCGGCCCGGGGGTCGGCCCCGGTTCGGGGCCGGGCCCGGGACCCGGCTCCGGCCCGCCCGGGCCGGGCGACGGGGTCGGCGACGGCGGCGCGGGGTCGCGGTCGTGGTCGTCGGCGGAGAGGTGCCGGGGATCGGCCTGCCAGTACACGGTGACCTCCAGAATTTCTACGACGGTCACTCATCCCATCGCGACGCGAGTGCCCCACCGTCCCCCGGCCATGCCTCCCGGGCCCTCCCCGCCGAAATGCCGGGAAATTCAGCGGCGGGCGGGGAACGGGCTCATTAGCATCGGCGTGCCATGCGACGCTTCCCTGATCCGGAATCCGGAACGCCAGATCATCGCTCACCCACATCCTATCTGTTATGGCTTGCCCGTAATATCCGCCATTCCATTTTCCTCGGCGTTTTGTGGGGAATTCTCTGTGTGCTGGCCCAGGCGCTCGTACCGGCCGCGATCGGCGCCGCCATCGACACCGGGATCATCGACCGGGACCGGCGGACGCTGCTGCTGTGGGGCGGCGCGGTGCTGGGGCTCGGTGTGGTGCAGGCCACCACCGGCATTCTGCGCGACCGCTGCACCCTCACCACCCGGCTCGGCGCCTCGTACCGCACCATGCAGCTCATCACCCGCCAGACCGCCACGCTCGGCGCCACCCTGCCCAAGCGCGTGGCCAAGGGCGAGATCGTCAACGCCGGTGTGGCGGACATCGACCGGATCGGCGAGGCGCTGGCCGGCACCGCCCGTGGCAGTGGCGCGGTCGTGGCCATCGCCGCCATCGCCGCGATCATGCTGGACGCCTCCTGGCGGCTCGGCGGCGTGGTGCTGGCCGGTGTGCCGCTGATGGTCTGGGCGGTCGCGCTGCTGATCCGCCCGCTGCACCGGCGCCAGGAGCGGCTGCGCGAGCACCAGGCCGAACTGACCGGCCGGGCCGTCGACATCGTCAGCGGCCTGCGCGTACTGCGCGGCATCGGCGGCGAGGCGGTCTTCGCCGAGCGCTACCGCGCCGACTCCCAGCGGCTGCGCGGCGCGGGGGTGGCGCTCGCCCGCGTCGATGCCCTGTTCGGCGCCGTCAAGGTGCTGCTCCCGGGCCTGTTGACCTGCGTCGTCGTCTGGCTGGGGGCGCGCTATGTGGACGACGGCCGGATCGGCGCCGGTCAGCTCGTCGCGTTCTACGGCTACGCCGTCTACCTGGTCGATCCGCTGCGCCGGCTCACCGACGCCGCCGGGCAGCTGACCCGGGGCCATGTCGCCGCCCGCCGCGTCACCGACTTTCTCGCGCTCACGCCCGAACTCTCCTCCGGCACCGGTTTGCCACGGCCGCACACCGCTGGGAGGGACCGCCTGCCCAGCGGTGGCCCCCTGGCCGACCCCGACTCCGGGCTCGCCGTGGCAGCGGGCCGGTTCACCGCCGTGGCCTGCGCCTCCCCGGCCGACGCCGCCACCCTCGCCGACCGGCTGGGCCGCTACACCGACTCCGCCGTCACCTGGCAGGCGGCGCCGCTCGCCGATCTGCCGCTGGAGGAGGTGCGGCGGCGCATCCTCGTCGCCACCAACGACGACCTGCTCTTCGCCGGCCCGCTGGGCTATGAACTGGACCCGGCCGGGCCCCGCCCCGGCTCCCGCGAGCCGCTGGAACGGGCGCTGGACGCCGCCTCGGCGCGCGACATCGTGGAGGCGCTGCCGGAGGGTCTGAACACCGTGATCGCCGCGTCCGGGCGCGACCTCTCCGGCGGCCAGCAGCAGCGGCTGCGGCTGGTACGGGCCCTGATGGCCGACCCGGAGGTGCTGGTCCTGGTCGAGCCCACCAGCGCGGTCGACGCCCACACCGAGGCCCGCGTCGCCCGCGGGCTCGGCGCCCACCGCGCGGGCCGCACCACCGTCGTGTTCACCACCAGCCCGATCCTGCTCGACCGGGCGGACCACGTCGTCTACGTCGAGAGCGCGAAGGCCGTCGCCCAGGGCACACACGGCGAACTCCTCGACGACCCCCGATACCGGGCTGTGGTCGCCCGAGAGGAGGACCCGGTATGAGCGTGTCTTGGTGCGCTGTGCGGGCTGGACTGAGGAGCCGCGCAGCGACGGAGGAGCGAGCAGTGACGAGGGAAGCTCGCGCGTTGGAGCGCGCCGGGACTGAGCGGGGGGAGGGGTGCGTGTCTTGGTGCGCTGTGCGGGCTGGACTGAGGAGCCGCGCAGTGACGGAGGAGCGGGCGGTGACGAGGGAAGCTCGCGCGTTGGAGCGCGCCAAGACTGAGCGGGAGGGAGGGGCATGAGTATCCCGCTGCCCGTCGCCTCCGCGAAGGAGGTCCGCGGCCATGTCCGCCGGCTGGCCCGGCGTCACCCGCGCGAGCTGGCCGCCACCCTGACGCTGTACGGCCTGGCCGCGGTCTGCGGTCTGGTGGGCCCCTGGCTGCTGGGCGGCCTGGTCGAGGACGCCGGGCGTGGCGCCGCCGACATCCCCCGTACCGCGCTGCTGATCTGCGCGTTCATCGTGGCCCAGGCGCTGCTGACGCACGCCGCCGGATACGCCTCGGCCAGGCTGGGCGAGCAGGTCCTGGCCGAGCTGCGCGAGCGGTTCGTCGACGATGTGCTGACGCTGCCGCTCGCCACCGTCGAGCGGGCGGGCTCGGGGGATCTGGTCACCCGCACCACCCGCGATGTGGACGTGCTGGCGCGCGTGGTGCGCGGCGCGGTGCCCGCCGCCGTCACCGCGCTGGTCACGATCCTCGTCACCCTCGGGGCGATGGCCGTGGTCGGCCCGCTGCTCGCGTTCCCCTGTCTGATCGCCGTTCCCGTCCTGTGGGCCGCCTCCCGGTGGTTCTTCGGCCGCGCCCGCGATGCCTTCCTTGCTCAGAGCGCCACGTACTCCCAGCTCACCGAGGGCCTGACGGAGACCGTCGAGGGGGCCCGTACGGTCGAGGCGCTGCGTATCGCCGAGCGCCGCACCGCCCGCACGGACCAGGACATCGCCGGGTCCTACGCCGCCGAGCGGCACACGGTGGGGCTGCTCACGGTCTTCCTGCCGATCATCGACACCGCGTATGCGCTGCCGGTGGCCGCCACGCTGGTCATCGGCGGGTTCTTCACCATCGACGGCCTGGTCTCGCTGGCGTCGGTCACCGCGGCCACGCTCTATGTCCAGCAACTGCTGGGGCCGGTCGACACGCTGCTGTACTCGCTGGGCGATCTGCAGACCGGCTCCGCCTCGCTGGCCAGGCTGCTGGGGGTCGGCCACGGGTCCGGCGCCACGGGAGCCGCGCCCGGCGGGCGGAGCCGGGCGGCCCGGGGGGATCTCAAGGGGCGCCGGGCGCTTGAGGTCAGGGGGGTGAGTTACGCCTACCGCGACGGCCGCGACGTATTGCGCGGCATCGATCTGAGGATCGAGCGCGGGGAGCGGCTGGCCGTCGTCGGCCCGTCGGGCGCGGGCAAGTCGACCCTCGGCCAGCTGCTCGCCGGGATCCACTCGCCGCGCACCGGCGCGGTCACCGTCGGGGGAATGGCGCTGACGGATCTCTCACCGGCCGAACTGCGCGGCGAGGTCGCCCTGGTCACCCAGGAGACGTATGTCTTCCGTGGCACGGTGCGCGACAACCTGCTCATCGCCCGGCCCGGGGCGGACGACGCCGAACTGGAGCGGGCGCTGCGGGCGGTCGGCGCCTGGGGGTGGGCCGCGCTGACGGGGCTCGACGCCCGGGTGGGAGCCGGTGGCGCGGCGCTGCCGCCCGACCGCGCGCAGCAACTCTCCCTGGCCCGGCTGATCCTCGCCGATCCGCATACGCTGGTGCTGGACGAGGCCACCTCGCTGCTCGATCCGCGCGCGGCCCGGGACACCGAGCGGTCGCTTGCCGCGGTCCTCGAAGGGCGCACCGTCGTGGCCATCGCCCACCGGCTGCACACCGCGCATGACGCGGACCGGGTGGCGGTGATGGAGGACGGGCGGATCACCGAACTCGGGCCGCACGAGGAGCTGGTGCGGCGCGGCGGTGCGTACGCCGCGCTCTGGGCCTCCTGGCACGGCCGCGCCTGACCGGCCGGCCCCGCCAGGGCCCGGCCGGTCAGGCGCCACAGTGGTGAACATACGGCCCGACGGGGCCGCGTCTCACTCCGCGTCGACGAGAACGACCTCGACCCCGGCCGCCCGCAGCGCCCGTACCTCGTCCGGGTCGGCCGCGCGGTCCGTCACCAGCGTCCATCCCGGCGGCAGCTGGACCCAGGTGTGGAAGGGGCGGCGGCCGATCTTCGCCGAGTGGGCCAGTACGTAGACGGCGTCGGCCCGGCGGGCCATCAGCTCCTTGAGGCGGGTCTGCCGCAGGTCCGCCTCGCACAGGCCGTCGTGGGCCGTCACGCCGTCGGCGCCGAGGAATACCCGGTCGAAGGTCATCCGCTCCAACGCGGCCTCGGCGAGCGGTCCGACGAAGCTCTGGCTCAGCGGGCGCAGCGTGCCGCCAAGGCACTCCACCCGTACGCCGTCCACGTCGGAGAGCTCCTGCAGTGCGGTGAGTCCGGTGGTCGCCACCGTCAGATCCCCGGCGGCGCGCAGCTCATGGGCCAGGGCGCCGACGGTCGAGCCCGCGTCGAGCAGGACCGTCTCGCCCGTACGGATCCGCTCCGCCGCCCACCGGGCGATGGCCCGCTTGGCCTCGAATGCCTCGCCGGTGCGCTGGCGCAGCGATGCTTCGGGGTGCGCCACCAGGGCCATCGCCCCGCCGTACGTGCGGGCCAGCCGCCCGGCGGCGGTCAGTTGGGCGAGGTCGCGGCGGATGGTGGAGGCGGTGACCCCGAAGGTGCGGGACAGCTCCTCCACACTCGCCAGACCCGTGGTGGTGGCGAGGTGGACGATCTGGTCGCGGCGGCCCCGGGCTCCCTGGGCTGGCATCGTCAACTCGTCACTCGTCCTTCTGGTCTTGCGCCACCGGCTGGTTCTGCGTCACCGGGCGGTCTCGCTTCACCGGGCGGGGGCCGAGGACATCTCGGCCGCCTGCCGCAGGGCCTCGATCATGCTACCGGCGTCCGCCTTTCCGGTACCGGCGATGTCGAAAGCGGTGCCGTGGTCGACGGAGGTGCGGATGACGGGCAGCCCGACGGTCAGATTGACCCCGGCCTCCAGGCCGAGCACCTTGACCGGGCCGTGGCCCTGGTCGTGGTACATGGCCACGATCAGGTCGTAGTCGCCGCGGCCGGCCAGGAAGAAGGCGGTGTCGGCGGGGAGCGGGCCGCGGGCGTCGATGCCGTCGGCGCGCAGCACCACCAGCGCGGGGACGATCTTCTCCTCTTCCTCGCCGTAGCCGAACAGTCCGTTCTCGCCCGCGTGCGGGTTGATGCCGCAGACGCCGATGACGGGGTTCGGGGTGCCGGCGCGGACCATCGCCTCGTGGCCGCGGCGTACGGTGCGCTCGACGAGGCCGGGTTCGATCCGGTTGACCGCGTCGATCAGGCCGATGTGCGTGGTGACGTGGATGACCTTCACGGTCGGGGTGGCCAGCATCATGGACACCTCGTCGACGCCGGTGAGGTGGGCGAGGAGTTCGGTGTGGCCGGGGAAGATGTGGCCGCCCGCGTGCAGGGCCTCCTTGTTCAGGGGTGCGGTGCAGATGCCCTGCACCGCACCGCTCATGGCCAGTTCGGCGGCCACCGCTATGTACTGGTAGGCGGCGTCCCCGGCCACCGCGGACAGCTGCCCCCAGGGCAGGTCGGCGGGGAGCAGGTCCAGATCGATCACATTGATCCGCCCCGGGGTGAACTCGGCCTCCTCGGGCCCGGAGACGGGGACGACCTCGCAGTCGAGGCCCCGCAGCCGGGCGGCCTGGCGCAGCCGCGCCGCGTCCCCGATGACCACCGGGCGGCAGCGCCGCAGCGTGTCCTGGTCGAGCAGGGCGGGGACGACCACCTCCGGCCCGATGCCCGCGCCGTCGCCCATGGTGACCGCGATGAGGGGGAGCGGGCCGTCGGCGGGGGAGGCGGGGTTGGGGGATGGGTTCATGGACGGACCTTCCGATTGAGTCGGGTGGGGGCGCAGCGCGTGGACGATCTGCCGCAGGGAGTCGGCGTCGCCGAAGCTGCCCGGGCGGGTCACGACGGATCGCCCGTCGGGGGTACGCAGGTGTACGGCGCCGTGGTGCACCTGGCCGACGGGGTGGAGTTCGGTGACGCCGAGCGCGTCCAGCACCCGCCGGGCGGTCTCCCCGCCGGTCAGGACGAGGTCGACGGGCCCGTCGTGGCGGGCGAGCGCGGCGGCGACGGTGCGGGCGAGGCCGTGCACCAGGCGCCGGGGCGAGAAGGCCGCCGGGGCCGGGCCGGGCGCGGGGGTGAAGACGGTGACCGCGTCGTCGTGGAGCGGCGGGAGGGCTATCGGCGCGGCGGAGTCGTCCGCGCACAGGGCTTCGAGGGGGAGGCGCAGGACGGTGGCTCCGTCGTCGGCCAGCCGCTGGATCTGCTCGGCGGCCGAGGGCTCGGCGGTGCCGACCACGACCAGCAGCGGCCGGGGCTCGGCCGCCTCGCGCTCATGTTCCGCGCGGGGCTGCCGGACGGTGGCTTCCCGGGCCTCCGAGACCGTCGCCGCAGGCCGGGCGAGGGCGTGTTCGACCGTGCCGGGCAGGGCTTCGATACGGACCTGCCGCCCCGGGCCGGCCGCCGCGCGCGGGCCGGCCGCGACCGACGTTGCCGGGGGTGGCACGTCGGTCTCGGGCTGGCCGTCGGGCTCCCCGCCCGCCAGATGGCGGCCGAGGGCGGCGGCCAGGCCGCCGGAGCCGACCAGCCGGGTGCCCGGCCCGCCCGGCCCGCCGGCCAGCGCGGCCTCGACGATCGCGTCCAGGTCGGCGTCGGTCTCCGCGTCGCAGATGACCACCCGCCCCTCGGCCAGGGCCGCCCGCAGCGCGGTCAGCAGGGTGTGCCGGGAGCCCCGTACGGCTGTGAGCGGGACGAGCGCGGTGCGGGCCGGGCCGAGCGCGGCGGCCACCGAGCCCGGCGGGGGCACCGGCTCGGCGCGCCAGGCGTCGCTGTGGTGCAGCGGGGTGGTGCCGAGGTGGACGACGCCCGCGCGCACCGCACGCCCGGCGGCGGGCAGTGCGGGTGCGACGACCACGCTCGCGCCGTCCGCGGCGAGGGCGGCCACCTCGGCGGCCACATTGCCGCGCAGCAGTGAGTCGATCTTCTTCAGTACGAGGGTGTCGCCCGGGGGCGGCAGGGCCAGCGCGGCGCGGACCGCCTCGGCCGCGTCGGCCGCGGGCAGATGGCGCGAGTCGAGGTCCAGCACGGTCGCCTCGCCCGGGTGGCGCGGGGCGGCCGAGCCCCCAACGAGCACCACCCGACTGCGCGTTGTGCGCGATTCAAGCCCGGCGGCCGTCTCGGCCGCGCCGGACAGGTCGTCCGCGACGGCGAGCAACCGCCTGCTGGGCATCGGTTCCACCGGTACCTCCTCGAGCGACCAGGGACAGCGAGGGACAGCGCAGAAGAACGGCGCGGAACTGCGGGGCGGCGCAAGACGGCGGCAACGCGCCGCCCCGACGGTCTCGATGATGACACACTCTGCGCGAAGTGTGCGAGGGGTATTGCGTGAAACGCGCATCCGTGCCACGGTGACGCCGCGACACTAAGACCGTCCGGCAGGAGAGGCCCGCGACGCCGCGGGTCCCACCGCCGGACGGTCTACGACCCGCCCGGCGGCGATCCGGGCGGATCGAGCGAGCCGGTCGCTCCCCTGAAATGCCGAGAGGTCGACGATGACCCGTATCTCATCCGGTCCGCACCCCAGCCGGCGGACCGTGCTGCGCCTGGGCGCGAGTGCCACAGCCGGCCTCGCCCTCGGCCCCCTGGCCGGGTGCGCGGGGCCCACCGGTGCCCCCGGCCCCGGCACCATCAGCCTGGGGCTGAACCGCTCCCTGGTCAGCCTCGACAACAAGCTCAACCAGTTCGATGCGGCGGTCACGGTGCAGCGCGCCGTCCGTCAGGGTCTCACCCGGATCGGCAAGGGCCTGAACACCGAGCTGGTGCTCGCCGACCGCTTCGAGATGACCGAGCCCACCCGCTGGACGGTCCGGCTGCGCGCCGGAGTGCGGTACTCCGACGGCACCCCGGTCACGGTCAAGGACGTGGCCACCGCCCTGAAGATGTACGCGGGCGTCAACGGGTCCTTTCTGATCGGCCTGTTCCCCGAGCTGCCCACCGTCGAGCCGGTGGACGAGCGCACCTTTTATCTGCGCACCGAGCACCCGGTGCCGATCCTCGACCAGCTGATGGCCAACATCCTGATCAGCCCGGCCGCCAAGAACCGCCCCGAGGAGCTGTCCGGCGGGGTGGGCTCGGGCCCGTACGTCGTCACCTCGGCGAACTCCGGCACCGGCGAATACTCCCTGGCCGCCAACCGCAACTACTGGGGACGGCGCCCCGCCATCGAGAAGGTGCGGGTGCGCTTCGTCCCCGAGGAGTCCAGCCGTGTCGTCGCGGTGCGCAGCGGCGAGCTGGACGTGATCGACACCATCACCCCCGACTCCGCGGAGCAGCTGCGCGGTCTGCCGGGCGTGCGGCTCGACCGCACCTCGGGCACCCGGGTCAACCAGCTGTTCTTCAACTTCCGCAAGCCCCGGGGACATCCGCTGGCCGACCCCCGGGTGCGCGAGGCGCTCAGCTACGCCATCGACGGCGAGGCCCTGGTGCGCGATGTGCTCACCGGCTCCGCCCAGCAGGCCGAGGGCGTGGTACCGCTGGCCCTCAGGGGCGCGGTGCGCACCGGGTCCTATGTCTACGACCCAGGCAAGGCCCGTAAACGGCTGGCCGCGCTCGGCGCCGGCGACCTCAAGGTGAAGATCATCTGGGAGTCGGGCGAGTTCCCCGCGGACACCTCGGTGATGGAGGCCGTACTGGAGATGTTGCGCGCCGTCGGCGTCCGCGCCTCCCTCCAGCAGTTCCAGCCCGGTGGCGACATCCTGCAGTGGCGGCAGGGCCGCCGCGGCGACTGGGACGTCCTCGGCAACGGCTACTCCGTCCCCACCGGCTACGCCAGCACCAGCCTCCAGGGCATGTACGGAGGCACCCCGGCGAAGGAGAAGACCCGGGACACCTACCAGGGCTATGTCTTCCCCGAGATCGCGGCCCGGCTGGCCGACGCCTCCTCCGAGAGCGACGAGAAGACCCGGAACAAGAAGCTCGCCGACGTCCAGAAGGCGATCTGGGACACCCGACCCTGCCTGTGGGCCTTCATCCCCAATGTGGTGCTGGCCCGCCGCACCCGCGTACACGACGTGCGGCTCCTGCAGGTCAACTCCTACGACCTCGCCGCCGTGCGCCTGGAGGGCTGAGCCATGATCCGCTATCTGCTCCGCCGCCTCGGCCAGAGCGTCCTGACCATCTTCCTCACCCTCTCCACCGTCTTCGTGCTGGTGCGCATGGCCCCCGGCGACCCCGCCGCGGCCCTGGCCGGCCCCAACCCGACCAGCGCGGACCTGGCCCGGATCCGCGAACAGTTCGGCCTCGACGACAGCCTGCTGACGCAGTACTGGGTCTTCCTGCGCGACCTGTTCACCGGCGACCTCGGGACCAGCTACTCCTTCCACGCCCCCGCCTTCGACGTGGTGCTCGACCGCGTCCCGTACACCATCACCCTCTCCGCCGCCGCGATCGCGCTCACCACGCTCGTCGCCGTACCGCTCGGCGTATGGATGGCCCGCCGCGCCGACACCAAGCGCGAACTGGGCGCCAACGTCCTCACCATCGCCGGACAGTCCATGCCGGACTTCTGGATCGGCGTGATGCTGCTGACCGTCTTCGCCGTGCTGGTGCCGGTGCTCCCCGCCTCCGGGTTCACCACCTGGGGGGGTCTGGTCCTGCCGACCGTCACCGTGGCGATCCTCCAGATGGCGCTGATCTCCCGGCTGGTCCGCCGCGAGATGGTGGCCGCCCTCGCCTCCCCGTACATCACCGTCGCCCGCTCCCGCGGTGTCTCGGAGCGCGCGCTGACCTGGCGTTACGCCCTGGGCAACTCCGCCATCCCGGTGCTGACCGCGCTCGGCACCCGGTTCGCCGCCATGCTCAACGGCGTCGTGGTGGTCGAGGTGGTCTTCGGCTGGCCCGGTGTCGGCTCCCTGGTCGTCCGCGCCCTGGAGACCCGCGACTACCCGCTCATCCAGGCCACCGTCCTGGTCACCGCCGCCCTGGCGGTCCTCGTCCAACTCCTCATCGACCTGGCCTACCCGCTGCTCGACCCGCGGGTACGCCTGGGAAAGGCGGCCTGAGAGATGAAAGGCGCCCTCGAACCCCCGGCCCCGGCCGAGACGGCCCATCCGCCCCGCCCGAGCGCGGTCACCGCGAAGGACGTGGCCCGCGCCACCGCCACCCGGCGCCACCGCAGCGCGCGCCTGAAACTGTGGGCCGGCGCCGTGTGCACCCTGCTGGTGGTGGTCCCCGTGGCCCTCGCACAGCTGCTGCCGCTGGCCGGAGCCGACGACCAGGACCTGTCCGCGCGCCGGCTGCCGCCGCTGACCGACGGCCACCTCTTCGGCACCGACCAGCTCGGCCGCGACCTGCTCTCCCGGGTGCTGCACGGCGGCCAGGTGTCGCTGGCCATCGGCGTACTGGCGGTCGTCGTCTCCGGCCTCATCGGCATCGTCGCCGGCGCCGCGGCCGGATACTTCGGCCGCTGGGTCGACACGGTCGTCTCCCGGCTGCTCGAGGCCCAGATGTCGCTTCCGCTGCTGATGATGCTGCTGCTGGTCGTCGCCCTCTTCGGCCCCTCCGTCACCGTCATCACCTGCGTGATCGCCGTCGCCCAGTGGCCCGAAGTCGCCCGGCTCACCCGGTCGCTGGTCCTGGTCGAACGGGAGAAGCCGTACGTGGCCGCCGCCCGGGTACTCGGACTGCGCCAGGTCGCCATCCTGGCCCGCCACGTCATCCCCAACATCGTCCGCCAGGCGTCCCTGGTCGTCCTCCTGCTGCTCGCCCAGGCGGTGCTGCTGGAGAGCGCGCTGAGCTACCTCGGCGCCGGACCCCAGCGGCCGTTCGCCACCTGGGGGCGGATCATCTCCGACGGCCAGGACTACATCACCACCTCCTGGTGGCTGGTGACCCTGCCGGGCCTGGTCATCGTGCTCCTGGTGGTCGGGGTCAACCTGCTGGGCGACGGTCTGCGCGACCGTACCCGCCGACGCGCCACGGAGGCCTCCTCATGAGCGAGACCAGCGAGACGGCCCCCCTCTTGGAGGTCGAGGACCTGCAGATCGAGCTGATCACCGACCGCGGCGTGGTCCGCGCCGTCGACGGGGTCGGCTTCACCATCGCCCCGGGCGAGACGGTCACGCTCATCGGCGAGTCCGGCTCCGGCAAGTCCACCACCGCCATGGGCCTGCTGCGGCTGCTGCCCGACGGGCTGGCCGTACTGTCCGGCACCGCCCGTGTGCTGGGCTGCGACATCATCGCCGACCCCAAGGCCATCCGGCGGATCCGCGGCCGCGGTGTCTCCCTCATCCCGCAGGACCCGATGACCGCGCTCAGCCCCGTGCACACCATCGGCCACCAGCTGGGCGAGGCGCTGCGGCTGCGCCACCCCGAACTGTCCAAGGCCGAGGCGCGCACCCGAGGCCTCGAACTCCTCGGCCGGGTGCGCATTCCGCACCCCGAGACCCGCTGGGGCGCCTATCCGCACCAGTTCTCCGGCGGCATGCTGCAACGTGTCCTCATCGCCATAGCCCTGGCCGCCGAGCCCGAACTGCTGGTCGCCGACGAACCGACCTCGGCCCTGGACGTCACCGTCCAGGCCGGCGTCCTGGACCTGCTCATGGAGTTGCAGGAGCGCACCGGCATCGGCATCCTGATGATCACCCACGACCTGGGCGTGGCCCGGCTGGTGTCCGACCGTATCCACGTCATGCGCGACGGCCGGTTCGTGGAGTCCGGCCCCGTCGAGCGGATCGTCGACCACCCCGCCGAGCCGTATACCCGCGGCCTGCTCGCCGCCGTCCCCACCCTGGGCCCCTGGGACGAGAACACCCCCCAGGCCCCCGCCGCCGCACACCGGGAGGCGCTGTGACCACACCCCTGCTGGCCGTCGAGGACCTTGTCGTCGAATACCCCGTCCACGGGGGGAAGTTCCGCGCCGTGGACGGGGTCGGCTTCACCGTCGAACGCGGCGGATCGCTCGCCATCGTCGGCGAATCCGGCTGCGGCAAGTCCACCATCGCCCGCTCCCTCGTCCGGCTGCTGCGCCCCACCGAGGGCCGCATCCTGCTCGACGGCACCGATATCGCCACCCTCCCGGAGCGGCGGCTGCGCCCGCTGCGCCGCCGGGTGCAGATGGTCTTCCAGGACCCGTACGGCTCCCTGGACCCCCATCTGACGGCCGAGGAGACCGTGGCCGAGCCGCTGCGGCTGGCCGGAGTCACCTCCAAGGCCGAGCGCGCCCGCCGGGCCGCGGAGCTGATCGACCAGGTCGGGCTGCCCTCCAGCGCGCTCCACCGGCGCCCCGGCGAGTTCTCCGGAGGGCAGCGGCAGCGCATCGGCATCGCCCGTGCCCTGGCCAGCGACCCCGAACTGCTGGTCTGCGACGAGGCCACCTCCGCGCTCGACGTCTCCGTCCAGGCACAGGTGCTCAGGCTGCTGCGCGATCTGCAGGCCGAGCGGCAGCTCGCCTACATCGTCATCTCCCACAACCTCGGGGTGGTCCGCGAGATCAGCTCCGAGGTCATGGTGATGCGGAGCGGACGGGTCGTCGAGTCCGGCCCCACGGAGACGGTCCTCGCCGGGCCCGCCGAGCCGTACACCAGGGCGCTGCGCCGCGCCGCCCTCGACCCGACGACGATGCGGGGGCGCAAACCGCGCGCCCTGGTCTCCGCGATCGTCGCTGCGCCCGCGGCGTCATCAGAGACCGCCACTCCGTCCTGACCCACCGTCCCGTCACGCCCGTCACGCCCGTCACACCCCGGCGCGCCAGGTCAGGCGCGCCGGGGCGCAGGCCGAAGGAGCCACCCCCTGATGACCCACCCCGACACCCCCTCCCGGACCTCGCCCGGCGCGGTGGAGCTGCCCGGCGTACCGGTGCCGCTCTCGCGCCTGGTGCTGGGCACCATGACCTTCGGCGACACCGTCGACCGGGCCGGTGCCGCCGCGATGCTGGACGCGGCGCTCGACGCCGGGGTGACCGGTGTGGACACCGCCAACGCGTATGCCGGCGGGGTCACCGAGACGATCCTGGCCGAGCTGCTGCCCGGCCGCCGGGACCGGATCGTACTGGCCACCAAGGCCGGAATGCCGCACCCCGACCACGGCGACCACTCCCCGCTGTCCGCGCGCGGGCTGCGGGCGGCCCTCGAAGGCAGCCTCCGGCGCCTGAACACCGACCACGTCGACCTCTTCTATCTGCACCAGCCCGACCGGTCGGCCCCGCTCGAGGAGACGCTGGGCACCGTCGCCGAGTTCGTCGCCGAGGGCAAGGTCCTGGCGCTGGGCGTGTCCAACTACGCGGCCTGGCAGATCGCGGAGGTCGGCCACACCGCGGAGCGGGTGGGCGCGCCGCGGCCGGTGGTCGCCCAGCAGCTGTACAACCTGCTGGCCCGGCGGGTGGAGGAGGAGTACCTGGAGTACGCGGCCACCAGCGGGGTGCGCACCATGGTCTACAACCCGCTCGGTGGCGGGCTGCTGACAGGGCGCCATGTCTTCGAGGAGACGCCCGAGTCGGGGCGGTTCGGCGACTCCCGGCTGGCCGAGATGTACCGGCAGCGCTACTGGGACCCCCGCCTCTTCGAGGCCGTCCAGGACCTGGCCCGGATCGCCGAGGGCGCGGACCTCGGGCTCGTCGAGCTGTCGCTGCGGTGGCTGCTCGGCCGGGACGGGGTGGACGCGCTGTTGCTCGGCGGCTCGCGCGTCGAGCATCTGCGGGCCAATGTGGCGGCGGCCGAGGCGGGTCCGCTGCCGGCCGATGTGGTCGCGGCCTGCGACGAGGTCGGGGCCCGGCTGCGGGGGCCGATGCCGGCGTACAACCGCTGACTTCTCCCCTTTTTCGAGGCTCGGTTCGCCTCCGACATCCGACACCGACACCCACCCACTCCGCACCATCGAAGGAGCCCGCGGCATGACCGCCGACCACGACACCACCCCAGCGCAGGCCGCCGAGGAGCTGCGGACCGACGGGCGGGTGCGCGAGCGCCCGGACGACCCGGCGCGCGTCGAGGCGTTCCTGCCGGCCCCCGCCGTGCAGAACCACGCCGCCAACCTGGCCGTCCTGCCCGGGGGCGACCTCGGGTGCGTGTGGTTCGGCGGTACGCAGGAGGGCGTCGCCGACATCTGCGTATGGTTCTCCCGGCTCGCCCCGGGCGCGGACACCTGGACCGACCCGGTGCGGCTCTCCGACGACCTGACGCGCTCGGAGCAGAACCCCGTGCTCTTCTCCGCGCCCACCGGCGAGCTGTGGCTGCTGCACACCGCCCAGCAGGCGGGCAACCAGGACACCGCCGAGGTACGGCTGCGCACGTCGGCGGACGGGGGCGCCACCTGGGGTCCGACGCGCACGCTGTTCCCGGCCACCGCGACGGGCGGTGTCTTCGTACGTCAGCCCCCGGTCGTCCTGGACGACGGCCGGTGGCTGCTGCCGGTGTTCCACTGCGTGGCCACCCCGGGCATCCCGTGGGTGGGGGACCACGACACCAGCGCGGTGATGATCAGCGACGACCAGGGGCGGACCTGGCGGGAGCGGCCGGTGCCCGGGTCCACCGGATGTGTGCACATGAACATCCACCCGCTGCCCGACGGCACCCTGCTCGCCCTCTTCCGCAGCCGGTGGGCGGACGCCATCCACCGTTCGCACTCCCGCGACGGCGGCGAGACCTGGAGCGAGCCGGTGGCCACGGAGCTGCCGAACAACAACTCCTCCATCCAGTACGTCCCGCTCGCCGACGGACGGCTCGCGCTGGTCTACAACCACAGCAGCGCCGCGGACGCCACCGCGCGCCGGGTCTCGCTCTACGACGAGATCGACGACGACGGCCAGGCAGGCGAGTCCCCGGCCGCCACCGCCGCGCCCGAGGTGGCCGAGGTGGCCGACGGCGGCAAGACCGCCTTCTGGGGCGCGCCGCGCGCCCCGATGACGCTCGCCCTGTCGTCCGACGGCGGCGACACCTGGCCGCACCGCAGGGACCTCGACACCGGCGACGGACACTGCCTCACCAACAACTCGCGCGACCGCCTCAACCGCGAGCTGTCCTACCCCTCCGTGACCCAGTCGCCGGACGGCGCGCTGCACATCGCGTACACCTACCACCGCCGGGCCATCAAGTACGTACGGGTGGCGCCGGATTGGGCGGCAGATGTCTGAGCCACGCCACGCGGTGGTCACCGGCGCCAGCTCCGGTATCGGCGCCGCCATCGCCGCCCGGTTGCTGGACGAGGGGTGGCGGATCACCGGGATCAGCCGTACGGAGCCGCCTTCCGCCGAGCGGATGAGCTGGCTGCCGGTCGATCTGGCGCGCCCGGAGGTGGTGCGGGACGCGCTCGCCCCGGTGGCCGGGGTGGACGCGATCGTGCACGCGGCGGGTGTTCAGCGCTCCGCCCGGCTGGGTGGTCTTTCGGCGGCCGACGGCGAACTGATGTGGCGGGTCCATGTGCAGGCGGCCGAGGTTCTGGTCGACGCCTTGGCGGACCGGATCGCGGACGGGGGACGGGTGGTGCTGGTGGGCAGCCGCACCATGACCGGCGTGCCGGGCAAGAGCCAGTACGCGGCCACCAAGGCGGCGTTGGCGGCCATGGCCCGGTCCTGGGCCGCGGAGCTGGCGCCCCGCGCGATCACCGTGAACGTGGTGGCCCCCGGCCCCACGGACACCCCGATGCTGCGGGACCCCGGCCGCAGCGCGACCCCTCCGGTCGTGCCGCCGCTGGGCAGGCTCGTACGGCCCGAGGAGGTGGCCGGGCTGACGTCGTTTCTGCTCGGCCCGGAGGGCGGCTCGACCACCGGTCAGACGCTGGTGATATGCGGGGGCGCGTCGTTGTAACCCCTCGGGGGAGCGCTCGCTGCGCACGGCTTTAGTCATGACCCTGTCACAAAACCTCTCCCTGCCGTTCACCTTTGGGAGATCGGCTCTCTGACACGCTTTCGGCGATCGAACGTGAATCGGGGAGAGGACCGCCTGTGCACATCACCCGTGTGACCCGCTGGAAATCCCTGGCCCTGCTGGTCTGCGCGGTGGCCGTGACCGCCACCGCGCAGACCCCCGCCACCGCCGGCACCACCTTCGCCGACTCGACGCGGGCCGCCGGCTATGACGACACGTACTACAAGGACGCGATCGGCAAGACGGGGCAGCCGCTCAAGGACGCCCTGCACAAGATCATCAGCACCAACAGCAAGATTTCGTACAGCCAGGTGTGGGACGCCCTCAAGAACACCGACGAGGACCCCCGCAACTCCGCCAACGTCATCCTGCTCTACACCGGCCGCTCGCAGAGCAAGAGTTCCAACGGCGGCAACGCCAACGACTGGAACCGGGAACACGTCTGGGCCAAGTCACACGGCGACTTCGGCACCGCGACCGGTCCGGGCACCGATCTGCACCATCTGCGCCCCGAGGACGTGTCGGTCAACAGCACGCGCGGCAACAAGGACTTCGACGAGGGCGGTTCCCAGGTGTCCGAGGCACCCGGCAACTACACCGACTCCGACTCCTTCGAGCCCCGCGACGCCGTCAAGGGCGATGTGGCCCGCATGATCTTCTACATGGCGGTGCGCTACGAGGGCGGCGACGGCTTCGCCGACCTCGAGGTCAACGACAAGGCGGGCAACGGCAGTCAGCCGTATCTGGGGCGGCTGTCCGTGCTGCGCAAGTGGAGCGCCGAGGACCCGCCGGACGCCTTTGAGCAGCGGCGCAACCAGGTGATATACGACGACTACCAGCACAACCGCAACCCGTTCATCGACCACCCCGAGTGGGTCGACGAGATCTGGTAGCCACGCGCCTTCAGATCCGCTCTCAGACCCGCCCTCAAGCCTGTCGGCAGCCCCGTTCTCAGCCCTGCCGGGCCATCGGGAACAGCTCCGCGGCGATGGGGCGGGTCTGAAGCGAGGGCAGCAGCAGCGCCCATAGATCGGCCAGATGGTCCTCGATGGACCTGCGCCGGTCCAGGGCCTCGGAGACGGTGTGCACGCCGAAGAAGGCGCAGACGACGGTCCGGGCGGCGCGCTCGGGGTCGATATGCGGGGCGAGGTCGCCCTCGGCGTGCGCCCGCTCCAGCATCTCGGTCACGGCGTCGATCCAGCCGACGAAGGGCGGCGGGAGCGGCGCCGCGATCAGGGTGCGCTCCGTCCACAGCCGCGCCCCCGCCCGTACGACGATGTCGTCGCGGAAGGCGCGGGCCACCGCGAAGCTCAGCCGCACCAGCCGCTCCAGGGCCGGGGTGCCGGTGGCGGCGTCGGAGGCGGTGTTGGCGTACTGCTCGATCAGCGGTGGCCAGGTGGCGAAGTGTCCCTCGACGACGGCGAGCGCGAGTTTCTCCTTGCTCGCGTAGTGGAAGTAGATGGCGCCGCTGGTGTGGCCGGACCGGGCGGCGATATCGCTGATGCTGGTGCCGGCGTAGCCCCGTTCGTCGAAGAGGGAAGCCGCCGCTTCCAGGAGGGTTCGGCGTGTCTGCTCGGCCCGCTCTTGCACGTGGTGTCCGTCCTCGTTCCGTCGCGTGCGGTGCGTTGTCGGGGTGAACTTAGCGGACTTGTCGCATGTCATGGAGGTGAAGACCCACAGGTCCACCATTACTAGTATTTTATGGCGATCATTGGTGAGGCGTGTGGCGTCCCGGAGCCGTGGGAGCTCGTGGCGCGGCGGCTGAGCTGGTCCCGCACCGTGGCGCGCGAGGCGGTGCACCGCGCCTCGGTGGCCGAAGTGCTGCTCACCGACGTCCGCGCGCTGGGCGGCGACCGGTTCGTGGCCGCGGTGCAGTGGCCACGCTCCCATCCCACGTTTCCGCATGGCCCGGACGGCCGCCACCACCCCCTGATGGTCGCCGAAACCCTGCGCCAGCTGGGCATCTATCTGCCCTCCCGCCACTTCGCCACCCCCGCGGGGGCGCACTTCGTGATCCGGGACCTGTCCTTCACGCTCGATCCGGCCGCCGAGCCGCGGGCCGAACACGGGGCCACGGATGTGGTCTGCCGCGCCGCGGTGACCGATGTGCGCACCACGCCCTGCGGCCGGTTCGTCACCGGGCTGCGGCTCGACATCGGGCTTCTCGTGGACGGGACGCCCTTCGCGCGGGCCGGTGGCACCGCGCGCTTCCTGGACCCACAGGCGTATGAGACGGCCCGTCGGGCGGCGTCGGACGCGGCCTCGCCGCCGCGGGCCGGTGTTCTCGCCCGGCCGTCGCCGCGGTCAGTGGCGGTGCCGGCGGCGCGCGACGTTCTGGTGGTGCGGAAGGCGGGCATTCTGCGCCTGGACCCGGCGGACCTGCGCCACCCCTTCTTCTTCGACCACTGGAGCGACCATGTGCCGGGCCTGGTGCTGCTGGAAGCCGCCCGCCAGGCCGCGGCGTTGGCGACGGAGGGTGTTCACACCCGCCCCGTCGGCTGCCGGCTCCGCGCCCTGCGGTTCACCGAATTCGCCCCGCCCGCCCGGGTGGAGTGCGTCCCGCACGGCAGGACCTGTGTCTTCCGGCTGAGGCAGGCGGGGGAGTGGAGCGTGGTCGGCGTACTTCAGTACCCCTGAGCGACGAACGGGACGCCGTCGAGCACAACGCAGTCGAGCACAACGCCGTCGAGCAAAGCATCGACGAGCACAAGCACGACGAACAAAACGCCGACACATAGTAATTTCTTGCTTACTGCGGGTCATCAAACTACCGTAGTGATCGTTATCTTTCGGGCAGGCGACTCTCCGCCTGTACGGCTTCCCGCGTCGCGCACGCGATCAGGCGCTCGCGCGTCGGCGGCAGCGGTTGGCGCATCCGCGCCTGAGCCGCCAGGAACCCCACGCCTGAGCCGCCAGGAACCCCACTGCGCTGCTCTTCAGCAGGTACAGGCACGCCCTGCGCCGATCGTCCACCCCCATGGAACGGCAGGCAGATGACAGCCAACACGCTTCTCGCTTGGACCCCCGCCGCCATCGTCTTCGACTGCGACGGCACCCTCATGGACTCCGAACGCCACTGGGAAAAGGCCCGCGAAGTGGTGCTCGGCCACCACGGCAGCGCCCCCGACCCGGAGTTCGCGCAGGCCACCAAGGGTCTCCACTACACCGAGTGCGGCCGCATGCTGGCCGAGTACGCGGGCGCCCCCGCGCTCGCCGAGCAGATGACCGAACAACTCCTCGCGAGTTTCCGCCAACTGGTGGCCGACGACCCGGTCACCATGCCAGGCGCCACCGAACTCGTCCGCAAGACCGCCGCGTTCGCCCCGCTGGCCGTCGCCAGCAACTGCCCGCGCGATGTGGTCGAGGCCGGACTGTCCCGCGCGGGGCTGCTGCGGTACTTCGGCCATGTGCTGGTCCCGGAGGGGGAGGTGCGCCCCAAGCCGTATCCGGACGTCTATCTGGAGGCCGCCCGGCTGTGCGGTGCGGCCCCCGGCGACGCGCTGGCGGTCGAGGACTCCCACTGCGGCTTCGTGTCCGCGTCCCGGGCCGGGCTGAGGGTCCTCGCGGTGGGCCCGCGCAGGCCCCTGCACAACGCCGCCGACGCCGATGACGCCGCCGACGGCGACGAAATCCCACCGGTGGATCTGTGGGTCGCGAGCCTCGCGGATCCCGAGCTGGTCAAGTGGGCAGACACCCGCAGACCCTGACTGTGGGTCAGTGGTGTTGCGCGTGGGTGGCGTGGCCCTTCCCGGGCTCCATGTCCATGCCGTCGTGCTCCGTGCCCTTGTCCTCTGTGCCCCCGTGTTCCATGCCCCCGTGGAACGTGCCGGTCTCGATGGTGCCGCCGAGCTTGACGCGCAGCGGCTTCAGGGAGTCCTCCGACGGGGCCGTCACCGACCAGCGGTAACCCACCAGGTAGGTGCCGCCGTAGTCCTTGGACTCCGACAGCCAGGCGCGCTTGCCCTTGTCGGTGGCGAAGGTGACCACGGTGTACTGGGACTTACCGGCCTTGCACGCCGCCTGGCGCAGCTCCTCGGCGTCCGTGACGACGTTCGCCTTGCAGCCGATGGCATCGGCGATCTTCGTCAGCGACGCGGGGCCGGCGGAATCCGCAACGGATTTCGCACCGGAATTCTCGGCTGACGGGGAGGTCTTCTTCTGTGCGTGGCCGGCGTGGCTCTGCCCCTCGCTCCCGGCGCAGCCGCTCACCAGCAGCACCGCGCAGAGCGCGGTGGCACGCAGTACGTGTGACACGTCAACCTCCCGGTGGTGGTCCGGCGGGGTGGCCCGGTGCGCTCATGGCCTCGGGCCCCCCGCTCGGTGGACCGCTTGCTTCGTACGGACCGCTTGTCTGTGTATCACTCCGAGGCGGCCGCGCCGGCCTTCTTGGCCTTGTCGGTGACCGCGAACCACAGCCCCTGCTTGCCCTGTCCGTTGGTGTCGCCGGGCTTGGTGTCCCCGGTGAACGTGTACAGCAGCCAGCAGTCGAAGGCCAGCTGCTTGGATCCGTCGGGCCGGGTGAACGTGGTGAGCTTCTTGGGGTCGACCCCGGCGACCTTGCTGGTGTCGACCGGCTTGACGGGCTTCCAGGTCTCCAGGCAGGCGTTCAGGCAGCCGGTCTTCATCGGCCAGGCGCTGTCCTTGTCGAACCGGTAGACGGTCATGCCCTGGCCGTCCACCACGATCTTGCCGAGCTTGGCGTTGCTGGTGACCGCGAGCTGGAGGCTGTTGTCCTGGGCGGCCTTCTTCCCGGCCGGCTTGCCGTCGGGCGCCAGCGCGTTCCAGGTGCCGCCCACGCCGTGGCCCTTGGTGTCCCCGGCCTTGGTGTCCCCGGCGAAGCGGTACACCGGCCAGCCGCCCAGCGTCAGCTGCTTGGTGCCGTCGGCGCGGGTGACCGAGCCGAGTTCCTTCTCGGCGATCCCGGTGCTGACGGTGGCGTCGCTCGCGGGCACCGGCGGCCACTTGGTGGCGCAGGCGTCGTTGCAGTTGGACTTGGGGGAGGCGCCGGAGGTGTCCTCGTCGAACCGGTACAGGGTCCAGCCCTTGCTGTCGGTGACGACCGAGCCCAGCTTGGGGACGTCCCGTACGGACAGCTGCTTGGCCGGGCCGGTCAGCGCGTCCTTGCCGGAGGTGGCGTCGCCGCTGTCGCCCCCGGCCTCGTTCCCGGCGCCCGTGCCGGCGCTGGTGCCATAGCCCGACGCCCCCGACGTGGCGCCCACGCCCACGGTCTGGGTGCCGCCGATGGGCTGGACGTTGGCGCTGCCCGCGGACTTGTTCTCACTGGCGCCGCACGCCGCGGTCATCAGGACCATCGCGACGGAGGCCCCCGCGAACGCGATCTGCCGCTTCTTCATGCCCACTCCTTCAAGCTTGCGGTCCGGCGGCTGTTTTGCGCCGACGTCACTTGCATACGGAGGGCGTCTCGGCGGGCGTTCATGGCCTTCGGAATTTGTCATCAGACGCAAAAGTTCGGCGTTCGCTGAGCCCAAACGAATCGACGGCCGTTCCATGACGGCCGTCGAGATGAGAGAGAAGAGGGAGGGTGAGGGATGGGAGCCGGGCTACGCCTCCATGCGCAGCGCGAGCGCGGGGCAGCGCCGTACCGCGCGGACGGCCTGCCCGCGCAGCTGGCGCGGCACACCGTACTTGGCCCGGTTCGGGTAGCCGTCGATGCCGAGCTCGATCACCTCGGGGAGGATGTCCGCGCACAGCCCATGGCCCTGGCACAGCGTCCAGTCCACGAGCAGCTGCTCCGACTCGTCCCGCTCGTCTCGCCGGGCGGCGGAGGGGCCCGGGGGCAGGGCCAGCGGCCCGGAGGGGGCGCCGTCGGTCAGCGGCAGCACCCCGAGCGTGGGACGGCCGCATCCGGGGCCCAGTGCGTGTTCCCGGAACTCGTCCGGAAACGCCTCCAGCGCGGTGGTCACAAAGCCGGCCGTGCCATCGGGGTGGCTGCAGGCGCCACGGCGCTTCACCGACTCGATGTACGCGCTCACGGTGTCCAACGCCGCCTGGCCACCACCCCGTTCGACCTGGCCGATGGCGTCCGCCAGTGCGGGCAGCCCGATGAAGCAGGGCCCGCACTGGTTGGCGGTCTCGCCCGCCAGCCAGCGTGCCACCCGGGCGGTCTCGCCGACCGGGCAGGTGTTCTCCGGGATCGGCAGCACCGCTCCGGCCCCGAGCCGGGCGTTGTACTTCTCCATGGACTCCCGGGAGATGTTCACCGACGCCAGGCTGTCGGGCAGCAGCCACTTGCCGTGGTAGCCGCCCACCAGGACCCCCTGGCCCGGGGTGAGGCCGCACAGCTCCAGGACGTAGCTGAGCGGCACCCCGAACGGGGTCTCCATGACGAACTTCCCGCCCACCGTCAGCAGGGTGGTGCCGGGCTCGGTGGGCAGCCCCACCGAGCGGAACGGCAGGGCGCCCATCCGGGCGGCCACCGCGAGCTGGGCGAATGTCTCGGTGTTGGACAGCAGGGTCGGCAGCCCGGCCAGGCCGCTGTCGCTGGTGCGGATCTTGCGGCCGTTGGGGATGGCCGGGGCGCCGCTGATGCCGTTGATGACCGCGCCGCCCTCGCCGGCCACGAAGCGGTCGTCCGTCACGCTCACCTGCACCCGCGGCCCGCTCGGGCCACGTTCGGCGATGGCGGCGCTCAGCGACTCCTCGACATCCGGCCGGTGGACCGCGATGGCCACATCGTCGGCACCCATCGCGGTGGCGGCCAGCACGGCCCCGTCGATGACCAGATGCGGGGTGTGCAGCAGCAGCGCGGTGTCCTTGAGGCAACTGGGCTCGCCCTCACTGCCGTTGACGACCACCGCGCAGCGGCCGTCCCGGCGGCCGGCCGACTCGATGACGGCCGTCACCTTCTTGGCGAACGGAAAACCCGCGCCGCCTCGTCCGCGCAGGTCGATGTTCTCCGCGAGGGCCACGAGCTCGTCCGCGCGCAGCGCGGGCATCGAGCCGTGGACGGTCAGATGACCGACGCGGTCGAGCCGGTATGTCTCGTCCAACCCGGCCAGCAGCCGAGGCGGATCGATACAGGCCAGTCTGGGTTTGGTCGAGATCACGCGCCCCACCCGCGCGAGGCGCCGAGGGGTTCGCCGTCACGGGAGGAGGCCCCGCCGGCCGTCGTGGGCTTGCGCGGCCCGCCGCCCCGGGCACTGGGGACCACGGGGATCTGGCCGGTGACGATGGCATCGCGCTCGCTGCGCTCGGCCCGGCGGCTGGCGAGCCGGATCCACAGCGTGATGGCCACGGCGACCAGCGCGACGGCATAGGAGGCGGTCGCCCACTCCTTCGCCACGCGACCCGCCTTCAGGCCGTGGATCAGCGCGGCGCACCACGCGACGTAGGCGGACACGTGCAGCGCCCGCCACCAGCGGTAGCGCCAGCGGGACTTGCCGGCGGAGGCGAAGGAGCTGCGTACCGCTCCCGTCACCGCCGCCATGATGAACAGGTATCCGGCCAAGGTGCCAAGTCCGATCAGCACAGGTTTATTTGCGTCAGCGAACGGTATCACGATGGCCGCGGCGGGCGTGTGACTCTCTGCCACCTTCACCCACACATGGAGCGCGAGAAAGAGCAGGCCGGCCACCGCGGCGGCGCGGTGGACGCCCTGGGCGAGCAGCCGGTGCTTCGAGTGGAGGATCAGCCGGTCGGTGGCCGCCAGGCCCCACAGCACGGCGCTGCTCAGCGAGACCAGTGCGAGGACACCGGCCCCGAAGTCCAGGAAGGCCCAAGTTTTCGTGAACGCACCGGCGTTGCCGGCCACGATGAGTGAGAGTATGACCGCCGCGACAGAGGCGTACAGCGCGGAGTGGCGCGGCCAGCCGATGCCGGCCCGGACCGGGCGGGCGCGTCGGTCGGCTCGTCGCCCGCCGGGTCCTCCGGGTCCTTGTGGCATGGTTGATCCGCCGTGGCGAGCCCTGCGGCGCGGCCCCGGAATCGGGGGAGTCGGCGGCTGGGGCATGGGCATCGAAAGCCTCCCGATCGCGCCTGATCGCGCGAGTGACGAGTACGTCAAGTCGTCTTTGGGTACGGCAGCATCTCCGAACTACACGTGATCTCCATAAGATTTGTCGTAATGTGACAACTTCTTGTGGACGACCACTGCCCACACCGTCTTGGGCTGCTCCACTGTCATTTCGATGGCAAAGACCCGGCAAAGCGCCGGGACCGGTAGGGGAGGGGTTCCTCCAAGATTCATCGGAGGACCCTCGACTCCCTTTTCCGGAGTGGACGACCGGCGACGGAGGCAACCTCCACGGGCCTGACCGACCCCCCAACGGCCAGGCCTCCCCCCGGCAAGAACGAGGTAATGATGGGCGAACTCGCGAACCGCATCTGGTCCCCCCGTCCCACCCGTGGCGAGCGGACCCGCGTCCTGCGCAATGAACTCCCGTCCCTGGCCGAAGAGGTGATTGAGACCCTTCGGCGCAGAATTCCGGGATTCGCCAACCTCTTGGAGGACACTGAGCGTGACAAGGTGCGATGGACGGTCGAACAGGCTCTGCTGACCGCACTCGGCTACCGGACCCCAGGTGACGAGGCCACCGAGCATGTGGCGGCCGATGGCGCCCGGGGCCGTGGCCCCCTGACCGAGGTACCGCCCGAGCGGGCCAGGCGCGATCTCTTCGACGCCCTGGTCGGCGAGGTACCCGTATCCGAGCGTGGCCTGGCCGAGCTGTCCCGGGCCGCCCGCTGGCCCCTGCCTGAAACGATCCAGGCCATCGCCCTGCCCACCCCGGGCGAAGCGCCGCAGTTGGCCGCGGTGTTCGGCGACACCCTGATCGGCGCCGTCGGAGACGAGCTCTGCCTGCTGATCCCTGACCCGGACACAGGCACCGACACCGGCACAGCCGTCGGCACCGGCACCGGCCCGGACACTCCCCTGACCGAGGGAGCGACCGGCGAGCCGGATCCCGACCGGGACACCGGCACCGAGCCCGGCTCCGCGCGTGGCGCGCTGGAGGCCGCGCTGCGGGGCCGTACCGCCGCCGTCGGCCATGTCGTTCCGCTGAACGACGCGGCCTCCTCGGTGCGGTGGGCCCGCCGGCTGCTGACCATGACCCATGCGCGCAGCGGCCCCGAGGCCCGGATACTCTTCGTGGACGACCACCTCTCCACGCTGCTGCTGCTCCAGGACGAGTCGCTGGTACGGGCCTTGGCCTCGCGCTGGCTCAAGCCGCTGGCCGGGCTGACCCCCCGGCAGAGCGAGCGGCTGCAGATGACCCTGCTCGCCTGGCTCGAGGGCGGTGGCGCGCCCGAGGCGGCCAAGGCGCTCAAAGTGCACCCGCAGACCGTGCGTTACCGGCTGCGGCAGATCGAGAAGCTCTTCGGGCCGGGCCTGCGGGACCCGCGGATACGCTTTGAGCTGGAGATGGCGCTGCGCGGCCGACGCCTGATGGCGCAGATGGACCGGATCCGGCGCCACTACTCCCGGGCGGTCACCCGCAGGGGCCGCGGAGCGCCGACCGGCCTGCGGCCGGTGGGCGGCATCGCGAGGGAGGCGCGCGTCAACGGACTGTGAGCCAGGGGCCGCATGAGCCCCACCACATGGAACTGCCGGCCGCGATCCGCGGCCGGCAGTTCCATGTGTGC
The DNA here is from genome assembly GCF_044334165.1 of Streptomyces sp. NPDC020845. Classification (NCBI taxonomy): domain Bacteria; kingdom Bacillati; phylum Actinomycetota; class Actinomycetes; order Kitasatosporales; family Streptomycetaceae; genus Streptomyces; species Streptomyces sp. NPDC020845. The sequence goes on along the minus strand of NZ_JBIRSJ010000021.1, from coordinate 1,209 downwards.
GCTCATCGTCCAGGCGCTCAGCCCCGGCACCCCGAAGCCCCCGAAGCCCCTGCGGACTCCGCAGACTCCGCGCACTCCGTAGTCGGTGTGGAATCCGTGGCGCGGGTGGCGTCGGGCATGGCCGCGTTGAGGGCAAGCAACTCGGTGTACGCGTGCGCGCAGAAGCGACACTCGGCCAGATGGCGCGCGAGGGCACGGCCACGTACGGCGCCACGCCGCACCGAAGCGCCGATCATGGAGCCGAAGTGGCGGCAGCGGTCGTCGTCCGCCGCCGCGGATCGCACATGAGCGCGCAGATACGCCTCGCGCAGCCCCTCGCGGGCCCGGAAGGCCAGCGAGGTGAGACCGCTGGGGGACAGGCCCATCAGCGCGGCCACGCGCTGCGGGGAGGCGTCCTCCACCAGCGTGTGCCACAGCACGGTCCGCCACCGCGCGGGGAGGGCCTGGAAACTGCGGATCAGAAGTGTGCGGTCCTCGTCCGCCAGCAGGCGCTGCTGGGGGTCCGCCTCGGTCGACCGCTGCTGCCACGACTCGAAGTCCGCGGTGAGCAGCACCTGACGCGCACCGGCGCTCCACTCGATCGCGGTGTGGCGGATGACGGTCAGCAGATACGGGCGCCAGGGGCCACGCGGGCCCCCGCCCGACCGGACGGCCTGGAACGTACGGATGAACGCCTCGGACACCAGGTCTTCGGCGTCGTGGAGGGCCCGGCAACAGGTGCGGGCGTAGGCGAGCGCCGCGTCGCGGTGGCGGCGGTAGAGGATTTCCCCGGCCGTCGGGCTCGCGGTGCCCAGGCGGTACGCCTCCTGGAGCCGCCGGGTGAGCTCCTGGTCCGAGGGCGTCGGCTCGCGCCCCCGGGGATCATGTCCCGTCCGTGCGGGTGGCCGCGTGGGGGGCTGCTCGGATAACGGGGCGGGCTCGGGCCCGTCGGGTAAGTGCTCGGGATCGGATTCGCCCGGCTGCTCCGGGCGGTCCGGGTGCCCCGCTGCCGGATCGCCGGCGGCCGCGGCAGTCTCGTGCTGCGCAGTCTCGTGCTGCCCCGGAACGCGGCGTGGGGGGGGGGGGGGGGGGGGTTGGGGGGGGGGGGGGGGGGGGGGGGGGGGGGGGGGGGGGGGGGGGCCGGGAATCAGGACGCGCCGCCGCGGCCGCCGTTGGCGGCGGGCGTGCGGTGATGCTTCGATTTCATGGTGGCGAGCGAGCCCTCCAGGG